>NZ_BAABNJ010000006.1:81755-107086 GCF_040362265.1 Candidatus Pelagadaptatus aseana
ATTTGAATAAAGTTTGTGAGCGTTTTGATAAAGTTTGTGAATTTAATAAAGTTTGTGAATTCTATAGCTGATAACGATCATTCAAGTTATCGATCGGTTTTTTCTGTATTTTGATCAGGGTGGGCTCTTAGGGCTCACTTTTGATCAGGTTTATGGAAAGTGGTGGAACTACAGTGTTCTGGTTTTTCGATTGATTTAGGGTTTACACTCAATTTTATTCAGCAAATTGTTGAATAGTGCCTCTGCTTCGTGAATGGACGAATTCAATCAATGATCACCAGAGATCAAGTGAAGTCTGCAATCACAGCTTTGAGATAACTTTATCGAACTCTCTACTAGAATGGCGTCATCACTCCAGCCATGAACAATTTCTATCATCGTTTTCGATTGATACACCTGCTTTCGGTAACCAGGGATATACAGGCCTGAAGCGAGTAGAAGCAGCCCTTTGATTGAAATCTGCTGGAATGCCACAAGGGGTACATAACCGCCCATGCTGGTTCCTACAAGAAGTAACTCATCCTTTTGGCTTTTTAAGATACCCTTGAGGTGTTCGGCCCATTGGTCTGGGTCGCTTGTACCCTTTTAGTCCAAAGGTGGGGGGTATAGTCGTTGAAAGCTGTAGGGGCTCAATAAAATACTGCAAGGCATTTTGTGTTGTGATACAATGTTACATGTAAATAATGTAAGGATTTTTTGTCATGAGTCATGTAGTGCGAATTCCCCATGAAATCTATTCTCGCCTTGAAAAGCATGCGCAGGGCTTCGATACACCTGCAAATGTAATTGAGAGGTTGCTCAACCATTATGAGGGGCTACCAGATAATTCAGCCAAAAAAGGTAAAGAGCCACTAAAAAGCGGGCGAGATACAACAAAATACAATTTCAACAGCCACACCTATGGTAAAGGCAGGCTGGTACTGGCTGTGATAAAGCAATATGTCTTGGATAACCCAGAAATTACAGAAATTGAGCTTCTTTCGGCGTTCCCCAAAAGCTTACAGGGCTCAATTGGAGTATTTAATGAACTTCAGGTTGTGGTAGATAAATATGAAAATAAAAACCATAAGAGGCATTTCATAAAAGATGGCGAGATTATTGAGTTATCCGACACCACAATTGCAGTAAGTACTGAATGGGGTGAAGGCAATATCAGTAACTTCATTGATCAGGCAGAAAAATATGGGTATTCCATTAGACCAGAAAACATTTAAGCTGGGATTCATTCCGCCCCCTCTGATTTATTTAGCGTATATGGTGCATCGGCATAAGAAATGTTCTTTTCCGCGGAGGATAGAAGGATCTGTTTTAGGATCAAAAGTACACGGCAAGTGGGAAAGGCTTAGAAGAAAATGACTGACTTACCTCAGAACAAAATGCCAGAAGCAGAGGTAAGTCTTCGCCTTGCTTTTGGGTTGTTTGAGCGCGACCTTGTTGTATCCACGGTGGAGGTTGCTATTGATGGGGCACAAATTCGCACCGGTACCACAGTTCACTTTCCAATTGAGAGTTTCATGCGGGATATGGGGTGGAGTCTTGTAAAGCAAGATAAAGAATGGCGAGGGATGTATCGGCATAAGGATTACAGCTACGACCTGTTGGTGCATTCATCCCCTGGCAGAGGAGATGTGGTTGCTGATCTAAAAAATGGTCGAACTTTAAGGGCTGAGTCCAAAAAAGGGTCGTTAGTTCGGTCAAAGTCTTCGCAGGAATATACTCTTGTTCGAGAAGCGCTTGGGCAGCTCCTTACAGTTAAAGAAGCATCCAGTTCAGATGTGCTAGCCGTAGCCGTTCCGTCATCTGAAAAATTTGAAAGCCTCGCCGCTCAGTGGCGGCCCAGGCCACTAATGATTCGGGCCGGAGTTCATATAGCTACTGTTAATCGGTTAAATCAAATTAAGGGTTTGGAGGACGTTGGCATATAAAATGCAGGAGAGAATTCACTCTCGCTCAATGTTCCCGTTGATTTGCCCTCCTCCCAAAAAATATAAACCACTGATTGCTTAGCAAATCCCTTACGGCTACTTGCTTGATGCAAAAAACTCTTTGGGGTTACCTGAATTATTTAGAATGCCTTCGTGTTGACTATGCTGTGGCAGGATTTCTGAGACTCAGGTGTGCCTGTATTTAATGCGATAGGGGCAGATATTTCTGGTTATGTTTTTCCTTTGAAAGTTATAATGATCTCCTGTAGATAATTATAATGTTACAAAATAGTTTGTATTCGCAGTCAGGTTAAAGATGATCAAATGTCATTTGTCCCAGTTGATGGGGGTAAGGAAACTCAAGATTTCCGATGTTGCTCGAGGGACTGGTATTAATCGGGGGACTATTACAAGGCTCTATCAGGAGACATCTGTAAGGGTGGAATTCGAGGTGCTTGAGAAGCTATGTAAGTATCTTGATGTTGAAATTGGGGAGCTATTAGAAGTTTGGGATGAAGAACATGGGGCGTGAGATATCTGCGGTCGATCTTTTCTGTGGGGCTGGTGGCCTTACACACGGCCTAATTAAGTCAAAAATCAACGTGGTTGCAGGCTTTGATATAGAAAAGTCTTGTAAATTTGCCTACGAGAAGAATAACAAGGGCGCTAAATTCCTTCATCAAGACGTATCTACGTTGACTGCGGAAGAGCTTAAAGGGCTATACCCTAAGGGGCATATCAAACTCTTGGCTGGGTGCGCGCCCTGCCAGCCGTTCTCTACGTACTCCCAGGGCCGAGATGTCCGAAATGATAAAAAGTGGCCGCTGCTTTATGAGTTTGCGCGCTTAATCAGGCAGGTGAAGCCTGAATTGGTCACCATGGAGAATGTTCCAGATGTTATCAAGCATGAGGTCTATCATGACTTTGTACTTGAGTTGGAAGGCATGGGTTACCACGTTTGGGCTGATGCTGTTTACTGTCCGGATTATGGCATTCCCCAGAGCCGCACTCGCCACGTACTGCTTGCCTCAAAATTAGGTCCAGTTGAGATCGTTAAGCCTACGCACAAGCAAAGTGCATATAAAACTGTAGCCGACACTATTTTCTCACTGCCTGCTATCGCAGCGGGAGAGTCAGATCCCTTGGATCCTTTGCACAAATCTTCAGCATTAAGCCCTCTAAACCTCCAGCGGATCAGGGCCTCAGAGCCAGGCGGTTCATGGTGGTCGTGGCCTGAAGAGCTTAGAGCAGCATGCCATAGGAAGTCCTCAGGCCGTTCATATAGCGGTGTTTATGCTCGGATGTCCTGGGATCAGCCCAGTCCAACTATGACCACTCAGTGCTATGGCTATGGAAATGGTCGTTTTGGCCATCCAGAGCAAGACAGGGCGATTTCGTTACGTGAGGCCGCACTTTTCCAGACATTCCCTCGGAAATACCAATTTGTACCTAAAGGCTCCAAGGTTGAGATGACGCCCATCGGTAAGATGATTGGTAATGCGGTTCCAGTTCGCTTGGGGACCATTATCGGCAGGAGTCTGCTAAGGCAAGTAATCTGATCAAAGGCTTTGGGTAAATTTATTTAATAGCACGATACAGAATGGAGTAATTGGATGGGTGCTGTAGTAGCTATACCAGAACCGGGGCAGTTGGTAGAAGTTCGGCGCAGGCAATGGCTTGTTTCTGATATACAAGGGATGAGTGATGTTGCGGGCACTCAAAAGCAGCATTACGTCAAGCTTTCCTCCATTGATGAGGATGGCTTGGGTGAAGAACTTGAGGTGGTTTGGGAAATAGAGCCTGGCGCTCATGTCATTGAGCGAAAGGGACTTCCATCTATTACCGGTTATGACGACTCGGAGCGCCTTGAAGCATTCCTAGATGCTGTTCGCTGGGGCGCTGCGACCAATGCTGATAGAGGCTTTCTGCAAGCACCATTCAGGAGTGGCGTCAGTATTGAAGACTTTCAGCTTGATCCTTTGGTAAGGGCGATTGATCTGGCTCGTGCCAACCTCTTGATTGCCGACGATGTTGGTTTGGGTAAGACCATTGAGGCTGGGTTGGTCATCCAGGAGTTGTTATTGCGCCACAGGGCTCGCAGCGTCATGGTCGTTTGCCCAGCCTCTCTGCAGGAGAAATGGCGAATTGAGATGCTCGAAAAGTTCGGGCTAGAGTTTAAGGTCGTCGACACCGAATACGTTAAAAAGCTGCGCCGTGATCGAGGCATTCATGCCAACCCTTGGACATCCTTCCCGCGCCTTATTTGTTCGATGGACTGGATGAAGGGGGGCGAAGCAATGCGACTCTTGCGCGATATCCTTCCAGTACAACCTACATTCCCCCGTAAGTTTGACATTCTGGTCGTTGACGAAGCACACAACATCGCCCCCTCTGGCTCTGGAAAGTACGCTGTAGAGAGTCAGCGCACTAAATTGATTCGCACCCTCTCTCCTCACTTCCAGCACCGGTTGTTTCTGACCGCTACCCCCCACAATGGCTACACCGAGTCGTTTACTTCGCTTCTTGAGTTGTTGGATGATCAGCGTTTTGCACGAAACGTTCTGCCTGAAGAGGCTCAGCTGGCGCAGGTCATGGTTCGTCGATTGAAGACTGATCTGGTCGATAACGAAGGTAATCCGCTTTATCCCAAGCGCAGTCTTCAGGCGCTTGGTATTGATTACACAGAGGGCGAGCGAGAGATTCACCGGTTGCTGGAGGCTTATGGTGAGTCAAGGCTAAATTCGGCACAGGGTGGGCAAGCGCAGTTTGGCACCAAATTCATCAATAACTTGCTTAAAAAGCGGTTATTCTCATCACCTGCGGCTTTTGCTTCGACGTTAGAAAAGCACGTCAATAGTATTCATGCAGCCCCGCAGCAGCAAAAGAAAGATGCCATTGGCGAACGAATCCTTCGTAAGGTGATCGCCAAGTCACAAGAAGATTATGCTGACGATCAAAGCTATGAGTCTGCACAAACAGAGGCCGTAGAAGAGGCTAGTCGTCGTGTTCCCCCGTTAACCGAAGCGCAGCGCGAGCTCTTGGTACCTATGCGGGAGTGGGCGCAGGCAACAATGAATCAGCTTGACAGTAAGGCACAGGCGTTACTTGATTGGTTGGAGTCTCACCTTAAAGACGGTGCTCAATGGAACAACAAGCGCGTCATTCTCTTTACTGAATACAGAACGACCCTGGATTGGCTTCACAAGATACTGGCGGGTCACGGCTATGGTGGGGAGCGCCTCTCTATATTGCATGGTGGTGTGGATCATCAGGACAGAGAGATCATCAAAGCATCGTTTCAGACGCACCCCGACCAATCCGATGTTCGAATCTTGCTGGCAACAGATGCGGCTTCAGAAGGTATCGACTTACAGAATTACTGTAACTATCTGATTCATCTTGAGATCCCATATAACCCCAATGTCATGGAGCAGCGTAACGGTCGTATTGATCGTCACGGCCAAAGAGAGAAAGAGGTTTTTATTTGGCATCCAGTAGATGCCGATACCTCCAAGGGAGCCATCGGTGGTCATGCCGAGGATATTCTGCGAGCCCTCCGGAAGATTGATTCCATGCGGCAAGATCTGGGGAGTGTAAATGCCCTGATTGAACCACAGATCTCTCAAGTACTAGAGGGCTCAAGAAAAGACCTTGAGACGGCTGCCGCAGAGAGAAAGATGGCATCGGCCAAGCGCTATATGCGTGCTGATGCGCGGTTAAAAGAGCGTATCGAGAAACTGCACAGCCGCCTGATCGAAACACAAGACGATTTCCATCTCACCCCTGATCGTATCCAGACCGCTGTCGATACCGGCTTACGCTTGGCAGATAAACCCGCACTGAAGGCTATAGACCTTCCTGGGGCTCCTTCTGGAACTGTATTCGAGATGCCGTCACTTGCCGGTTCCTGGGCACGCTGTGCTGAAGGGTTGGAGCACCCACATACCCATCAAATACGCCCCATTACGTTCGATCATCAGGTTGCCAAGGGCCGTGATGACGTTGTGCTGGTTCACATGAACCATCGTTTAGTACAAATGTGTCTGCGTTTGTTGCGAGCTGAGGTCTGGGCACAAGGCGACGTTAAAAAGCTTCATCGGGTAGCCGTAAAGACATTACCGGATGAGCAATTAGAAGTGCCAGCTGTGGTGGTTCTTTCTCGACTGGTGATTACCGGTGGAAACCATCATCGGCTACACGAAGAGTTGATTGAGTCGGGTGGATATTTGGCTGACAACAACTTTAAGCGGGAAAGCCGTGTAGGTGAGGTTCGCCGTTGGTTGGATGAGTCATCCCCTTGTGAGGTTAGCGAGGCAACCTCTGCCGCATTGCAAACTCGATTTGATAGATATGTGAGTTCCATTCAGGCTGCGGTGTCCAGCAGAGCCAGTGATCGTCTTAAAACTTTGGCGAATACCTTGCGTATTCAGCAGGAAAAAGAAAATAAGGACATCAATGATGTGCTTGATGAATTAGAACGAACGATAAGGAAGGAATTGACGGACGAGAAGCAGCCCGAACAGCTGGGATTCACGTTTGAAGAGCTAACCGAGGTGGAGCGTACACAGCTGAAACGGGATACACAGGCGCTAGAAGCTAGGTTGGCTCGTATACCCCAAGAACGAGAGAGCGAAGTCGAAACCATTGCCAAGCGCTTTGCTGAACCATCAGAGCACACCTTTCCTGTCGCCGTAGTCCTGTTGGTACCAGAGTCACTCGTCGAAAGCGTGAAGCAGGAGCAGTAGTCATGTTTGAGAAAAAATCCCACGGCGAATGGTTGTCATTAATTGAGGTTTCGGGCCCTTTTCTGGCAGAGCCCGTTCTAGAAACACATTTCCCTCAGGGGTTGGATGAGCTTGAGCCTTACAAAAAGAAGTTATTGCGTCAGGCCTACGATGAGTGGCGGGAAGCGCAAGATATCGACGACCCTCAATTTCCTGAGTTGCATCAAGCGTGGATTGAGCTGGTACTCAAACAGGGCTTGGAGCTGGATGAAAATGATGATGGAGATGTGCTGAAACCGGCCAGCCAACTGACAGCTGATGTTAAGATCAAGGTGCCAGAGCACGGTGTCAGTATTGAACCGGACTATGCGGTGGTGACCGCCGAGGATAAATTGCCAAGTCTTCTGATTCAGACTTTTTCAGCTGGTACCGACCTTGAGGCAGTAAGCAAGAAAGATGCTTGGGCTGCCAGCCCGGTGGATCGGATGGTCTGGCTATGCCGGAATTCAAAAGTACGTTTGGGTTTGCTGACTAACGGTGAGCGCTGGATGCTCATTGATGCGCCAGAAGGTGGAATCACCACCTATGCCAGTTGGTATTCGCGCTTGTGGGGCCAAGAGCCTATAACTCTCCAAGCTTTCCTCAATTTACTGGGTATCCGCAGGTTTTTTCTGGATTCAAGCCAGCAGCTGCCTGCGCTGCTGGACGAATCGCTCAAGCACCAGGATGAAGTCACCGATGCCTTAGGAGAGCAGGTAAGGCGTGCTGTCGAGGTCCTTGTGCAAGCCTTAGACAAAGCAGATCAAGATCGAGGTCGTGAGCTGCTGCGCGAAGTTGAGCCAGAGGAGCTTTACGAGGCCAGTTTGACGGTAATGATGCGCTTAGTGTTCCTGTTGAGTGCTGAAGAGCGTGATTTACTCCTGCTGGGGGATGAACGATACGAGTCCTATTACGCCGTTTCTACCCTGCGTATGCAGCTAAGTGAACAGGCAGACCTTCATTCTGAAGAGATATTGGCTCAACGTCGCGATGCCTGGTCTCGACTTCTTGCCATTTTTCGGGCCGTCTATGGTGGTGTGGAGCACGAAAAGCTACGTATGCCTGCATTGGGCGGTTCATTGTTCGACCCGGATCGCTTCCCTTTTCTGGAAGGGCGTGCCAAAGGAACAAATTGGCGACAAGACCAAGCTCAACCCCTGCCAATCGACAACCGCACAGTTATGTTACTGTTGGAGGCTATCCAGCTCTTCAAGGGAAGGACCTTGTCGTATAGGGCACTTGATGTAGAGCAGATTGGATATGTCTACGAAGGCCTGTTAGAGCGAACGGTGGTGCGGGCTAGCGATGTCACACTGGAATTAAAAGCAGGTAAGAAAGTAAAACAGCCATGGGTAACCTGGGGTGAGCTGGAAGATGCTCGCTTAAGTGGTGACAAGGCTGTCGAAAAGCTGCTTGCCGAGCGGACTGGCAGTAAAGCAATCAAATCTCGCTTTCAAAAAGCAATCACTGATGCGGATCAAAACAAGCTACTGACGGCCTGCCATGGCGACCAAGAGTTGCGCGATCGATTGGCACCTTATTTCAACTTCCTGCGCATTGATCCATGGGGCTATCCGCTGATTTACCCGAAAGGAGCCTTTATGGTTGCAACGGGTAGTGACCGCCGTGAAACGGGTACTCACTACACGCCCAAGTCGTTGACCGAATCTATCGTCAAGGAAACACTGGAGCCGGTTGTCTATGTTGGTCCAGCCGAAGGCCATGAGCGGCAAGATTGGCAGTTAAAATCCCCTTCAGAGCTATTGGATCTTAAGGTCTGCGATCTCGCCATGGGTTCGGGAGCCTTCTTGGTGCAGGTCTGTCGCTGGTTGGCGGAACGCTTGCTGGAGGCCTGGGCCCTGGCTGAGGCCCAAGGCAAGTCGATCACAGCCGACGGTGTGGTTGTTGAACAGATTAGTTCGCACGAACCTCTTACTACTGATGCCGAAGAACGCTCCGTTACAGCGCGCCGCTTAATCAGCGAGCGCTGTCTCTATGGTGTTGATGTCAATCCGCTGGCCGTTGAGCTGGCAAAACTTTCCATTTGGTTGGTGACACTAGCCAAAGGTCGTCCCTTTGGATTCCTGGACCATAATCTGCGCGATGGCGATAGTATACTGGGGATCACTAACCTGGATCAGCTGCACTATCTTGACATGAATGTGGGTAAAGGCAGCGAGAAAAAGCTGTTTGCGCAAAAAATCGATAAAGCGCTGAAGGAAGCTATTGAGCTGCGGATGGAGCTGCGCCAGCGTCCGATATTAGACATTCGCGATGTCGAAGTGATGGCGCATCTGGATCAACAAGCCAGAGAGAAGTTGGATTTGACAGAATTGGTTGCAGATGTCTTGGTGGGAGAAACGTTAAATGCCGGAAACAAGAAGGTCGACGTCACCATGATCTCCATTGAAGCTGGGCAGGCGTTCGAGGGAGATGACGAAGCTAGGAGAAAATTGGAAGAGAAAGTAAATGTATTGATGAAGCAGGATTTGCCCAAAGGAAAACCTCAGAGAAAGGCTTTTCATTGGTCACTAGAGTTTCCTGAAGTATTTACTCGCGTTAACTCGGGTTTTGATGCCCTTGTTGGAAACCCTCCTTTTCTTGGTAATAAGAGCTGGAAATCCACCTTTGGCCCAAAAATGCAACAGCAAGCCAAAATGGTTCTGAATAGCAAGCCGGGTAAAATTGATTTGTCACTGGTATTTCATCGACGCTCTTTAGAGCTAATTAGGGAAAACGGTGGTTATGGTTTGCTCGCAACAGCTGGTATCACACGAGGTGATGCGATTCCAGTCGGATTGGGTTATATATCAAAATATGGCGTGATCTATTCTGCTGAGAAAATGGTAAATTGGCCTGGGGATGCCGGCGTACATGCATCGAAGGTAGTTATGCGAAAGGGAGAGTACAATTCGCCAAGAATAGTAGATGGGGTAGTTTGTGAAAGAATATCTCCACGGCTTACTGCTGAGTACGGAGAGGAATGGGAGCCACAAAAACTAACTGCTGGATTTTGGGGATTTGAGGGTATTCATAATGGCAAAGGCCAGTCATTCTTACTTGAAGAGAAAGATGGTTGGTTTGGCAAGCTCTTGAGTGAAAAGGACAGTTTATTAAGGCCATATTTTTCAGGAGAAGATATAACTGGCCATGCATTGATTAAGAAAAAAAGATATGCACTTGACATTCTGGATATGAATCTCAAAGAAATAGAGGCGAAGTGGCCTGTCGCTTATGATTTTTTAAATGTTGTAGTGAAGTCAAATAGAAATGAAGTTGAATTGGAAAGCTATAAGGGGCTAATTGATCGATGGTGGCAGTTTTGGAATCATAGAGCTTCGCAGTACAAGCGCTTGCGAATTCATGATAAATGTATTGTTTTTTCGAAAAATACTAAATATCCATTAGGAATTCTTGCCCCTTCAAGTTGGATTTACACCAACAAAGTTGTTTTGATGTCAATTGATCGGCCTGACACGCTATCCATATGTTTAAGTAACTTTTTTCAGAAGTGGATTGAAAAATATGGCGGTGGTATACGATCAACTTTAACCATATCGCTTTCTAAGTCAGTGGAAACATTCCCTTTACCAGATAGGTTTGTTGAAAAAGAGGCGGTTGAAGCAGCAAGTTCCTGGGAGAGACTAGCCATCGAATGGTGCAATAATAATGATAAGGGTATAACCGACTTAATGAATAGTTATCATTCCCCTGATATTCAGGGCGACTTGATTGAAAAGCTACGCTCATTAACAAAAGTGATTGATCAAGGTGTCTTGCAAGCATACGGTTGGAATGAATTTGAGCTGACTTATGACATTACTGAAATTCCCGGAATGGCCGAAAATGAGAAATATAGATATGGCTGGCCGGACGATATCTCTAACCAGCTGCTAGGGAGGCTATTAGTCCTCAACAAGTCACAAGCGCTAAGGCAAGCAGAAGACAATAAACCAGGTGCTGGCAACAAGGTGAAAACTAAGGTTTATGAACTACCTAAACCGAATCGGTGTGAAGTTCTTCAGGTCGCAGAACCCAGCCCACAGATGAATATTTTTGGGCAGGAGGACGAGTGAATACGCTTTCTGCCGATCGCCCCAGTTCAGACCCTAAGGAAGACCTTTTCGGCCACGCGCCTTTCGCAAGTAGCCTCGCTGATAGCGTTTGCCGCTATTCCGGCAAGGAGGGTCTGGTGCTGGCGCTTTATGGCCCCTGGGGTTCCGGGAAATCCACAGTCCTTAGCTATGTTCGTCATTATTTGGAGCAGCGTCCGACAGAAGAACAGCCTGTTGTCGTAATGTTTAATCCATGGTGGTTCTCGGGTCAGGAGAACCTGGCTCAAGCATTCCTTGGACAGCTGCAG
Source organism: Candidatus Pelagadaptatus aseana (assembly GCF_040362265.1). Lineage (NCBI taxonomy): Bacteria > Pseudomonadati > Pseudomonadota > Gammaproteobacteria > Cellvibrionales > Cellvibrionaceae > Candidatus Pelagadaptatus > Candidatus Pelagadaptatus aseana. The sequence continues at coordinate 92,807 of NZ_BAABNJ010000006.1, forward strand.
GCGGTGCTTCCTGCCAAGAGCGACAAGTTTAAGAAACTAGGTGGCCTTCTTGGGGATTTTGCAGAGAGTGTTGGTGGCCTGATTGATCTTTCTGGTATGACCGGTGGGGCTGGCGGTAAAGTCGGAAAGTTGATCGGAATGCTCGGCAAAAAAAAGCCGAAAGACGTGCCCGCGCTTAAATCAGAGATTTGCAAGATACTCGACGAGGCAGGGAAGCGGATTTTGATCGTAGTCGATGACATTGATCGTCTTACCCCGGAAGAAACCCGCCAACTGTTTACGGTAATAAAAGCACTGGCTGATTTTCCAAATGTTATCTATCTGCTTGCCTTCGATAGAGAAGTAGCGTCGGAAGCTATCAAACACCAAAGTGGGTTACCTGGAGAGCGTTATCTAGAAAAGATTATCCAGGTTCCCTTCGAGTTGCCACCAGTCGATCGTGTGGCTTTGCATGCTGCTCTATTCAGACGACTGGATGAAATTCTGGCCGACACACCAGATGGTCTTTTCGATCAATCTTATTGGGTTAATGTGTTTTACGACGGTATTGATTCCTTGATCCAGGTTCCACGCGATATCGTTCGGTTTTCCAATACCTTGGCAGTCACATACCCAGCAGTGAAGGGAGAAGTCAATCCAGTAGATTTTATTGCGTTGGAAGCTCTGCGAGTATTTATTCCCAGCCTATACAGTGTGCTACGTGCCAATCCAGATAGATTTGCCGGCCATAGTAGCGATAACCGTTCTCAAGCGGAGCTCCAATCAGAAGAAGATTATCATAATAGTTGGGTAAGTGAGATTCCGGAAAAGCAGAGGCCCATTGCCCAAGGGCTCATGGAGCGTCTATTCCCGAAAGTTGGAAGCATGGGTTACGGTCCAGATTGGCTCAGGGAGTGGCGTAAGGACCTTAGAGTGTGTCATCCAGATCTGTTCCCGGTCTACTTTCGATTGTCACTGCCCTCTGGATCGGTGAGCCGGCATGAAATGGTCGAATTCATGAAGTCTGTGGAGGAGCCAGATGTCTTCAAAGCTCACCTTATAAAGGCAAAAGAACAGCGAAGAGCCGATGGAGTTTCCAAAGCAAGGGAGCTTCTTGAGCGTTTGATGGATTATGTAGAAGCGGATATTCCACAAGACCATATACCTGCTTTTGTCGAAGCGATGTTGGATGTTGGCGACAAGTTGATAAATCCCGCCGATGACAGAGGAATGTTTGATTTCGGCAATATCTCTCGTGTCTCCCGACTCGTCTATCACCTATTGAAGCGGTTGGAGCCAGAAGAGCGGTTCGAGACTTTGAGTGCTGCCGTTGTTAACGGAGAAGCGGTAGCTTGTCAGCGTTACATTATTACGGCTCTTGATAAAGAGAATTCAAAGGAAGAGAAATTAACTGAGCCAGCCTTGCTGGAGTTGGATGCTGTAGAGTCTCTTAAGGTGGCATGGGTTGATGGGATTCGAAGGGCTTCAGAGCAATCTGACTTATTACACCATACAGAGTTACCGAGTATTCTTGCTGCATGGCGTCAATGGTCCGGTGATGCAGCGGTGCGCAAATGGTGCAATCAAGCCATTGAAGCTGATGAGGGGCTTTTAAGACTGTTATCCGGATTTTTGCAGCATACAAAATCCCAAACTTACGGAGATTATGCAGTTCGTCGTCAGCCACGCCTGAACCCTGATTGGCTCGCACACTATATTGATACCGAATCTTGCGCTGAGCGACTCTATAAAATTCAAGATGACGAAACCATGCCTGAATGGGCTGCAGATGCCGTTACACAATTCTTGATAGAGTTTGAAATGATCAGGGCGGGAACCAATCCGGATGGTGCTGGTGTCTTCGATGATTGATGGTAGATGAAAATGACAGATAACAGCAGTTCAAAGCCAGCCAATGCATGGCTAGCTATAGAAACGGACCGGAAGAGCGATTTGCCATTTGATCGCTTTTCTCTTTTTTTACCTGGAGAGCGAACCAAGTATCAAGCTATCCATGAAGACGATTGGATATTGCTTCTAAATCCAAATACCGAAGCAATTGCCGTAGGCCGGGTCTATCGTATTCGCTCGACTCTGGATTGTACGATTCTCTATTTCGATAAACATTTGGCATTTGATACCCCTATTTCTCTTTCTAGTACATCAATCTCAGCACCTAGTAATCGTATCTCACGTGTAGAGTGGCCAGATTTCCTGGCGTGTTTGCCGAAACTATCTGGAAAGACCATTGCGGATGTCCCGCGTATTGATGATCGGGCCTACATCCGTGATCTGCTACAGCTGGCAGTGACGGATGACCTGTTGGGGCCTGCTAACGGCCCGAATGAAGAGATTTTGGACATGAGTGTTCGTGATCGATACCTGGTGGGCAAGCTCGCTCCGAGAGACAGTAAGAAAGAGGGTGGCATTGAAGGGCTGGATGGCCCGATGGCCAATGAAGAGGCTGATGAACCTGAAGAAGCTCCCCAAGCGCTGGACACTAAAGCTCCGAGCCGTCTGAGTCATGAGCCAGGTGCAGAATTCAATTCTACGACGGGTAAGGTCGAAGCAGAAGCCGACAGCGCTGATGAAATTGATGCGGCCAGCAATCAGTCGTTAATCCCATCAAGTATGGGTATTACCTTCTGTGTAAGCGGTGATGTCGAATCCATTGAGGTTGAGGGCTTGTGGGGGCGTTATGAACGCTTTTATGATCACGCGCATCCACCCAAGATTATCAATAAGAAGGTTAGAGACGCCGAAGGCAATGTGGTGGGCGTTGAGCCCCAGGAGGTCAAGCCTAAGGTATGGAAACGAATTCCTTGTGGGGGGCGTATTTCTCTGCCGATACAGGAAGGCAAAGTATCTCATCAGGCTCCTGATAAGGAGCATCCTGAGGTTCGTATCCAAGGTACTATCCGCGGCAAAAATGCCAATGGCGATCGATTGATCACATTGTTCTTGGTAAATGCCCAGGAAGAGCCTGAAGAAAACAAAGACACTGCCTGGCTTTTTCAGCCAGAGATTCGTGTTAGGGCGTCGGATGATGCGCCTAACAAATCGATTTTTCGACGCAGACCTCTAACGCTGGCTGACTCAGACGATCACGAACGTAAAGCGTTGGAAATGATCTACCGTAAGAAGGTGGAGTTTGCCGTGGGTCACGGTGTTGCTATTCATGCAGTGACAGATACTAGCAATGTTGACCATGCGGTTGAGGTTCGCACAACCATAATGCCGCAGCATGAAGTGCCCGTAACTGAGACACCGGGTAAGAATGCAAAAGATCGTCCTGCTATGCGAGAGATGATTGATAAGGGCTTTCTCGATATGCAGACCCTGGCGGAGATGGAGCGTGATGAGCTGGTATCAGCTTTGATGACTTTGACGAATGATTATCACTCATGGATCAAAGAGCAAGTTGGGCGCATAGGTGGTGATGTTGTTGGTTATGACGGCGAAGCCAAAGAGGCGCTGGATAAGTGTAATGATATACACCAGCGCCTGGTAGAAGGTGTTCAAGTATTAGCTGAAGACGATAATGCGCTAGCGGCGTTTCGAAACGCTAATTTGGCAATGGCAAGCCAACGCATTCAGAGTATGTTCGCGCTTTCTCAGCGCAGAAAAGAAAGTAAGCCCTTAACTAAGTTCCAGAAAAGGGAAAACCGCTCTTGGCGCCCCTTCCAGCTGGCGTTTATGTTGCTGTCGATTCCGTCATTGGCGGATCCAACCCACAATGACCGTACTCAGCCAATAGAAGCTTATGCTGATTTGCTCTGGTTCCCTACCGGTGGTGGCAAGACCGAAGCTTATTTGGGAGTAGCAGCTTTTACCATGTTCATTCGTCGGCTTCAGGGTGATCTGGGTGGTTACGATAGTAGCCGAGGGTTGTCCGTAGTCATGCGTTACACATTACGCCTACTTACGTTGCAGCAGTTCCAACGAGCTACGGCTTTGATTTGTGCTATGGAAGTCCTGCGCCGTGAGGCTCTGGCCAATGGCGATGATTCACTGGGTAAAGAACCTTTCACCATAGGTCTATGGGTAGGTAATAAGGTAACTCCTGGAACGACAGAGGATAGCCATAGAGCTATTCAAGATATCCGTAATCCAGACAAATGGGATGCTGGCTCGACTTCCCCCGCACAATTAACCAGCTGCCCTTGGTGTGGCAGTGAGGTTGCACCGGGACGGGATATTGATGTGAATAAACCCGCTGGTAGAACCATCATCTATTGTGGCGACAAGAAAAGCCATTGTGATTTCTCGCGTGGTAAATCTTCAACCTTGTCTCATCCTGGTATTCCTGTACTGGTAGTGGATGAAGAAATTTACCGCCGCCCACCTGCCATGATGATTGCAACGGTTGATAAGTTTGCGATGATGGCCTGGCGAGGGCAGGTTCGAACTTTATTTGGGCGTGTCGATAAGGAGTGCCCTCGTCACGGGTTGTTGTGGCCAGATGCTGAATGTGAGGGGAATCATCGAGCGGGAAGAGGCTTGCCTGCGACAAGGGTAAAGCCTGTCTCAATGATCAGGCCTCCTGATTTGATAATTCAGGATGAATTCCACCTCATTAGTGGGCCATTGGGAACCATGGTGGGGTTGTATGAGACGGCGGTTGATGAACTGTCGTCTTGGTGTTTGGATGGCAAAGCAGTCAGGCCCAAGGTCATTGCCTCAACCGCTACTGTCCGTAAAGCTGCTGAGCAGGTTAACGGGGTCTTCATGCGTAAGGTCTCGGTTTTTCCTCCCCATGGTTTGGACGTCGAGGATAACTTCTTTTCGGTACAACGTCCGATAGAGGAAAAACCTGGTAGACGCTACCTGGGTGTTTGTTCACCGGGAAGCTCACGGCCTGCCATGTTGATTCGTGTGTACACCGCTTTCTTGACTGCGTCTCAGGGACTTTTCGAGCGCTTTGGTAGCGCCGCAGATCCTTATTTAACCACAGTCGGCTACTTCAATTCTTTAAGAGAGTTAGGAGGCATGAAGCGGCTTGCGGAAGACGATGTACAGACCCGTTCCTACAGAGTACAGATGAGTTTGGTTGACCGACCAGGACTGGCTCAGCGAAGTGTACAGAACATCAAAGAACTGACTTCGCGTATTTCAAATCGCGATATTCCTAAGAACCTTGATCAGTTGGAAGTCCAATTTAAGGCAAGGTTTGATGCAGGTGAAGGTAAGTACGTGACAGATTGGCAAGAAGGTGATGTTCGTGCCATTGATGTGGTATTGGCAACAAATATGCTGTCAGTGGGTGTTGATGTGAATCGGTTGGGCCTTATGGCAGTTAATGGGCAACCTAAAGGGACTGCAGAGTATATTCAGGCTACCAGCCGGGTGGGGCGACAATTTCCAGGCCTGGTGTGTACGGTTTTGACTTGGGCGCGCCCCAGGGATTTATCTCATTACGAAACCTTCGAGCATTATCACGCGACTTTTTATAAACATGTAGAAGCTCAATCAGTTACCCCTTTCTCTCCCCGTGCGATGGATAGAGGCTTGACGGGGACCATGTTAAGCGCCATGAGGCTAAATAATGAAGCGCTAAATCCTAACTCAGGAGCTGCGTCAATGGATAAATCAAACGGTCCCGAGGCTGAGAGTGCCGTAGAAATGATGGCCAAGCGGGCCTGGAGTGTGACTGATCGATCGGATATTGAGTCCTTAGCCAGAGTGGAAATGAAAGCTCGTGTAGATGAGTGGGTAAAGCAAGCTGATAAGCCCGGTAGAACCCTAGGTTATGAAAAACGAGGACCAAAGAAAGACACGATGGTAGCGCTAATCAAATCACCAGGTATTCAGGCATGGGATGACTTTACCGTTCCTATGTCAATGCGTGAGGTAGAGCCTGGCGTTAGATTGATCATGAATACTAGAAAATTACCAGACGCCCCAGATTGGAAGCCGAAGCCAGTCGATACAGATGAAGGAGGGGCGAGCGATGAATAATGAAAAGTCTCCTGTAGGTGAGGTACGGCCAAGTCAGTTGCTCTGGTCCTATGGCCCTGGATCTTTGATTGACCTACCTAGCCTTTCGGTAGTGACCTTGGGCATTGATCAATGGGAAAAGGACCGTTGCCCGCCTTTGGAAGAAGCTAGGCTCTTAGCTGCGGTGAGAAAAGTATTAGGACCTCAGGTGGAAACGCTGCGTATGCCGCCGTTTCAAAAGAACGAGCAGGTGGATGTTTGGTCGGCGGAAGCCAATATTGGTGTTCCGGTAAGGCCATTTCCTCGATGGTTGCGCTGTGTGAAATGTGGACTTTTGTCTGAGTACGATATTGGATTGTTTGATATTAAGGAGAACCGTTACCGCCCTGAACAGACTAGGTTCGTACATAAGGGGTGTACCGGTTCTAAGGGCGATCAGCCGGCTAAAGACGCTGATGCTGTGCCTGCTCGTTTTCTTTTGGCTTGTAGAAATGGGCATCTAGATGATTTTCCCTGGCACTACTTTGTCCATAACGGTCCTTCAACTTGCAAAGGCACGCTGCGATTCTTTGAAAGCGGTGCATCATTGCAGACTGAGAATCTTTGGGTGAAATGTGATCAATGTGGGGCGTCCAGAAATATGGCCCACGCTTTTGGCCGATTAGGTAAAGAGAATTTGCCAGGTTGCCGTGGTAGGCATCCCCATTTAGATACCTTTGATACTGGATGTAAAGAAGAGGCCCGTGCTGTTTTGCTGGGAGCTACAAATGCATGGTTTCCTGTAACGCTATCGGCATTGGCTATCCCTTTGTCACGAGATCCCATCGCGCACTTAGTTCAAGATGGCTGGGACTATTTTCAGGAATTGGGCTCCGAATTAGAAGTGTCTATTACGGTAAAGACTCTGGAAAAGACAGGCGCGTTACCGGGAATCGGTAAATATCAACCAAAAGAAATATGGGAAGTTATTGAGGCAATTAAGTCAGGCCGTAAAGATGAATCTGTATCAGAGGCCGATATAAAAGGCCCAGAGTGGGATGTATTAACAGATCCCAATCCGCCGAGAGATTGGCCACATTTTTTAAGTCGAACTGTAGATTCCCCTAAAGGCTTTGAAAAGGTGATATCAAAGGTACTCTTACTTGAGAGATTGCGCGAAGTGAACGCACTGATCGGATTTACTCGTGTGGAAGCACAAGAGGGCGCGGCTGGACAGGTAGGCGGGCCCGAAATGGCAAGTCTCAGCCGAGGTGTACCAGACTGGGTGCCTGCCAGTCAGGTTCATGGGGAAGGTATCTTTATCCGGTTTGATGAAGAGGAGTTATCCAAATGGGAGAATCTCAAACCAGTTAAAGAGATTGAAGAAAAATTACTTCAGGGCCACAGAGGCTGGCGAAATTCGAGGAAGCTAGACCCTGACGAGGATTTCCCTGGGGTTCGATATACGATGCTTCATACCCTGGCGCATTTGTTGATTCGGGAGCTGGCTTTGGAGTGTGGTTACAATGCTGCAAGTATTCGGGAGCGTATTTACGCCGACACTGAGCATGGTGATCCCCAGGCGGGCATTCTGATATATACAGCCGCAGCTGATTCAGATGGCACTTTGGGTGGCCTTGTTGATCTTGGTAAACCGGAAAACTTTGGTCGATTATTAGAGCAGGCTCTGAATAGAGCTAAGATTTGTTCGTCAGATCCTTTGTGCTCTGAACATCACCCCGGAAAAGACAAATCACTACATGCTGCTGCCTGCCATGCTTGTAGTTTTGTAGCTGAGACCTCCTGCGAACGGGGTAATCGGTACCTAGACCGTACTCTGCTAGTGCCGACTCTGGAGCGTATCGACGCGGCATTCTTTGGCGAGATATGAGATGAGTCAATTGAAGCAGGCCGTGTTTGCTTTATCGGCACAGGTTTCTCCCGAAAAGCTTGAAATTGTGATTGGAAAGATCTTGGAGTTGGATCAAAGGCTTTCTGGTAAGGCCCCGACTAGCTGGTTTAGCACGCCTGTTGCTAGAAGTCTGTTTGATGAGGTAGTCAGGCAGTGGCAGTTGACCGATGTTTCACCACAGCAACTTGCCGGAATGATCCAAGGTGCAAGCTATGCTTATGACCAAGCTAAAAAGGAAGTGAAGACCGAGCTAATCTGGACGGGGCCCACGACGCCAATTGTCTCCACACGCCGTACCGAACAGGCATTGCTTGAGGTTATTGATTCCGCTAGCTCAAGCCTGTTTATGACCAGTTTCGTAGCTTACAAAGTTCCTTCTATCGTCGCTGGAATCAAGAGTGCCATTTCGCGGGGCGTAGAGGTCTCTATGCTTTTAGAGTCGTCAGACCAGCATGGTGGTAACATTTCTGTTGATGCAATTGGTAATTTGAGAGAGCTCCTGCCTGGGATTACTCTATATCACTGGGCTGATAAGAGCGGTGACTTCGAGGGTGCCAAGGTTCATGCCAAGGTGGCGGTTTCTGATCAAGCCAAGTGTTTCATCTCCAGTGCCAACCTTACGGGTCATGCGATGGAGAAGAATATGGAGGCCGGGGTGGTTATCCAGGGCGGGGATGTTCCAAGTACCTTATATAAACACCTGGAGGCTCTGGTAACTACAAGAGTGATTTGCCGCATTTAGGTATGTGTGTTGACAGATCTTGGATAGAGACTGGAATATTCAATTATTGGCCTGAGGTATATTTTATAGGGGTAACTGAAAATCATCGATCCTCCCCAGTTGACTGGATCAAGCGGAGACTGAAGAGCGTAGTATGTTTATGTGGCGGTTACTCGGGCTAGAAAGGCGGCTTATGTGTTGTCTTATGGTGAGCCGAGTAATTTTTTAAATATTTCTAATAGTGGGTGAAAGCGTGCTGCCATTTCCTTTATATCATGGGACATCAACCTTATTCTTAAGAAGCATAATTGAGAGTGGGCTCGCTGGAGTAAACCCTGTTAAAGATCAGGGTATTCTACCTTTTGCAAAAGAGTTGTTGCCGATCGTTAAGAAAACTTTAGGCGAAGAAGAATCTTTTATGGTGAAGGTAGATGGCTATGAACGAATTGTAAATCAGGTAAAAACAGAAGGTGGTTTTAATTTTCAACATGGCGATACGTATGTTTCTCCATCTATAGCAACCGCATCTAGATATGCTTGCAATTCACGCTTTGGATCTGAAATATTCTCTTATTCTATTGAATTTCTGGAAGAACTTGTTCGAAGAAATATTCCGGGTGTAACAGATGATTTATATACGAGATATAGAGATATTTTTTCTATGCTTTATATTTATCCTGCCCCAATTCTGATTAGAGTTAATAAAATTAGTGAGTCAAATTTGCTTGATGAGCATGGGAATTGCCCAAAAAACCAAATCTTGGATCTTAAAAAATACAAAGAAATGAAAGATATCCCACTAAATGTTATTGGCCAACAGATGAACTTCCGTATAAAGAATTCAATCAAAGCTGATGATCTGGATGTATTTTTGCTTTGTGTGACTAAATATAATCAGATTGATCCAGATTTTAATGCGTACCCTATAGATAAGAACAATATAAATCTTTATGAATCACATGTTTGAAAATAACTAATAGAATTAATTGTTATTGATGTTTTTGTTATTCGAATAAAAATTGATAATCAGTGATCTGCTAAGATGCGTTCCCAATGCCTTGAAGTCCTGATTGTTCCAAAGTGCTCAATGGGATAGCCGCCAGTTTTTCAGTATATGCCTCGGCAATTTTTCGGGCTTCCTTTTGTATATAGGCTGCCAGGGGCTGGGGCTGAAGCACGGTAACGGAGCTGCCAAGTGATAAAAGCCTTCGCCTTAATCCCAGGCTTTCATCGGTCTGTGCCACGACAATGTGTTTATTCTGGGGGCGACTGGTCACAGTTTGATGCTCGCCAATCGGATACAACAACATTTCTTGCAGGGCGCCGGGGCCAACTTCCAGCTCTACCGTGATATTGCTGCGGTAGGTGTCTCCAGCCTTGGCGCGGCATAAGGCGTCCAGATCGTAGGTCAACCAAGTTCTGTTGGCGTTGTTGATAGAGATTATCATGCAATTTTTTTGATGGTTGTTGCTTGAAGTGTAAGCACAATATATGGTGTATTTATGTTTGTTGTTGCACTCTATATGGTATTTTCTGTGTTTTCACAATCTTTATTAAAATTACACCCCTGGATTTAGAAGTGGCATGGTGCTTTTTTCACAAACTTTATTAAATATTACCCCTTATGGAATGCGGGCTTCAGAGGGGGCGATTCACAAACTTTATTCAAAACTGACATGTCAGATTTGAGGAACGTGTGTGAATAGCGAAAGAAGGCGGGCCAAATGGCCCGCCTTCTGCGTTTTTGAAACAATATTCCTATGGAGATGGCTTTAGATTGATGAATATTTTGGGGCTGTTGTTACACTCACTGTCAGGCAACCGTAAAGATATATGGTCTGTTAGGGTAAGTGGTAATTGGCGAGTAACCTTTCGGTTCAATGGTCGCGACCCTGAAATTGTTAATTATGAGGATTATCACTAATGAGTATGCATAACCCCGCTCACCCAGGTGAGATTCTTAAAGAGCTGGTAATTGAGCCCCTTGAGCTGACAATTACAGATGTCGCAGAGCATCTGGGTGTTAGCCGAAAAACCTTGTCTAAAGTCCTCAATGGCAGGGGTGCGATTACTCCTGAAATGGCTATGCGCTTAGAGTTGGCATTTAAAAAGCCTTCAGCTGATCACTGGCTCAGATTGCAAAATGCATTTGATTTGTGGGCTGTTCGAGAACAGCAGTAGGAATTGCATGTTGAGCCATATCAGCTGAATTACGTTTAAAGGCCAGAATTACTTTTTAAATTTCTGAGTGGCTGTAATTGGCGCTTCTGAGAAACCGGCTTCTTGTCGGAGCATGCCACTACAGCATTTCATTATCGGGCAATTAATCGCCCCGGGCAGCAAGTGTCTGGACAGAAATCTAATGCTCTAAGATTGAACCAATTGGTACAAAGTGCACTCCTTTATTTCGCTCAAAGAAGCTCGAAAGAAACAGCTTATCCTCAACCGGAATCACCACGGATAAATCCCGCACTTTCTCTCCGGAGTGGTGGCTGTAGGCAATAATCTCACTGGCATTTCTCGACATCACCATAAAACCCGTGCCACTGCTGGAGCCTGCCAGCCACTTGGATGGAATCCGTAGCAGCAGCGGTTTGATCCATGGGTTGGCGTGCATCCAGGTCATCAATGGCGATCGATCCTTGATAAATCCCACCCACACCCGACCTTCGCTGTCGCGATCCATGCCGTCAGGGAGGCCGGGCAGGTTATCCCAGAGAGTGTCGTATTGCCCGGCGCGGTTGCCGCTCAGATGAGCGCGGCTGATCAGGAAGTTGACCGTTTCCGTAATCAGCAGACTTTGTTCACGACCTTGCGGGTCGTATTCGATTAAAACACCGTCGGCAAAAATGGCATTTTCTACGACCAGTCCTACGGTTTGAGCCTTGGTGTCATAGCGCCAGATTCTGCCATTGCGCGCCAGAGTAATGGCTTCTGGCAGGGCACCCAAACCCGATGATGCCTTGGGGTGACTGAAGGGCTCTGACATATACACGTGCCTGCCATCACTGGAGATATCCAGATCGTTGCAGAATTGCATGGGGCGACTGTTGTGGTTATCGAGCGCGGTAAGCACGGTCTCGTTTAACGGTGCTGGATAGACTTTGGCCGTATTGGGCTCATCAGAGTTTGGCAGTTCCAGCCCGTCTTCTCTTAATTCGCCGGTTATGGGTACGCGCGTTACAACAGGCTCAAACTTAGCTTTTGATATATCCAGTAAATACAACCCCGGGCCGTGTGGGTAGTGGTTGTAGTCCAGTCGCGCCATGCAAAAATAAGCCAGATGGGTACTGCCCGGAACCATTTTGGCGCCGGTGGGGGAGACCGGGGAATAGACCAGCTTTCTGGCTTTGCCTGAGGCTGTATCGACTTCCCAAATCCATTCATCCCGGGCGCTCACCAGCAGTTTGTTGGTTCCGGGAATATGGAGCACTTCATCGTGTCCGGGGACGTCTTCGGCAATGGTCACCATCTCAGCCGCGATAACATCACCAATGTCGGCCTTCAACAGTTCCTCAGGTATGGGGCCGATGGTTCGTTGCTCACCAATTTGGTGGTAAGAGGCGGGTCTGGATATGAACCAAACGGCGCAAGTCAGTATGACTAGGCCCAATAACGTCTTCCTGATCATGGCTTTCCTTGTAACGATTTATTAATTATTCGCAGCAGTTTAGCAGGAATTTGGGCTTTAATTAGACGAGCGGTCTAATTAAATGTAGTATGACCCCATGACTACTTCAGCACCGACAACCAAGCGACGTCGCGGCCGGCCTCCGGCGGGCTCTTCGTCGCCAGCAGAAACCCGGCAGGCCATCATCCAGACAGGGGTGGTGATTCTGACGGAGCAAGGTTTTGCGGCGACGGGTATCGACAAGGTGCTGAAACAGGCTCGAGTGCCCAAGGGGTCGTTTTACCATTACTTTGCCAGCAAAGAGGCGTTCATACTGGAGGTGGTGGATGCCTACGGTGTCTATTTTGCTCGCAAGCTTGATAGGCATTTCAGTAACACCGATCTTTCGCCTCTGATGCGACTGGCTGCCTTTGTGGACGATGCCATTGCCGGTATGAAGCGACACGCTTATGAGCGGGGCTGCCTGATTGGCAATCTGGGACAGGAGGTGTCCATTATCAGCCCGGCGTTGCGCGAGCGGGTTGAGCACGTATTGCAGGATTGGGAAGCGCGTCTGGCCGACTGTCTTGAACAGGCTGTTGTGGCCGGTGAACTGGCTGCCGGGTGTGACTGTCGGGCAGAGGCAAGCTACTTCTGGACCGGCTGGGAAGGCGCTGTCATGCGTGCCAGATTACAGAGAGACACGGCATTGATGGCATTGTTTGGTCAGCGGTTTATTCAGCATCTGCCGACTGGCAGCAATTGAGCCGCTGAGGATTTTTTTGCACCGATCATGGGATCGGTTTTATTTTCAATAAAAATAGACGATCGGTCTATTAAAGCGGGAGAGTGCGATGTTTAACGCGATTATGATCAACAAAGACGATCAGGGTTATCAGTCATCAATGCAGCAGGTGGCTGATACCGATTTGCCGGAAGGCAATGTCACCGTGGCGGTTGAATACTCAACCTTGAATTACAAGGACGGTCTGGCGATCACCGGAAAGAGCCCTGTGGTAAGGCAATTTCCCATGGTGCCGGGCATCGACTTTGCCGGCAGGGTGGAAGACAGTAGCGATCCCCGTTACAAGGCCGGCGACAAGGTGATATTGAACGGCTGGGGCGTGGGTGAGACCCATTGGGGTGGCTTGGCCCAGCGTGCCCGAGTCAACGGTGATTGGTTGATACCCTTGCCAGAGTCGGTTTCCTGTCAGCAGGCCATGGGCATCGGTACCGCCGGTTATACCGCCATGTTATGTGTTCTGGCTCTGGCCGACAGCGGTGTGACCCCGGATAAAGGCGATATTCTGGTGACCGGTGCGGCCGGTGGCGTTGGCAGCGTGGCGATCAGCCTGTTGGCCAAACGCGGCTACCGCGTTGTTGCCTCGACTGGTCGGGTCAGTGATGCCGAATACCTATCTGGTCTGGGTGCGGCGGAGATTATTGATCGTAATGAGCTCAGCGAGCCGGGTCGTCCGCTGGGCAAAGAACGCTGGGCCGGGGCGGTCGATGCCGTGGGCAGTCACACTCTGGCCAATATCTGTGCGACCACCCAATACGGTGGCGTGGTCACGGCTTGCGGTCTGGCTCAGGGTATGGATCTTCCGGCGACTGTGATGCCGTTTATCTTGCGCGGTGTCACCTTGAAGGGCATCGACAGCGTCTACTGCCCGAGAGAGCAGCGACTGGCCGCGTGGTCGGCATTGGCTGAAGAGTTCGATATGAGCAAGCTTGATAGCGTGAACACCGTGATTGGTCTCGGTGATGCGATTGAGCAGGCCGGACTGCTGTTGGAAGGGAAAATTCGTGGCCGCGTTATTGTGGATGTAAACGCCTGAAGTGAGTGAACAGGCCTGAGGTCTTGGTCGCGGTCCGCAGGAGAAGCGGGCCGCGATAATGACCCTGCAAGCTATCAGGCTCTGAGTTTTAACTCGGTCAATGTTTGGCCTGATTCCTGTATTCTGTCGGCGTCATGCCCACTTTATTCCTGAACAGTCGTGAAAAGTATTGCGGGTACTCAAACCCCAGTGCGTAGGCGACGGTAGCCACAGAGTCATTGGAACCCAGCAGTAAGTTTTTTGCTCGGTCTATCTGATAGATGTGAATGTTCTCCAGTGCCGTATGGCCGGTTTCCAATTTCAG
>NZ_BAABNJ010000006.1:107186-263187 GCF_040362265.1 Candidatus Pelagadaptatus aseana
CTATCTGATAGATGTGAATGTTCTCCAGTGCCGTATGGCCGGTTTCCAATTTCAGCGCACTATAGAAACGTGATTCGATGGAGGTCATCTGGCTTTCCTTGCGCTGCTGAAATTGTCGCTGATAAAAGCGCTCGGTATAAGTCAGCATCGTATTGAGTTGTGATACCAGAATGTCTTTGCTGAAGGCGTCGTGGGGCTGATCGTATTCCTGCTCCAGAGTGTCGAGGATGCTGCTCACCAGCGCTTCTTCCTGAGGTGATAAATGCAGTGCTTCATTGACGGAGTAGGAAAAATAAGTTGAGTTTTCTATGCGCTCCTGAATCGGAGTGCCTCGCAAAAAGTCTTCGTGGATCAGTACGATACGGGCCTGGGTTTTGACTCTCAGTCCCTGGGTTCTGACAACTTGACGCGGGGCCATACAAATCAAACTGCCATTTTTGAAATCGTATTTGGTGCGCCCATAAAAAATATCCCCCTCCAGAATATGCTTGAGGCTGATGGAATAAAAGTCGGTGCTGATTTCAACGTCAACATCCGGACAGTTCAATTCATTGGCTGTATCGGATTGCATGTTGATAACTGAAAACAGTGGATGCTCCGGGCCGGGTATTCCCAGATACTGGTGATAATCGTGCAAATTCGTGAAGTGGAGTTTCTGAATCATGATCGTTTTCCTGTCCCGCATCGTGGTTAACCAGGATGCGGGCGAAGGCAGTCAGGGTTATTGGTCAATGTTAAAAGCGGGTGAAGAATTCATCCATGTGTCGTACCGCTTGCGTTACAAACTTGTCCTGATCGTAAAGATCAACGTGAGACGCACCATCGATCTCAACAAATTGTTTGGGCTCGGAGGCTTGATCAAAATACTGTTTGGTCAGTGCCCCCGTGGCCAGAGCCCCGCTGGCCGGATCCATGGCTTTGGAACCAACGATACCAATATAGGGAGTATAGAGGTAAGGCGCATAGGATTGCGCGTCCGCCAGCATCGGGGTTTCCAGCATAAACGAGGGCGACAAGTGGCTGTAGTTGGGGTAGGTTTCGGCACCCGCTCTCTGGGTCATATAATAGCTATAACCTTCACTCGGGGTTACGCCCTGCTCGATAGCCGCCGCTTCTGCACCAAGGCCTAGCGCATCCACATAGTCGATTTCACCGGTTTCATAGGCCTTCTGGCGGCCAGCATTCTGCATGGTAATTAATCCGGTGACGGTTTCACGGTCCATGGTTGCAAAATAGCTGGCTTGGTTACCCATCATTCCGGATACCGTGGCGATGGCTTTCAGGCGTTTATCGGTGGTGGCAACCAGTGCCATATAGCCTCCGGAGGCGCAGACACCCAAACCATACAGCTTATCCTGATTGATGAAAGGCAGTGATCCCAGATAACTGATGGCATCACGGATGCTTTCCATTTTAACGAAGGCGTTTTCGTTATTCCGGATCTGGCCTTCACTGTCACCGTAGCCGGCGTGATCAAACACCAAAGTGATATAACCCTTCTGCGCCAGATGTCTGCCGTAAACGGTACCTGTTTGCTCCTTAACCTGATTAAACGGCGGCGAGAAAATCACAGCGGGGTATTTCTGTGCCGGATCAAACCCCTCTGGCAGAAACAGCAGTCCCGCCAGCATTAAATCGCCTGCGACAGTTTTGGATGCGAAAGCGATTTCATTGATGCCGGCTTTCAGTGTTGTGAGTATGGTCATGGCCCTTCTCCTGATCGTTGTTAAGGTATGGCGCCATCTTAGGAGGAGTGCCGAGCCGGGTTAATAAACAAAACTTCGTTTGTTGTATACAAAACACCTGAGCCATTTAATCGTGATCAAACTCTGATATTTGGTTTCTTTATTTCGGAGTAGTTTTATCTCAGTCAATAATTGGTCGGCTTCATAAACCGTCCGCCTGTTTGTTATACCTCCCAAGAAATATATCTTCCTTGCAATTTGAGCCTCTATACTCCTTTGAGAATTCCTGCTGACTGGTAGAGGAGAAAAAGCAGATGAAAATAAAGTCATTGACCCTGATGGCGTTTGTCGCCTTGTTTTCCGTGGGCGTCGCGGCGGCGGATCGGGTTGTCCATGTTTACAACTGGTCAGATTATATTGCTGAAGATACGCTGGAAAAATTCACCGCCCAAACGGGTATTGAGGTGGTCTACGACGTATTCGACTCCAATGAGATACTGGAGGCCAAGTTGCTGGCTGGCCAGTCGGGTTACGATGTGGTGGTTCCCACCTCCGACTTTTTAGCCCGGCATATACAGGCCGGGATTTATCAGCCATTGGACAAAAGTAAATTACCCAATTGGCAAAATCTGGATACGGACTTGTTGAATACCTTGTCCACCCACGATGCGGGTAATGCTTACGGTGTACCCTATCAGTGGGGTACCACGGGGCTGGGTTATAACGTTGCCAAAGTTAAAGAAATTCTTGGGGATGACGCCCCAACGGACAGCTGGAGTCTGCTGTTTGACCCAAGCTACGCGTCGAAACTGGCCGAGTGTGGCATTACGGTGCTGGATTCGGCTAACGAGGTTTTACCTTTTGCCTTGAATTACCTTGGACTGGATCCCAACTCCAAAAACACAAAAGACTACAAGCAGGCCGAGGCGCTGTTGCTCGCCATTCGCCCTCACATCAACTATTTCCACAGTTCCCAGTACATTGGCGATCTTGCCAACGGTGATGTCTGTTTGTCCATGGGTTGGAGTGGCGATATCTTTCAGGCCATGACCCGGGCGGAAGAGGCGGATAACGGTATCGAGATTGCCTACACAATCCCCAAAGAGGGCGCCGGTATGTGGGCTGACATGATGGCGATACCGAAGGATGCTCCGAATCTGGACGCCGCATACGAATTTATCAATTTCGTGCTGGATGCCCAGATTGGTGCCGATATCACCAACTACGTCTGGTACGGCAGCCCCAATAAAGCCGCCAGGGCGTTTATCGACGATGAAATCCTCTCGGATCCGGCCATCTATCCGCCAGAAGGTGCGAAACTCTTCTCTCTGGAAATGATGCCAATGAAAATTACCCGGACCATGACTCGCACATGGAGCAAAGTTAAATCGGGTAGGTAACGACATGCGAAGGCCTCGACTGGGTCGGGGCCTTCGCATGGCCTAGAGGGCCAGTTGCTTGTGTCAAGCAAGGTCTATTGTGGCTCGGTTTGTCAGATCGCAAAAGACTCAGGCTGTGAGGTAGTTGTGGTCTTCCCAAGCAGTGTCAGGCACTGATTTCCCGTGAAATTTGGTTGATAACACGCTTTGATTCAGGCAGTCGAAGCAGCATCCAGCAATGAATCATTTTATCAAATTCATGGTACTTAATGCCGATCCCTTGGGTGTCGCAAATGGCTTTCAGCTGTTTGGCGTCGGCATACAAAATATCATGGGTTCCCGAGAAGATACTGATCTGACCCAGCCCTTCCAGCTCTCCGTAAATCGGGCTCAGCTGATAATGGGTGGGGCTCTCATTTCCTGCATAAGCCTTACCGGCAAGCAGTAATCCATTGATATCCAGGAAAGGGTCTCTCTTTTCTATTTCTGCCAGTTCGGGATTGGTCATGGTTATATCTAGCCAGGGGGACAGTAAGAAAAGTTGTGATGGTTGGGGTAAGCCCATCTGCTTGATTGTCTGAACGAGTGCTAATGCCATGCCGCCTCCTGCAGAATCACCCATAATAATAAGATTCTCAGGGGCAGTTTGCTCTATGATCTCCAAATACAATTTTTCTAAAAATGTGGAAGTTTCCTGATAAGTATTTTCAGGCGCCAATGGATAGTCTGGTGCGATCACAGAGCAATCCAGCGTATCCAACAGATCTTCAATAAAACCCCAGTGCTGCTTGGTGAAATTGTGGACATAAGCTCCACCATGCAAATAGAGAATGACTTTCTGAGCAGGTTTGTTGTTGGGTGACAACGTAAAAACCTGATGGCCGTTGATGGTCTTTGCAGAGACGGCAAACTTATTCTTAAGCTTGGCAGGTGGGGCAGGCACATCCCTTGTTCGGTTAATCCTGCCCGTGGTCAGTTCCTTGGTCAGCTTGCCTTTAATCAGTAATCGGATAATGAGGCTAAGGATCTTACTTTTTATGCTGGTCATAGTTGTCAATCAATAGCCATTGGCGAAGAGCGTTAATAATAAATAAAAGCAGTCAATATAAAAGGCTGGTATTTACCTTAACAACTGCCTTACCAACTACATTAACAACGTCCGATACGGATTCAAGGCATGACCGGTTATAAACCCAGATCACTTAGACTGGGGTGATCATCGGGGCGACGGCCTAATGCCCAGGTCATTTTCCGGTCCTCTTCCCGGATCGGGAGGTCATTGATGCTGGCGAAGCGTCTCTGCATATAGCCGTGTTCATTGAACTCCCAGTTTTCATTGCCGTAAGAGCGGTACCACTGGCCAGAATCATCGTGCCATTCGTAAGCAAAGCGCACCGCAATGCGATTCTCGGAAAAAGCCCACAACTCCTTGATTAAGCGATAGTCCAATTCTCTCGCCCACTTTCTCTGTAAAAACTGTTTCACTTGTTCGCGGCCGACCGGGAACTCCGCTCGGTTGCGCCATTGGGTGTCTTCTGTGTAGACCAGAGCCACCCGTTCCGGGTCGCGAGAATTCCAGGCATCTTCAGCCATTCTCACCTTTTGTATCGCGGTTTCCAGGGTAAAGGGCGGGGCGGGTAATTTCTTTTCCATTGGATATCTCCATTTAAAGTAGACAGGTCTGTCTACTTGGTAAGACTACAAAAACCAGACAGATCTGTCTACAATCAAAAAATGAAGACGCAAACCAATCCGTCAGCGCGTGATCGCATTCTGACAACCGCTCACGATCTGTTTTATCAGCAGGGCATTCGAGCCACAGGCATCGACAAAATCATTGCCCAATCCCAGGTGGCCAAGGTCACTTTCTATCGGCACTTTCCCAGTAAAAACGACCTTGTTCTTACCTTTCTGGAGTATCGGCACCAGTTGTGGATTGGTTGGTTCAAGCAGGCTTTAGAGCGCCATGGCAACACTATTCAAGCGCTGGTGCCCACCTTGTCAGAATGGTTTAACAGCAAGGAATACAGGGGCTGTGCGTTTCTCAACAGCGTCGGTGAACTTGCGGACGAGCTGGCCGAAGTAAAACAAATCACTCGCAATCACAAGCAGGACATGATGGATGCTGTCAGTGACCTGTTGCCGTCATCCGCTGACAACGATGAATTTTTAAACGTATTACACATCGCCATTGAGGGGGCGATTATTAGGGCTCAATACGACTCAAGCCCGAGTCAGGCGCTGAAGGGGTTGAACAGTCTTATAGACACAGGCTTCAAATAGCACAGATGATAAAGCAACAAACGATCGAGCCTCTGTTACAGCCAGAATGACGGACATAAGCACAACCCATTTCATAATATGGAATATTTTGTCCGCTTTTACGCCCTAAGCGAGTTCTTCTGTTGAAGGAGTCACGCCTCAAGCGTTGGTTTTATGTTCTGATTGAACTTTAATCAATCCGGGTGGGTGCTATGCTTTGATGACCGACTATGGAGAGTCCGAAGTATGCGCCGGTTTACCCTAGCCCCGAAATTTATCCTGTTCTTTTCCGTACTGCTCACAGCCGTTGTCATTATGGCCGTGATCGGCTTTCAGGGCATGATCAATATCCGTGCCGGTGGCGAAGAAATCTACCGTAACTATCTGACCAGTATTGTGAATTTGCGCAATGCGGAGCAGCAATTGGCGGATATCGCGTTGTTGCAAAAAGCGCACATCATTGCGCCCAATGAAACGGTAATGAAAGACATCGAAGCGGAGATGGCCCAGGCGCGCGATGGTTTCCGCCAATCCATGCGCGCATTCGCGGTGACTCTCGATGCCGGTGAAGAGAGCGAACTCTATTACCAGTATCTGGCGGGTGTTGAAAATTTATTTGAGCTGAACGAGAAAATTATTGAACTCAGTATCGTCAACAACGATATAGAGGCCGATGCCATCAGTGAAGGCAGCTTCGCTCGGGTTTACCGCCGCGTATTCGATCTCGGCAAGCAGATGCTGGAAACCAATATTGAGGGCGGTGAAGCCCTGTCACAGCGTAATAATGCAGATTTTGAAAAGGTTAAGCTGTCTGAGCTGATTATTTTTACCATTGTCATGGGGCTGTTTTTTGCTCTGGGTGTACTGGTCAGGCGCCATCTGATTGATGCGCTTAAAGAACTGACCGATACCATGAAAGCTCTGGCGGCCGGTGACTTGAACCGCCATGTTCCCTTGATGGGGCGCACCGATGAAATTGGCGATATGGCCCGAGCTACCCGGCAATTCAAAGAGATGGCCTTGCAGTTGGAAGAATCTGAGGAGCTGGCGAAGGCATCGGCTTCGGCCAAATCAGATTTTTTGGCCAGCATGAGTCACGAAATACGAACCCCGTTAAACGGGGTGCTGGGTATCGTTGAATTACTGCAGGACACCGAGCTGAGTGAACAGCAGAAGCAATATCTGAAAACGGTGGAACGCTCCGGACGCGTCCTGAATCATGTCATCAACGACATACTCGATTACTCCAAGATCGAAGCCGGTGCCATGGAGTTAAATCCTCAGCCCTTTGATTTTCACAGTTTTCTGGAGCAGCTGGAAAGCACCTTCCAGATTAAAAAGCGCTCGGATATTTCATTCAATCTGATCAGTGAAGGCAGTATTCCAAAGTATCTGGTGGGTGATGAACCCCGTCTGCATCAAATTATCGGGAATCTGTTGAGTAATGCCTTCAAATTCACTGAAAAAGGCTCTGTCACACTGACCGTGCTTGTTTCCGAACAATCCGATAAAGAAGCGGTGATTCTGTTCAAGGTCAGTGATACCGGTATTGGTATTTCCCCCGGTAATCAGGTCCACATTTTTGAACCCTTCAGACAGGCGGATCAGTCCACTCATCGTCGCTTTGGCGGCACCGGTTTGGGACTGGTCATTTGCCGGCAGCTGGTTGAGCGAATGGGTGGCCAGGTGGATCTAAAAAGCCAGGAGGGACAGGGTTCCACTTTTTATGTGTCGCTGCCCATGGCCATTGCCAGTGAAGAGGCTATTACGGCCATCAGTCACAGTGATATCCAGCCAACCCTGGCGGCGGACCACTCGCGCATTCAGGTATTGTTGGTAGAAGACAATGCCACCAACCAGATAGTGGCCTGTGGCCTGTTGAAGAAACTGGGGGTTCAGGTGCGCGTTGCCGAAAACGGCATCGAGGCGGTTGATCTGGTGTGTAATTCCGGGCAGAACTACGACCTGATTCTGATGGATTGTGAAATGCCATTAATGGACGGTTACGAAGTGACGCGCCGTATCCGCCAGTGGGAGAAAACTAAACAGAAAGACTCCGTCAAAATTTGCGCTCTCACCGCCCATGCCGTTCAGGAATATCTGGATCGATGCTATGAAGCGGGTATGAATGAGCACATCATCAAACCCTACAAAATGCAGGAACTGCAGTTACTGGTGGAAGGCGTGTCGGCCCAGAGCATGCCCCTGCAGTAATAGAATCACAGATGAATAAGTCGATTTATTTCGCCGGAATGGTTCTGTATTTCTGAAAACACAAATCACTTTACTTTGCCGGCCGATTGGCTTTTTATTTCTTCTTGAGGGAATGCTATCCAGGGAGGATCAATGAGCAATCACACCCCGAACGACGCTGAACCACACTACGGTTCTTTTATTTCCAAGCACTGGCATGGTGGATACAGTTTGCCGGTTTCATACTGGTTGATCGGTTTTGTGGTCAATCTGGTTCTATCCGTCGTTATTGTCGCGATGGGCAGCTGGAGCGAAAACCTGTCGGCTCGAATTGTCGGCGCGGTGCTGATATTCATGCACCTCTCGGTTTTGATTCTTTCAGTCTGGCAGACCGTGGGAATCTGGCGCTCGGCCAATAAGCATGAAAGTCGTGGTGGTGCCGCTGGCTGGGCGAGAGCCGCCAAAGTGATGGTGGTGGTCGGCGTGATTGCATTTGCCCTGCAGTTTGCAACCAATAATCTGTTGCAAATTAAAGAGGGCGTTCATCTGGTGGTGCATGGTGATTCGATTCCAGAGTCGGATGTTCGAGTCAGCCGGGATGGCCGTGAACTGGTTCTTTCCGGCGGCATGAACAAAGGTACCACCAATAGGGTGATTGAGGTTCTGGAGCAGAATCCGGGTATCGAAATTCTCCATCTGAACAGTGTCGGTGGCTGGCTGGCGGAGGCCACCATGCTATCGAGAGTAATCAAACAACACGATCTCACCACCTACACTTCGGGACGGTGCATGAGTGCCTGTGCCTACGCGTTCCTTTCGGCTCAGCGCCGTTATCTGAGCGAACAGGGGGCATTGGGTTTTCACGGTGTGTCACTGGGCAGCGTTGAGGCAAACGATTACAACCTGATGAATCAGGATGCCGAGCGTTTGATGTCAGAGCGCGGTGTGCCCCGCAGTTTTATCAGTCGGGCGTTATCGGTGCCGTCAGATGATATGTGGTTTCCCGAACACGACGTACTGTTGGACGCCAATGTGGTTGATCGGATTGTCGATCCCGACAATTTTTTCTCAGCCCCGGCGCTGCCTAATACCAGTGTGGAAGAGTATCGGCAATCGTTGCAAGCCAACCCGCTCTATGCCGTTATTTATCAGCATTATCCCCGGCTGTCACAGCAGATTGATTTGGAGATCGAGCGACAGCTGGCCGAGGGACTGAGCCTGGAGGATATTCGCGCCGGTATGCGCAGCGTGATGATGGGGCCGGTGATGTTTGAAAATCTGGTCAAGGCTCCCGACGACTTGCTGGTGGATTATTTTAAAACCCAGTTTGCCGAGGTGGATTATCTCAATAATCACAATGCCGATGCCTGCGTTGCCTATCTGCTGGCGGATACTCTGCCCGAAGTTCGGCCGGTGATTGCCCATGAGGTCATGCCCGGCAGTTTGATTGATAACGATGTTCAGGCGTTTGCGCGGGCTCTGGAGGGGGCCGCCCTGAATGGTGTGGCGGAGCGGGCGATGACCGATGATCAGCTATACGCCGGGGTGGATCAGATGTTTGATCAGACCAACGAAGAAGCCTTTTACGTTTTTGATCATGTCATGACACTGGTTCAGGACAGCAACAATAACGCCCGGATTTGTGATGCTTATCGCCGTCTGTTTTATGACATCACCCATTACCAGAATACCCACTTTGCAGCGGAGTATATCCGTATGTTGCTGGGGCCTGTTTGAGTCCCTTAGCAGGGGCGGTCACTCGGCTTCGGGTGAAGCAGTCAGTGCCGGGTTTGCCTGACGAATGTAGTCGGGTACCGGGGCCAGTCGGCCCGGATGATATTTTTCCCAGATCCTGTCGAGGGTGCCGTCGTAGATCATATCCAGTAAGGCGGCATCGATTTCCGGGATCATGGCGACGTAGGGTGATTTCTTGCTGATGGCCAGTACGCCCATGTCACGGCTGGGAATCTTGAACTCGCTCAGCTCCAGTTGCGGGTATTCACTGGCGATATGAACATGTGATGAGCCATACACCGGGAAGGCATCAATCCGCTTGGTGATCAGCATTCTGGGCAGTTGTTCTTCGGTTTCCACGGCGGTTTTGGTGATGCTCTTATCCAGGTCGAACTGGCGGGTGTAGTAAAAGCCGCGAATGACACCGATCCTTAACCCTCGCAGATCCTCATAGGCTTGCAGTTGTTGGGCGTCACCGGCCCGGGTGTAAAAATGGATGTTGGTCAGGCCCGGCCAGACCTGAATATAATCAATGTGCTGGTCGCGGTGCGGAGCCTTAACAATCCACATCATCATATCAATTTTATTTCTGGCCAGTTTTGCCAGGCAGCGCTTGAAGGGACAGTAACTGTGTTCGGTCTGCAGGTTCAGGCGCTCGGCCAGCTCAGCAAAAATTTCCAGATTGATACCGCCCACCAGCTTACCGTCTTCAACCACCGAAAAACGCTCGCGTTTCATATCGCCCAGATGCAGTGGGGGGAGGGTGTCGGTGCCCGGTTCGGTATCCGCGGCTGTGGACAGGCTACTGAACAACCCAAGCAGGAGTCCGATCAGCAGGGACTGAGCGGCTGATTTGGCTATCAAATTACCCAGTGGGCGCATAGTAAAAAGGGCTCTATATTACTCAATGGTGATCTAATCTCGGCGATTATCGCCTATCTGGTCAGTATAGCCGGCGTTTAAGCAGGAAAAAAAGCAGCAGGGTAATATAGCCGCCAGCAACCACATCGCTGAGAAAGTGCGCCCCTACAATAACCCGGCTCAAAGCCACACAACAGCCCCAGATAATGGCCAAGGCCATGGCTGTTCGAATGGCTCGCTTTTTATTTGCCGGAATCAACAGGCTCAATCCGATGGTGGCAAAGCCATTGGCGGTGTGGCCGGAGGGAAAGGATCGGAAATCACCACTGCTGGCGGGGCCGGCGATTTGATACCAGTAGTGGAATTGTTCAAAGCTGGAGATGGCGCGCATCCGGGGGCGCCCCCAAACGTATTTGGTCAGATTGACCACAATGACTTCCAATGTGATCAGCGCAATCACTGTCAGTGCTGAACGACGGTAGGGACGCAGTTTCTCGCTGTTGATGCGGCAGGCGCAGAAAACGGCGGTCAGCCACAATGCCGCAGCGATCAAAGGCAGTTGCCTGCGGTATGTTGCGGGCATACCCGTGGCATCGAATTCATAGGCGTAGTGAAACGGAATATACAGGATCAGCCACACGGCCAAGCCCAACAGTGGCAAGCCAAGCACAAATGTCAGTCGATGTGCGGTGGGTTGCAAACCGTCGCGGCTGGCAATCAATAGCCACGCGGCCAAAAACAGACCTGCAGCGGCAGGGACTTCGCCATAGTCATTAAAAAACTGTCCAAAAGCTGAGGTCGGGTTTAGCAGTGCCCGGGATACATCCCAATCCACCGTGCCCAGTGCCGTGATGCCCAGTAACAGCAGAGTGATGGCACTGGTGAGGAATATGGGGGTTGAGCTGCGCATCGACATGGCGGGTTCAAATCATATAGGGCTTCAAACTGCTGACATCGGATTTACGGTCTTTGGCTTGCGGGAGAGTGACGGGATCGATTTCCGGTTTCGTGTAGGGAATCTGATCCAGGATGTGACGGATGCATTTGAGGCGGCCTTTGCGCTTGTTGTTGGTGTTCACTACGAACCATGGGGCATGCTCAGTGGAGGTACGCTTAAGCATGTCATCTCGTGCGATGGTGTAGTCATCCCAGTGTTTGTGGGATTCCAGATCCATGGGGCTCAGTTTCCATTGCTTGATCGGAGCGTC
This sequence comes from Candidatus Pelagadaptatus aseana, assembly GCF_040362265.1. Lineage (NCBI taxonomy): Bacteria > Pseudomonadati > Pseudomonadota > Gammaproteobacteria > Cellvibrionales > Cellvibrionaceae > Candidatus Pelagadaptatus > Candidatus Pelagadaptatus aseana. The sequence goes on from NZ_BAABNJ010000006.1 coordinate 118,509, forward strand.
GATGCGACTTTGCAGACGTTTACGCTGCTCTTTCAGGTCGATGTCGAGCCAGTATTTAAGCAGGATAATGCCCTCACGGACGATCATCTTTTCCATTAATGGGGCATTGTGCATAAAGGTCTCGAGCTGCTGTTCTGTGCAGAACCCCATAACACGCTCGACGCCAGCGCGGTTGTACCAAGAGCGATCAAAAATGACGATTTCGCCTGCGCTGGGAAAGCGCTCTATATAGCGCTGGCCATACAATTGGGTGCGTTCGCGATCGCTTGGGCTGGGCAGTGCCTCCACGCGAAATACCCGGGAACTGCAGCGCTCTGTGATTGCGTGAATCATACCGCCTTTACCGGCAGTATCCCTGCCCTCAAAAACGATGACAATGCGTTGCCCCGTGGCCTGAACCCACTCTTGTAAATAAACCAGCTCAACCTGCAGCTCGCTGAGCTGTGCTTCATACTTCAATTTGTTCATGGCCTGTTGAACCCCGGACGTTATGGTAAAAATGATTCACACGTTAACAGGGTAGAACAAAACTCTCTGTGTTACTGAAGTGGACGCTTGTGCGTTGCCCGTTCAGGAAAACTCAGGCCAAAAATAATCGCCAGTGAGCGCACGCCAAAGCAGATCAGAAAGGCAAAAATAGTGACCCAGGTGTTGTCACCAAACAGGTAGTGGCCTATAGCAAAGGCGATGGCGCCAATCAGCGAGGCGGTGATATAGATTTCTTTTTGCAACAGCACGGGAATTTCATTGCAAATCACATCGCGCATAATCCCGCCAAAGCTGGCGGACATAATGCCCATCAGTGCGGCAACAGAATAAGGTGCCCCGACAGAAATCGCTTTTTGGGTGCCGATGATGGTAAACAGCGCCAACCCCATCGCATCAAACCAGATCAGGGTGCTCATCAAAATTTTGGAATTAAGCGTCACCCAGAATGTGAAGATGGCACTGAGAGCACACACATAAAGAATCGACGGGTCGACCACCCAGAATACCGGTTGATCTAGAATGACATCACGCAGGGTACCACCACCGACCCCAGTGACGGTGGCGATAAAAATAAAACCGACAATATCCATGTTTTTGCGCCCGGCCAGCAGCGAGCCACTGATGGCAAAGGCGATGGTGCCAATAATGTTCAGCCAGTAGATCAGCTCATCAATGTTCATTCGCGGTGGTCCGGGGCTTGGTTGCGGGGAGCGGAATAATCAGTCCATCAGGGCCTTCAAGTGTGCCACAGCACTGCGCGCTAGTGCACTCAGAGAATAGCCGCCTTCCAGAATCGAGATGATTTTTCCCCGGCTGTGTTTGTCGGCCAGCACTTTCAGGTTCTCGGTCATCCAACGGAAATCGGCTTCGACCAGACGCAACTGCCCCAGTTCATCTTCTACATGGGAATCAAATCCGGCCGAGATCAAGATCAACTGCGGAGCAAACCGATCAATGTTTTCAAACCAGACTTTGGTTGCCTCGCGAAACTCCCGGCCTGAGGCGCCGGCTTGCAGGGGGGCCAGATGAATGTTGTCGGCACTGGGTTTGTCACCCCCGAAAGGATAAAACGGGTGCTGAAACGAAGAGTAAAAGCGAATGCGCTGATCGCCGGCACAAATGTGTTCGGTGCCATTGCCGTGGTGAACATCGAAGTCGATAATGGCAACGCGCTCAAGGCCATGCTCGCGAATGGCGTGATAGGCCGCAACAGCGACGTTATTGAAAATACAAAAGCCCATGGCTTTGTCGTATTCGGCATGGTGGCCGGGAGGTCTGACAATACAGAAGGCCTGATTGAACTCATCATTCAAGACCAGATTGACTGCATCCCTGGCAGCTCCCGCGGCATACAGGGCCGCTTCCAGTGAGCCTTGCTGCATTAAGGTGTCATCGTCCAGCCAGACGCGCTCTTCTTTCTGACCTTTGACAAAGATGCCGTCGACATAGTCCGGATGATGGGCCTGATACAGATCCTGTCGCGTAGCCGCAGTTGCTTCGACATGACGCACCACCATGTCCAGCCCCGAGGTCAGCAGTTGATCCTGAATGGCGTTCATGCGCGCCGGACTTTCCGGGTGCTCATCGTCCATGTCGTGCAGCTGGCATTTATGGCTACTGATCACAGCGAGGTTCATGACTGGCTTTGCTCCTCTTCTTGCAGGTTGAGCACCATTTGCACCTCGTGAATGTCATCAGAGAGGGTGCGTTTAAAACCGTTTTTCTGGAATACCTTGAGCATGGGTTTGTTCTCAGCCAGAACGTGTGCCCGGATTTTACTCAGACCCCGCTCTTTGGCAATAAAGATCATTTCTTTTAACAGGGTTTTCGCCATGCCTTTGCCCTGAAAATCTTCACGGGTGACAAAGGCGACTTCACAACTGTTGTCGGCGTCTATTTTATAAAAGCGGCCCACGGCTTCGATGTCAATTTCCGGGTGCCTTTCTTTGACAATGCAAAGTGCCACATCCTTGGTTTGATCCACACTCACCAGAGTACAGGATTTTTCCCTGGTCATTTGCGAGGGAACCGATGAGTAGCGCAGGCGCAGACTTTCACGGGTCAGCGAGTAAAAAAACGATTGCAGGTGGCGTTCATCGGATGGATTCAGCGGGCGCAATTTAAAGGTGCTGTTACCGATTTTGAAATCTTTTACCTGACGACGGCCATACTCGGGAATTTCCATAGGCACGGCTTTCTGATAATCGGGCACCCAGAAGTTTTTGCGAACTTCACGCAACAGCTCCTTGCGGAAGGCTGGGTGTGCGATACGAATCAGTTCCAGTGCGCGCTCACGAATACTCTTGCCTTTGAGTGAGGCGATGCCGTATTCGGTCACCACATAGTGAACATTACCCCGGGTATTAACGATGCCGGCACCCTCGGTAATGTGTGGCACGATGCGCGATACCCGGCCATTGTTGGCGGTGGATTTAAGCGCAATGATGGGCTTGCCGCCGTTGCTCATGGCCGCGCCATTAATAAAGTCCACCTTGCCGCCAATACCGCTGTAGAAGTAATAGCCCACGGAGTCGGACACCACTTGTCCGCCCAGATCCACCTGTAAGGCATTGTTGATGGACGTCATGTTGTCGTTGCGGGCAATGTTACTGGCCGACTCAATGTAGCCACAGGGATAAAATTCAACGTGTGGGTTGCCGTCCACAAAGTTGTACAGCTTCTGGCTGCCGTAACAGGCGGTGGTCAGAATTTTTCCGGGGTGAAAAGTTTTACGGCGATTGTTGATGACGCCGCTTTTAAACAGGTCCACCATGTCATCAATCAGAATACCACTGTGGATGCCCAGATCTTTGTGGTTACCCAGATACTTGAGCGCCGAGCGGGGAGCGGCGCCAAAACCGATTTGCAAGGTGGCTCCGTTGTCTACCAGGCTGGCAAGGTACTGGCCGATGCGATCGTGTTCATCGCCAACAATTTCCTGCTCGTATTCCGGCAGCGCCTGTTCGGCTTCAATGCAGGCGGCGAACTCGGAAATATGCAGATGACTGTAGCCGTTGGTTCTTGGCATCAATGGGTTGATCTGGACAATAACATGGCGTGCTTTTTTGGCCGCAGACAGGTTGATATCAACCGATGTTCCCAGCGAACAGTAACCGTACTCGTCCGGTGGCGATACCATCAGTAATGCCGCGTCCAGCGGCAGATCATCGGTGCTGAACAGATTGGACATTTCCGAGTGTTTGCTGGGGGTGTAATCAGCCCGGCCTTCAGCCACTGCGGCCCGAACTTCGTCGTTACCGATGTAGAAGGTATTCACGGAAAACAGTTGATCGAATTCCCGATTGACCCAACGGTTGGGGGCCAGAGTGTGGCCATGCAGGATTTGCAAATCGTGGAAACCGTTACGATTGTCGATCAAATCGTCAATCAAGGCGTTGGGTACACTGACGCCAGAGCCGACGAACAATCGGTTACCAGAGCGGATCAGCTTGTGCCAGTCCGGTTTTGGAGGAAATTGGATGTCTGAATTTGAGGTACTGGAATCCAGAGTGGTGATGGCTGATGCGGTACCCTGATAACTCTGCAACATGATCGTAACTCCCGGTGAATCTCTATGCAGAAATTATCCGCTGGACTGCCCCGCAGGGCAGTGTACAAACGGTGGGTGAATGTGTGGTTTACGATTGTGAACGGATTCGCAGGGGTAACAGACTGGCGCACAAGATAAAGGCTGCCCCGAGTAGAATCCCGGCCCAGTGCGAATTCAGCAGCGAAGCCAGAGTGATTTTCCCTCCCCAGATGGCGTCAAACAGGCCAAGAGCGGCCAGTGATTCATAATCCATGGTGAAGGCCGCGGCACCTACCAATCCGCCAACCACATAAACCAGCGCGTCGATTCGGCCGGCTCCCAGATTGGCAACGCCGGTACCGGGGCACATGCCTGACAGAGCCCAGCCAATGCCCAGCAGGATACCGCCGGGAACCACGCCGAGGAACATGGATTTGGTGCTCAGATGAGTGGGGTCGATCAGCCCACATGACAGGCCGACAAACAACAGCAGGGCTGCCAGACCAATGCCCGAGGCAATGGCTTTGGCCAGATACATGTCCTTGAGGGTGAGCATGCTGATGATTTTGTCGGCATCGGTGGCGCCAACCCGATAGAGCACATAGCCAAACAGGGTGCCCAGAATAATAGCGAAAACAAGGCTCATGATTTTTTTGCTCCTCTGTCATATAACCAGATTGCCGTAGGCACTGCCGCAGCAAAAGCCGAGGCGGCGAACACAAAACCACTGACAGAGGTTTGCATCATGCCACTCATCATATGACCGCTGGTACAGCCCCCGGCCATACGCGCGCCATAGACACAGAGAAAGCCGCCGACAAAACTCAGCAAGTAGCGTTTCAGAGTGTCGTTGCCAAAGCGTTGCCTGTGCACGAGGGGCAGGCGTGGTGGGTCGGCATCTTGTCTGCGCAGCTGACGTGAGGCGATAAATCCGCCCACTATCATGCTCGCAACAAACATCAGGCCGTAGTTCAATGGGTTGGCGATAGCGGCGGCGTACTTGCCTCCGGATTTGTTCAGATAGGCATTGTCGCTGCCATAACCGCTTGGGCTCTCACTCGAGGGATATACCAGCGAGTCATTAAACAGCGACGCTATGATGCCATCGACGATTACAAATTGGGTGGATACCCCGATGGGTTTGACCAGTACGATGGCGAGCACAAAGGTGAGCCCCAGTGCCAATCCGCTTTTCTTCCAGTTCCACTGCATGGGAACAACCTCCAATAACAATGACGTTGGCTCGATTGTGCCGTATGTGCAATGCCAGGGCTGTGTTGTACCGGTTGCTGAATGTGCTTTGGTTATTCAGGGGTCAGAGCGAATCTGATGATATTCATCGGCCAGGATGGCCCAGATCAGTTTGATCAGAGCCAGTGGTAGCAGCAGGGCCAGTACCGCTGCCAGAAGACTTTTTTGCAGTAGCAGATTCATCACCATTATCCTCCATGGATTGTTCCGAGGTGCCATTCAATTATTGGCGATGTGGTGGCGACTGGCCGTGTCCTGTCGAGCTCTGTTTGTGTGATTGAACGGCACAATGTGACCTGAGATGTGGTCAAAAAAAAGGCCCTTGTGGCTCGCGCCAAAAGGGCCTTTTAAACAGAACCGCCCGGCGGCTCAGTGGTGATACGGTCAGCCGTTGATCAGCAGGTGTACATAGATGCTGGCACCGTAACCCAGAGCAATCACCGGGGTCCATTTCAGGTGACTGAAGAAGGTGTAATGGCCACGGGCCTGACCCATCAGGGCCACACCGGCCGCCGAACCAATGGACAACATGCTACCGCCCACGCCTGCGGTCAGGGTGACCAGCAGCCATTGCAGGTGCGACATCTCCGGCTCCATGGTCAGTACCGCAAACATCACCGGGATGTTATCGACAATGGCCGACAGTACGCCCACCAGAATGTTGGCTTTGGTTGGGCCCAATTCGCCGTACATGGCTTCCGATACCAGCTCGAGATAACCGATAAAGCCCAGACCGCCCACGGCCAGAATTACGCCATAGAAGAAAAACAGCGTGTCCCACTCGGCGTGAGCAACACGTTCAAAGATGTCGAACTCCTTGTGCTGGCGGCCAGCCGGGATACTCGACTGCAGGGATTTGCGACCCTGTTTGCGCAGCCAGAAACCGTAGAGTTTGATGTACGACAGACCCAGCATCATGCCGTAGACCGGAGGCAGGTGCAGGAAGTTGTGGAAGCTTACCGCGGTAATAATGGTGGCCAGAAACAGGCCGACAATGACCATGCCGCCTTGCTCAATTTCGGCAGCTTCGGTGCCGCTTGGCTCCGGTGAGCCTTTGGGCAGAGCAAAACTCATGATGAACGCCGGTACCAGGAAGTTGACCAGAGATGGAATGAACAGGGCAAAAAACTCGAAAAACTCGATAATGCCTTTCTGCCAAACCATCAGGGTGGTGATATCACCAAACGGGCTGAAGGCGCCACCTGCGTTGGCACTGATCACGATGTTGATACAGCCAATGGCAATAAATTCCGGCTTGCCTTTACCTACGGTCATGACCACTGCGCCCATGATCAGAGCGGTTGTCAGGTTGTCGGCGATGGGGGAGATAAAGAACGCCAGAATGCCTGTGAGCCAGAACAGGGCGCGGTAGCTGAAGCCCTTTTTAATTAACCAGTCGCGCAACGCATCAAATACACCGCGTTCGAGCATGGCGTCGATGTAGGTCATCGCCACCAGCAGGAAGAAAAACAGCTCGGCGTATTCCAGAAAGTTATGGCGGATCGCATGCTCAATCAGCGCGGGATCTTCGCCACGGTAAGCAAAAGCAATCAGAATCCAGATCAAACCGGCGGCCAGCAGTACCGGCTTGGATTTGCGCATGTGGATTTGCTCTTCGAAGATCACCATAGTGTAGGAGATTGCGAAGATCGCCAGACAGGCAAAGCCGACCCAGCTGTTGGTTAAATCGAGAGCGTCACCGCTGGCCAGAGCAAGTGCGGGCAGCAGCAAGGTAAACATCAAAGTCAGAAATTTGATCATGGGGGCCTCTTGAACATAGCGCCATAATTGGCGCGCGTATTTTAGAGGCCTTTGTTTGGTCTGGCTATCCACACCATGTACGACTTTGATCTAAGGCAAACTCAGGTCTCTAGTTTGATTAGATTAGTCGCAGAAATCAGAAATGGTTCCCCTGAAGGCGATTTTTAAGTGAATTTATTGATTAATCAGGTCATTTAGGGCCGGTTCCAGCTCCCGGTAGCGGAATTCAAACCCACTGTTTTCCAGTTTGTTTGGTATGACGTTTTGACTGTCCAGCAGCAGGCAAGCCGATTCTCCCAGTGCCATTCGCATTATTAATGGCGGCATGGGGAGAAACGCCGGACGTTTCAGTACACGTGCCAAAGTCTGGCTGAACTGGCGATTGGGCTGGGGTGTGGGTGCGGTGAGATTGACCGGCCCGGACAGATCAGGCTGCTCAAGCAGATAGGCCATGGCTCGGATATGATCCTGCAGGTGTATCCATGACATATATTGCCTGCCTTGCCCGATCGGGCCGCCTAGCCCAAGTTTGAATGGCAGCAGCATCTTGGCCAGTGCACCCCCTTGCTTCGCCAGAACAATGCCGGTGCGCAATAACACCACTCGGGTAACACCATTGGCGTTCAGGGCAATGGATTCCCAGTTGGAGCAAACCTCGGTGGGGAAATCCGGTTGTCCCGTAGGGGAGTCTTCCAGTAATTCCGTGTCACCCTGATGGCCATAAACACCAATCGCTGAACCACTGAGAAAAACTTTCGGTGGCTGGTCACTGTGATTGAAAAGGTCCACCAGATGTTTGGTGATATGCCAGCGACTGTTGCAAATAATGGCTTTCTGTTTGTCGCTCCAGCGCTTGTCGATGATGGGCTCGCCAGCGAGATTGATCACCGCATCAAAGCCATTGAGGTCGTGCAGATCTTCGAGGGATTCTATTAAATTAATATGTGAACCCAGAGAGCGCTGTGAGAGCTTGGGGGTGCGGGTTAATACGGTGAAGGTATGCTCCGGATACTGCCGGATAAAGGCTCTGCCAATCAGTCCGGTACCGCCGGTCATTAAGATGTTCATGGTCGCCCCAGATTCTGCGTATGGATAAATAATAATACGCAAAAACCGGGGGATTGGATGGGCGGGGATTCCCGCCCTGTGATGACTTCTGCTGATCAGGCTCGGTATTAGGCCTGCTCAGCGCTTTGCTGTTTCTTGATGCGGGCTTCCCAGAAGTCGGCGCCTTTGATACCCAGTTTTTCGGGATCGAAACAGAATTTATCAAGCCCCTGTGCCTGCTGCGCTTCATAGTCGCGCAGGGCTTTTACCGCTGGCTTGGCACAGATGTAGATAAAGATGATCGCCAGAATGTTCAGCCAGGCCATCAGACCCACACCGATATCGCCCATGGCCCAGGCCAGATTGGCGGCCTTGATGGCGCCATAAAAGGTGGCTGCAACCAGTGCTATTTTCAGAACAAACAGCGGGTTGGGTAAATGTACGTGGCGTTGCAGGTAAGTGAGATTGGTCTCGGCAATGTAGTAGTAAGCCAGGATGGTGGTGAACGCGAAGAAAAACAGTGAAATGGCAATCAACACGTTACCCAGATCCGGGAAGATGCTTTCCATCGCCGCCTGAGTAAAGGCCGGGCTGTTTGGAATCATGCTGGCACTCAGGTTGCTCACAATCATTTGCTCGTCGGCACCAATGACGTTGTAAGAACCGGTGATCAGAATCATCAGCGCAGTCGCGGTGCAAACAAACAGAGTGTCGACATAAACCGAGAAAGATTGCACCAGGCCCTGCTGGGCGGGGTGGTCTACTTCGGCGGCGGAAGCGGCGTGAGGGCCACTGCCCTGACCGGCTTCGTTGGAGTAAACACCACGCTTAACGCCCCAGCCAATAACCGCACCCAATCCAGCCATAGGGGTAAAGGCATCGCTGATGATCAGATTGAAAATGCCAGGCAGTTCGTGAATGTGCAGACCGATAACAATACAGGCGGTGATGATGTAACCGAGAGCCATAAAGGGCACGACCACCTGAGTCACATGGGCAATACGTTTGACGCCACCAAAGATGATGAAGCCCAGCAGCAGAGCAATCACAGTACCGGTAACGATTTTGGCAAAACTGATGTCGCCAAAGCCGGTTGATACCAGTTCACCCGGACCAATCGCCAGTTCCACCGCATTGGCCATGGCATTTGACTGGATGCCAGGCAGCATCAGACCAGTGGCAATCACCGTGGCAATGGCAAAAATCACAGCGTACCATTTTTGGCCGGTGGCTTTTTCAATATAAAAAGCCGGGCCACCACGGTACTGACCGTCGATTTCTTCTTTGTAAATCTGACCAAGGGTGGATTCAATGTAGGCGGTAGCGGCGCCAAAGAAGGCGACAACCCACATCCAGAAAACCGCACCTGGACCACCGAAACCAATGGCGGCAGCAACACCGGCGATATTGCCTGTGCCGACACGGCCGGACAGGGAAACGGTTAACGCCTGGAATGAAGAAATGCCCTTTTGGGATTCTTCGTTGTTCATCAGCAGACGCCACATTTCACGGAAATGTCGGACCTGCACAAAGCGTGTGGCAATGGAAAAAAATAAACCGGCACCAAGGCACAGATAAACCAGAGCCGGACTCCAGACTAATCCGTTTACCGCATCAACAAACTCTTGCATAACAACTCGCAAATTTTTAAATTCAGGGCACGAGTAGACCATTAAAAGTTCATATAGTTTAAAATTAGAATAACTTTTCTAAAAAAACTTTTTAAAAATTGATTTAAAAAGAACAGGTTAGTGTTTCAGGCAGGTGAGTGGTGTGGCGCCTGAAGCATCGGGTCGATGCAGGACGAAATCGTGACTTTGTCGAAGGGAGCGGGCAGAAAATTTTAATGACCTCGGCCGTTTTTCTGCCTTAATCAGGGCGCGTAAAAACTCGTCATTGTTCACGCGCTGCTGGACGCCATTGACAGTATCAATGGCGCCCGCAGGTAGACTCAGATAGCGCGGGACAAGGTGTTGTTCAACATCAGCAAAATACCGGTAGTTTCGCGATAGGGCAGTCCCCGATAGAACGAGTAAAAAATGCCCATGGTCATAACCGAAGTAAAGATGACGAATGTGTCTGCCAGCGACATGCCCAGTAAGGCGACGCCTGCTACGGTCAGAATGTAAGCGACCTGCACAAAGAAGGTGACGTCATGACCTTTGTCATCGGTGGTGGGAAGAAACTTACTGGCAAGCCATGCGATCGGGCCAGTAGCAATACAGAAAGACCAGATCAATGCCGGTGCAGTGGCGTTATACCCTGCCTGCTCGGTACAGAAAATCAGAACCGACAAGCACCAGATCATAAAAATACTGTTGGTATAGAGCGAGCTGAAAAATCCGAAAAAGTAACTGCCAAACCTGTGACCTTTTTCCAGCAGGGAAGAGGCCGGTGTCGTAAAAATTAATCCCGGTATCATCAGTACACCAATAACCAAAGGTGCGACCAGTAACGCGATGGCGCCATAACTGATTAGGTCCCACTCGCCCGCTATGGCCAGCCAAATGCCAGCGATGACTCCCATTAAGAGGGTGGTTGTTCCGGCTGGAATTTTTTTAAATGAAAATTCTTTTGCAAAAGATTTCATGATCTTTTACCTCTGAATATTTAGGTCGCAAAGAGACCGATTGAATTTCAGCGGCAAGGTTAGTGTGCTGGAAAGTAAGCTTTTTGATATGAATCAATGGGCCGGATCCTCAAGTCATGACTTGATTTCATGACGTGCATAATCAGAAATCATATAACCGAAAGCTGGCCGAAAAAGAACGGCTAAGTTGTCGCAAGGCTTATGACATTGATGTCAGTGATGACAAAAGTGCAAGAAATAATATTAAAGCGACAATCCAGAACGTCAGGCCCAATGAGCTTCTTTCTGTTCGGGCGACTTTTTGATGCTCCAGAAAACTTGCCAGTTCATGATCGTCAAGATGACTGCAGTGGGGGCAACCCTGTTTGCTTTTGGGATCGTAAAGTAAATTACAGCGTGGGCAGGGTGTGTTGTTTTTCTGGGATTTCAGTAATAGCAGTTTGGCAAAGAGTCCGCCGATGGGCATGTTTTCAATCCTTATAAGATCTGGGAAGAATACTCTTCCTGTTTTATGTGTCGGTACGCCATCGATAAGGCCGCAACTTCCAGTACGGTTGTCGCCATTGAAAAGATTAATGAAAAATATTCGCCAAGCAGAAAAAGCATGATCACATAATGCGGAATAAATAGAACCAGCGGGAAAATAATCAAGACAACTGCCAGTGGAAACTGATGTCTCTGGGTTAGCTTCCAGGAGAGTTTAAAGGATACCGCTTCATTGACCGCTATGCCGGGAAAAGCCAGTGAAAATCTACAGGCTAGCCAGAAGAATACCAAAACGCCGAGTGTCATGCCGACCGTTGGAATGAATGCCAAGGGAATCACAATTAGACACAGCAGCAAGATCAAGAAAAGCATATGAAAGGCAAACAACGTTTCCCTCTTGCTCCAGCGGTTTATTCCCCATTCCGGGACTGAGTCCGGCCCCAATAAAAGCATTCGATGTGTGGTGATTGCGACATTAACGTGGATCAGGATCGACAGAACACCGAAGATAAAGTTAGCAACTGGGTGAACATTGGCCCCGTAAGCCAGTTCAAATACTATGTAAACGATAAATGGAAAAAGGAGCGCTTTCAACAATGCGCTGCGATAGTAATAAACACTGTAGGCAGCGCCTGTGATTGCCTTGCCTGCATCCATGTCAGAACCTTCCCCTTTGTCACTATTTATTTCCTATACTGCAGGACTATCTCTGACAATGCTGGTTTTGACAAGATTTGACTGGGGAGAAAACCTCTCGGCAAATTGATGGGCGGAGGGTTTGTCTTTAATGACTGAATAAAAAAAGGCCCGCCATAGGCGAGCCTTTTGAATATGGTAGCTAGGGGCGGACTTGAACCGCCGACCCCAGCATTATGAGTGCTGTGCTCTAACCAGCTGAGCTACCTAGCCACTACCATCCCCTGTTGGGAGGGCGCGTATTTTCGCTATAGTCCCATTTAAAGTCAACCCTTAAAACAACGACTTAGCGTACTTTTTCAGGCTTTTTTCCGGGCGCTGTGTTTTTTCAAATTGTGAGCCAGAATGGGTGGCCCCAACAGTTCGAAAATGACGGTGGCGCCCAGTGCGGTTGGCAGCAGGATGTCGGTCAGCTCGGGGTAGAGTTGTGAGGCAATCAGTGCGGTACCAATGGCGATGCCGGCCTGTGGCAGCAGCGACATGCCCAGCTCAACACCTTCTCCGGCGCTTTTGTCGATGCGCTTCATGGCGATGGCACCGCCCAGTGCCCGGCCGCCGATGCGGGTGCCGATGTAGAGCAGACCAATCGCTCCCAGATTCTGCAGTTGTGGCAGTGACAGGGAGGCGCCGGCGAGAATAAAGAACAGCAGCATAAAGGGCCATTCGATGTGGTCGATGGCGTGGAAGGGGCGTTTGTGATGGCGGGCGGTGTTGGCCACGGTAATGCCCATGGTGATGCAGGCCAGCAGATAAGATACATCCAGCCACAGTGCCATGCCGGCGCACAACAATACCGCCCCCAGAGCTTCCACCAACATGGGTTCGCCACCGGGGGTGCGCCCGGTGATGTAGCCGATGGGCAGGCCCAGAGCCAGTCCCAGGCCAACCCCCCCCGAGTAATTCATACAATACATGCCAGCTGCCATCGGTGCCGTTGCCGGGTAGCAATTCGCCGGCCAGAATCAGTGACAGACCAAAGATCATCAGACCCCAGATGTCGTCCAGTGCCACAATCCCTAATAATTGTTTGTTGTAATTGCTGCTGCCTCTTTGTTCGTTGATGACATCGTGTACGGCGGCGGGGTCGGTGGCGGTGGCAATGGCGCCCAGCAGGAAGCCCAGTGCCCATTGGTCCAGCAGCAGACCCATGCTCAATGCCACGGTCAGCCAGGTGATCAGGGTAATGATGATGGAGTGATTGAGTACCACCTTGCCCTGCTTGCTGATAAAGCGTCGGGTGAGTTTGCCACCCAGCAGAAAGCCCACCATGGCCAGTGCCACGGTGCTGATCCACTGGAACTCGGCGGTGGCCACTTCGCTGACCAGATCCAGACCGGAAGGGCCGATGGCAATGCCCAGCAGGATCAACAGGGTAACCCGGGGCAGGTTGAGTTTATGGGCCAGCCACTGGGCGCTCAGTCCGAGCAACAGCATGGAGCCCAGCGAGGCGAGGTGTATGGCAATGGTGTCGGTGTGCATGGAGGTCGGTTTTATTATTTTGGTTAAGTGTAGTTGTTTCCGGTGGCAGAACGGAATCTCCGGGGCAGTCTTTTTTTACAGTTGATTGTGACCACTTCCGACCTTGTGGTCATTGTGGTTTGAGGAGACCATGGTGGGCTCCTATTCTGTTAATAATAAAAACCTGCAGGTTGTCGGTTATGTCCATCGTAATTTATGCCATTCCCCTTTATCTGATCTTGATCTTTATCGAGTTTATGGTGGATCGGGCCCGCCACACTGGCTATTACCGTATCAATGATGCCTTTGGCAGTCTGTCGCTGGGGATTATGAGTCGCTCATCCAAATTGGTGCTGATTGGTGCCGGTACGGTGTTTATTGACAAACTGTTGCCTGAGGCGCGTTTGTGGCAGCTGTCGGCAGACAGTGTCTGGGTGTGGCTGTTTACGTTTGTCGCTTACGATTTTACCTACTACTGGTTGCACCGCATCAGTCACAGCATCAATTTTTTCTGGGCCGGTCACGTGGTGCATCACTCCAGCGAAGAGTACAACCTGACCACGGCGCTGCGGCAGACCAGCTCCGATGTGGGGGTCTGGCTGTTCAGCGTGCCCCTGTTGTTGACCGGTGTGCCGGTTGAAGTATATCTGACCTGTGTTGGTTTGAATCTGATTTATCAGTTCTGGGTGCATACAAGGCTGATCGACAAACTCTGGCCCTGGTATGAAGCGGTGATGGTCACACCTTCCCATCACCGGGTGCACCATGCGCAAAATGCCGTATACATCGATCGCAATCACGGTGGCGTGTTTATTTTGTGGGATAAGTGGTTTGGTACGTTTCAGGCGGAGCTTGCCGACGAAGACATTATTTACGGGGTGCGGCGGCCTTTGCATTCCTTTAATCCGCTGTGGGCCAACGTTCAGGTGTGGTGGAGTCTGATGCAGGACGCATGGCACACCCGCCGCTGGCGCGACAAACTGCGGTTGTGGTGGATGCCAACCGGCTGGCGTCCGGCGGATGTGGAGGTGCGTTACCCGCTGCTGAAAAGCGATTTAAGCGCATTCACAAAGTACGATCCCGATGTTGACCGTCCGGTGCAGATCTATGGCATGGCCCAGTTGACCATGAACATCGGGCTGCTGGTCTATTTCCTGTTTTACTTTGCCGGCCTTGATAGTGCGCTGCTGTTGTCGGGTTTTGCCCTGATCAGCCTGCCACTGATTACCACAGGTTGGCTGTTTGAAGGGCGTAGTCATTGGTGGGAGGGCGCGCGATTGTTGCTCAGTTGGGTGTTGCTGGTAATGGCGAGCGCGCTGATTCCGCAAACGGCGGTCTGGGTGTTTGGCGGTTACCTTATCCTGTCCAGCCTGTTCTATACCGGTCTGTTTTTGCTTGGCACCACCGGAGTTACCCGCGCATCTGCGGGGTGAGTTGCGGTTGTCCGTTGTAGTCCGTGGTGGCGGCCACGTCTGTGTCTGATCTGGCGATCAATGTGATCTCCCGCCAGCCTCAAAGTAGTCTTTAATATAAGGCATGTGGGCGAAAGCCGTTCCCGGGGATTTGACACATGGTTATTTCAATCGGTCCGTGAAATTATCCGTACAAATTCCTGTGAACAACACAATGAGGAGGTGCGGCGTGAGCGGATCAAAGTTGATTGAAAAAAGCGAAATGGGAAAACACTCGGCCCGGGTCAAGCCGGGTATGGCGCTGATTATTGGCCTGGTGGGCATGGTTATTGGTGGCCTGATCACATTTAATCAGGTGGCCAGTCATAAGCCGGCACAAATGCAGACGGTGGGTGAAACCGCCGTGATTGCCTTGCCTGACGTTGGGCTCAGCTATCTGTCGAGAATTGATACTGGTGCCCGGGTGACCTCATTGCATGTAGTTGACTATGAAATCAGCGGTGAACCCCTACAGGAAGGCGAGCGAAAATCGGAGCATATCGGCCGCAATATTCGTTTTGTGACCGTCAATGAATACAACCAGTCGGCCTCCTATGAGACCAAGGTGCTGGATGTTTCCAGTGTCAGAAATGCTCAGGGCACGGAAGATCGCTATGTGGTGGAGCTGGCTCTGGAATGGCAGGGGGTCACCAAGAAAGTGAAGGTAAACCTTCGCGACCGCTCGGCAATGAGCTATAAACTTCTAATTGGCCGCAATTGGCTGGACGGTGATTTTGTAGTGGATGTATCGCAATCAGAGGGAGTGATTCAATGAGTACGACGGTAAGTGTCTGGGGTAAAAGATTGGCCATTAGTGGTCTGCTGTTGGTTTTGACAGCTTGCGGGACTTTTTCCGGTAAGCCTGATGAGCCGGCAGAGGTCGCTGAAACGCCTGAGATTCAGGAGCCGTCGGAACTGTGTGCACCTGCGATAGAGCCGGTTGAGCCGGTGGCACCGAAAATGGTGATCATTCAGACCCAGTGCCCGCCGGTGGATGGTCGCAATGTGATTGGTGAGGTGGAGTGGGTCAGTGTGATGCCCGAAGGATTGCGACAGAAGGCCCGCATCGATACCGGCGCTCAGACTACCTCGATTGGCGTGATTGCCACCCAGCGATTTGAACGTGACGGCAAGCCCTGGGTTTCTTTTGCGGTAAAAGACCGCGAGACCGGCAAGATGATTGAAATGAAGCGGCCTCTGGTGCGCATTGCCAAAATCAAGCGCCATAACGCCGAGCCACTGGAGCGGTTGGTGGTCAGCCTGGATCTCACCATGGGCGATATTGCTCAGACTGCCGAAGTGACTCTGGCAGACCGTGAGCAGTTTGAATTTCCCGTGCTGATCGGGCGCAACTTCCTCGATGGCGCTGCCGTGGTGGACGTCAGTAAAAAGTTTTTGAAACTCAAAGCGCCAGTCGTATCCGGTTCGGCTCAGTAATTCAAATTCAAGGAGAGAAACGTTGAATTCACGTAAACAAATAACCTATCTGGTGTTGCTGCTGGTTGGTCTTGGTGTCAGTGCCGTGGTCTACAAGCACAAGGTGCTGGGTTTTCCGCTGCTGGCAAACCAGACCGAAACCGTTTGGGATCTGGAGGCCAAATTACAGTTTGAAGCCGATGGCGGCCCGGTGTCGGTCAAGGTCAATTTACCCGACCCTAATCCGGCGCGAAAAATTTCGTTTTCCAAGAATGTGTCCCCCGGCTTTGACTACAAAGAAATAGAAGAGGACGGTGCCCGCTACGGTTTCTGGAGCAGTGAGGATGCCGAGGGGCCGCAAACCCTGTATCTGCGCGTGCAAACCTATTTTGTAGATGAGCCGCAGATCACCGGTGATGTGCCGACCTTGGAACAGCCGGATTTTGTGGGCGTTCAGGCTGAAGCGGCCAATCGCTATGTGGAAAACCTGCAGCAGCAAACCCTGGATTTGGATGGCCAGGTTAAACAGGTACTGGCAGACATCAACAGCCGGGCCAATGACAATATGGCGGTGCTGTTACAGGATCGTGGCGAACGCTCGGAGCAGATGGCACTGGCGGTTTCCTTGCTGGCTATGCAGGACATTCCAGCCCGCATGGGGCGCGGTATTTTTCTGGCGGACAAGAAGCGCAAACAGTCTGCGGTATTCTTTCTTGAAGTGTTTGATGATAAACAGTGGCTGCTGTTTGACCCGCGTGAGGAAGAGCAGATTTCCTGGCAGCAGGTGATCATTATGCAACACTCCACCGAGCCGTTGATCGAAGTTTACGGTGGTTCAGATTCGGAGTTCTCTTTTTCCAGTCTGAAACAGCAGCGTCCAACGTTTAAGGCCGCCGTGGATTCTGCGGCACAGGACAGCAGCCTGTTTGTCGACTTCTCCATCTACAGTCTGCCGTTGGCTGAACAGAACGATTTTAAATTGCTGCTGCTGATTCCTCTGGGGGCTCTGGTGGTTGTGGTATTGCGCAATCTGGTGGGAATCCGGACTTCCGGAACCTTTATGCCAATCCTGATTGCCATGGTGTTTTTGCAAACCAGCCTGCTGGCCGGTTTGGCGCTGTTTGTGATTGTAGTCGGCGTCGGGCTGATCATGCGCTCCTATATGAGCAATCTCAATTTGCTGTTGGTGCCCAGGATTGCCTCGGTGCTGGTGTTTGTCATTATTATCTATGCGGCCATTGGTGTGACCAGCCATAAACTGGGCATTGAGTGGGGCATGCAGGTGACGTTCTTCCCGATGATTATTCTGTCGTGGACTATCGAGCGGATGTCGATTCTGTGGGACGAAGAGGGCGGTAAAGAGGTAATGATTCAGTGTGGCGGCAGCCTGCTGACCGCGGTGCTGGCCTATCTGGTGATGAGTAATGAGGTGATTGCCGATACCGTATTCCTCTACCCTGAAATGCTGCTCATCCTGCTGGCCGTGATCATCGCCATTGGTAGCTACAGCGGTTACCGGCTGTCGGATTTGCGCCGCTTTGAGCCCATGCAGAAGCTGTAAGGGAGGTTAACAGAAACATTATGTTTGGATTAGCCAGCCCCAAAAAACTTCGCGAACTGGGCATCGTCGGTATGAATAAGCGCAACGTGAAGTACATTGCGCAGAATAATCCCCGTCATCTCTATCCGTTGGTGGATGACAAACTGAAAACCAAAGAGCTGTGTCGTCAGCACAATCTGGCCATGCCCAAATTGCTGGGGGTGTGTAAGGTCCAGAGCAATGTTAATGAACTCGAAGGGTTTCTCGCAGATATTCCGCAGTTTGTCATCAAACCGGCCAAAGGCAGTGGTGGCAAAGGCATTCTGGTGATTACCGGGCGCGATGGCGAAGATTTTCTCAAGCCCAGTGGGGCCAAGGTCACGCTATCGGAAGTCAAGCGCCACGTATCCAATACCCTCAGCGGTCTTTACAGTCTGGGTGGTAAACCGGATGTTGCTGTAATTGAAGATCTGGTGGTGTTTACCGACGACTTCGACGGTTTCAGTTTTGAAGGTGTACCCGATATTCGGGTGATTATCTACAAGGGTTATCCGGTGATGGCCATGACCCGACTGTCAACCCACGCCTCCGATGGCAAGGCCAATTTGCATCAGGGTGCCGTGGGGGTCGGGATCGATATTGCCACCGGTCACGCCTTGAATGCGGTGATGAATGCCCGGCCGATCGAGCAGCATCCCGATACCGGTAAGGCACTGAAAGAGTTGAAGGTGCCTCTTTGGCAAGAGTTGCTGACCTTATCGGTACAGGGCTTTGATACCACCGGCCTTGGCTATATGGGGGCTGATATTGTGCTGGACAAAAATCTGGGGCCGCTGTTGCTGGAGCTCAATGCCCGCCCGGGGTTGGCGATTCAGGTGGCCAATGGTCGGGGTCTGGAGCCGAGGCTGGCGCTGGCTGAAGAGCAGTCCAGGCTGCACCCGGATCGCAGTGCAGAAGAGCGAGTCAGGTATTCGATGGAGGTGATTGCACCCCTGTAAGCGGTATCCAGCTTACAGGGGTACTTACAGCAGGGGATAAAGGGCGCGCTTAGACGTTAAAGCGGAAGTGGATAACGTCGCCGTCAGCAACCACGTAGTCCTTGCCTTCCAGACGCCACTTGCCGGCATCCTTGGCGCCGGCTTCACCATTGTTCTCAACGTAGTCGTCGTAGCCAACCACTTCGGCGCGGATAAAACCTTTTTCAAAGTCGGTGTGGATTTTGCCGGCTGCCTGAGGTGCGGTGGCGCCCACAGGGATGGTCCAGGCGCGAACTTCTTTAACGCCGGCGGTGAAGTAGGTGTGCAGATTCAGCAATTCGTAGCCAGAGCGAATCACGCGATTCAGACCCGGCTCGTCCATACCCAGATCCGCCAGAAACTCGGTTTTCTCTTCATCATCCAGCTCGGCGATTTCCGCTTCCAACTTGTTGCAGATGGGCACTACCACGGCGTTTTCATTGGCAGCAATTGCGCGCACGGTGTCGAGATGCTCGTTGTCTTCAAAGCCGTCTTCATCGACGTTGGCGATGTACATGGTGGGCTTCAGCGTCAGCAGTGACAGCTCTTTCAAGGCTTTCAGTTCGTCGTCATTCAGCTCAAAGCTGCGCAGTGGCTGGGCTTCGTTCAGATGCGGCAGAATTTTTTCCATCAGGGCTTTCATCTTGATGGCGTGCTTGTCCTGTCCCTTGGCGGCTTTGGTAAAACGCTGCAGGGCTTTTTCACAGGTCTCCAGATCGGCCAGTGCCAATTCGGTATTGATCACATCGATGTCCGCGGCAGGGTTGATCTTGCCCTCTACGTGCACCACATTGGCGTCATCAAAGCAGCGCACCACGTGGGCAATGGCATCGGTTTCACGAATGTTGGCCAAAAACTTATTGCCCAGACCTTCACCCTTGGAGGCACCGGCTACCAGACCGGCGATGTCGACAAATTCCATAGTGGTGGCAATGGTTTTTTCCGGTTTGACGATTTCAGCCAGCTTATCCTGACGGGGATCGGGCACGGGTACCACACCGGCGTTGGGCTCAATGGTACAGAAAGGGAAGTTCTCGGCACCGATGCCCGCTTGGGTCAGTGCGTTAAACAGGGTGGATTTGCCTACGTTTGGCAGGCCGACGATGCCGCAGTTAAAGCCCATGGTGATTCTCGTATTGGATTTTCAAAGGAGGCGATTTTACAGGGAAAGGGGCGTGAGCAAAACAGTAAAAAAGGGCCTGAGTACAAAGTGACTTAGGCCCTTCTTAATTGTTACCCCGAACAAATGTGAGGGATCTTATGGAGATCCTTCGCTAATGCTCAGGATGACACTATTGGCGTTAGAAGTTATAGCGCGCATCCATACCCCAGGTCAGTGGTTCGGAAATGGTGGTCAGACCAATACCGAACTCACCGGCCGCATAACCACCGGGGACGCCGGTGTACTGGTTGTCCAGCAGGTTTTTACCCCACAGGGCCAGTTCGTACTTGTCATCATCGCTGTACCAGGCAATCCGGGCGTTGAGAATTTCCTTGTCATCACCAAAGTTCTCAATGCCGCTTTCCATGCCGACCTGATAGTTGTCTTCGTTTTGCAGGTCCTGCTCGTTGAAGATGTAATCCATGTGCACATGCAGCGAGCCCACCGGGATTTCCGGGGTCCAGTCCAGAGTCAGGGTGTAGGCATCCAGCGTTTCCCCTTTTTCTGTGGTGCCGCCCTGGGGATTGCCCTGAGCGTCGAAGTAGGATTCGGACGTGCTCTCACTGTCGCGCTGGGTGGTGATCAAGCCCAACATCAGGTTATCGGTTGGCAGCCAGTTAAGGCTCAGTTCCCAGCCGTCGAATGCATCGTCACTGCTGACAATCTGTGGCACACCGGCGATACCGGGGTAGGTTGGGTCGTAAGAGGTGACCGAGCGCTGCTTGCCTTCCACTTCCATGTCGAAATAGCTCAACTGCATGCGTAACTTGCCGTCGAGCAGGTCACCCTTGATGCCGATTTCGATGTTCTCCACTTCCTCCGGATCGATGGAGTCGGTGGCGGTATCCAGATCCAGACTGTCAAAGCCGCCGGATTTGTAACCGGTGGAGTAGCTGAGGAACGTCATTAATTCATCGGTCAGCTGGTATTGGGCGACGGCGCGACCGGTGGTTTTGCTCCATTTGTCGGAAGCGCTGACTTTGGTGTCGGTGACCACGGTGCTGCCCTGACTCAGAGGCGACAGGATGTTGGTGGCGTTTGGTACCACGGTGCCTACGGCGCCGGCACCGAGAATGGCTTCACGCTCGGCATTCAGAATGGTGGCCTGAGGTGCCAGAGGGCTGAACCAACTAAAGTCTTTTTCATCTTCGCTATAGCGCAGGCCAAAGATCAGATTGAGGCGATCGGTGATGGTAAAGTCGATGTCGCCGTAGATGCCCCAACTGGTGAAGTCGGCGGTATTATCCACTTGCTCATTCCAGAAGCCGCCTGCGGCGGAAGGGTGTGCCCAGGTGGCAGCCAGAACACTTTCATAGGGTGCGAGGCCTGCTCCCAGACCACCCGCGGCACCGATGATCTGTGCCAAAGCCGCCTGGTAATCCGCCGGGCTGCCGTCGGCGGGGCCCGCGTAAGCGGTGCCCGCTATCAGGGCGCCAACAAAATCGTTCCAGTCTGAGGTCGACCAAATACTATCGAGTTGGCCGTCACCGGGGATCAGTGCATTTAGGCCAGAATCGATCAGGAAACCATTGGCAACCTGTGTGGCCAGTGCGGCAGCGGTCTCGGTGGTTGTGACAATGGTAGTGGTTTGGGTTTTGTCTTCGGTGGAGTAATTCATACCCCCGACAAAACTGATCCCATCGCCTTCGTAGTTGAATTGCAGTTCGGTGTAGAAGATCTCATTGGATTCAATGTTGTCAGTGTGCAGGTAGGCCGAGGTAATGCCAGTGCCGTCCTGATCGTCCAGATTGGTGGTGTCCAGATCGCGGTAATTGGCCCACCAGCTCATCGCCCAGTTGTCATTGAGTTCGTGGTTGAGTTTGAATCCGACGGAGTACATGTCGCGGGTTTCTTCTGAGCCCACCACATCATTACTGGCATCGTCTGAAAACGGGTCAGCTACCCAGGTGTCGGTGGCGTAAACATAGCCGTTACTGGATTGCGCGCCATTGTCGGTCTTGTCGTAATCGGCGCTGACAGTCAGGTCTGTTACATCGGAAATGTTCCACAATACGGCCACCCGGGCAGTGATGTTGTCCTGGGTGTCGAGCTCTTCACCGACCGCTGAACCGTTGTCCAGATAACTGTCGCGCTGGTTGGTCAGCAAATTGACCCGCAGAGCGACATCCTCGGACAGCACTGTGTTGAACATACCTTCCCAGCGCATAAAGTCGTAGTTGCCGGCTTTCAGTTTGATAAAGCCTTCATCGCCTTCCAGACTTGGGCCATTGGGTACCATGTTAACGCTGCCGACTGCGGCATTTTTACCCGACAAGGTGCCCTGCGGACCTTTCAGGACTTCCACTCGCGCCATATCGGAAAAGGCAATGGTGGTTGCGGTGCTGGGGATGTAGACGCCGTCAAAGAAGGTGGCCACTGAAGGGTCGCCGCCGGAGCTGATATTGGAGCTGCTGACGCCACGAATCGATAGGGTGGACTGGGTGGCACCACCGCTGACCTCAAATCCCGGTACATAGTCATCCATGTCTTCCAGTACCAGAGCGCCGGTATTTTCCATATTCTGGGTGGAGAAGGTGTCTACGGCGATGGGCACATCCATCGAGTTCTGTTCACGCTTCTGGGCGGTTACCACCACTTCTTCCAGAGTCAGGCTGTGCCCGGATGATTGTGCCAGAGTCACCTGACTGGTTGCCATAGCGATGGCCATGGCCAGTGGCAGGCGTCCCAGAGTTTGGAGAAAGGGCGTCTTGCCCTGTCTTGGGTTGTTCATGGAGTCTTCCTCTCAATTATTGTTTTCAGGCCGACACGATGGGTTGTTGTTTTATTTTCGTGATGACCAGGAATAACCGGTTATTGTTGTAAATGAGGTTTTCCTGAGGCTATTTTTGAGGGAGAGGGGTGGCAAATCTTACTGATTTTAGAAATTCGTCAGCAGTTTCATTGGGGGTTATGACGAATTTAAACAATTCGTTAGGTGGCTGGATGGTCACAAACTGAAGGTCACAAAAAAGGCCGAAGCAGCGTTGCTGTTTCGGCCTTGGTCGATTGTCATTCTGAGCGAATGCGAAGAATCTCCAAGAGATCCCTCACATGCGCTCGGGATGACGACTGCAACTTCAAGCCATCACTTTAACCAGGCTTCCAGCTCATCGGCGCCGCCAATGCACTGGCCGTCCACGAATACCTGTGGGGTGGTGCCGGCACCGCTGATGGCGGTCAGCGAGCTGTAGCTGATGCCGTGGCTGCCCAGCTCAATCACTTCGTATTTCAGGCCTTTGCCATCCAGAGCCTGCTTGGCGCGGGTGCAGTGCGGGCAGCCCGGTTTGGTCAGCATGGAGATGCGCTTGGGCAGCTCGGCGTTGGCATTGATGTAGTTGAGCATGGTGTCGGCATCGGAGACCTGGAACGGGTCGCCTGGAACATCCGGCTCGATGAACTGTTTCTCGATCACGCCGTCGTTCACCAGCATGGAGTAGCGCCAGGAGCGATCGCCGAAGCCCAGATCGTTTTTCTCTACCAGCATGCCCATGCCGCGGCTGAAGTCGCCGTTGCCATCAGGTAGAAAGGTGATGTTTTCCGCGTCCTGATCTTCCTGCCAGGCGTTCATCACAAAGGTGTCGTTAACCGACAGGCAGATGATGCTGTCCACACCCTCTTTGGCGAATACCGGAGCCAGCTCGTTGAAGCGAGGCAGGTGGGTAGAGGAACAGGTTGGGGTAAAGGCGCCGGGCAGGGCGAACAAAATAACCTTCTTGCCGGCGAACAGGTCGTCGGTGGTGACGTTTACCCAGTCGTTGCCCTGACGGGTGGGGAAGGTAACCTGAGGTACTTTCTGGCCTTCGCGATTCTCTAACATGATGTGTCTCCAGTTGGGTTGTTTGCTTAAGTTGGAAACAGTATAGGCAGAGATTCTTGATTGATAAATTTATATAAATTGATTTTATTGATCTGAAAAATAGATTAATTGGTGTGGAGTTCTTTCATCGCGGCGTTCCATTCCCCTTTGATCGCCAGCGGCAGGTGGCGCAGAGCGTTGTGAATGCTGTCTTCAATCAGTTGTTGATCGGCCTTGGGGGCTTTCTTCAGCACATAGCCCGATACCTGTTTGGCGTTGCCGGGGTGGCCAATGCCGAGTCGCAGCCGGGCAAAATCCTTGCTGTTACCCAGACTGGAAATAATATCGCGCAGGCCGTTGTGGCCACCGTGGCCGCCACCCAGTTTAAAGCGGGCGATACCGGGCTCCATATCCAGTTCGTCGTGGGCCACCAGAATGGCTTCGGGCTCAATTTTGAAGAAATTGGCCAGTGCACCGACGGCTTGGCCGCTGCGATTCATAAAAGTGGTGGGCACCAGCAGGTGTACCGGGCGATTGTCGATCAGGGCTTTGGCGTAGTGACCAAAGTATTTTTTCTCCGGCGCCAGGGTGGCGCCATAGGCGCGGGCCACTTCGCGAACAAAATCTTCGCCGGCGTTATGCCGGGTGTTCTGGTATTCGGTGCCGGGGTTGCCCAGACCTACGATCAATTTTATCGGTGTGTTCATAATCTTTGGTCATGTCATCCCGAACGTATGTGAGGGATCTCCTTGGAAGAGATCCTTCGCTTTGCTCAGGATGACATGGTTTGCAGTGTTGTTGATTGGAAGAAACAAAAACGGCCGGGAAGTCAGACTTACCGGCCGTTCTCTGGGTTACTGAGAACAATAAATTACTCAGCAGCTTCCTCGCCTTCACCACCTTCGCTGGCTTCTTCGTCAGCAGCGGCGCCCTTGGGCTTGGCAATGCTGGCGATGGCCTGATCGTGATCCGCGCCGTGAGACAGCTCAACAGACTCAACGCCTTTTGGCAGTTTCAGGTCGGAGATGTGGATGATGGTGCCAACTTCGGCATCGGCCAGATCCACTTCGATGAACTCAGGCAGGTTGGCTGGCAGACAGCTGATTTCCAGTTCGGTAGCGTTGTGGGAAACCTTACCGCCCTGCAGCTTAACACCTTTACAGGAATCTTCGTTGATGAAGTGCAAAGGTACCTTGGTCTGCAGTTTCTTGGTCTTGGAAACTCGCAGGAAGTCAGCGTGCATGATTTCAGCTTTGGCCGGGTGACGCTGCAGGTCCTTCAGGATAACGTCTTCGCTCTTGTCACCGATGTTGATGGTGATGATGTGAGAGTAAAACGCTTCGTTTTCCAGTTGCTTAATCAGATCTTTGTGGGGGATCTGGATGTTGGCTGGCTTTTTCTTGCCGCCGTAAACGATGGCTGGAACTTGGCCGTTAAGACGACGCAGGCGGCGGCTCGCACCTTTCCCTTGGTCTTCACGGGCTTCTGCATTCAATACAAAATCTTCAGACATGAGTCTTTCCTCAAAATTAAACTGTCGGGTTCCGCGACCAGAAACGACGACAGGGTTTTAAAAACTTGAGCCCACAACTGTAAAAGCTTGTGGGCTCAAGGTGTTGCCGAGTGCGATGTGTTATTGATCAAACATCGCGCTCAGGGATTCTTCGTTGCTCAGACGGCGCATGGCCTCGGCGAGCATCACTGACAGGGTCAGCTGGCGGATCTTACCACAGTTTTGCAGCTCTTCGCTCAATGGAATGGAGTCCGCTACCACCAGTTCGTCCAGAACCGAATTTTCAATATTGCTCAGTGCCTTGCCAGACAGTACCGGGTGGGTACAGTAGGCAACCACTTGTTTGGCACCGAAGTCTTTCAGTGCGTTGGCTGCACCACACAGGGTGCCGGCGGTATCGACCATATCGTCGATCAGGATACAGGTGCGACCGTCAACGTCACCGATCAGGTTCATGATCTCGGCCACATTGGCTTTCGGGCGACGTTTATCGATGATCGCCAGATCAACACCCAGTTGTTTGGCCAGTGCACGCGCGCGAACCACGCCGCCGATATCCGGGGAGACCACGATCAGGTCTTCGTATTTCTGGGCGCGAATGTCGTCCAGCAGTACCGGAGAACCGTAAACGTTATCAACAGGTACATCAAAGAAGCCCTGGATCTGCTCGGCGTGCAAGTCAACAGTCAGTACGCGGTCGATGCCCACGGCGACCATCATGTCGGCAACTACTTTGGCGGTAATGGGTACCCGGGCAGAACGAACACGGCGATCCTGACGGGCGTAACCAAAGTAGGGAACAACCGCGGTGATGCGGCCGGCAGAGGCGCGACGCAGGGCGTCGACCATCACAATCAGTTCCATCAGGTTGTCGTTGGTCGGTGCGCAGGTGGACTGCACAACGAAAACGTCACGACCGCGAACGTTCTCGTTCAGCTCAACGGCCACTTCGCCGTCTGAAAATTGGCTTACGGTGGCATCGCCCATCGGGATGCCCAAGCGATCAACGATTTGCTGTGCCAGTTTCGGGTTTGCGTTCCCGGTAAAGACCATTAAGTCAGCCACGTGATGTACCTTCTGGTTTGTTCACAAATTCTTGCTATCAAGAGTTCAAAGTCAGACTCTTAATATAGAAGCTTCGCGCTTGAATGCACTGCGTATTTAATGAACGCAGTTGCTGAGAGAAGGTGGAAGGATTGACTCGGCCGTCCGGGCCTCGCCCTTCGGGTTCGCTTCGCGAATCTAAAATTGCTCCTGGCAATTTTGTCGAACCTTCTGTGAAGGTTCTTATCCTTCTGTTAAGAAAGCCTACTCTCTCGCCGGAGCATCAAGTTTGGGAAACTTGCTAAAGGAATATGGCTGGGGTGGAAGGATTCGAACCTTCGCATGACGGGATCAAAACCCGCTGCCTTACCGCTTGGCTACACCCCAGTGGTGTCAAACTGTACCGGACAATTGTTGGTGGGCTGGTGAGAGATTGACTCCCTTGGCCACAAAGCCTTTCAGATCTTCTGGAGCCTGCTCCAGAATTGCTTCGGCCTGTTCTCGTGATTCGAACTCGGCGAATACACAAGCACCTGTTCCGGTCATCTTGGCGGGGGCGAATTTTACTAACCAATTCAGTGCCTTAGCAACCTCTGGGTAAAGTTTTTTTACCAGTGGTTGGCAGTCATTTTGGCCGCCCTGCTCAAGAAAGGCCGCTACTGTAATGGCGGAGGTGTCTCTTGTCAAATCTTTATGTGAAAAAATTTCCACGGTGGATACATGGCAATCGGGGGTCAGCACCAGATAGTATTTTTCTGGCAGTTCCACCGGTGTCAGCTGTTCACCGATGCCCTCGGCCCAGGCCGTTTGCCCGTGGATAAAGACGGGTACATCGGCGCCCAGTGAAGCGCCCAATTCGGCCAGTACAGGCAGTGGTAGATTGAGTTGCCACAGGGCATTGAGGGCCAGCAGGGTGGTGGCGGCATCACTGCTGCCGCCACCGATGCCGCCGCCCATGGGCAGTTGCTTGTCCAGTTCAATGTGTGCCCCCAGTTTTGTCTGGCTGTGGCGTTGCAGCAGGCGGGCGGCGCGAACAATCAGATTGTCTTCGGCGGCGACCCCTTCAATGTCGGGTGACAGGGTGATATCAGGGGTGTCGGTGCAGCAAAACGTCAATTGGTCGCCGTGATCAAGCAGCTGAAACAGGGTTTGCAGGTTGTGGTAGCCATCGGCTCGGCGGCCGGTGATGTGCAAAAACAGGTTGAGTTTGGCGGGGGCGCTCAGGGTCAGAGTGTTGTTCATATATAAGGCGGTCAGGGTATTCCGGCAGGTTACCGATCAGTAGATCTTCCAGTTTTTCATGATAAGGGTCAGGCGAATGCCTCGGCGTTCGGCGATCATCTTTTGCGGCAACATCCAGCCAGAAAAGGATTTATAACGCTGATAGCTGACTTGCCAGCCCGATTGCTGCAGCGACACCAGACGCCCATCCCGATCACGCTCTTGCGTTGTCACGGGAGACTCCGGTGATACCAAACCACGTCCCCAGTAGTAGAGTTCCTCCACCGGCAGACTCCAGCCCAGGGTTTCCTGCATCAGTTGTTCGGGGGTGTCTGCAAATACAGGCAGTTTGTCTCCGCTGGTAATGCTGACCTGAGAGTCGTTGCCGCGAATCCAGGTGGCGCCCTGTCCCAGCGGCCCACTTAAATGAATGGCGTAGCGGTGGGGTTCCTGCATCCAGTTGTAATACAGGCTGCCGGAGTTGTCGGGCAGGCGGATGCCAAGCTTGCCCTGTACCTGCCAATGGCGGATGCTGGCCAGAATGGTTTGATAGTCTCCGGTGGCGGTGTCGACTGGCGCCTGTTTTTCAATGGCCGGGCGCTGAAATTCGGTTTTTGGTGGGCGGCTTTGGGTTTTGGATTGGGGGCTGCTGGTGGTTTTGGCCGACGACTGGCTCGCCGGCTCGTGGACTGGTGCCGGCGGTATGGTTTTCGGTTGACTGCTGCAGCCGATCAGCCCGACCAGCGTCAGGCACACGGCGATAAACTTGAGGGCTGGCGCCCGTAGGGGGTACTTCATTGTGCTTTCAGGCGGTCCATGGTTTCAGTGATGATGCTGCTGTCAGGGGTCAGCTTCAGGCCTCGCTGCCAGATACTTTCGGCCTGATCTTTATCCCCCATAAGCCAGAGTACTTCGCCAAGGTGTGCGGCTATTTCATGATCCGGCATCAGGTTCATGGCCTGACGCAATCTTACCAGCGCTTGTTCCAGATTGCCCTGTTTGAAATGCAGCCAGCCCATGCTGTCAATGATGGCTGCGTCATCCGGGCGAATTTGAATGGCTTTGGTAATCAGGATTTCCGCTTCCTCAATGCGATCGGTGCGATCCACCAGGGTATAACCGAGGGCGTTGAGTGCTGTGGCGTTGTTGGGATCGTATTTCAGTACGGTGCGCAGATCCTTTTCCAGCCCTTCGAGACTGCCCCGTTGCTCGTGCAGCATGGCGCGGCTGTAGAGCAGCTTGGTGCTGGTGGGAAACAGTTCAATGGCCTGATTCAATACGATTTCGGCCGCCTGCAGACGCTGGTGGTTGGTGAGGACTTCCGCCTCCAGCAGAAACAGGCGTTCGGCCTGATCTGGAAACTTGGCGCGCACGGCGTTCAGTCGCAGGTGGGCTTTGGCTTCCTCATTGGCTTTAACCAGAATGTCGGTGGTGTGCAGCAGGGCGGCGACAAAGTCGGGGCCGGGTTCTACCAGCAGGTAGTGTTCAAGAGCCTCTTCCCATTGCTGGTTGTCCTCGGCGATGCGCCCCAGATAGTAATGCGCCGATGAGCGTCGCTGCGGAAATTGCAGCAGGTCGGTAAAGTGCTGGCGAGCGCCCTCGGTATCGCCCAGCTCCCTTGCGATCAATGCCAGGCTGTAGCGCAGTTCCGAGTCTTGCGGGGTCTGCTGCAGCATGATTTCAAACTGTTTGCGCGCCCCTTCGAGATCAATGCCGGCCAGCAGGCGTGCGTATTGCAGGCGCAGGCGTTGATCCCGGGGATGGTCTTCCAGCATTTGCTCCAGACGGATCATGGCTTTGTCGGTCTGCCCCAGCGTCAGAAGCAGCCGAGCTTCCAGAGTTGCTGCCGGAATCAGTTTGGGCTCTATTTTTAGGGCTTGCTGGGCGTATTCCAGAGCTTCTTCCGTCTCACCCTGTTGTTGATGCAATAACCCCAGACCTACCAGCAGCTCGGTGTTGTCGGGGTAGGTTTGCAGCAGCTGGCGGTACTTTTCCTGCAGTTGTTCGCGCTGGGTGTCGGTACTTTCGGCGGCCAGTGCAGCAATGCTCTGGAAAATGGAAGTACCTTTTTGTTGCTGCAGGTAGATGGCGTGCTCCACCGCTTCCAGCAGTCGGCCGTCCTGAGCCAGAGCGTTGCCGGCGGTAAAGCGGGCTTCGAGATCGTTGGGTGCCAGTTCGGCCCAGAGCGTAGCGGCATTGAGTATGGCTGGTTTGGCATTGAGATAGCGGGCAATGTGGGTGGCTCTTGCCGCGACCCCGGCGTCACGGGTTTTGTAAGCCTGTTGCAGGTAGTTGCTCAGGGCAATGTCATAGCGTTCCCGACTGCCTGCCAGTTCTGCGGCGATCAGCGAGTAGAGAGTGTCGGCTGGAAAGGGGCGTGCCGGTATCTCCTCGGTTGCCGGTTCTGCCGGCGTTGGAGTGGGTTCAATAAGGGTGACGCTGTCTTGCGCTGGTGGCTGTTGTACCTGAGTACTACAGGCTCCCAGTAGCAGGGTGGCCAGACTGATGGCCAGGGGCAGTGATCTCATTAATGTCTTCTATTTATATCGGTTTCAGAGGTGGTCAACCTTGGACAACCTTACCTGTGATTGGTTACAGGGGGAAGTGTGGAATATTTTTGAGGGTAATTCCTGTCTGGGAATAAATTTCTCCAGGAAAAATGCGGTTTTACTGAGAATTCCCTTGTCATGGGCAGTCAGGAATCGGAAAATTGGCGGCTTTGTATTTTCCCGGCAAATTTTATGACCCTGTTGGCCTTTGGCATCAATCACAATACCGCTTCCCTTGATTTCAGGGAGCAGGTTGCGTTTGCTCCTGATCAGGTGCAGACCGCTTTGCGCATGGCGTGCCACGATGCCGGTCTGGATGAGGCGGTAATCCTGTCAACCTGTAACCGAACCGAGCTGTATGTTCATGGCCGGGGTGTAGAGGGCAACGAGGGTGGTCGCAGTGCTCTGGATTGTCTGAAAGAGTGGCTGGTGCATTTTCAGGATCTGAGTCACGGCGAGCTGGATGCCTGCCATTACAGCTATCAGGACGGTGAAGCCATCGAGCATATGATGCGTGTGGCCAGTGGTCTGGACTCCATGGTGCTGGGTGAGCCCCAGATTCTCGGTCAGATGAAATCCGCCTACGCGGTGGCCTGTGAAGCGGGCACTGTGGGTCGCTACTTGCACGGCGCATTCCATCAGACTTTTTCGATCGCCAAGCGCGTGCGCACGGAAACCGCCATCGGTGAAAACCCGGTATCGGTAGCCTATGCCGCGGTGAGTCTGGCGCAGCAGATCTTCTCGGATTTAAAACAGGATACGGCATTGCTGGTGGGTGCGGGTGAGACCATTGAACTGGTGGCACGGCATCTGACGGAACAAAAAATTGGCAGGCTGATTGTGGCAAATCGGACCCTGGGTCGCGCCCATGAGTTGGCTGAAAAATTTTCGGCAGAAGCCATTTTGCTGGCAGATATTCCGGAGCATCTCCATCGGGCCGATATAGTAATTACCTCCACTGCCAGTCAATTGCCACTGCTGGGTAAAGGCGCCGTCGAGTCGGCCCTGAAAAAACGCCGCCACAAGCCCATGTTTATGGTGGATATCGCGGTGCCTCGCGATATTGAAACTGAAGTGGCCGATCTTGAGGATGTGTACCTCTACAGCGTTGATGATCTCAAAGAAGTCATTGATGAAAATATGCGCTCGCGTCAGGAAGCTGCGGAAAAGGCACGGCAGATAGTGACAGAGGGTGCCGGTCAGTATTTGCAGGAATTGCGCGCGCTGGGCTCGGTCAATACCATCAAGGCCTTTCGTCAGAAGGCCGAATCACTGCGTAATCAGGAGTTGCAGAAGGCCATCAAGGCGCTGGAATCCGGAGCGGCTCCGGAGCTGGTGGTGCAACAGCTGGCTCGCGGGCTGACCAATAAATTACTGCACGCCCCTACTAAGCGTTTGAAGCAGGCGGGTGCGGCAGGTGAAAACGAATTGCTGGAATTCAGTAACCAATTATTTGATTTGACGGACAAGCGGGATTGATTCCGCTGGCCGGACTTCACTGAGTATTCACTATGAAAGCTTCCATTCAGGAAAAGCTCGACAATCTTTGTGATCGCTACGACGAGGTAAGCGCCTTGCTGAGTGATGCTGAGATCATTTCCGATCAAAATCGTTTTCGCGATCTCTCCAAAGAGTTTGCCGAGCTGGAACCGGTAGTAAAAACCTACGCCAGTTTTCAGCAGGTACAGGACGATATTGAAGAGGCCAAAGGCCTTTTGAAAGACGGCGATGCCGATATGCGCGAGATGGCTCAGGAGGAGTTAAAAGAGGGCGAGGCGCAAAGTGAAGAGCTGGAGACCGAGCTGCAAAAACTGCTGCTGCCAAAAGACCCCAACGATCACAAAAACGTGTTTCTGGAAATTCGCGCTGGTACCGGTGGTGATGAGGCGGCCATTTTTTCCGGTGACCTGTTCCGGATGTATTCCAAGTACGCCGAATCGCGCAAATGGAAAATGGAAATTCTCAGTGAGAATGCCGGTGAGCACGGCGGTTACAAAGAAGTTATTACCCGGATTGTGGGGGATGGCGCCTATTCGCAACTGAAGTTTGAATCCGGTGCTCACCGGGTTCAGCGCGTGCCTGAAACAGAATCCCAAGGGCGCATCCACACCTCGGCCTGCACCGTGGCCGTGATGCCTGAGGCCGACGAGGTCGCCGAGGTCGACATCAATAAGGGTGATCTGCGGATTGATACTTTTCGAGCCAGTGGCGCTGGTGGTCAGCACGTCAACAAAACCGATTCTGCCATCCGCATTACCCACTTGCCTACGGGCGTTGTGGTGGAGTGTCAGGATGAGCGCTCGCAGCACAAAAACAAGGCGCGGGCCATGTCGTTACTGGCCGCCAAGCTGCAAAGTGCCGAAGAGGAAAAAGCGGCGCAGGGCATCGCTGATGAGCGTCGCAATCTGGTGGGCAGTGGTGATCGCTCTGAGCGCATCCGTACCTACAACTACCCTCAGGGCCGGGTGACGGATCATCGCATCAATCTGACACTCTATAAGCTCAACGAAATCATGGAAGGGCAGGTGGATGAAGTGATTCAACCGCTGGTCCATGAGTATCAGGCCGATCAGCTTGCGGCTCTGGCCGAATAAACACTGCGCGCATCGCTTCGGCTATGAATGTGGCAACCATCCAGACTTGTTTGCAGCGGGCATCCGAGTTGAGCGAGATCAGTGATTCTGCGCGTTTTGATGTCGAGCTGTTGTTGTGTCATGTGCTCGATTGCGATCGCAGTTATCTGTTTACCTGGCCGGAAAAATCACTGACGGCTGAACAACTGCAGCAATTTGATGTCCTATTGCACCAGCGCCTCGAGGGGCGTCCGGTGGCCCACCTATTGGGAACCCGGGAATTCTGGTCGCTGCCGCTGCAGGTCAATGATTCCACTCTGATTCCTCGCCCTGATACCGAAGTGCTGGTTGAGCAGGTGTTGGCTCTGACTTTGCCGGCTGACGCAAAGATTCTGGATTTGGGAACCGGCACCGGCGCCATTGCTCTGGCGTTAGCCAGTGAGCAGCCTCGTTGGCAGATTACCGCTGGGGATTTTTCCCGGGATGCCGTAGCCCTGGCGCAAGCCAATGCCAGGCAGCTCGGATTGAGTAATGTCCGGGTGTTGCGCAGTGACTGGTTTGCTGCGGTAGATGGCGAGCAATTTGATGTGGTGGTCAGTAATCCACCCTATATTGATCCGGCTGATCCCCATTTGCAGCAGGGTGATGTCAGGTTTGAGCCGGCCTCTGCTCTGGTGGCTGACGATGA
Source organism: Candidatus Pelagadaptatus aseana (assembly GCF_040362265.1). Classification (NCBI taxonomy): domain Bacteria; kingdom Pseudomonadati; phylum Pseudomonadota; class Gammaproteobacteria; order Cellvibrionales; family Cellvibrionaceae; genus Candidatus Pelagadaptatus; species Candidatus Pelagadaptatus aseana. Next base: position 151,785 of record NZ_BAABNJ010000006.1, read on the forward strand.
AGGCTTTGCGGATCTGTTTTATATCGCCAGCAAGGCCCTTACTTTTTTGAACCCTCGTGGCTGGTTGTTGCTTGAGCATGGATTCGAGCAGGCCGGGCGGATGAGGGAAAAGCTACAACAGCTGGGCTACGATTCTGTAGTGACCCTGCGCGACTACGGTGGTAATGATCGGGTTACTCTTGGGCGCAGGCCCTAATTTTCAGGAGTTTCTTGATGCATCAAATCAGTGGTCGCCGGGGGCTGGGAATTACCCTTGCTCTGGTGACGGCGTTTTTATGGGGGGTCTTACCCATTGCCCTGAAGGTCGCCTTGCAGGAGTTGGATGCCTATACCGCCTGTTGGGTGCGAATGGCTGTCAGTGGTTTGCTGGTGGGTTTATTTCTGGCCTGGCGGGGCGAATTGAAGCCGGTTGCAACCCCTTCACTGGTGTTGCTGTTAATGTGTGCCGTGGCCGTTTTCGGCTTGCTCGGTAATTATCTGTTTTACAATTTTTCCCTGCAGCGCCTCAATCCCGAAACCGCCCAGTTGATGATTCAGGTGGCGCCGTTTCTGGTGATGGTTGGCAGTGTCATCATTTTTCATGAGCCCTTTTCCAGACGGCAGATTTTCGGTGCTCTGCTGGTGGTGGTCGGGTTGCTGACTTTTTTTAATGAGAATCTGATGCTGTTGCTCGATTCAGGCTCCAGCTTCAGCCGTGGGGTGATGCTGATGATGGTGTCGTCGGTGGCCTGGGCCGCTTATGCGCTGGTGCAGAAAAAATTGCTGCGCACCATGAGTTCGATGAGCATTATGCTGATGATTTATATTGCCGGCGGATTGCTGTTTTTGCCCATGGCGGATCCGGCAGCAATACTGGAAATGAGCCCGTTACCGCTGGCCATGTTGTTGTTTTGCTGTGTTAACACTGTGCTGTCCTATGGCGCATTTTCAGAGTCCATGAATCACATTCACGCCTCTCAGGTCAGTGGCATTATCACGGCGGTGCCGGTGTTTACCTTTGTGGTGATGAGTGTTCTGGTGGAGTTCTGGCCTGAAAACTTTCAGGCTGAAGAGCTGAACCTGTTGGCGTATCTGGGTGCTGCTATGGTGGTCGCCGGTTCGGCCTTGGCGGCGATGGCGAAAAAAGCCTGAATCAATTAACGGTTAATGCCAGCTTCTGTACTTTGGGGGTGATGGCAAAGGTGCCGCTGAGGTTGAGAGTCAGATCCAGCAGCTCATCCCAGGGATCGGCGTCGCGCATGCCCTTGATCGCTTTGTCGATGGCATTGGCTTTGCGCAACAGGGTTTGCAGTTGTGGCTGCTTGAGGTGGCGCAGAGCATTTTTCACCAGCCCCTTGCGCTTGTCCCAGACGCCGGATGTTTTGCAGGCCCAGTCAAACTGTTTACCCTGATCCACGCTGTGGCAGACCTGCAGCAGTGTGCGTATCTCTCGGGCCAGGGCCCAGAGTACCGTGATCGCTTCGGTACCTTCACCGCGCAATCCATGCAGGCATTTGACGGCCGCGCGGCTGTCGCCATGCAAGGCTTTGTCGATCAGGCTGAAGACGTCATAGCGGGCGCTGTCGGTGACCATGCCGCTGACCATTTCCGGTGTGACCTGTCCCTGCGGTGCCAGCAGCTTCAGCTTTTCCACTTCCTGAGCTGCGGCCAGAAGATTGCCTTCCACCTGAGCGGCCAGCAGGCTGATGGTGTCACGGTCGGCAGTAAGGCCGGCACTGCGCAGTCGTTGCTCCAGCCAGTGGGGCAGTTGCTGTTCGTTGATCGGCCAGATCTGTACCGTAACGCCGACTTTATCCAGTGCTTTAAACCACTTGCTGCGCTGGGCATTGCCATCGAGTTTGGGGGTGACGATTAACAGCAGGTTGTCTTCAGAAGGTTGGCTGGCGTACTCCACCAGAGCTTTGGAGCCGGCATCGCCGGGTTTGCCATTGTCGATGCGCAACTCAAGAATCTTGCGCTCGGCAAACAGTGACAAGCTGTTGGCTTCGCTCAGCAGCTGGCTCCAGTCAAAGCTTTTGTCACCGTGGTAGATGACGCGTTCACTAAAGCCTTGCTGGCGCGCATGAGCGCGAATCTGATCACAGGCTTCCTGAGCCAGCAGCGGTTCGTCGCCGCTGATCAGGTAGATGGGGGCCAGCTGCTTTTGCAGAGCACTGGAAAGCTGTTCCGGTCGCAGTTTGGCCATTGTGGGTCTTACTGATTGTCTTGGGTTGCTTCCGGAGCGGAGACCGGAGCGGCACTCAAAAAGCGCAGACGATTAAGAATCTGCGACGCCAGTTGCGGTTTCATCTCCTGGCGAATCAGCTCTTCTTCTTCGTTTTTGGCGATGACGTTATCGCGGTCGTAGCTGTAAGAGCGAATCACCTGAGCCGTAGACTTGGGTACCAGGATCAGGTCCTCGGCGTTGGTGATGGAGTAGTCTACCTCGTAGGTCAGCTCGTATTCCGATGCTTCGCCACCGCTGGTGACAGAGATGGTGCGGCGCTCGTAGCGCTCGTTGCTCAGGGTGATGGTGTACTGTGCATCGGCCCTGTTTTCAGTAACGGTGACGTCGTTGGCTGCAATCAGGCGGTTGAGCTCTGCCTCGGTGACATTGCCCTGTGACTGGTTGTCAATGTAGAGGCTTTGCAGGTCGCTGGGCAGATTAAGATCGCCGCGCAGGTGCCAGCCGCAAGCGGTCAGAAGGCTCAGTGACAGTAGCAGAGTCATTATTTTTTTCATTGTGCTTCCCTGGTCTCCGGGTTGTTTATTAGTGAACGGTTGTGGTTATTGTTGGGAGTAGTTACTTAACGGCAAAGGTTACCAGTTTACCCGGGATGACTTTGCACATTTTGATTTCCTTATCCTGCAGGAATTTTTGAACATTCTCGTTGGCTTTGGCCATTTCGATGATGCTGTCGGAGTCGGCGTCCGGGGCCACTTCCAGTTTGGCCCTCACTTTACCATTAATCTGTACCACCAGTTCAATGGAAGTTTTTACCAGTGCCGCTTCGTCCACTTGAGGCCAGGGGGCATCAATCACATTGTCGCCATTGCCCATTGCCTGCCACAGGCTGTGGCTGATGTGGGGAACCACGGGTGCCAGCAGCAGGGCCGCTGCTTCCAGAGCTTCGCGTTCAACCGCGCGGGTTTCCGGCGTGGCGCGGTCGGCCAGCTTGGTGATGTCGTTGAGCAATTCCATTACTGCCGCGATGGCGGTGTTGAAGGTTTGGCGGCGACCATAGTCGTCGCTGACCTTGGCAATGGTCTCATGGGTTTTGCGGCGCAGGTCGCGCTGCTGATCATTGAGGGCGTCGACGTTCAGTTTGCCTGCATCGCCAGCCTTGAGGTGGGCCGCGGTGGTTTTCCACAGGCGGCGTAAAAAGCGGCTGGCACCTTCCACGCCGGAATCGCTCCACTCCAGAGTCTGCTCTGGAGGTGCGGCAAACATGGTGAACAGACGCACGGTGTCGGCACCGTATTCATCTACAGCCGTCTGTGGGTCAATACCGTTGTTTTTGGATTTGGACATTTTAGTCATGCCGCCCAGTTGCAGCTCACCGGCGTCCGGGTGAGAGGCGGAGGTGACCTTGCCCTTGTCATCTTTCTCCAGGGTGACTTCGGCCGGGTTAAACCAGTCTTTGCTGCCGTCGTCGTTCTGGCGGTAGAAAGAATCGGCCAGCACCATGCCCTGACACAGCAGGCGCTTGAAGGGTTCGTCGCTGTCGACCAGACCTTCGTCGCGCATCAGCTTGTGGAAAAAACGGGCGTAAAGCAGGTGCAAAATGGCGTGCTCAATGCCACCGACGTATTGATCCACCGGCAGCCAGTAGTTGGCGGCATCGGAATCGAGCATGCCTTCGGCAAAGTTGGAGCAGGTGTAGCGGGCGTAGTACCAGCTGGATTCCATAAAGGTATCGAAGGTGTCGGTTTCGTGCTCGGCACCTTCACTGTGCCAGTCGGCCTTGCGCCACTCGGGATCGGCTTTGATCGGGGAGTGCACGCCGTCCATTTCCACGTCTTCGGGGAGCAGTACCGGCAGACGGTCGGCCGGCACCGGAATTTCACCGCCGTCGGGCAGGTTCAGCATGGGGATTGGCGCCCCCCAGTAACGCTGACGGGAAACGCCCCAGTCGCGTAGGCGGAAATTGGTTTTGACCGAGCCTTTGCCTGAGTCAATCAGGGCCTTGGCAATGGCATCGAAGGCTTTCTTGAAGGTCAGGCCATCAAACTCGCCGGAGTTGATCAGTTGGATGTCGCTCTTGCGGGCATACCACTCTTGCCATTCGCTGCTGTCAAAGTTGTCTTCGCCTTTCTTGGTGCTGGCGATCACTTGTTTGATAGGCAGGTCATATTTGTTGGCGAAGGCAAAGTCGCGCTCGTCGTGGGCGGGCACGGCCATCACGGCGCCGGAGCCGTAATCCATCAGCACGTAGTTGGCGATCCATACGGGCACTTCTTCGCCGGTGATGGGGTGGGTGGCCTTGAGGCCGGTATCCAGACCTTTTTTGTCCATGGTGGCCATATCGGCTTCGGACACGGAGTTGGTTTTGCACTCCTTGATAAAGGCCGCCAGTTCGGCGTTGTCTTCCGCCAGTGCCAGGCTGATGGGGTGTTCGGCGGCAAGGCTGACATAGGTCACGCCCATCAGGGTGTCCGGGCGAGTAGTGTAAACGTCAAAGCTGTTATAGCCGGCCACTTCCTGAGTCAGGCCAAAGGTCATTTTCACGCCCTTGGACTTGCCGATCCAGTTGCGCTGCATGGTTTTTACCTGCTCTGGCCATTCAGGCAGATTGTCGAGGCTCACCAGCAGTTCGTTGGCGTAATCGGTGATCTTGATAAACCACTGGGCCAGTTCCTTGCGCTCTACCGGTGCGCCTGAGCGCCAGCCGCGACCGTCGATTACCTGCTCGTTTGCCAGTACGGTTTGATCCACCGGATCCCAATTGACGGTGGCCATTTTCTTGTAGACCAGACCTTTTTCGTAGAGGCGGGTAAAAAACCATTGCTCCCACTTGTAGTAGTCGGGGCTGCAGGTGGCCAGCTCGCGCTTCCAGTCGAAACCGAAACCCAGTGATTTCAGCTGTTGCTTCATGTAGTCAACGTTGCTGTAGGTCCACTTGGCAGGTGCCGTGTTGTTCTTGATGGCGGCGCCCTCTGCGGGCAGACCGAAGGCGTCCCAGCCCATGGGGTGCAATACGTTCTTGCCCTGCATGCGCTGGTAGCGAGAGATGACATCGGTGATGGTGTAGTTGCGCACATGGCCCATGTGCAGCTTGCCGCTGGGGTAGGGGAACATGGCCAGACAGTAGAATTTTTCTTTGCTGGTGTCTTCGCTGACCTCAAAGCTGCCTTTTTGCTCCCAGGCCTGTTGCGCCTGAGCTTCGATCTCTGAGGGGTTGTATTGCTCTTCCATTTGTTCCCGTAAACCTGTTGTGTCTTTGCGGTGTCGCAGTGATGGTTGAAATGGCGGCTGAAAGTGACTCCCGAAATCAATTCGGGATGTGATCCAAGTGCCGCTCGACAAAGCCGGCCATTATAGGTGTTGTAGCCCGATAATGCGATGTCAGAACGAGGGGTTTAGGCCTTTTTTATCGGCTCGAAACGCGTATAAGCCTGACTCTGTATAGATAAAAATGGCCTTAGTATTACTGGTGCCTTTTTAGGTGATGACTGATTACTGTACTAGACTGAAGAGGTGGCACAGGAGTATGCACTTACTGTCTGGTGCATGACTGGTTATGCGGTGCAAAGGCTTTTTGCGGGCCGGCGGTTTTGAGTGTTTTAGAGGTATGGGTGGTGTCTATGGTGCAACGACAGAGAGCTGATCAAGATGGGCAGGCGGCCGAGGTGTCTGTTAAAGACCGGTTGCTGGAAATCAATCGCCCTGCCCAGCGAATTACCATTGATTCACCGGATGAGGGCAGTAGTGCCGATCCGGTTGATGTTTCACCCTTGGAAGATTCGGTCGCTTTGGGGGCGGGCACTAGCAACAAGCCTCAGGGGGATCAGGGTTTCTGGCATGAGCTCTTGTCTGAATTGATGTATCTGGAGGCCACCAGTGCTTACTGGGCTTTGCAGGCCGCCAATCCGGCGGATATCGACTATCAGAAATTGCAGCGCAGTCTGCAGTCGAGTCAGGTAATCGCTGCGGGAGAGACGGCCAGTAATGAGCATCTGACCTGTCTGCAATGTTTTCATCACTATTTTGCCCAGGGTACGGTGGAGCTGGCTCCCTGCCAGTGTGGCTGTCAGTATTTTTCGGTGGGTCAGAGGCACTAAGGAGTCGGGGCCCGGTTTGCATTGAGCCAGTTACAGGCAGTCTCATGGACGGCCTTGTTTTAAGGGCCAATATTCCTTGAGGCCTGTATTGGATGTGTTAGAATGCGCCACCTGATTCGGTGCTGATTGTCGCCGATGACATAATAAAAATAACGATAATAAGTAGTATCACTATGGTTCACTCAGAAGCTTTAGGCGCTTCCCAGTTTCGGGATGCGTTGTTCTCCGATGATTGTCATTGGGAAAAATTATCCCTTAAAAATCGCCTTGATCAGGATATTGAGTTACAGATTCAGTGCCATCTGTTCAAAGGTCGGTTTCATCTGCTGATTCGTTCGGCAAATCCTGTTGAATCCCGTAAGCTGCAAAAAAGCGCTGAGCATATTGCCCGTCAGTTGGTGGATTTGATCAAGGTCGCTCCAGATAATCTCAGTTTTGTGCTGGTTCAGGAAAACGACCCCCAGAGCTGCTGGCGCTGGGCATTTCGTTGGGTGGGTAACTCCCCTTTGCACTCTTCAACCACCGAGCTCACCGATGCTGCTCAGCAGCGCCTGTTTTCTCAGGTGATTCAGCGCGGTGCGCAGTTTCCTCTGATCATGCGCGTCGGAGACGTGGCTTGAAATAAAGGCGCTAATGTCTGAAACAAGCTAAACAAAAAAGCCCCCGCGGATGCGAGGGCTTACTGCACAACCTCTGACCCATCAGGGTTTGCGGCCGCTGATTAGTGGCTGGAACGGCTGGCCAGCCATTTAGCGCTTTCCTTCCAGACGACCTTCTGTGCTTTGCTGCCCAGAATAACCCCCATGTGACCACCCGGAGCAACGTGAAACTCGGTGTCCTCTGTCGCCACAACTTCGGTGCTTGCCTGAGCGATGGAGGGCGGCACCAAGTGGTCGGTTTGACCGGCAAATACCAGCAGGGACGACTCAATGGTGTCGAGCTCGGCAATGGTGCCGTCGGATAGCTCCAGTTTGCCCTTCGCCAATTGATTGTCGACGATCACCTTGGCGGTCATGTCCTGCAGTACACCGCCCGGGTAGCGCAGCATATTGTTGAGATAATCGGACGTAGTTGAGTGGGACTCGACAAATTCCCGATCCCACAGGCGGGTCAGCAGATCCCAATAGGTGGTTACGCTGGCGACTGGTGCGGTTAGCTTGAAGGCCAGTGTGGTCATCCAGGGAGGCAGACTCATCAGTGAGGAATCGACGTCTTTCATGCTCATGCGGCCATAGTTTTTAACCAGTTGCGCCGGCCCGTTGAGGGCCTGGGATACGCCGGCTATGACGCCGCCACCCTGCAGCAGATCAATAGGGCTGGCTACGGTAACAATATTGCGGATGTTGGGGTCTTTGACCTGGCCTTGATGCAACAGGCACAGCAGACCGCCCATGCACCAGCCCATCATGGACAGTTGTTCGCTGCCACTGTGTTCACGGACTTTGGCCAGCGCTTCGCTCATCATGTGATAGGAGTAGTCGCGCAGATTCAGACGCTTGTGCTCTTTGGTGGGCTTGCCCCAGTCAACCAGATACACCTTGTAGCCCTGAGCCACCATGTAGCGCACCAGACTGCGCTGCGGCATCAGGTCAAAGGTCTCGGTGGTTACACCCAGTGGTGGCACCAGAACCAGAGGTATATCGTGCTTGTTCTGCTGGATCTCCATGGTGCTGCCATCGGCCAGCTCGATTTCGTCTTCGCCTGGCAGTTCGTAGTAGCGCACCGACATCGGGTCGCCATCGAGAATCAGCTCAAACCAGGTCTGCCCTGATTTGACCAGTGTGTCGTGGCGAAACAACCAGTCGACGCCATTGGCTGCGGTTTCAGAAAATTTTTGGTTAAAGGCCAGGCCCTGATCCAGCAGCATCTGGGTAAAGCGATTCATGCTTGCGCCTCCTCTGGCAATAACAGTGACTCCAATTCTGCGAGTGCCTGATCCATATAGAGGGCCATACGCTGCAGGCGTGGCAGGGTGTCGCGGGCGCCGGTCAGGCCAATATTGATGGTGCCGTTGTAAATGGCGCAATCGAAGCTCAGGGCGCTGTACTGCATCAGGTGAGCCATTGGGTAGATGGCTTCCAGTTTGGCGCCGCTGAGGTAGAGCGCTTTCTCTGAGATTTCGTTATTGGAGATACCCACATTGAACATGCTGGGTACCATGCGACCAATGCCCCGGATGTGGCCGGCAATGATCGGCAGCGATGTCATGATCGCATAGGGGCTGCGGGCTTTCTCCGGCAGCGACGACAGGTAGTCGCGAGTGCGAACAATGGAGCGGTTTACCGCCTCAAACCGCTTGATCGGGTCGGCAATGTGGGTGGCCAGCGAGATACCGATTTTGGCAACCACTTCACGGTCATCACTGTCGACGTAGTCATTGAGTCTCAGAGCCCCTGCAGCGCGCAGGGGTTGGTCTGGCAGGGCATTGTATTCCTTGAAGAAGCGACGCATGGCGGAGCCGCACAGGTAGGCAATGATGGTGCTGTTGGTGCAGTTGCCAGCCTTGGTCAGTTTTTCGAAGCGAGTCATATCGTATTGCTGGGTGGCAAAACGTCTCTGACGATTGACGCTGGCATTCACTGAAGAGCGGGGGGCCAGACGAGGTGCCTTAAAGCCTTCCCCTTTTACCACGCTTTTGAACATTTTCCCGGCAAAGCTGCTGGTGGCTGCGACGGATTCGGTCAGCTCGTTGAGCTTGTCAGCCAGTTCGGCGGCCGGGCTATCGAAAGAGGATGCTTCAATGGTGTGCGTATCCCTTTCGATGGTCCAAAATGGGGGCATCAAGGAGTCGCCTTTGCTTGTCAGTACATCTCTGAGAATAGGGGCAACGTCCGAACCGTGAATCAGTGAAGGGTGCAGCTTGACATATATGGCAAAGCGGTTGTTTTCCAATCCTTCGATCAGGTGGAATTCCCAAAGTGGGCGATGCTTGTCCAGTGGATGGCTGTGCAGGCGCGACACCAGAATGCCCAGCTCGCGTTCGCCGCCGGGTGAAGGCAGGGCGTGGTGGCGAAAGTGGTAGTCCATGTCCAGAGTTCTGACAGTATCCATCTGGGGTGAGATAGAAATGCCATTGGGCCTGCGCAGTCGCAGGTTCCATGGGCTGACGGGTTTTTTGTGCGCCCGATACTGCTCGGCCAGCTCCTGCAGGAAATTGTCCGTATTGTCTTTTGGCAGCTGGAAGGTCAGGAGTGCGCCAATGTGCATGGGGGTGTCACGGGACTCCATGAGTAGCCAGCGGGCGTCCAGAGGGTTTAAGCGTTGTCTGATCATGTTGATGGTCTTGCTCTCAATCTGATGTTCGGTTGTTGCAATGGCTGTTTTGGCGCATTTATTAACGTGCCGCCATTGTAAGAAAAATCCCGTTGTTCTGTAAGCAAAATCTGCTCCGGCTTGACCGAATTTGTGACCTAGATCCCCATTCGGCTCTTCAGCCAGGTTTGTTGAATGATGTAGGCATCGGTACTGGCTCGATGGCGAGGGGCCGTGGTGGATTCAATAATCCTGCGTTTGGTCTCATCCCAAATTCCGATTTGTGCTTCTGTCAGAATCATTTCTATCGGCGAAAAACGGAATTCCGGTTCTTTGAGTGCGGCGTAAAACAGTTTTCGCAGCCAGGGGTAATCGTGGGCCCAGCCATCGGAATAGACGGTTGTTCCGACCAGTCTGCGGTTAATTTCTATAGCGATTTCCCTCGGGTCTTTGCCGTGGGTTTCAATCTCCCGGCGACTGATGCCGTGCACTGCCTCGGCGCTTTCAGACCAATGGGTCCAATCCGGCAGCGGCTTGATCAGGCTGCAGTAGCGATTACCCTTGTCATCTATCAGGCCGATCTCGATCGGGTAGCTGTCTGAGCCAAATCCCGACGCTTCTATGTCAACGATGATAGGGATGATGTCTTTTTTCACTGCAGATAATGGTTCCTGTGTTGATTGCTCAAGCCGGGGGGTGCTACAAGTCTGGCTGGCTGAGCAGGTAAGCCGCCAGTGCCTCACGCTCGTCAGCGGTTAACGGAAAGCGGGGCATGGGTGGATTCGGAATCAGAAGATACGCAGCCAGTGTGTCTGGTTGATAACGAGCGGATAAGTTTTGCAGTGATTTTCCGGAGCGATTACCTTCATCATTGAGGTGATGACACTGCAGGCAGTTGTGGCGATCGAATACTTTTTTGCCAAGCGTAACCTGTGCCATGGGAAAGTTCTGGGGGGTGGATGCCTGCTGGAGTTTTTCTGGTGACTGTAACGTGTCGCCCGGCTGCTGCCCATAGCAGACACGGTAAATGGTGCCGGCGTAATCGTCGGAGACAAACAGACAGCCGTCTACGGATTCGGCGATGTCCACCGGCCGGCCGATAATGTCGCCGTTTTGTTCGAAGCCGCTCAGGAAATCACTGCTGCTGATGTTGCCCTGTTCGTCCCAGTGCAGGGCGATGACTTTGTAACCGTCCGGCGTGCGGCGATTCCAAGATCCGTGCAGAGCCACCAAAGCGGTTCTGGCATAGTGCTCTGGTATTCTGGCGTTGCGGATAAAGCGAATGCCCAGCGGAGCATTGTGTGCGGCAAAACCGAACACCGGAGAGGTGGCTGTTGCCAATAGGTGTTCTTTGCCCTCGCCCATATCCGGATCCAGATCCCCGAAACCATTAATGTAGGGCCAGCCATAAAATTGATTCTTCTGGATATGATTGAGTTCGCAGGGCGGATAATCATCTCCCAGTAGATCGCGGCCATTATCGGTGGCGTAAATCTCATTGTTCCAAGGAGCCGCATCCAGACCGACGCTGTTGCGCAGACCCGAGGCAAAAATTTCTCCCTGACTGCCATCGAGTTCAAAGCGCATGATGCTGGCGCGGCGCGGATCCTCTTCTTCGCAGACATTGCAGGTAGAGCCCAGACTGAGGAACAGGGACTGGTTGTGTATCAGCAGCGAGCGGGTCCAGTGATTGCCGTTGTCTGTCAGGCCGGTGATGATGTGCTGGTAATCGCCGATCAGTTGGCCACTGGTCTGATCGAAAGCAACGCGACCGACAGCGTTTGATTCGGCAATATAGAGCCAGCCGTTATGGAGTGCCAGGCCGTGAGGGCGGGTCAAGCCATCAATCAGCACGCTCATGCCATCGTGGCGATTGTCGCCATTGGTATCGTGATTCAGTTTCAGGACACGACCCTGTCGAGGTTGGGATACCAGCAGGTCACCGTTGGCGGATGTTGCCATAAAACGGATGTGTCCCAGCTCAGTGGCATAGCGAACCAAACTGAAGCCTTCGGCTACTTTAAGACGCTGTTGGATGGTTTCGGTAGTTGGGGTATCAATGGTTTGGCCAAGCACGGTTTTGAGAATGGTGCCTGGGTTGGATACCGGGCCAAAGACAAACAGAGCTGTGACAGCAAGCACCAAAAAAAGGATGCCTGCGGACAGAAATTTGAACGCCTTGGAAATCAGTGACATTGCTATTGCGCTTTTTATTGTTTTTGAAGGTCTGTATGACAGTAGTTTTTCTGTTATTTGAAAGCAAGCGATATCAGTGGATTTAGGGGTTTATTGGCGGGACTGGTTCAATGGTTGTTGGCGTCACTGACAACCTTGTTGCGACCACCTTCCTTGGCCTTATAGAGCCATTTATCCGCGCGATTGATTTGGGATTCCAGAGTGTCATCGGGTTGTCGCGAAGATACCCCAAAGCTGGCGGTAAATTTGAATGTTTTGCCAGCTTCGGCTTTAAGGGTCATGGCGGCAATGCCCTCGCGCAGTCGCTCAGCCAGAGACGCGGCCCCGTGCAGATCGGCTGAAGGGCAGCAAATAACGAATTCTTCACCACCAAAGCGACTGATGATGTCGGAGGTGCGGCAGATTTCTTTGCAGGTTTTGGTCAGATCAATCAGTGCCTGATCGCCGGCAGCGTGACCATAGGTGTCATTGATGCTTTTGAAATGATCAATATCCAGCATGATGATGGACAGTGGTTGCTGGCTGCGCACTGTTTTGGAAAATTCGGCTTTGGCCAGATTAAAAAACTGGCGTCGATTGTAAGCTCCGGTGAGGGAATCGTAGGAAGCCAGCTTCTCGAGCAATTGATTGGCTTCCATCAACTTTTCCTGGCTGGCCTTGAGGCGCAGGGCTGAGCGCATTCGGGCGGCCAGTACCGGATAGATAAAGGGTTTGGCGACGTAGTCGTGGGCGCCAATGTCCAGAGCTTCGATGACGTCATCGTCCCCGTCTTTGGCTGAGACCATGATCACCGGAATCTCTTTCAGAGCGTCATCCTGCTTGAGGTGAGTCAGCGTTTCTTTGCCGTCCATGATGGGCATCATCATGTCCAGCAGGATCAGATCCGGTTTTTCGGTTTCCGCCAGAAGCAAACACTCTTTACCGTTGGTGGCGGTAATCACCTGATGATCATCATCTTCCAGATCGAAGCTCAGCAGTTTGATGTTGTCTTCTATGTCATCAACGACAAGGATTTTGCTCATTCATCCAATTCCGATATGTGATTACAGCAGTTTAGAACAAATCGATCTCACCGGGCTGAACATCTTCAAATTTAGCCTGGCCATCCCTGACCATGTCTTCAAAGAAGGTAATGCGATTTCGCCCGTTGCCCTTGCTGTGGTAAAGGGCCTGATCTGCGTAGTCCAGCAGGGTAATGTGAAAGGTTCTGGGTTTCATTTCGGTGGCGCCGATACTGATGGTGATCTTGCCGACACCGGGGAAATCCTTGTTGGCTACGGTGGTTCGCAGTCGCTCCAGCATCTGCTCACAGCTTTCTCTGTCAGGGGTTCTGACGATGGCCACAAATTCTTCGCCACCGAAACGGAAAACATAATCGTCGTCGCGGAAGCTTTCTTTTAACAGTTGGGCGATCAGGATCAGAACTTCGTCGCCGTAGAGGTGGCCAAAATTATCGTTGACGCGCTTGAAATGGTCGACATCGATCATAACCAGCCAGTGCAGGTTGCCGGTCTCACCGCGCTGATCTTGGGGGTAGCTGTTATCGCGATGAAAAACCATCTCGTGGATTTTGGAGATGTTCTCCTCAAAGGTTTTGCGATTGGCCAAGCCGGTCAACTCATCGGTTTGTGATTCCAGTAGAAGTTCACAGAAGTTCTTGTGGACCTGAACAAACCCTGAGACCAGATAGGCATCCAGTTTGGAGATCGCCTGTTCGGAGATGACAACCAGGTAGGTGCGACTGCGGTTGGTCTGTTGCAACAGGTAGATATTGATGTGGCCAAAATCCGATTGGGAGTTGTAGCTCTGGCTGTTACTGTTTTCCAGATTTTCTATGGCCTGAGACACTTCCTGCTGCAGCTGGATGTTGTTGTATCGGACTTCGCAGTGACCTGAAACAAAATCCGTTTGCATGATCGGGATGGAACGGCGATTAAGCTTGACCAGACTGAGTTTGGATGGGTACAGATGGCCGTGAATGGTTTTGAGGAGACTGAATTCCAGAAGTTCGACATCGCGCAGGGAGGTGAGGCCGACAATCTTGTCGAGAAGTCTCGGGGCATTTTGCATGGCAAGTGTGATTCGTTGAGCGGTTGTTTTGCTTGCGAGGAGAACTACACAAGACGCGTGTGGCGGCGTGGTTGGCGCGCTATTTAACGTAATTATGGGCGCATTTCTCAACTCAAGCAATATCCATGACAGTATTGCTTGGCGGGGTCAGTGAATTTTCAGTTTTTCGAGTATTTCAGGCAGTTCGCTGGGGAGTGATTCCATATCGGAGAGAGTGAGCTCCTCTATGTTGAATTTCAGCTTTCTCACCACCAGCCCCAGTACTTCCAGAGTCTGGTCCAGTTGGTCCAGTGACATAAGAATATCTTCGTGCGGGTTTTTGCTGGTGTGCTTCATGCTGGTGTCACCTTTTAATTGTGTGATTGAGCATTCCGTTAACGACGCCAATGGCGTGGGTAGGTCTGGCGAAGACCGGGTGTCTCGGTGTTATCCCAAGCTTTGCCGATCTTCGCCTGACACTCTCCCCCAAACCTGTTCAGCGCAGGGCTGATTAAGTTATATGGCCCCATGTTTCTTGGGCTCCGGCCATTTGTGCACAGGACGGATGTGGCCAGTTTGTGATGAACTGGCCTGTTTTATATTGTTTTTTACTATATGTTGAGTTGTTCCTGTGGGTGACCCACAAGATAAGGTGGTTTAAACAGTAGGGCAATATGATAACTGAGTTGTTTACCTGTGAGCAGCTTGTGGATAACTTTGAGAGTTAGCATCCACTGCAGGGCAAGTGCTTATTCTTTCAAGGAGTGGGAAGAAAAAGGTGTCATTTGGCTTGCTAGATTTATTGTTTCTATTAAATGACGCTTATATGACACCTTTTTATGACGCTCGGTAATGACTCTAATTGCCGCTAAAAACCGGTGTGCGCTTTTCTCTGGCCGCGGCCAGGCCTTCCTGCAGATCATTGGATTGATTGCAGTGATTGATCATCAGCGTGGCCGCCTCCTGATCCAATATGCCCGCTGCGGCCTGATCACACAGAGTCTTCATGGTTCTGACCGCTATGGGGCCCAGCCGGCAAATGCCTTCAGCCATGCTGCGGGCTTTTTCGTTGATTTCTTCCGGCTCCACCAGATGGGTCAGATAGCCCAATGCCAGCAAGCTTTCACCGTGGAATTCTTCGCTGGCAATCAACAGGCGTTTGGCGGTGTCCGGTCCGAGTTTATGGACGTATCGCTGAATGCCGTTGAGGGGGTAGCACAGACCGAAGCGCGAAGCCGGGACAAACAGGCGCATGCCTTTGATGCCGATACGGAAATCACAGCAGAGGCCAATTTCTGAGCCGCCACCATAGGCGCTGCCATTCATGGCGCAGATGGTTGGTATCTGTACCGCAGCCAGGCGATTGGTCAGTCGCTCAAAAATTTCACCGCTGAGGTTGCCGCTGCCCATCTCGGTCAGTGAGGCGCCGGCACAAAAGGTCTTGCCTTCTGACGAGGTGATGATCAGGGCACGAACTTCCGGGCTCTGTTCGACCTGATTGAGGTGGGCGATAAATTGCTCGATATCACTGCCCGCAAGGGAATTGTGCTTATCGGGGTTGTCGAGGCAGATGGTGGCTATGGGGCCATCTATATTCAAGAGAACGTTATTCATTGATTTTTCCAGCAGGGGTGAGGTGTTGGGCACAAGGCGCCTATTCTAAACGCATATGGCTTGATTGGTGGTCTGCAGGGGGTGAATTCCTTATTTATTGGCAATTTAGTGGAAGCAGGTCTCGCAGGGAGACACATTGGTGCTTTTCCGGAACACAGACGACAGGTCAGTTTACCCTCACAATTAGCCCATAGGTTCAGCAATAGAGCCAGAAAAAGACAAGCGGGGAGATGGTGAGCCATTAAAGGTCGCCAGAAATAACATTATGAACAGCGTAACAAATAACAGTCGTGGTTTTACTCTGATCGAGTTGATCTCAGTGATTGTCATTCTGGGCATCCTGGGTGCCACTGCCATTCCCTATTACACCGATTTATCCAGTGCGGCCCGGGTATCGGTGTTGAAGGCCGTGGAGGGTACCTTGATCACCGCGGCCAACCAGGCACGAATGGAAGCGATTCTGGTCGGTGTACATGAACAGGAAAGGAGCTCGACCAGCAATCCTCCCCACGTGATCATGGGCGGCAAAATCATGGAGCTGAAATACGGCTACCCAGAGGCCTATGCCGATTCAGGCAGTACCGGTGACATTATTGATCTGATACAAATCAGTGACGACCTTGAAGTGTGCTACAGCGATAACTGCACCAGCGGTAACAGTTCCCGGGTAAAAATCGGTTTTGACACCACCGAGGGCAGCGGCTGTTATGTGCGCTACAGTGAGCCGGGTGGTACCGGAGCGCCTTCAGATACCCTGTTTGGCGTGATTATTGTGGATGCAGGCTGCTAGGACGCCTCGATTATTCTGCGGCTCTGCATCGGTAAAGCCTGATAGAATAATCCCTTCATGATTGATCAACAGGTTTGACCTCTGTGCCGAAAAACAAATCCAGCGATTCCAGCCAAAAATCTGCGGCAAATAATGTGCTGCCCTTCAAGCGGCCCAGCGCGGCTCAGAAGCACAAGGGCAAGAGCCTCTGCCGCAGTGGATTTCACAAATGGAAAATCGTCCAGAAGAAGCAGTTTGATGTGAAGCAGGGCAGGTTGGTAACCATCTATAAATGTTCACGATGTGGTGAGCAGAAGGTTGAGCTTCATTGATGGCAGGTTTAGTCAATATATCGCATCAGCTGGGCTCGATGGTTTGTCGTGTGTTTTAACTTGAACTAGGCTAGGGAGTGATGGAAATGTAACTGTGGATTATTAACTATGGATTGTTATGCAGTTAGAGCTTGATGTAAGAACTTCTCTGTACCTTATTGCCTATGGGAACATTCTCTGTTCTTTGTTACTGCTGAGTTATTTCAGCGGCAACGCCGATAATTCTCGTGCTTTCAAATACTTTTTTTCAGGGCGTATTGTCCAATCTGTCGCCTGGATTCTGCTTTGTCTCAGGGGTTATATACCGGATGTTTACTCCTCTGATTTGGGTAATTGCCTGATATTTTGTGGCTTTGCGCTGGAGTCCATGGGGTTTATATCGATGGTTTCCAGGCACAGGGCATACCCTGTTATTTTGGTGGCATTGGTCGTAATAGGCAGTTTGACCTTTAGTTTTTATTCCCAAGAACCGCATATGAAAGTGGCTGTCGCGAGCCTGTTTTGTGCGCTGATATATTCAACGGTGGTCTGCAGTTTTCTGTTGTTTTCATCGCGAACCAATTTGCATCAGACGCTGGTGCTGATTTTTGGTTCTGTAGTTTTATTGCTGCTGGTTCGATGTTATGTCGCAGCCAATCCAGAAAATAATATGACGCTGTTTGATCGCGAAAACCTGATCACCTCATTGACCCTTCTGGGAATCTTTGGCTTTTTGTTTGCCGCCGGTTTTGGTCAGTTGTTACTCCTTAAGCAACATGATGATGATCGCCTGAAAGAGGCCGCTTCAAAAGACCCGCTGACCAATGTCTACAACCGCAGAGCGTTCTTTGAACACGTTGAGCATTTTGCCAATATGGCAATAAGGGATCGATCTTGCATTTCTTTTCTAATGATCGATCTGGATAATTTCAAAAGTATCAATGACAACTTTGGTCACGACCATGGCGATAAGGTTCTGATTGATTTCTCCGAGAAGGTATCCCAATTGATTCGCCGCGAAGACGTTTTTGGCCGATTCGGTGGAGAAGAATTTTGCGTAATGATGGCTTGCGGCAAGGACAAGGCTATGGAAGTCGCTGAAAGAATCCGATTGGCGATGACGTCACATTTGGTTGGTCGTCCGGAGAGTGATTATTGTACGGTCAGTATCGGGGTGTGTAGTGATGTGCCTGAAAGCAGTGGTTGTGCTGATCGGATGATCGTTGTGGCGGATGGTTGTTTGTATAAGGCCAAGCAGGAAGGTCGCAACAGGGTGTTGTGCGCCTAGATCATAATAGGGCAATGGCTTGGTTGACCATTGCCCGGCAATCAAATGGGCTGCCGGTGCAGCCCGGAATAAGATCAGTGATCGTGACCGCAACCGCCCGGGGCGTGAACATGGCCATGGCTCAGTTCTTCTTCGGTAGCATCGCGAATATCGATGATTTCCACATCAAAGTGTAAGCGCTCGCCGGCCAGAACGTGGTTGCCATCGATGGTTACTGCGTCTTCTTCAACGTCGATGACTTCAACAACCTGCATGCCATTCTGGGTTTCTGCGTGAAACGCCATGCCCACTTCGATGGTGTCGACACCGCCGAACATATTGCGTGGTAACTCCTGAATCAGCTCTGGGTCTTTTTCGCCGTAGCCTTCTTCCGGCTCAACCACGCAGCTGATCTTGTCGCCGGCACTTTTACCTTCCAGCTCTTTTTCCAGCCCGGGTACCAGGTTCATGGCGCCATGGAGGTAGGCCAGAGGTTCCTGCCCTTCAGACGAGTCGAGAACTTCGCCGGCGTCATTTTTCAGGGTGTAGTGAATGTTGGCCACTTTTTTGGCAGTGATTGTACTCATGGTGTTTCCTTCAGGACGATGTTTGGCCGGTTACAGGCCGGTAACGGTTTGTTTATCGACGACGGCTTGGGCAATGTTGATTTCATAGGATTTGCCGTCTTTTTCCAGTTGCTGGATTTTTACGATCAGATAATCCCAGTCTTTGGCTAGCCAGATGTGGGTGGTGCGGTTCTTCTTTTTGCGAATCCGCTTGATTTCTACGGTATTCAGTTTCCCCATCGGGGTGTCGATGACGGATTCGCCGATCTTTTCGAATTCATAGGTTTTCAGGCGGCCGCCATCTGCTATCTGGTAAGGGCCCAGCGGTGAGCTGTTGATCAGGTCTTTTCTCAATTGCAGTTGGTAGCTGAGTTTATCCAGAGCAATTTCCGGCAGATCCATCTTCCATTTGGAATCCTGTACCTGATTGACAACGTTGCGCTGGTCCCAGTCAAAGGTCAGCAGGGCGTGTCGTTCCCGGCCAACCCCGGTGCGGTCGTAACGATATTTCTGCGGGATCAGGTAGCCGTGCTCTCCCCACTCGAACAGGCTTTCTTCCACGATGCTGGCCAGCCAGGAGTTGGCGGTGAAGTTGAGAGTCTGCTTTGGGCCATTGGCGGTCAATGAGCGGGTGGCTTTGATTTCAATGCCGTTGTAATTGGCTTTGTAGGTCGCGCTAAATGCCTTGGGCAGTTGATTGGCCTGCAGGGGCAGGCTGCAGAGAAGGGCGGATAGAAAGACCAGCAGGTATTTTGTCAGTAAGTTCATAATCTGTGGCGGGTTTGGACTTTACGCCAGCATAGCACGGTTACGACAAATAAATGTGGCAATTAATCGTATGCAAGTGCGCCGGAGCTCGGGCAGATTAGAGGTCTGCCCAGGCCATGCCGGCTTGCGGTAGCGGGGTGTTATCCAGCAGGGCCTGATTGCCATTCATGGTCAGGCGCCCGGCGGCAAACCACTCCACTGCTTTAGGGTAGATAAAGTGCTCCACTACGTGGACTTTGGTGGCCAGAGTAGCCGCGCTATCGGTTTGCTCGATATCGATGCTGGCGTGAATCACGTTGGGGCCGTCATCGAGTACCGGGGTGACAAAGTGTACCGTTGCGCCATGTTCGCCGTCACCGGCATCCAATGCCCGTTGATGGGTATTAAGACCCGGGTATTTGGGCAGTAGTGAGGGATGGATATTGAGCATCCGGCCGAGGTAATGCTCGGTAAAGCCCTCAGTTAGGATGCGCATAAACCCTGCCAGTACCACCAGATCCGGAGCAAAGCCGTCGATGGTGTTTTGCAGTTGGGTGTCAAAGGCCTCGCGAGACTCAAACTCTTTATGATTGATCAGCAGGGCCGGAATACCGGCATTTTCAGCGCGCTCCAGGCCATAGGCATTGGGCCGGTTACTGATTACGGCAGCAATTTCGGCATTGATCTGGCCGCTCTTGCAGGCGTCAATAATGGCCTGCAGATTGCTGCCACTACCGGAAATAAGTACAACGACTTTGGTCATTACAGGCCCTGAAGCTCAACTCGCTCTTCATCACCTTCGGTCAGGGCAATCTTACCCACTACAAAGGCCTCTTCGCCTTCGGCGTTCAGCAGAGCCACGGCTTGTTCGGCCTTGTCGGCCGGTACCGCGATGATCATGCCGACACCGCAGTTAAAGGTGCGGTACATTTCGTAAGGCTCAACATTGCCCTGCTCTTGCAGCCACTGGAACACCGGGGGAATTTCCCAGGCGTTGGTGTCAATCACGGCCTTGCAGTTATCTGGCAGGACGCGTGGAATGTTTTCCTGCAGGCCGCCACCGGTGATGTGAGACATGGCGTTAACGCCCACTTCACGGATCAGCTTCAGCAGGGGTTTTACGTAGATGCGAGTCGGCTCCAGCAGGGCTTCACCCAGAGGTTTGTCGCCCACTTGCTGGGTCAGGTCGGCGTTGCTGACCTCGATGATTTTGCGAATCAGGGAGTAGCCATTGGAGTGGGGGCCGCTGGAAGCCATGCCGATCAGGACATCACCTTCGGCAACTTTGCTGCCGTCAATCAGTTCGGACTTTTCGGCAATGCCGACACAGAAGCCGGCCAGATCGTAGTCGTCGCCCTCGTACATACCCGGCATTTCGGCGGTTTCACCGCCCACCAGCGCACAACCAGACTGTTCGCAGCCATCACCAATGCCGGCTACTACGTCTGCGGCGACATCCACATTGAGCTTGCCGGTGGCGTAGTAATCGAGGAAAAACAACGGCTCGGCACCGGCAACCACCAGATCGTTGACGCACATGGCGACCAGATCTACGCCAATGGTGTTGTGGCGGTTAATGTCCATGGCCAGACGCAGCTTGGTGCCGACGCCGTCGGTGCCAGATACCAATACCGGCTCTTTATAGCCTGTGGGCAATTCAAACAGGGCGCCAAAGCCTCCCAAGCCGGCCATAACACCGGGGCGGCGGGTGCGTTGGGCAACGCTCTTGATGCGGTCAACCAGGGCATTACCTGCGTCGATATCTACACCAGCGTCTTTGTAGCTTAAGGAGGGTTTGTTGTCGCTCATAATCTGCTCTATATGCCTGCTGCCAGAGAAAGGCGCGTATTCTATCAGCATATTGGCAGAAACATAATTTATGTTTTTGCTCTCAGGTAACTTTTTGCTGCAAGCCGGTGCCGAGTTCCCGCATAATAAGCGCCTTTGATTTTTCAGGTGTTTGGGGGCTGGTTTGTTATCGTCATTGCCAAAACGTGTTGCCGCATGTGTTCTGGCCGGTTTGCTGCTGGTTAGCGCCAGTGCCAGTGCCGAGTTGGTGCGGGATCTTTATACCCAGTCGGTATTGGTGGCCAACCAGTCTGAAGAGACCCGGCGTGAGGCTGCGCAGGAGGCTTTAAAGAAGGTTCTGCAGCGGGTATCGGGTACGCCGGATGTGTTGCACAGCCCGGAATTGATGGGGCTGATTACCAGAGCCGAATCCTATCTTGAGTCGTTTCACTATGAGTCATCTGACGAGCTGATCGATTATCGGGGGCAGGAAGTCAAAGCCTCGAAGCTGGTGCTGCGATTTTCCGGTTCAACTCTGGAAACCTTTTTACGGCAGGTGCGTTTGCCCGTGTGGCCTGCCAATCGTCCTTCGATACTGGTTTGGCTGGTAACGGACAGCGCTGCAGGAAAGCAGATGGTATCGCCGGAAATGGCCGATCCGGTGGCCGAGCTCCTGCCGCAAGTGGCCCGTGATCTTGGTCTGCCCATTTCCCGCCCACTGTTTGATCTGCAGGATCAGATGGCCGCAAATGCTGCGGATTTCTGGCGCCTGGATCGTCGCGCCGTTCGAGCTGCAAGCCAGCGCTATCCGGTGGATGCGGTATTGATTGGTCGCTATAGCCAGACGTCTACCGGCTTGTGGTTGGCTACCTGGTCTTTGGAGCATAAAAACAATCAGAATATCTTTGACAGTCAGGCGATCGAACCCGAAGCTTTATTGACTGATGGTCTGCAGCAGGTGGCGGCCTATCTTGCAGGACTTTACGGTGTGGTTGCATCGGAAGTGCCGGGTAATGCGCTGGTGCTGGAGTTGTCTTCGGTGGCGACCTTTGCGGATTACATCGGTGCACTGGACTACCTCAATGGTTTGACCATTGTCAGCCATGTCGCTCCTCATTCCATTGCCGGCGACCGCATGCGCCTGCAATTGTTTGTTGAAGGCGGGCGCTCCGTGTTACTGGATACTCTTGAGCTGGACAGGCGTTTGGATCGCGTGGCGTCACCCATTGATGGTCTGGGTCAGGTGAGCGTTAATCCGCCCGGTTCTCTGGAAAACCCCTTGAAGTTCATCTGGCAGGGATCGCGCGCCAGATGATGGATTCCGGAAGTTACGATTCTGCCCCACGGCAGCTGGCGCTGGATGTGGGGCTGACGGACGATGCCACCTTTGACAATTATTATCTGCCGCTTAACGGTGGGGGTAACGCTCAGGTGGTGGAGCAGCTGAAGGTCCAACTGCAGCCTTTTGGTGAGCAGAGTATCTTCCTGTGGGGTGCACAGGGCGTCGGTGTGACGCATCTGTTACAGGCCGCCTGCCTGCACGCCTCGCAACGGGGCTTCAGTGCCATCTACTTGGCGCTGGATGAGCAGGGCCGGTTTCAGCCCGATGCGGTGGTAGATGGGTTGGAGCACAATCAATTGGTGTGCCTTGATAACGTTGATGCCGTGCTGGGGCAACCCCGCTGGGAGACGGCGTTGTTTCACCTGTTCAATCGTGTCCGTGACTTGGGTGGGCGGATGCTCTGGTCCGCCGCCTGCGGGCCTCATGAGCTGGCTGTAAGTCTACCGGATCTGGCGTCTCGGCTGAGCTGGGGGCTGGTGTTTCAGGTGCAGCCACTGTCCGACGATGACAAGATGGATGCGCTGGCCATGCGCGCCAGAAATCTTGGGCTGGAGTTGAGTCCCGAGGTGGCACAGTTTATCCAGCACCGCTGCAGCCGCAATCTGGGTGAACTCTACGATGTATTACGCCGTCTGGATCAGGCATCACTCAGTGAACAGCGCCGGTTGACGGTACCTTTTGTTAAGCAGGTCTTGGGGATCTAGTCCGGGCTGAAAAGTACTTGTTGATCAAGCGCATAAGGTAAATTGCTGCCACTGAGTCGGGCTTGCAGTGAGTAGTGGCAGTGAACTTGCGGTGAGTAGTGGCTGTGAAAGAGTTGCGGCAAAAACGAGTCGCTACAGACAGGCTTGTAGCAACTCGTTTCAAGCGATATGAGTAGAGTAATTACTCAGCCAGAGCCGCCAGTTTCTCTCTGATAACCGCTTTGGCGTCATTGGCGATGGTGGTTACGAGTTCTTCGCAGGTGGGGATGTCTTTAATCAGGCCGCCACACATGCCCCAGGTTACCATGCCGGCATTGACGTCACCGGTAGTCCAGGCTTTTTCCTGATTTTTGCCGCTTACATAAGAGTGAATGTCCGCGAACTCGCCGCCGGCGTTTTCAATTTCCTGTACCTTGACGGCAATGTCATTTTTAAACACGCGGGCGGTGTTCTTAAATTTACGGAACAGCAACGACGTATCGGTTTCCTTCATATTAACGATGGCTTGTTTGATGTTGTCGTGTACCGGAGCCTCTTGGGTTGCAAGGAAGCGGGTGCCCATATTGATGCCATCGGCACCCAGTGCCAAAGCGGCAGCCATGCCACGGCCATCGGCAATGCCGCCAGAGGCGAGAATGGGGATGCTCAACTGATCGGCGGCAGCCGGAATCAGTACCAACCCTGGAATGTCTTCTTCGCCCGGGTGACCGGCGCATTCGAATCCGTCAATACTGACGGCCGCTACACCAATTTTTTCGGCTTTAAGGGCGTGGCGAACCGCGACGCACTTGTGGATCACTTTAATGCCGTGGGCATTGAACTTCTCCATAAAGGGTTCCGGGCTGCGACCTGCTGTTTCAACGATTTTTACGCCGCTGGCACAGATGACATTGACGTAATCGTCGTAGTTAATCTCTGTCGCCACCACGCCGACTGTGAGGTTTACGGCGAAGGGCTTGTCGGTCAGAGACTGGCACTTCTCAATTTCTGCTTTTAACAGCTCGGGGGTGGGTTGAGTCAGTGCCGTCATGATGCCCAGACCGCCAGCATTGGATACGGCTGCGGCCAGTTCGGCGGTGCCAACACGCATCATGCCGCCACAAACGATGGGGTATTCGATGCCGAGTAGTTCTGTAATGCGAGTTTTCATGATGTCTCCTGGTGTTTTGGGTGGTCGCAAGTGTCTGTTGGTGAACAGGGCGCAGGCGGTCATATGGCCGTCAGGCGATGAGTTTGTGGAACCTATTATCTGCAAGGTCAATACTCAGATGAATGACTTGGAAAAACAGGTTGGTTGATACTTTATAACAGTGAAGACTGGTAGTATGGATGCTTGTTGGATCCAAAAAAGTGCTGTCAAAAACTGAAGTCTGAGTGATTTGGCGTAAAAAGCGTGAAAATATGCGGAAAACTGATAAAAAATCCCTGTCTTTCGGTGTTTCTTTTGTTAATGCGACCCTGTCCAGGGTGGCTGTGGATGAGCGGGTTGTTGATACCTTGCTGGCTGATTGCCGTATTCCCAAGGCTTTGTTACAGGTTCCCGGTGCCAGGGTAACCTTGGAGCAGCTGGCCAGATTCACCAGCTCGCTGATTCTGGCATCAGGCGATGAGATGTTGGGGTATGGCACAGAGCCATTACCGGTTGGCAGTCGCTCCATGTTGCTGCACTGGCTGATAACGGCGACCACCATGGAACAGGTACTTGAGCGCCTGGAAAACTTCTTTCATATCGTTAACAAGGGTTTCAGTTTTCACCGGGTCTTGGATGATGAGCAGATACACCTGATCATTGATCCGCCTTACGATGACGAGCCGTTTGTCAGTGATATGTTTTTCCTGACACACCGCATTATCAGTTGGTTGAGACGCGAGATTGTTCCGATCCGCCATCTGCGATTTAAGTGGTCAAAATCGATTATGGCTCAGGACTTTCGGGCGGTATTCTACGGTGCGGACATGTCCTTTGACTGTGATTGTGCCAGTGTGAGTTTTTCGCGATCGCTGTTGGCAAAACCCGTTCGCCAGGATCAGGCCAGTTTGGCTTTGTTGCTTGAGGATCTGTACTTCAATGTGTTTCAGCTTCACTTTGAGACTGACAGCTGGGCGGCGGAAGTAGAGCGCACCATCCGTGATCAGCTCGATGCCCTGCCGACCTTGCCTGAGCTGGCGGAGGCCATGAAGGTAAAGCCCTATACGCTCCAGCGCCGGCTGGCGGATGAGGGCACCAGTTATCTGACCATTAAAAACCACCTTAAGCGAGATTCAGCCATTGAGTTGCTGATCAATACCGACCTGACCATTGAGGAGATCAGTGCGAGGCTCGGGTTTTCTGAAACCAGCCCCTTTACGCGAACCTTCAAACAGTGGGTCGGGGTTCCCCCGAGTGCCTATCGCGACAGCCTGTAAATAACATTTATCCGTTCAGCTGTTATTAGCCGGTACGAGTTCTTTATTAAAGCGCTTGCCGTTTTCTATATAGTGCTCGGCACTGTGTTTCAGTGCCTGTTCGGCGTCTTCGCCGAGGCGGGTTTTGATCAGTGCCGGTGAGCCTACCACCAGACTGTTGTCGGGGATGTCGGTGTTTTCCAGCACCAGAGCATTGGCGCCAATGATGCAGTTTTTACCGATTTTGACCCCGTTAAGAACCACCGCATTGATGCCGATCAGGCTGTTGTCGCCAATCTCACAACCGTGCAGCATGGCTTTGTGGCCAACGGTCACTCCCTTGCCGATTTTCAGCGGGATGCCCGTATCGGTGTGCAGCACCGAACCATCCTGAATGTTGCTGCCTTCACCAATATGAATCAGATCGCAGTCACCCCGGATGACAACGTTAAACCAAATGCTGGCATCGTTTTCCACAATAACCGAGCCCACCAGGGTGGCATTGTCGGCAATAAAATGATTGTCACCGCGCAGTTCGACTTTGCGCTCGCCAAGGTTGTAAAGCATACGGGGTCCTTTTTCTGGGTATCTATGGCTCAGGGTGCGCTGCACTCCATGCACTGAGCGTAGACGGATCTGGGGTCGTGGGTCGGTTGTAGCAATTGCAATGGCTGGCTGATTTGCATCAGATGCC
Organism: Candidatus Pelagadaptatus aseana; assembly: GCF_040362265.1. NCBI lineage: Bacteria > Pseudomonadati > Pseudomonadota > Gammaproteobacteria > Cellvibrionales > Cellvibrionaceae > Candidatus Pelagadaptatus > Candidatus Pelagadaptatus aseana. Next base: position 177,730 of record NZ_BAABNJ010000006.1, read on the forward strand.
GGGACAGAGTGCTCCAGGTGGTGTTCAACTCCGGGAGCCAGCTTTGGTTTTGCGTGTTCATTTGCAGGTCGCGAGCCAGTTGTTCGGCGATCAGCTCGGCCGGGCTCATGGGCAGACGCACTTTCTCCACGGAGTAGTCTTGCAGTTCTGCCAGCTTGGCCGCTGCGGCAATGGCATCCTGGAGGCTGCCTAACTCATCAACCAGTCCCAGTTCCTTGGCACTGGTACCACTCCAGACGCGCCCCTGGGCAACCTCGTGAATTTGGTCCGTGCTGCGCTCCCGGGCTTCGGCCACCAGCGTCAGAAAGCGGTCGTAGATGTTGTCGACACTCTGTTGCATAACGGCTTTCAATTGCGGGCTTAAGGGGCGGTCGATGCGCATGGCGCCTGCCAGAGGGGTGGTGCCAACGCCGTCGGTGTTAATGCCGAGTTTTTGCAGGCTGTTTTCTACGGTTGGAAAGGCGCTGAAAACCCCGATGGAGCCGGTGATGGTGTTGGGGGTTGCCCAGACTTCATCTGCTGCCATGGCCATCCAGTAGCCGCCGGAGGCGGCAACGCTGCCCATGGAAACCACTACGGGGATACCCTTCTCTCGCAGCAGGGCCAGCTCCTGACGGATCACTTCAGAGGCAAAGGCACTGCCTCCGCCGCTGTCGATACGCACGACCAGTGCGCGGATGGCGGGATTGTCCTCTACTGAGCGAATCAGGTAGCTCAGGGTTTCGCTACCAATGGTGCCGGCGGGATGGTCGCCATCAAGAATGGTGCCCCGGGCTACCAGTACACCGACCTGATCGGGCAGGGCGCGATGTTCGCGATCGCTGTAATTCAGGTATTCGCCCATGCTCAGGGTGCGATAGCCGTCCTCCTCTTCGCCCAGCAGGTCTTGCAGCTCGGCCAGCTGCTGGTTGTGATTGCTGAGTTTATCGACCAGCCCCAATTGCAGTGCCAGCTTGGCCGGGTCTCCCTGATGTTGGGCCAGCAATGAGTCGATGTTGGTGATGTACTCATTGACACTGCCTTCTGCCAATTGCCGTTGCTGTTCAACATTGGTGGTGTAGCTTTGCCAAAGTTCATTCAGCCAGCGACTGTTGTTTTCCCGCGAGGCATCAGACATGGCGTCGGCAATAAAGGGCTCGATAGCGTCCTTGTAATCGCCGGTGCGAAATACGTGAAAATTCAGGGCGAGCTTTTCAAAGGCATCCTTGAAGTAATTGCGGTAACTGCCGTAGCCGGTCAGCAAAACCGCACCCATGGGGTTCATGGTGATGGTGTCGGCGTAGGCCGCCAGATAGTACTGCTCCTGGGTAAAGTGATCACCATTGGCGTAAATGGGTTTGCCAGTGGCTTTGAATTGCGCCAGAGCGCTACCAACTTCCTGCAGTTTGCTCAATCCGCCACCGCCCAGATCGTTAAGGTCCAGTACCAGAGCTGTGATGCGATCGTCTTTGGCCGCACGCTCAATGCTGGTGATGACATCGGTGAGCAGGGTTTCGGCCGGTTGCTCCTGCTGGCCATCGAGGAAGCGATTCAGTGGAGCCACGTAGGTGTACTGATCCACCAGAACACCGGATGGGGCTATGGTCAGCGCAATGTTTTCCGGCATCAAGGGTGGCTCTTTGGGGATCAGGGCTACGATTAAGGCCAGAATCAATACCAGAAATACCAGGTTCGCAAGGCTGTTGCGAATCAGGGTGATGGTGCGCCAGAGGAAGCGGAAAAACAGTTTGATGAGCCCCATGGTGATCTTCCTTGTTGTATAAATCTAAATTATACGAACCATAAATTGTATGGACCATAAGTTGTATGGACCCAGGTTCTATGAACCTAGGGTGTATGAACCCAGGTTATATGAACCCAAGTTGTCTTCAGCAAAATTGAATCTGGCAGGGTTGCATCTGATAGCGTGGACAGCGACCTGGCTTGGCAAAAGCCATCAGGCATCGTGCTGCCAGGCCTGCAACCAGCGACTGGTCATCATGGCGGAGATAAACAGAATTGTGCTGAGCGCAATCTGAATATAGTCGCCAAATTGGCCATTGGGTGCCATGGCGTTGTTCACGCCCACGGTAAAGTGCAGCAGTATGGCAAAACACAACCAGCTGTAGGTACGGTGGTTGTTGATGATCATGCCCGGTAGAAATATGGCAATGGAAGCGCAGGGTACCAGCCACAGTACTACTACAAATTCGTCTTCAATCAGGGCGGAATAGGTGTAGAGTGCCAGCAGCCCAAACAGGCAGGCATAGCTGATAAAACGACCTATCAGCAGATTTTGCGGCATAGGCTTGGCGGTGGCGGTATGTTTGTCGTTCACGGGTTCTTCCTGGGATTTATGGGTTGAGGTTCAGTCAGACAGTTTCAAAGCCAGTTCGGCAACACGCAGTCCCAGTGCCTGACACAGCTGTTTCTCTTCCCTGCTCAGCGACTGAGACTGGGATTCGCCGGCGACATGAGAGGCGCCATAGGGTGTGCCGCCCGTCGTTGTCTTCATCAATGCGTCTTCACTGTAGGGCAGGCCGGCCAGTACCATGCCGTGGTGCAGCAATGGCAGCATCATGGTCAACAGGGTGGATTCCTGACCGCCATGGAGGCTGGCGCTTGAGGTGAATGCCGCTGCAGGCTTATTGATCAGGCTGCCGTTAAGCCACAGGGCACTGGTGCTGTCGATAAAATATTTCAGGGGTGCGGCCATATTGCCAAAGCGGGTGGGGCTCCCGAGTATCAGGCCTGAGCAGTTCTGCAGGTCATCCATGGTGCAATAGAGTGCACCATCGTCGGGAATGTCCGCGGCTGTCTGTTCGGTTTCGGCCGAGACGGAAGGCACTGTGCGCAGTTTTGCTTCCATGCCGGTGGCCTGTTCAACACCACGGGCAATTTCCATCGCCATGGCCGCCGTTGCGCCATGACGTGAGTAATAGAGAATCAGTACGTAGGGAGACATCTGTGATGATCCCTCAATCGATCAATGCCAGAACATTTTCCGGTGGGCGCCCCAGCACAGCCTGATCGCCTTTGACCACAATCGGGCGCTCGATCAGTTTCGGGTGGGCCACCATGGCGTCAACCAGTTGCTGTTCGCTCAGGCCGGTATCCTTGAGATTGTTTTGCTTGTAGGCTTCTTCGCCTTTGCGCAGCAGTTCACGGGCGCCAATACCCAGTTTGCCGAGCAGAGTCTTGATGGTGTCTGCATCGGGGGTGGTCTCCAGATACAGTACAATCTCCGGCTCGATGTTGTTTTCTTCGAGCAGAGCAAGAGTCTGACGGGATTTTGAGCAGCGCGGGTTGTGGTATATGGTAAACATAATAATAAGAAGTGCCTTGGTGTTACTTTTGCTTAAAGCAGCTATTGTAAACACATTCATCGGGCTAAACCTATAATCATCGGGCTTAAACCAGCAAGTTAGAGAGCGTCTATGAGTTTTGAAACCGTCTGGCAGTTTTTCCCTTATCTGTGGCATCAGTTCCGTGAGCGCAGGCTGCAGGACAGGGCTGCGGCACTGACCTATATGACCCTGTTTGCCATAGTGCCGATGCTGACGGTGATCTATTCCATGTTTTCGCTGGTGCCTTCCTTTCAGGGGCTGGGTAATCAGCTTGAGGCCATGCTGTATCAGCACATGTTGCCCGACAGCGGCTTGGAAATTTCCAATTACCTGCAGACCTTTTCCAGTCAGGCAAGAAGCCTGACGTTGGCGGGGATTGGTTTGTTGGTGGTGACGGCCTATCTGATGTTGAAAAACATCGAGCGGGCTTTTAACGATATCTGGGGCATTAAGGAATCCCGCAAAGGCTTGTCCAATTTCCTGTTGTACTGGGCGGTGTTGAGTCTGGGGCCACTGTTGCTCGGTGTCGGACTGGCCATGAGCACCTACCTGTTGTCCCTCAAACTGTTTGTCGAGGGCGATGCCAGTATGGGGATTATTCCCCAGATTCTGAATTTTGCCCCCTGGTTACTGACGACCCTGGCGTTTACCCTGTTGTTTGCCGCCGTGCCCAATTGCAAGGTGCCCATGCGTCACGCGGTGGTCGGCGGTGTGCTGACCGCCGTCTGCTTTGAATTGCTGAAAGACCTGTTTGGCTGGATTGTCGCCAATTCCAGCTTTCAGGTGATCTATGGCGCCTTTGCCATGGTGCCGCTGTTTTTATTGTGGGTGAACATTCTGTGGATGATTGTGCTGACCGGTGCGGTTCTGGTGCGATCCTTGTCAGGTTATGGCTTGGTTAGCCGTGGCCGGGTGTATCCGGATCTGATTGCTTCCCTGTTGGTGCTCTGGACATTCGAGCAGGGACGCAAAACCGGGGTGGCAATCGACGATGATCAGGTGTTGAAGGTTGGGATTGAAACGGAGCAGTGGCAGCGACTGCGACGCGCGTTTAAATCCAACAAAATCATTGCCATTACCCAGTCGGGTGATTATGTCCTGAGTCGTGACCTCAATGAGTTGAGCCTGCGCCGTCTGGCGGATGTGGTGGGTATTGAATCCCACTTGCCGGGTGTCAGTGATTATCTGCAAACCTTCGACTGGCTCCCTGAGGTGGCTGCCAGATTGCTGTCCATCGATCAGCACACTGAGCTGGAATTTGATATTACCATTGCGGAGATATTTTCTTCCCATACCCAGCAAGAGCAGGGAACCAGTGATTTGGCTAAAATCGAGGGCTTTGAAACCACCGAGATGGAAGCTGTAACGGATGAAGGGGCCGGGCCTATTACCCAGTCACAGGATCACCCGACTGATCTGTCGCAACGTAACAGTCTGCATGGTTAAGCTCTGGTTGAGGATTTGCACAGTGCTGCTGGCGGTGTTACTCAGTGGTTGCACTGAACGCCATTTGTCTCTGCACCGCGAACCGGATATCACCTGGGAATCGTTACGCGGGCAGTGGCTGTTTATCAACTATTGGGCGGAGTGGTGTAAGCCCTGTATTGAAGAATTACCGGCATTGTCCGCTTTTGATCGACAGCAGGCCTCGGCAAGGGTTCTGGGGGTGAACTACGATGCTGTGCCGGCGGCGCAGCTGGATAAATTGAAGCAGCAATTCGCCATAGAATTTTCTCTGCTGCTGCACGACCCCGCTGCTGAGCTGGCTTACAACAGGCCCACGGTTTTACCGGCAACGGTGGTGTTTGACGTCGAAGGGCGCTACATTGATACTCTTTATGGCCCGCAAACAGGGAAGAGTTTGCAACAGGTAATGTTGGATTAGGTCTCGCAGGTATAATGATTTATGATACGCGGCCGACAACCCCGATACACTCTCTGAATTTTTGCAGCGCATGACTATTCCTCTCTTAATTTGTGACGACTCCAATATGGCCCGCAAACAGGTGGCCCGCTCTTTGCCCGATGGCTGGGATGTGGATATTACCTTTGCAACCAATGGTGTTGAGGGCGTAGAAGCGATTCGCGCTGGCAAGGGTGAAATGCTGTTTCTCGACCTCACCATGCCGGAAATGGATGGCTACGGTGTTCTCGAGACAATTAAAGCCGAAGGCCTGAAGAGTGTTGTCATTGTTATCTCTGGCGATATTCAGCCAGAGGCACGTGAGCGGGTATTGAAACTGGGCGCACTGGAATTTATCAAAAAGCCCATCAACAAAGAGAAGTTGACCAACGTTCTGCAAATGTTTGGTTTGCTGGACTAGGTTTTTAGCATTTTACTTCAATCACAATACCGGACAGCTTATGGCTTATCCATTGCCCTTCAGTGAAGATGTGCGCGATGCCACTCAGGAAATTTGCAACGTTGCCATGGGTGTGGCCGGTGAAGCGCTGGCTGAATTTTCCGGTGTGTTTGTTGAATTGCCGATTCCCAAAATCCGTTTTGTCGATCCGGCCGGCGTTGCCGATGCGCTGGTGGGGTTGCGCGATGGTGGAAAAATTTCCGGCGTGATTCGGGAAGTTACCCTGGGACAATCGTTTCACTATGCACTGGTGGCCATTACCGAAGAGGGACTGATGGATCTGGCGCAGCAGCGCGACTGTCCGATAGACAGTGCCGATCAGGCACAGACCCTGATTCAGGAGTTGGCCGAAGTGATTACCGGTCATTGCCTGCCCGCTCTGGCAGAGCAGTTGGAGCTGGATAATCTGGCGATGGCCCCTGTCGAATTGATTGACCACAATTGCCCGCTGGAGCAATTTGCCATCGCGCAAATTTCAGAACACAGCAAGCTGCTGGCGGTGGAAATCAACTACCACCTTGAAGGCCATCCCTTTAATTGCGATTTGGTACTGCTGCTGCCCGAAACTCATATCCCTCGATGGATCGAGCGGGTTGAAGCACTGCTTTAATCCCTCTTTTTGCGGTCCCTGCGAATTGTCCCGATAATCCAGAGAGGCTGGCTCACTTTATCATAGTGAGTATCTGGCGGCTTATGCCAGAATAATGCGCTGAATCTCCCAATCATTTTACCGGTGCGACTCAACTCATGATCCCTTTAAAATTTCTGGTTACAGCACTGTCGGTCACCATGATGGCCGGCTCCGCTGTGGCTGCTGCCAATCTTGATGAAATCATTGTGACCGGTCGTAAAGACGCACAGCCACTAAACCAGCTGATCGGTGAAGTGGGGCGCCTGTCGTCCGAGGAGCTGACCCGGATTGGCCACACTCACATACAGGAGGTGGCGGTTCGCATCCCCGGAGTCTGGCTGAGTCGGGGTGATGGTCAGGAGCTACTGGCTGCGGTGCGCTCGCCGGTTTACACCGGTCCCGGCAGCTGTGGTGAGCTGATGATCGCCGAGAATGGTATTCCGATTCGTCCTGCCGGTTTTTGTAATGTAAACCAGTTGTTTGAAACCAACTCCGAACAGGCCGGTGGTCTGGAGGTGTGGCGCGGTGCGGGTACGGTTTTTTATGGCTCCAGTGCCATGCACGGTGTGGTGAATGTCCTGGCTCCGGCCATTGATGAACAGGGCTACCTTGCACTGGAGGCGGGCTATCACGATTACAAACGGGTCAAGTTGGGCTGGCAGGGGCAGCAGGGGGATCATCAGTGGCAATGGCTAGCTAACGGCAGCAGCAGTGATTCTTTCAAGGATGATGCCGGGCTGGATCAGCAAAAAATGACCCTGCTCCACAACTACAGTGGTTCCAGATGGCAGGTTCAGAATTATCTGAATGCGACCAATCTCAATCAGGAAACAGCCGGCTACCTCGCTGGTTATGAGGCCTACGAAGATGGCCGCTGGAATGACAATGCCAACCCGGAAGCCTACCGTGATGCCCGTTCTCTGAGGGCATCCAGTCGCTGGCAGACCCTGCTGGGTTCCGGCGCTTCGCTGACTCTCACACCCTATGTGCGCTACAGCGATATGGATTTTATTCAGCACTATCTGCCTGGGCAGGCCATTGAAAAAAATGGCCACACCAGTGCCGGTTTCAGTGGCGTCTACAGCGGTGCATTGTCTGAGTCGGTTTCTCTCTGGCTGGGCGCTGATCTTGAGGTGGCGGATATCTGGGTTGAAGAATTTCAGGAAGCCGCGGATACCGGTTTTGGTGACGTACGCTATCAGGGATTGCACTACGATTTTGAAGTGTTAAGCCGGCAGTTGGCAGTATTTACCAATCTGGAATGGCGCTTGAATCAGGTCACCACTCTGGAAGCTGGTGTGCGCTGGGAATCGCTGCGCTACCAATACGACAATCGCATGCTGGCAGGCAGCAGTCGCGATGACGGTTCCGCCTGTGCGCCTGCGTGCCGTTATTTTCGACCGGATGATCGTACCGATGATTTCAATAATCTCAGTGGCCACCTTGGGGTTCATATTGACCTGAGCGATCGCTGGTCTTTCTACGGTCGATTGGCCAATGCCTATCGGGCTCCTCAGGTGAGTGAGCGATATCGCCTGCTCAATGGTCAGAGTGTGACGCAGTTTGAAGATAAATCCCTGCAAAGTTTCGAGCTGGGGCTTCGCTATCAATCCGGGATGTTGGCCGCCGATGTCAGTGGTTATGTCATGCGCAAGGACGATGTCATTCTCAAGGCATCCAATAATCAGACCGTCGGTGATGGTGAAACCGATCACGCCGGTTTGGAAGCAGCTGTTGCACTGACTTTGAATCCGCAGTGGCAGTTGTCGGCTGCCGCTGCCTGGGCTCGGCATCGTGTGGATCAGTCCAGCGAACTGAATGGTGAATCGGTTGCTGGCAACCGTATGGACACCGCACCCGAGTGGCTCGCCAGTGCCCAACTGCTGTACCGCTACAGCCCCGCAACATTACTGGAGCTGGAATGGGTCTATATGGATGACTATTTTCTCGATACCGAGAATACTGCCGAGTATGACGGCCATCAATTACTCAACTTGCGCGCAGAAAAGCGTTGGGCCAATCAGTGGTCAACCACTTTGCGTCTAAAAAACTTGCTGGATGAGAGGTACGCAGAACGCGCGGATTATGCCTTTGGCAGTTATCGCTATTTTGTGGGTGAGGGACGCGGGTTGTTTGTCGAGATCAGAAAATCGTTGTAATGATATCGGCTGGCAATGGTCGATAGTGATTATTGGGCAGGCTCAAGAAATTTCCTGATGGTGGTTTCCAGAGCCACTTCGTCAATGGGTTTGCTCAGATAGTCGTCCATGCCACACTGCTGAATCTGATCGTAGGTGTCTTTAATCACGTCGGCCGTCAAAGCCACGATCGGTGTCGGATGGCGTTGTTGCTGTTGTTCGTTGAGTCGAATTGCCCGGGTGGCTTCAATCCCATCCATGACTGGCATATGAATATCCATCAGGATCATATCGAACCGCTCTTGCTGAAATTTTTCCACCGCCTCCTGACCGTTATTGGCGCAGGCGACTTCAAGCCCCAGATCTTCAAGCAGGTCACAGGCAATGATCTGGTTGAACTCCACATCCTCTACCAGCAGCACCTTGCCATTCAGGGTGATCTGTTCCTGTTCTAATACCTCACTGTTTTGATCTTCACCCGACAATGTACGCAGGGCATCGGGTTGCTGTATTTGCTCGATAAGCTGTCGCAGCGTCTTATTGGGTGCGTACAAGGGGGCTCTAATGATAAGTGATTCAGTGCCGGGATCGATAAGGGTGGCGCGCGAACAGCTGCTGCTTAACAGTATGGTTGGCAGGTGGGTTTCGCTGTGGCAACGCGTTACCAGATCCTCTGAGGTGGTGATCACAACATCACCGTGTTTGCCAGAGTCTGCCAGCGTGGTGTCATCCTCGATAATGTCTATATTCGACAGTCCCCACAGTGGCAGTGATGTGTAATTTTTCTGTGGGTCCAGTAGCAGTATGTGGGACTTGTCATTCACTTCAGAGGGTGCACTGGTTTGAGAAATGGGCATGTCAATGCGGAAGATTGAGCCCTGACCGAATATGCTTTTTACCGAGATTTCACTGCCCATCAATTCGGCCAGTTTTTTACAAATGGACAAGCCCAGACCGCTGCCACCGAAACGCCGGGTAATATTGTTTTCCGCCTGGGTAAAGGCTTCAAACAAGTGTGGGATGGCTTCCTGCTTGATGCCGATACCGGTGTCGGAGATGGTGCACTGCAGACAACCGTCGCCGCTTTTGTCGATATCCAGTGTGACCTGGCCCTCATCGGTGAATTTAATGGCGTTGCTGAGCAGGTTCATAATAATCTGTTTGATGCGGGTCGGATCGCCTTGCCAGGTTCCCTCGCAGGAAGCATCAAAGCGGTAATGCAGGACGATTTGCTTTTCCTGTGCGCGCCCGGAAAAAATGGTCATTAAATCGGTGGTAATTTTTTCCAGATCAAATTCAACCTGCTCGAGTTGCATTTCACCGCTTTCGATTTTTGAAAAATCCAGTATGTCGTTGATGATGTCCATCAGGGTTTCCCCTGAGCGCTGGATCAATAGCAGGGCATCTTTTTGTTTGTCGTCCAGGCTGGTTTTTGTCAGCTGGTTGGCGCCGCCGAGCACCGCGTTCATGGGGGTGCGAATTTCATGGGACATGGCTGCCAGAAAAAGAGTTTTGGCCTGGTTGGCACGAGTCGCTACTTCGGCCAGTTCTCTGGATTTTTCACTTTGTTTGATCAGGTCCTGATTGAGTTGATCGGTAACACGCTTGGCGTCAAACAGTTCTTCTGTCCGTTGGAAAATACCTTCTTCCAGCATACGGTTCTGGTTCTGCAGGGCGCTTTGGCTTTGGCGTATGTTGGTGGTGATGTAATAAAACAGCAGGCAGGAAAGTATGATCAGCGAGGAGACCAGCGTCAGTACAAAAAATTGCATTTGTTTGAGGTTGGTCAGGTTTTTCTGCAGCGCCGCAACCAGACTGTCGGAAATCTTGTCAGCCTGCTGATCCAGCAGATGCAGGCTGGTGGCAGTCAGTTGATAAAGTTGTGTCAGATCTGAATCAGTGGTGTTTTGCTCCTGCAAACCAAAGAACAGGTTGCGGCGAACTTTCTCCGCTATTTTCAGGGCCAGGTTCATGGTCTGTTTGACAGCCTTGGCCAGTAGAACATTGCCTTCGGGGTCAATGATGGCGGTATCGAGTTCGGTTATCAGGCTTCGGTGTTCGTTAACCTGGCGTACGTGTTTTTTGACTTCGTTGTTGGCCAGAGTGATGTCGTCAATAATCGTCAGATGTTCTGTGTTAAGCAGAATGGACGTCAGTGCGTTGTGCAATCTGGGCAGGATACTGCCGATATGATCTACCTTCTGGTGGTTCTGATCTGACGATATCAACAGTAAACCGGAATCCAGAATACTCTGGTAATAAAGCTGTTGCAGTTGCCGGCTGTTGGACTGGAAATCCTGCTGCAGTTGAATCCAGGTCAATTCCTTTTGGGTGTGTCGTTGCTGTTCGATAAGGGCTTCAAAGTCCTGGTATTGTTGCTGCAGCTCAGGCAGGCCCAGATGTTGACTCGAGGCATCGTGTTTCGGATGTTCAATGGTGCTGTAGTGTTTCAGTCTGGGCAGATGCACATCGATAAAATGATCGTGAATATGGTGAAGCCTGTGCAGGGAGTCGATGCCGGTCAGTTGATTTTCAAGCTGCTGGCGCTTGTCATTGAGCTCTTCGAGGTACAGAAAAACCAGACCGACCAGAGGAATAATCAGCAGCAGGGCAATCAGCATCAGGCGTTGTCCGGTTTTCTGGCTCGATATCAGTTCGAGTTCTGGTTCAACAGATTTTTCCGTCATGATTTGTAGGGTTATTACTCGTTTACGCTCGGCTATGTTTGGCTCTGAAAGTATCGGCAATTCCCGCCTGTTAGTTTTTAGAGATTGCAGGCACCGCGGTTGTGCAGCGACTAATATAAAGACTGTACTAATCAAATGTAGTCGTTGAATCCGGCAAATGCTCGCAGAGTCATGAGGCTGGAGTTCACTAGGATGACTGATTGGATGGCTGACAGAAAACCCTCATCATGATGACACAGCGCTTTTTACGCAATACCAGTGTTTTACGGAACACCGGTGTTTCGTTGTACCTGCTAACAGCTCTGACAGCGGTCAGAGCAGACTCCGGACTGGAGCAGCTGTCGTTGCAGGAAATCATGCAGCAGCGAACTCTGTTGCATCGCGATTCACAAACCGCTTCTGCCGCGGGTGAGAGCATTAAGAATGCGCCTGCAGCCATGGTGGTCATCGACGCCAATGACATACAGCGTCGCGGTTACGACAGTCTCGATGACATGCTTCATGATTTGCCGGGATTTGATACGGTCATCACCAATGGCACCATGCAGGCGGTCTCCTACCAACGGGGTTACCGTACCCCCTGGTTACAGCGCACCCTGTTTCTGATCAACGGCAAGGTGGATAACAACCTCTGGAATCACTCGGCCCAGTTATCACGCCAATACCCGCTGGATATGGTGGATCGCATTGAAGTGCTCTACGGCCCAGCCAGTGCGGTCTATGGCGCCAATGCCTTTCTGGGGGTGATCAATGTGATTACCCGCGATGAGGCGGGGTTGCAGGATGGTGACCACCATGCCTCGGTCACGGTGCGCAGTGGCAGCTTTGATTCCCAGTCGGTGGATCTGACTGTGAACGGCCGCAGTGGTGATTTTTGGTACAACCTTGGCGGCCGCTGGTTTGAAAGCGATGAAGCGGGGATCGACGATTACGCCGATTGGGGTTACACCCGCGAGGCGCTGCTGCGTGATCCGCTGATCTGGGGTGCGGGTATTGGTCTGGCCAATGATCCGGCCACGGGGAATCCCAGCCCGGTGGGTGATATCAATGTCAATGGTGTGGTCGAAAGCTTTGAGAAGTTCAATGGCTCGCCTCTTGGAAGCTACAGTGACCGTTCAGAGGATGTGGGCTTTATCGGTGAGCTGGGTTATCAGAACTGGACTTTGGGAGGCATCTATTGGGAGACGGAGGAGGGTTATGGACCCTATTACTCGTTTGCCGATGGCCAGCCAGGCGGGCCATGGGTTCACGATTCGCTGCAGCTCTATGTTGAGCACGATTATCAGTGGTCCACACGGTTTACCATGGCCAGCCGTTTGTTGTATCGGGAAAACAGCGTGGGCGGTAACTGGCTGGAATCCTTTGCGGGCTCGGTCAGCATCAGCGACTGGTTCAGTGACAACAGCGCCTGGCGCTTTGAACAGCAATACAATTATCAGCTACGCGAGGATCTGCTGGTCAGTGCCGGCATCAAATACGAGCAGAAATCCCTCACTAAGCTTTACCTGATTTGTAACTACTACGACGCCACGGCGGTGTGCCCCGCACAAGCGGCTACCGCCAGTGATGGCATTGGCTCCGATGGCTCTGGCGTGCTGGCGGCCAACAGCATCAGTTCGTTAAACCCGTTGCCTTTGCCGCCGAGTACCGGTGACTCGATTCCAGGCTTTAATGTGCAGGACACCATCGATCGCGGTTTGTTTGGTGAAGTGGCCTACGATCTGGGTAAGTGGCGCCTGAATCTGGGACTGCGCTGGGACGATAACAGTGCTTACGGGCAGGATTTCAATCCGCGGGCGGCGTTTATCTATCACTGGCGTCACGACACCACGTTCAAACTGATCTATGGCGAGGCCTTTCAGGAACCCTCTGCCAAAGATCTCTACGGCGGTTGGAATGGGCGAGCAGCCAACCCGGATCTGAAACCTGAGAAAGCCAGAAATCTTGAATTTATTGCGATTCATCAGGGTAAATATCTGCTGCACGATGCGTCACTGTTTGTCGCCAGTTATGACAATGTGATTGCCGGCGCCGAGAATGTCGGCAAGCGTCGCATTCAGGGGTTGGAATATCGGGGCAGTTTCCATTTTGATAATGTTATCGAGCGTGCGGCCCCGATCAGTGGCCAGATCTATTACACCTTTCTCGATGCCAAAGCCAGCCAGCAATACAACAACGACACGGGCAATTGGGACTCCCAGTGGGATGACCAGGGCGATGTGGCGCCTCACAAGGTTAACCTTCTGTTGAATCTGCCGTTATCGAATCGCTGGAATCTCAATCTGCGTACCCAGTGGGTCAGCGAACGGGAGCTGTTCTCAGAAAATCCCCTGCGCGCTGATTCCAATCCATCGCGCAGTGACAATCGCAAGGCCGAAGCCTTTACCAAGGTCGATGCGCATTTGCTCTACAACAGTCGGGCCTGGCAATTGGGGTTCAAAGTTGAAAACCTGCTTGAGGAAGAATTTTTGCAACCCGGTGTGGAAGGGGCTTCCAGTGGTGATGACTTCAGTATCGATGCTGATGGTTTTCAGAACTCACTGTTGCCCTATGTCAAAGAGCGGATTTACACCCTGACCGTAATGTACCGGATGTAGGCCATGAAGATTGCCAGCAGCGCCTTTCATCACATCCTTACCGCAGCGCCTCGATTGCTGGCAGGGCTGCGGTTGTCTGGTGTGGTCTTGGTTGCGATGCTGGTATTGATGAGCCCGACGCTTGCCAAACCTCTGCCGGAAAAAATGAGCGCCGTGCTGTTGCTCAAATCACTCGAACTTGTGGAAAATCTCGACCTGCAGGATCCAGTCAAAGTTTTAGTGCTTGGCAATGTCAAAGTGGCCAATACGCTGGAGGCTTTAATGAATAACAGCGCTGATCGTCCTCTGCAGGTGCAGGTTTTAACAAACCAGGCGCCCGAGCTGGTGCAACCGGATGTTATTTTTCTCTCGCCGCAAGCGTCACTGCCCGAGGTGATGTTGTACGCTGAGCAGTCAAAGGTACTCACGGTAACCGATAATATTGACCTCGCCACTCAGGGGGTTGTGTTGACCCTGTATGACAACGAAGGCTTGCCGGGCATTATCCTTAATGTGGGTGCTTCCCGTGCCTCCGGCGTGCAGTGGTCACCGCAAATACTTGAGGTTGCCGACCCGCTGTAATCACTCGCTGATGGTCAGTTGGAAGTGGTTGCTACGATTGTGTCGCTGGGCGTAAAGCGCGGGCAGAAAAAATTGCAGACTGGCGACTTCTTCTATCTGATGTCGCTGCCACTGCGCCATCAGCTCGGGGTGAAATACCCGGGCTCTCAAATAGGCATTGATCACTCGGCCCAGCACGGGCAAATCTGAGCCGATGATGGCGTTCACCCGATAACGGGTGCCTCCGGCTTCGGCCTGATAAACGTGTTCCACCCGGCCTATCTCAAGGGTGTCTGCCACTTTGGGGATGGCCACCATGCCGGCGTTGGAAAACTCCGTCATCAGGGCCGCTCCCTTGCTGTCAAATGGCCCAAACCACTCCTCGCGCATGATGATGGCACCTTTCGCTATTCCCGGTGTCCCATCCGGGGCGGGTTTTACCACCTGTATGCGACCGTGCTCGGTCGGATGAAAAATATGGTAGAGCGGATAGGTCTCGCCATTGAGCTCAACCGTGGATATTGGCAGCTGTTGATAAAACCAGGCCACCATGTCCGGTGTGATGCCTTCCAGAAAAAAGTGCTCCACTTGATTGTGAATCCGGCCCTGAGCATCAACATGCCAATGGCTGTCTGCTTTACGATAGTCGGGCAGTGTCCAGGGTAAGGGGCGGGGAGCATCGCGATGCAGGGCAGGCGGCTGGTAAAAGGCTGTCACCGCAGTGAGGGCAATAGTGAAAGCAATCAATAACAGCAGACAGGTTTTTATTATTTTCATGGCGCGCAGAATTTGGAACGGTCGTTATGAGTTATGCTGAACAGGTTTCAGGAACAACATCTTATGTTATTCACCAGGGATTGTAGCGAGCCGGATTATGATAAATAGCGACATAATGATTGTCCTGACCTTTATGGTTTATTTATTGGTGATGCTGGGGATTGGACTCTGGGCCTATCGCCGTACCGATAACCTGTCCGATTACATTCTGGGTGGCCGTTCTCTGGGGGCCTTTCCTTCGGCATTGTCGGCCGGTGCCTCGGATATGTCGGGCTGGCTGTTGCTGGGGTTGCCCGGCTATGTCTATGCAGCGGGGCTGGAGGCTTTCTGGCTGGGTTTTGGTTTGTTTGTTGGTACCTGGCTCAATTGGCAATGGGTGGCACCCGGGTTGCGTACGGCA
Organism: Candidatus Pelagadaptatus aseana; assembly: GCF_040362265.1. Classification (NCBI taxonomy): domain Bacteria; kingdom Pseudomonadati; phylum Pseudomonadota; class Gammaproteobacteria; order Cellvibrionales; family Cellvibrionaceae; genus Candidatus Pelagadaptatus; species Candidatus Pelagadaptatus aseana. Next base: position 193,189 of record NZ_BAABNJ010000006.1, read on the forward strand.
ACCAAAAAGGCCAATGACAGCCTGACGCTGCCGGATTACTTCGGTAACCGCTTTCATGATCGCTTTTTACTGCGCGCCATATCGGCCGTCTTTATTTTGCTGTTTTTTACGTTTTACGCGAGCTCCGGTCTGGTGGCCGCCGGCAAGCTGTTCGTCAATGTGTTTGAGTTTGATTATTTCTGGGCGGTGACGCTGGGGGCTCTGGCGGTGATGTCTTACACCATGTTTGGTGGTTATCTTGCGGTGGCCTGGACCGATATGGTTCAGGGATTGCTCATGGTTGCGGCTCTGGTTCTGGTGCCCTTGGTGGTGTTTCAGGCATTGGATCAATCCCCCACAGACATCTTGCACAATGCCAATCCCTTTTTGCTGGATATCTGGACCAATGCCAAAGGTGAAGCGTTGGGAGCAGTGGCAATCGTATCCCTGTTGGCCTGGGGGCTGGGGTATTTTGGTCAGCCCCATATTCTGGCCCGTTTTATGGCCATTGAAAGTCGTGAGGCGGTGGCACCGGCACGACGCATTGCGGTGACCTGGACGGCCATCGGTTTGATCGGGGCGTTTCTGGTCGGGGTGGCCGGGCTGGGCTATTTTGCCGAGCCTCTGGCCGATCCGGAAACGGTATTTATTGCTCTGGTGCAGGAGGCGCTGTTTCACCCGGTGTTTGCCGGGGTGCTGCTGGCAGCGATTCTGGCGGCAATCATGTCCACCGCCGATTCGCAGTTGCTGGTGTGCTCGTCGGTGTTAACCGAAGATATCTATCGCCGGCTGACACGGTCTAAGCCCGACGATCGCTCTCTGGTCTGGGTGGGGCGTCTGGCGGTTGCCGCTGTGGCCTTGCTGGCCTGGTATCTGGCGCTGGATCCGAACCGCTCGGTTCTTAACTTGGTGGCCTATGCCTGGGCTGGTTTTGGTGCCGCATTCGGGCCGGCGGTGTTGTTGTCATTGCACTGGCCGGGCATCAATCGCTGGGGGGGTCTTGCCGGTATTCTGGTGGGTGGCCTGACGGTTGTGATCTGGAAACAGCTGGAGGGTGGCTGGTTTGATCTTTATGAGATTGTGCCGGGTTTTGTGTTGTCGACGTTGGCCATACTGGTGGTCAGTCATTTGACGCGCGCAACCAGATAATTATCAGAACGCATTCGGATGTATGCATGACGCGGCTTTATTTTTTTAGTGCGGGGCAACAGACATTGAATTTGTTGCCATCGAGATCGCGAAAATAGGCGCAGTAAAAACCGGCCGGGCGCACCCCAGGTTTGCCCTCACACTCAGCGCCCAATTCCAGCGCCTTGTGGTAGACGCGATCAACGGTTTCCGGATCGCCAGCGGCCAGAGCAATCATGCTGCCATTGCCGATACTGGCATCGTTTCTATCCAGCGGTGTGCACACGCCTAAAAAGGGTTGCTCCAGGCTCTTGCCGTAAAAGGTGATGTGGGCAAAATCCATAAAGCGCTTTAAGCCCAGCTCCGGCATCAGCGCATCGTAAAATGCCACGGCTTTTTCACGATCGTTGGTGCCGATCATCATGTATGCAAACATTATTGTTTCCCCAAATTTTTAGGTGATCAATCAGAGGCAATGCTGGTATTGGATGCAATGGTGGCCCCCAGATTGGCATAGCGCTGTTTGGTGTCTTCCTTCCAGTGGTCCACTTCTTCTTTGGGGATACCGTATTCCAGTCCACGGGCCACCGCGGGGCGGGCCCGGACCCGATCGACCCAGGCCACCACATTGGCGTGACCGGTGATGTCGATCTTGCTCCACTTCCAGCCCCTGACCCAGGGATAGCAGGCGATATCGGCAATGGTGAAATTGTCGCCACAGATGTAGTCCTTGCCTTCCAGTTGCTTGTTGAGCACGCGCAGCAGGCGCTGGGCTTCGTTGTTGAAACGCTCCAGTGGGTGTTTTTTTTGTTCTTCAGGAAGATCCGCCAGATAGCGGGTGTAGGACAACTTGTTGCCGAAAGTGGGGCCCATGCCGGCGGCCTGCCAGAACAGCCACTGGATAACCTGCCAGCGCGACGCATCCTGAGGCAGCAATGGCGAGGGGTACTTTTCAGCCAGATAGAGGAGGATGGCGCAACTTTCCATCAGGGTTTGGTCGCCGTCCACCAGACCGGGAATTTTCTGATTGGGGCTGATCGCAGTAAACGCTTTGGAAAATTGCTCGCGGTTGCCTATGTCAACGTGCCTGACGTCGATGTCCGGCAGTTTGATACCGGCTTCAATCAGCTCTTCGAGCATGATGCTGACTTTCCAACCGTTGGGGGTGGCCCAGGTCCAGAGTTCCAGTGGTGGTGTGTTGCTCATAAGCCGGCTCGCTCAATGGGTTGATGAGCGGGCAGGTTAGCATTGTGCGCACTGGTGAATAAGCCGGAAAACTGGAACAGATTGTTTGTATGTGTGAACAGTAAGACGAGAGGGGTTAGGGGGACAGACTGTAAACCGCCATAGCCACATCGATAAAACGTTTGAGGTTGGTGCTCTGCAGTTCCCGGCTGGGGTAAACCAGATTGAGATTGCGGGGTTCCAGCGGGTGGCCTGTCAGTATTTTCTGCAATTGACCGGTTGTGATTTCATCGCTGAGCATGATGTCGTGCACGACGGCAATGCCTGAGCCCTGCAGTGCCAGTTGTTTGATTAGAATCAGGTCATTGGCTTCAATGGTTTTGGGTGGGGTGATGACTTTGCTGCCCTGAGGGGCAACAAAACTCCAGCGAGGGGTATAGCGCGAGACAATGCATTGATGCTCCATCAGTTGCTGCAGGGATTTGGGTTCGCCGAAGCGTTTCAGGTAGTCCGGGCTGGCCACCAGATAGCGTTGAATGGGGCGCAGTTCCCGGCAGATCAGGGTGGAGTCCTGCAGGGGACCAGCGCGCAGGGCCACATCAAAACCGTCTTTTATCAGATCGCACCAGCCATTGGAGCAGACAATCTCTACCGAGACCCTCGGATAGAGCTGGTTGTAACGGCTGATGATCACGGCCAGTGATTCCATATTAAAGCCAACCGGAGCGCTGATTTTTAATTTGCCACTGGGTTCGGCCTGTTTGCCTTGAGCGTCTTCAATGGCGTGCTCGGCACTTTGCAGCATGTTTTGGCAGTGCTGATAAAAAGACTCACCCTGCTCGGTCAGGGACAGTTGGCGGGTGGTGCGCTGTAGCAATCTGACGCCCAGCTGACTTTCGAGTTGGGCTACCTTCTGACTGACGGTGGATTTGGGGATCGACAACTGTTCGGCGGCTCGGGTAAAACTGCCGGTCATAACAACCCGGGCAAAAATGGCCATGTGATTGTAAAGGATCATTGTTTGGCTATCCGGATAATGATTCGTATTTTTTATTATTGTTCTGAATGCTGTCTGACTGCAAATGCCTTGCAAGATGGTGAAATTCACCTTCAATGAATTTAATGGATTATTAAACTGGTTTAACGACTGGTGGCTTTTATGTTGCCTAGAATGGCTGCCACAAACTTATGAATTCGGAGGAATTGAGATGGCTGTTACATTGGATTTTAAAGACAAAGTGGTTGTGGTCGTGGGTGGTACATCCGGTATTAATCGCGGTATTGCCGAGCGCTTTGCGGCTCAGGGGGCTTGTGTGGCGGTAGCCAGCCGCAGTCAGGACAAGGTTGACGATACCGTGGCCTCGCTGAAATCAGCAGGCGCGCCCAAGGCTGTGGGTCAGGCGTTTGATGTGCGCGATCCCGATGCGGTTGCTGCGGGTCTTAAGGTCTTTCATGAGCAGTTGGGGGATTTTGACATACTGGTGTCCGGTGCCGCGGGTAACTTCCCGGCGCTTATTTCCGATATGTCCGTCAATGCTTTCCGGACCGTGGTTGAGATTGACCTGATGGGTACCATTCATGTGATGAAGGGGGCTTACCCTTATCTCAAAAAGCCCGGCAGCAGTATCATCAATATTTCTGCGCCGCAGGGGTATCAGGCCAGTGAGGCTCAGGGCCATGTGGGTGCCGCCAAAGCCGGTGTGGATCAGATTACTCGGGTGCTGGCTTTGGAGTGGGGCGGAGAAGGCATTCGGATCAATTCGGTTGTGCCGGGCTTTATTGCCGATACTGAAGGCGTGAAGCGTCTGTCGGCTTCCGAGGATTCACTCAATGAGACCATCGATTACACGCCGTTGAACCGCATTGGTGAGAAAAACGATGTGGCCAACATGTGCCTGATGCTGTCTTCCGAGCTGTCCAGCTATGTCACCGGCCAGGTGATCGAAGTGGATGGCGGCTTGTACCTGCGCGGTTCGTCCGTATTTGGCAAGGCTCTGGGTGATATGTTGCGCTCACAGAAGGCTTGATCGCCTAACCTTTTTCTTGTCTGTTATCTTGGGCTGTCTATCGGCAATGATGTTCTAGAGGGCGTGGCACTATAGAGTGCGGCGCTATAGAATGCCGCCTTTATCGATACGGCCTGAGATGCAGTTATGGAAATTCAAATGGCGTTTGAGTTTGAGTCGGGGCAAACCGCCGACCGGTTTCTTAATCGTTTAAAGTCGGGTGCCATAGTGGGCGTAAAAGCCAGGCGTTATCGGGGTGCCACCTCCATTCTCGCCAGTTACGGTGCCGCTACTCACAACGCCTTTGATTCCACCTGCCAGCAGTTGGATGATCTGGCGGTGTCCATGGGTGGTTACGAAATTTCAGTATCCTGATGGTGTTCTGGTTTCTGTTGCTGCCATTGTGTTTGCTGGTGTTGTTGGCCGCTCAGGCTGTCTATACCCGTAAAACCGCTATTCGCTTGCCCGAGGCTGAAGGTGTACGTTTGAACCTCAACGGCGGCACGCAAGCTCTGTTGCACGTTGGTGAGAGCACGGTAGCCGGTGTCGGTGTGCCCAATATCCAGCAGGGCTTAACCGCGAACATTATCTCGGGCCTGAATGCCTCCGGTGGGCATTGGGACTGGCAGGTGCTGGGCAGCAATGGCGCTCGAATTGGGGATGTTCAGGATTGGTCTGATCCGATAGTAAGTCCCGATGTGCTGGTGATTACCTTTGGTGTAAACGATGCCACCAAACTGACCCCGATCCAGCGTTGGCGAGATAATTTTCAGACTTGTGTGGATAAATTTGCCGGCGATAACACACAAGTGCTCTGCACCGGTGTGCCGCCGCTAAACCAATTTCCTCTGCTGCCGTTTCCCCTTAATCGGGTGTTGGGTTGGCGTTCAAAAAAACTCGACCGGGCGTTGGTTGAATTGTGTCAAAGCAAGGGCTGGACCCATCTGGACTTGCAATTCGAAACCATTGGTCACCTGATGGCCGAAGATGGTTATCACCCCAATGCCGAGGGGTATCAGGCATGGGGTGATGAAATTGCTCAGCGGATCAGGCAGATTGATTTTGTTCGATGAGGGCGTCGAGCTTGTTATTGAAGTCTTTTAACGCCCATTCGTTTTTACCATAGACAATTTCTTCCAGCGCGCCCGAGGCCAGGGAATCCTGTATCGAAGCGCCCAGTTCCCAGTCTTCGTCCAGTGTGGTGATGGTGATCTGATGGTTTTTATCCCAATGGTTCCGCTGTTGGAAGTCTTCCAGATCCGCATCCCCGGGCACCAGACTGGTGATGGATATCCGGGTTTCTCCTTCTGACAGCGGCAAAAAGGTAATCCATTCTACGTGTTCTTTCTGCACCAGAAAAGCTGAGTAGGGCATCAGCATAAACAGGGTGTGGGTAAAGTCGTGAATGGAGCGGTGTTCTTCTGGGGTGTCCTCTACTTTCTCCAGACTGCGGGTAGGCATGATCACCCGGTAGTGATTCCCAGCGTTTTCAATCACGGCAGTGTTGTTGTAGAAATGCGGGGCAATGGTATTCCGATGGGCAAAGGCAAAGTGATAGGTTTCTAACCCGCCCTCGGCAAACAGTTTCCAATTGCCACCCCAGATCTTGGTGGTGTTTTTAAAGGCTTTCAGGTTTTCGCCTGCCATCCACTGCAGGTCTTTACCCATCTCACCGAGGTGGTCGTCTAAGGCCTGTTCGGCAGACTGGGTATCAGTGGCACTGGGGCAGGCCCAGACAAAGCCGTACTTCTCAACATTGGCCACTTCCACTAGCCCATGGCTTTGCTTATCGAGATCGGGAAAGCAGTGCTTCTCACCGGGTACCGTATTGAGCTGACCATCGGTGCCGTAAGACCAGGCATGGTAGGGGCAGGTCAGGCGCTTGCTGCAACCTTTGTCGTCATTGATCAGACGCGCGCCGCGGTGACGGCAGCTGTTGTGAAAGACATGACTGTTACCCTGCTCGTCCCGGGTTACCAACAGCTGGCCGATGGGGGTGTCGACTCGACGATAGCTGTTGGGCTCAGCCACTTCAGACACATGGGCCAGAGGCATGGGCAGTTTTTTCAGGAGGTAATCGCGCTCCAGTTCAAAGCGCTCAGAGGAGGTATAGCGGTCTGCTCTGGAAGTGTGGATGGTATCGCCCAGCGAGGTGGTGCGATTGTCACGGTTCTCAATACATTCATTGATCAATTTGATTTCGTTGCTGCGATCCATGGTGAGCTCCTGTTTAACTTGCTTAAAATGCGCCTACCGATCGGTAGGTTGTGTTTACAAGTTACCTACCGATCGGTAAGCTTGTCAACCGTTAATTATTTCTTTAGTAAAATCGAGGACGCCGGTGAGCAAAACAACCCGTGACAAGCTACTGGAACAGGCCCATGTTCTGTTTGCCCGCAAGGGCTTCTACGGCACCAGCATTAATGATGTGGCAGCGGAAGTGAGTGTCAGCAAACAGGGGTTGCTGCATCACTTCCCGAGCAAGGAAAAGCTGTACGCCGAAGTGCTCAAAGGGGCAGCGGATCAGTTGATGGTTATGGTGGAGCAGGCCAGGCAGATTTCTGATAATCCTCAGCTGCAGTTACAGTCGATAATGCAGCAGATGAGCCGCGAGGAAGAGGAATCTATCCGGGTTATCTTACTGCTGTGCCGGGAGCTACTGGACAACCGCGATCGGGCTGAAACCGCTCAACAGTGGTTTTTAAAGCCGTTTTTGACCGAGCTGGAAACCATGGTGATCAATGGGCAGCAGCAGGGTCTGTTTGATGACGGGGTACACCCATTGTCTTATATCTATCAGTTGCTGGGCGCTATTCAATACTATTTGATGTCGTTGCCGACACTGCAGCAACTGTATACAGCCAAACAACATAAAGAACATCAGCAGCAGCACATTCGACTACTGGAGCTGACCATGCAGCGAGTGTTGGTTGATCCAGTCAGTTAGCAATCAACGTAATCATTTGCAATCAGCGTATCAGGGTGGACTTTGGTCTGATTGAATCTGCACCTGAATAACAGGTATATTAGATTTTTCTAATTTTAAGGGGGTTGTTTATGTCTCGGTTTAAATTGAGTTTACTGACGCTGCTGACGTCGTTGCTGTTCATTGCCAATACCATGGCCGTAGATTTTACTCAGAACGATGTGGGCGCTCTGGGGGTTCAGAACCTCAAGGTGGTCAATGGCTCTACTCTGGCCAGTGGTCAACCCACAGCAGAGCAGCTGGAGGCCCTTGCCAAGGCCGGGGTTAAGCATGTGGTGAATCTGCGCCCGCGATCGGAAATGGATTGGGATGAGGCCGCGCTGGTGGAGAAGCTGGGGATGGCGTATCACTCGATTCCTGTCGCAGGCAAGCCCGGTATTACCTCGGATAACGCCAGGATTCTGGATGATGTGCTGGCGGAATTGTCAGGTCAGCCGGTTCTGGTGCATTGCTCCAGTGGTAACCGGGTAGGCAGTCTGATTGCGGTTGGTGCCCATGAGATTCATGACGCCAGCGTGGATGAGGCTCTGGCCAAGGGCAGTGATTGGGGATTGACCCGCTTGACGTCCTTTGTAAGAGGCAAGTTGGAAGGTCAGTAGTACCCGTCATTGCCGGCGCAGCGAAGCAATCTCCCTGTGGCAGGTGATCAGGGAGATTGCCGCGTGCCTTCGTAGGCCCTACTTTTGGCGCTGCGCTCCTCGCAATGACGTGGTATGAGCAGTTTTGATTAAAGTGCCGCTATCTTTACCAGTTGCTCTTCCAGTTTACCCAGTGCCGACTGCATATCCGCCAGCTTGTCGCGCTCTTTCTGCACCACCGCTTCCGGTGCCTTGTCGACAAACTTCGGATTATTCAGCTTGCCTTCAACCCGCTGGGCGTCCTTTTTGATCTTGTCGATCTCTTTGTTGAGGCGCGCACTCTCCGCGTCCTTGTCGATCAGGCCGGCCATGGGCACCAGAATTTCCATCTCGCCGACCAGGCCGGTGGCGGACATGGGCGCTTCGTCGCCGGCGTTAAGCCAGGTGATGGATTCCAGACTGGCCAATTTTTGCAGGAATTGAGTGTTGGCGTTCAGACAACGCTGGTCGTTATCCGAGCCGTTGGCAAAGTACAGTGGAATGCTTTTGGCCGGTGAGATATTCATTTCACCGCGAATATTACGCACCCCTTCAATCACACCTTTAAGCCATTCCACATCGGCCATGGCCTGCTCGTCGATCAGGCTGTCGTCGCAGATGGGCATGGCGGCCAGCATAATGGTATCGCCCTCTGTTCCTGCCAGATCTTTAACACGCTGCCAGATTTCCTCGGTGATAAAGGGCATCAGCGGGTGCGCCAGACGCAGGGTGGTTTCCAGTACCCGCACCATGGTGCGGCGGGTGCCTTTCTTCTGGGCGGCTGAGAAATCGTCGCTGTTGAGTACCGGCTTGGAAAGTTCCAGATACCAAGAGCAGTACTCATTCCAGATAAAGTCGTACAGTGCTTGAGAGGCCAGATCGAAGCGGTAGGATTCAATGCCTTCGGCAACGGCTTTCTCGGCCAGTTGCAGCTTGGAAATAATCCAGCGATCGGCGACAGACAGTTCGTAATCGCTGCTACCAGTTTGGCCACAGTCCTGGGCTTCAATGCGATTACCTTGCTCGTCCTGCACTTCACAGTTCATCAGCACATAGCGCGAAGCGTTCCAGATCTTGTTGCAGAAGTTGCGGAAACCTTCGATACGACCCACGTCAAAGTTGATGTCGCGGCCGGTGGAGGCCAGCGAGTAGTAGGTGTAACGCAGGGCATCGGTACCGTAGGGGGTGAAGCCGTCCGGAAAGTCCTTGCGGGTTTGCTTCTCGATCTTCTCGCGCATGCGCGGTTGCATCAGACCGGCGGTGCGTTTCTGCACCAGCGATTCCAGATCAATGCCGTCAATCAAGTCAATCGGATCGATCACATTGCCCTTGGATTTGGACATCTTCTGGCCGTGGTTATCGCGCACCAAGCCGTGCACGTACACGGTGCTGAAGGGCACTTCTTTCTTGAAGTGCAGGGTCAGCATGATCATCCGGGCAACCCAGAAAAAGATGATGTCGAAGCCGGTCACCAGCACATTGGTGGGGTGGAAGGTCTTCAGCATCTCGGTCTGCTCGGGCCAGCCCAGAGTGCCAAAAGTCCACAGACCGGAGGAGAACCAGGTGTCCAGAACGTCATCGTCCTGCTTCAGGGCAACAGACTCGGGAATGTTGTGTTTCTTGCGCACGTCTTCTTCGCTGCGACCCACGTAGGGGGTGCCTTCCTCGTCGTACCAGGCCGGGATGCGATGACCCCACCACAGCTGACGGGAGATGCACCAGTCCTGAATGTCGCGCATCCAGGAGAAGTACATGTTTTCGTACTGCTTGGGGACAAACTCGATGTCGCCGTCTTCCACCGCTTTGATGGCTTCGTCCGCCAGCGGCTGGGTTTTCACATACCACTGGTTGGTGAGGTACGGCTCGATCACCACACCGGTGCGGTCGCCGCGGGGCACTTTGAGTTTGTGCGGATCAATTTTTACCAGCAGGCCCAGCGCGTCCAGATCTTCCACCACCATTTTGCGGGCGTCGAAGCGATCGAGACCGCGGTATTTGACCGGTGCCTCGTTATTGATGGCGGCATCGTCGTTAAAGATATTGTATAGGGGCAAGCCATGGCGCTGACCCATTTCATAATCGTTGAAGTCGTGAGCCGGGGTGATCTTGACGCAGCCGGTACCAAACTCCATATCAACATAATCGTCGGCAATGATCGGAATTTCACGGCCGACCAATGGCAGGGTGATGGTCTTGCCGATCATGTCTTTGTAGCGTTCGTCTTCCGGGTGTACCGCGACGGCGGAGTCTCCCAGCATGGTTTCCGGGCGGGTGGTGGCGACCACCAGTTCGCCGCTACCATCGGTCAAGGGGTAGCGGAAATGCCACATATGACCGTCTTCTTCCTCGGACAGAACCTCCAGATCGGATACGGCGGTGTGCAGCTTGGGATCCCAGTTCACCAGACGTTGACCACGGTAAATCAGGCCATCTTCATACAGACGGATAAAGACTTCCTGTACCGCTTTGTAGAAACCGTCATCCATGGTGAAACGCTCGCGGCTCCAGTCGGGGCTGGCACCCAGACGGCGAAGCTGCTGGGTGATGGTGCCGCCAGACTCTTCCTTCCACTCCCAGACTTTCTCAATAAACTTGTCGCGACCCAGGTCGTGACGGGAAATGCCCTGGGCATCCAGTTGACGCTCTACCACCATCTGAGTGGCGATGCCGGCGTGATCGGTGCCCACCTGCCACAGGGTGTTGTCACCCAGCATGCGGTGGTAGCGGATCAGGGCATCCATAATGGATTCCTGAAAGCCGTGGCCCATGTGCAGACTACCGGTGACGTTGGGCGGCGGGATCATGATGCAATAGGGATTGCCTTCGCCGGAGGGCTTGAAGTAGCCGTTGTTTTCCCAAGTCTGGTACCAGTTTGTTTCAATGGACTGGGGTTGGTAGGTCTTTTCCATAGTCTGTCTAAATCGCCGCCTGTAGGGTGGAGTGTCTAAATATCGCGGAACGGGCAGTTTACTGCGCCGAAAATGGGGGCGGATTATAACGTGATCAGGGGGTGTTGATGAAGGGGGAAGAGGTAGTTATTACTTGTCATTGCGGCAGGCTTTGCAGGAGCAAAAAGGGCCGCAATGACGTAGGTCGAATTTACTGGGTGGGCTCTGACAGTTCAATCAGACCTTGTCGGATTTCAAAGCCCCAGCGGCGAAATGCCTGCTGCATGGCGGCGCGGTTATTGATTCTGTTGTTGAGCATGCGGCCACTGTCGGCATGGGTTTCAACAAAGCGGGCCACAACGTCATTGGTCTGTGCATCTTTGGCGGTAAACATCACCGTCATGGAGCCGGCGCCATCGGTGTAATAACGGGATCTGGCCGGGCGGGTTTTCAAATCGTCCTTGGGAGCTGTTGGAAACAGGCTGAGCAATTCGGTATCGATGATCAGGGTTTGCTCTGTTTGCCCGGCAATATTGGTAAACCGGCCCTTCTTGGTGATTTCATCGGTGACGCCTTCGGCGTACATGCGCTGCATGCTCTTCACATCTTCGCTGTCCAGTACCCATTCCTGTTTTTTCATGCGGGTATCCGCAGGGGGGATGATCTTGACGTTATCGGTGTTGAGCGGGGTAAACACGATGTTGGTGTATTGGCTGAAGTCGGTACCCGGCAGGGTGTAGACCACATTGGATTGTGGCTGTTGCGGGATACTGGCGGTTTCTTCGGTTTTGACGCCGGTGTTGCTGCAGGCAGCCAGAGTGAAAAGCGACATCGCGACAAACATCAGGCGCAGTGAATGGTTCAAATGCATGATTAAATCCCCTATGGCGGTTATTCAATTGGTATTTATACGCAGTGACAAGAAATTCGGGTTATTGATTGGACCGGTTGGTCCAAAGCGAGTTCAGGGTGTTTGGGTTAACTAGTGTAAATGACTCTGTTCATTTCAGCGGGACTTATCCTGCGGCTGTCCTTTGATTTTTTCCAGTTCGGCCGCCAGCGGCACCGCCAGATGTTGGTAGCGCTTGTGCAGGAACGGATAAGCTGTGACATCGTCGAGTAGGCCGACATTAAACAGAGGGGTATCCAGCAGAATCTTGTCAATGGTGATTTGGGTTTCCCGATTAAAACCCACGTAAAAATCCACCCGCCCGGCCGACAGCATTTTCAAACCATGCTCGGCGCTCGTGACCGGAACAATTTGTACTGGAGTCTCGACCAGTTTGTCTTCAATCATCTGGGTGCCGCGCACAAACGCGACCCGATCCTCCCCAGTGAGATCATCGTAGCCTTGCAGTTGGCGATTATTATGATTTGCAAATGCATCGATACTGCCGGTGAGGACGATGCTGTTTACTCTGGTTGCCTGGCCCTCGGTGATCTTGGAAAAGTGCTGGGTGCGGGCGCATTCGCTGTCTACCCGGCCGGCTTTTAATTCCTCCACGGCCCGGGCTCTGAGGATGTAGTGGTACTCCAGGTTGTAGCCCAGGTTATTGAACGCCGCTCGGTACAGGCTTTCCAGTTGGGTGTAGGTACTGCCCTGTAAAGGCATGCTGCAAACCATCTTGATGCTGTGTGGGTGGGCTTTTTCTGGCGGCGTCAATTGATAGGACTGTGTCTCCGACTTTCGGGTGATCATGGGGATGCGTCGATTCAGGATTTCAATCACATCCCGGTTTGCCTCGGTCAAATAGGAAAACAGGGGCAGGGTCAGAAACAGATGCTCGACTTCAATGTGCTTTTCACCCATCAGTGCTTGATGCTGGTAGATACCCTCCTCCCAGAGGATAGCCATATCGGCCTGATCACTGTCGAGCAATTCCATGATCTCGATTTCTGTTTCAGCTGGGATCAGGGATTCTGGTTTCTGCTGCTGGACGATTTGCATTACAAACTGATGGCTGGCGAGCAGGGCGACTCTCGATTTACTGAGATTGAGTTTCGCGGCATTGCGCTTGCGGATGATGTGGTACTTGCCGTTGTAGATCGGGCTCTGGGTGCCGATAAGGCCAGTGACCCCGGTGACTTGTTCGAGGTTCGCAGCTCTGGCGCAGCTGCCATCGAAGTGGCCCGAGGTGATCAGTTGCAGTTCTTTGTCGGTGGCTATCTGGGTCAGGGTGACATGGATGCCCAACGGGGACAGGGCTTGTTGCAGTGTCCCCAGAAATTGCTTACCCAGTGGTGATTCTGGTGAAACTGAACAGCTAAAGGCAATGCTCCTAACCGGTCTTTCACTGGCATGGCTGATCGCGGATACCGTTAGAAACAGCATCAACCAGACGACCGTCACATGGACGCGTGATTGCCAGGAGACGAGCATAAGGTGGGCCACATTTGTTTTTATAGAGTGGCTCAAATATAGCCCAATTTATGCGACACAGAGCGCTAATCTGGTAGAATCTCCGCTTTTCAATGGCACCTTGTGGGCCCCTCAGGAATCACCACGCAGATTGTCGCTTTCTCTACAGGATTTCTCTATGAGCACTAATGCCACTTCGGCCTCCCTGAAAGACTCGGTTCTGGCTGTTAATGATGACCTGCCCATACGCACCGATAAACCGGTGCACAGTGGCAAGGTACGCTCGGTTTACTGGCTGACCGAAGCCGATAGCCGACGTCTGATTGCAGAGAAGGGCTACGATGTCGCCGCCGATGCGCCTCTGGCGATTATGGTGATCAGTGATCGAATCTCAGCGTTCGACTGCATCTGGACTGGCGAAGGGGGCGTGCAGGGAGTACCGGGTAAAGGCGCCGCTCTCAATGCCATTTCCAATCACTGGTTCAAGCTGTTCCGCGAGCAGGGCCTGGCCGACAGCCATATTCTCGATATTCCTCATCCGTTTGTCTGGATCGTACAGAAAGCCAAGCCGGTTATGATTGAGGCCATCTGTCGTCAGTACATCACCGGCTCCATGTGGCGTGCCTATGCCAAGGGCGAGCGTGAGTTTTGTGGTATCCAGATTGCCGAGGGACTGGAAAAAGATCAGAAGTTACCCGAACTGCTGATTACTCCGTCCACCAAGGGCATTTTAACAGGCATCCCCGGTGTGCCCGAGGTGGATGATGTCAATATCACCCGCCAGAATATCGAAGATCACTTCGCCGCTTTCAACTTTCGCTCGGCGGACGATATTGCCACCTACGAAACCCTGTTGCAGGAAGGTTTCGCTGTGATCAGCGGTGAACTGGAAAAGCTGGATCAGATCTTCGTCGACACCAAGTTCGAATTTGGTTTTGTGACCGACAAGGCGGGCAATGAAAAACTGATATACATGGATGAGGTGGGTACGCCGGATTCCTCCCGAATCTGGGATGGTGCCAGTTACCGCGACGGCCAAATTGTGGAAAACTCGAAAGAGGGTTTCCGTCAATTTCTTCTCAACCACTTTGACGATCCGGATATCCTGCTCAACAAAGACCGGATGGATGAGCGTTCGGCGCTGGCCCGGGACAATGAATTGCCCATGGGCGCGCTGATGGCCGTGTCCAATACCTACACCGGGATTGCCGAGAAAATTACCGGGCAGAAGATCGTTCTGTCGGATAACCCCAAAGCGGAAATCGTTGCTATTCTCAGAGACGAATACGATCTGATTGAATCATAGGGGCAATCACCAATGGCGACCATCATCTGGCAGTTGTTTATTGGGTTGGGCATTTTCCTGTTTGGCATGAGCCAATTGGAAGCAGGCATCAAAATGTTGAGTGGTGCCACCCTGCGGCGCTGGATTCCCAAAGCGACCAGCACCCCCCTTTCAAGTTCTGCCTGCGGCGTTGCCGTGACCGCCATTCTGCAAAGCAGCTCCATGGTCAGCCTGCTGGTGCTGGCGTTTGCCAGTGCCGGATTGATCCCGTTGATGAACGCCATTGGCGTGTTGCTGGGAGCCAACCTCGGCACTACGTTTACCGGTTGGGTGGTGGCCACCCTCGGTTTCAAACTGGATCTTGAAGCCATGGCCATCCCCATGACCGGTGTGGCCGGTGCCGTGATCGTCGCCTCCGATAAATCCCCGCGCTTGAAAGCGGCGGGTACGGCTTTTCTGGGGCTGGGCTTATTGCTGCTGGGGTTGTCGCTGATGAAAGACAGCGTGGCAGACCTGCCCGAGCAGTGGGATATCAGTGTGCTGCAGGGCTTGCCGCCCTGGGTCTATTTTCTGGTTGGTGCTCTGGTAACGGCTCTGATTCAGTCCAGCTCGGCAACCATGATGATGACGTTGACGGCGTTGAATGCTGAATTGATTGCCTTGCCCGAGGCCATCGCCCTGGTCATTGGTGCCGATCTTGGCACGACCAGCACCACCATTCTTGGCAGCCTGACCGGCAGCCCGATCAAAAAGCAGCTGGCTTTTTCTCACTGCTTTTACAATCTGGTGGTGGACATTGCGGCCTTCTTGATTCTGTTGCCTTACGCCGAACAGTTATTGGCCTGGTTCAGCATTGAAGATCCGCTCTATGGTTTGGTGGCCTTCCACAGTCTGATGAACTTTATCGGTCTGTTGGTGTTTTTGCCGCTGTTGAAATACTACAGTGCCTGGATCGAAACCCTGTTTCGCTCTCCCGAAGACGACTTAGAAAATCTGGCAAATTTACCCGAGGTTATTCCGGAAGCGGCACTGCCTGCCATGGAGCATCAAATCGCACTGTTGTGGCAGTGGCATTGGTGCAATTTGATGGAGCAGTTTGATATTTCCCCGGACGATCTAAACCTTGCTGATGAGCGCGCGCAAATGGCCAGAGATGAATTGGAGCTGCACAATTTTTCCACTCGCTACGAAGCCATTAAAGCCAGTGAAAGAAAAATTTTAAAACTCAGTTCAGCGCTGCACCGGGAAAAGCTTGACGATAACCAAAGCCAGATTTTGGCCGAGATGATGCAGGTGGGCAGAGCGTTGAGTTACGCCGCCAAAACCCTCAAAGATATTGAGCACAACACTCGCGAGTTGGCCGACGACCCCACGGAGTTGGGGCAGGAGTTGTTGCAGCAGCAGAAACAGTTTTTGCAGAAACTGATTGAAGAATTGGTGGGGCTGGTGACAGAGCCTCGTGAGCTGGCCTTTGTTGAGGAGTCCATGGAGGCGTTACAGAAAGCATCCGATCAGCATCAGCAAAAAATGGATGAGCTGGTGTACCACCGCGCATTAAATGAGTCTTCGGTCGCCATTTCATCGCTGCTGAATATCAACCGCGAAATGAGTCATGCGTTGAAAGAAACCCTGCGTGCCATTTCAGTTTGGCAGCACACTCAGGCTGTTATCAGGCATTGATCCAGCAAGGGTGTCTGAGGCATACCGACACCCGTAGCTGACAATGAATAAGTTAATGAAAGAGCATCTGTTTTATCTCGAACCCAAGCCCGGCCTGAGCCTGCAGGTACAAATCAAGGAAATGCTGGTTTCAGCTATTCTCGATGGTCATCTGGCACCGGGTGATCCGCTGCCCTCCAATCGCAAACTGGCGCAGACCCTCAAGGTGTCGCGCAACACGGTGGTGTTTGTTTACGAAAAGCTTCTGGAGGAGGGGTACATCGTGTCCCGCGAGCGGCAGGGCCATTTTGTCAATCCTGAAGTGCAGTCGGTGATACTGGACGTGGATGCCATTCTGTCTCGCTCCGCAGAAGTTACCTCAACTACCCGGGCGGCAGATTGGGAGAGTCGATTCAGGATCGATCCGCAACCGCCGGCTCACATCAAGATGACCAAACAGTGGCGCCACTGCCGCTACTCCTTTATCTATGGTCAGCTGGATCCTGAGCTGTTCCCTGTGGCGGATTGGCGCGAGTGTGTGCGTCAGGCCTCCAGTAATTTGCTGACCCGCGACTGGCTTGGCGACAGTGCCGATGCCGATGATCCGATGCTGATCGAGCAGTTGCGCTCGCGCGTGTTGCCGCGCCGTGGCATTCGCTGCGGCAGTGATGAAATTCTGGTTACGCTGGGCACTCAGCAATCACTGTATATGCTGGCCCAGTTACTGGCCTCCCCCGGTGTTCGGGTGGGTTTGGAAAATCCCGGTTACGCCGATGTGCGCAAGAACTTTGAACTGGTCAATGCCGACATTGTGCCTCTGTCCATCGATGTGGAAGGGGTGGTGGTGAATCAGGCACTGGAGTCCTGTGACTATGTTTATGTCACGCCCAGCCATCAGGCGCCGACGACCGTGACCATGTCCATGGAACGGCGCAAGGCGTTATTGCAAAGTGCGGAGCTGCACGATCAGATCATTATCGAGGACGACTACGAAAACGAAATCAATTTCCATGGCCATCCGGCCCCGGCTCTCAAGAGTCTGGATCACGGCAATCGGGTGATCTATGTCGGTAGCCTTTCCAAGACCCTGTCGCCGGGACTGCGTATTGGATTTATGGTGGGGCCTGCCGAGTTGATTAACAAAGCCAGAGCTTTGCGGCATTTGATGTTGCGTCACCCTCCGGCTAACAACCAGCGGGCTCTGGCTCTGTTTCTCGCCGGAGGCTATCACGACACCCTGTTGCGGCGCTTGACCCAGACCTATCGTGAGCGCTCTGAATGCCTGATGGCGGCACTGCAGCAATACTTGCCGGAAATGGTGATTTCCGAATCCACGGGTGGCAGTTCTCTGTGGGTAGAGGGACCAGAGGATCTGGACTTGCAGGCGTTACAGGAGCGGGCGCTGCGCAACAGTCTGTTCTTTGAAATCGGCGAGCCGCTGTTTTTTGATGACAGTCCCAAAAAGAATTGTTTTCGACTGGGTTATTCGTCCATTAAAACCGAGGACATAGAACCTGGTATCAAGCTGCTGGCTGAATTGATCCACTGCCGCCATTAGTGCGAAAACTGGTGGGGTTCCAACTCCACAGATTCCAGTCGGGTGCCCAGCAGGCTCATTTCGCCCCGGTAGCGCCTTTCCCCGGTGGCGGTAAATTCAAATTCGTAGACGCGGCGAAGACCAATATTGCCCCGCCGGTCTTTGCCAAACCACAGGGTTTTGAGTGAGACGGTGTCATCCAGTAACTGAACGTCACGATGTTCGCATTGCTGCTTGGCAAGCCCGAGGGCGCGATCGCGAAAGCCGGCATTTTGCCAGATGATCAAACCAATCAGGACCAGAATAAAAGCGATCATTAAATCGTAGAGCGTCATATAGGGATGTCGTGGGCTTTCTGTTACTGTTAGCTATCTTTTAAGCGAGTCTACAGGAAAAGAATATGTCTGACCTTCTCTCAAAAATGCCTGGCCTGTCCATGCCGTTTGCCAGCCAGCCCTATGACAATATTATCTGTGGTGGTCAGCCGGGCATTGAAGATTATCGCCTGATGAAAACGGCTGGCATCGACAATGTGATCAATATGCGTATGCCCGGTGAGCACAGCGATTTTAATGATCAGGAGCAGGCCAGTGCCGCGGGCCTGACGTATGTCGCCATGCCCATAGCCGGCGAGCCGGCCATTACTCTCGATGCCGCCAGACAGCTGGATGAGGTTCTGGCAGGATTGGATGGCAATACTCTGGTCCACTGTGCCAGCAGCAATCGGGTTGGGGCACTGTTTGCGATCCGTGCGGCCGTATTGCAGGGCAAGCCACTGGAAGATGCCGTCGCTGAAGGTCAGGCGGCCGGTTTGAAAGCGTTGCTGGATCGCACCCTGATGGTGATTGAATCCGCCTGATGCGGTTATAGTTTAGCCATTGCGATCTTAGCAAATGTTAATGCAGTCTCTTTGTTGTGGCGTCACCATGGTCTGATTCAGGTGTACAACACAATAAAGAGGCATTATGAAATCCCCCGCGTCCCCCCGGAATATTTACGATCTTTTGCAGCAGGCAACGGATCGCCACCCGCAAGCCACTGCCATTACCTATATTGAGCAGCTTGATCCGAGTCTGGTCGATCGTCGCTACAACTACAGTGAGCTGTTGACCAACATCAATCGCACCGTGCGGCTGCTGCAACAGGTGCTGTCATCCAGTCGTGGTGTGGTGTCGATACTGTTACCCAGCACCCCTGAAACCCAATTTATTCTCTGGGGCGCAGAAACAGCCGGTATCGCCAATCCCATCAATCCCTTGCTGAGTGAAGAGGCGCTGGCAAGTCTGATGAACAAGGCGGAGACCGAGGTGATTCTGGCGCTGGGGCCAAACCCCTCCAGTGACATCTGGCAAAAGGTAGAGGCGGTAGCGCCCAAGGTGCCATCGTTGAAGCAAGTCTATTCCGTGGGGTTTTCTGCCGGTGATGCAACACCCCATTTCGAGGAAGAGCTGGGTAACTACAGTGGTGCTCCAATCCCATCGGAGTCCCTGCCTGACGGTGATGACATCTGTGCCTATTTCCATACCGGTGGCACCACCGGAACCCCGAAGTTGGCTATGCACAGCCATGGCAATCAGGTGGCCGCCGTTGAAGCGGTTAATCAATCCATGCCGGCTCAGCAGGGTGATGTGCGCCTCAATGGCTTGCCCATGTTTCATGTAGCGGGATCGATGGTGGTGGGGCTGGCGGCGCTGGCCTCAGGCGCCAACATTCTGTTGCCGACCATGGCTGGATTGCGCAATCCGGAAGTGGTGAAGCGATGCTGGGATCTGGTTGAGCACTATCGCATCAAGGTGATGGGGGGTATTCCTACCTCAATGGGGGCTTTTGCCCAGATACCACTGGCGGGTCAGGATATCGACTCATTGGATTATCTGGTTACCGGTGGCGCCATGGTAACGCCGGCGGTGGTAAAAGCGGTTGAATCCCTGACGGGGAAATCCCTCTATCAGGTGTATGGTATGACAGAGACCGCCGGTGTGATTTCCATCTCCGATATGGAGAATACGCCGACGCCGGGTTCCTGTGGTTTGCCCGGTCAGGGCATTGAAGTTCGCATTGATGGTGCCAATGGTGAACCCAATAAGACCGGTGAGATCTGTGTGCGCGGCGATAATGTGTTTCAGGGCTACCTCGGACACTCTGAGGAGGCATTGGACGAGGGCTGGCTGCGCACCGGGGATCTGGGGTGCCTCAACGATCGAGGCGAGCTGTTTATTACCGGGCGGGCCAAGGATTTGATTATCCGCAGTGGTCACAATATTGACCCTGCCGTGATTGAAAATTGTCTGGAAAACCACCCCGCCGTGGCTTTGGCCGCAGCCGTAGGCAAGCCGGATCATTACGCCGGTGAATTACCCGTGGTTTTCGTTGAATTGAAAACGGGTCATAAGGCTTCAGAAGATGAATTGCGCGAGTTTGCCATGGCCAATATTGATGAACGTCCGGCGTGCCCGAAACAGGTGTTTGTTATTGATGAGATGCCGAAAACGGCGGTGGGTAAAATCCACAAACCGGCCCTGCGCTTATCAGCAACCAAAACGGCGGTGATGGATAGTATCCGTGCTGAACTGCCGACTGAAGAGGCGAATGAGGGTGTTGCAGTGGAAGGCGTTATTACCCTGCAGGGGGATATGCGTCTGGCCGTTCATGTTGCTGCACAGGATAAGATCTCCGGGATTCAGAAGGTTTGTCAGAACATCGCAGAGAAGTTGAACCTCGCCATCACGGTTTCAGGTTCTTCTTAATCCGGGAGAGGGACACGGCGTCCATGCCCAGATAGCTGGCCAGGTGATATTGCGGAACCCGACTGGCCAGATGGGGTTCGTGGTCGAGCAGCCATTGATAGCGTTGCTCGGCCCCCAGAGTCAGCAGCATGGCCTCGCGCCGTTCGTTGCGCAGAAAGTGTTGGCGGGTGATCAGGTTGAGCATGTCCTGAAATGCCGGGTATTGTTCCAACGCAGCGATCTTGGCTGTCGGGGTCAATATGGCTTCGGATGGTTCCAGCGCTTCAATGGTGAAGGGGCAGGGCTCGCCGGTGATTTGTGAGTTGAGGGAACCCACTGGCAGGTTCTCGGTATAAAAGCTTTTATTGCGCTCTTTACCTTCCGCGCCGATATAGTAGTAGCGAAACAGCCCCCGGGTAATAAAACCAAAATATTTTGGGTGTTGATTGGCCTGCACCAGAGACTGCTCTTTGTCGAAGTAGTGGACAGTGGAGCAGGCCGCCAGAGCGTCAGTGAAATCCGGATCGGTGACACCCAAGGCGGCCAGCGAGGGGGCCAGTTTTTCCTGAATATCGGCTGCAGTCACTGTCTAGCCCGCTTTTGAGCCGCCCATGCAGTTGGGAGAATCCGGAGCCTGTTGCTGTTCTTGCCACTCTGCCGGGGTGTAGGTGTGCAGTGCCAGAGCGTGAACTTCGCCGGCCAATTCTTCATTCAACAGCTGGTAAATCTTTTGATGACGCGCGACCTTGCGCACTCCGTCAAACGCATCGCTGGCAATCACCACTTTAAAGTGGGTTTCGGAATTTTCCGGTACGCTGTGCATGTGGCTCTCATTGACTACCTGCAAATGGCTGGGGTTTAAGGCGTCCTTGAGTTTGGTTTCTATGGTGCTTTGAATTTGCATGGGTAGTCTTTCCGGGTTTGATTCTGTTGCTCTAGAAAATAGGGGTTTCCTGTTTGATTTCAACCGGGTAGACCGGGTATTTGTCAAAAAAGCTGTCCAGACTGAACTCGTCGGCGATTCGTTGGCTGTATTCGCGGTGGCGCTGTCGGGCGGCATCGAAATTCTGGTAACGCAGTTTCTGCAGGCAGTCACTGCAGACTTTGTAGTTGCCGATCTCCGACTGGGGCAGGGCGGTTTTGGCCTGTAGCTGCTGCAGCAGATTGTGGGTTCGCAGCGATTGCACCTGATCGCATTCGGCCAGATGGTAGTGCCAATCGCCCGGTTGTTGCGGGGCGGGGTGATAAATCAGCACCCGGCTGTCTTTGAATACCAGCGTAAAGTCCGAAGCTGCCTGCAGCACTTTGGGGTTAACCGGCAAGCCCTGATTGGCCAGCTCTATACGCTCCAGCCCCGTGAGGTTTTTCTTGGGGTCGAAAAATACAAAATCGCCAAGGTCTTCTGCCCCCATGGCCTCGCGCAACCGGTTGAAGGGTTCGAATTGCAGAAAATCGGGGAGTTTCATGGAGGCGCCCGGTCCTTATTGTTTTTCCAGGATCGAGGCGATCCGGGATTCGGCGTCGGTGCGCAGTCTGAACTCCACCCGGCGCGAGCGAATTTCGTCTTCTTCACCCTGCTCGCCATAGATCAGTTTGGAGGAGGACAGGCCGTTGGCGGTCAGGTGCGCCCGGATCCAGTCTTTCCGGGATGCCAGATCGGGGTGCTTCAGCAGGAAGTCCAGTGTGGTGCGGGTACGGGCCTGGGACAGGGCCATGTTTTTGATATAGGCCACATCACTGCTGCTGTCTCCCCAGTCGCTGGAGGTGTGACCCTCAATGCGCACTTCCAGGATATCGCTGCGATACTTGTCCGACATGATGATGGCCACATAGCGGGGGAAAAAGTCGGCCAGAATGTCACTGAACGCAGGTTTGATGTTGGATTTGCCGTGAGCAAACAATACCTCGGTGTTGTAAAAGCGAAAGCTCAGGTCGGGTTTGATTTCTGCTCCCCAGCGAGGCAAGTCGTCTTTGAATTCGCTGACCAGATCTTCGTAGAGCTGGGTTCGCAAACGGTCGTAAAGCACGGCCACGTCTTTGATCTTGCGGGATTCGATTTCCAGCTGCACCAGATAGATCACCGCAATCAGCAGGAATACCATCATCAGACCGCCCATCAGATCGCTGACGGCAACCCAGTGTTCCTCGTGCTCGATATCGTCGCTGGGGGAATAATTAAGATCCTGATTTTTGGCCATGGCCGGTTTAATCCTGTTCCACGGTTTCGGCCAGTGCCACCAGTTCACGCAGACGCTCGGTCAGTGGCGCGTAGTCGCTGACAAACTTTTCCGACAGGGAGGTCAGCTGGTAACCGAAGGTTTGCAGGGCTTTGGTCAACTCCTGCTCCATGGCGTCGTCGAGGCGCATCACCTGTTGCTCGGTGCGATCGAGCATCTGCTCGACCCGCTGTTTCAACTCCTTGTGCTGGAAATTCATGGCTTCGGCCATATTGCGATTGACGTTTTCAGAGGTGGTGCGCAGCGATTCGGCGCAGGTCTGCATGGTGGTGCTGATCTGGTTCTGACTCTCCTGAACGCCGTTGGCCAGTTCGCTGGTGAGGCTGTGAACCCGTTTTTCCAGTGAGGGCAGGCCTTCAGAGGCGGTGGTGGCAGCGCGCGCCAGTTGCTCAATGTACTGCTCCATACCCGAGGCCTGCTGCTGCAGTACGTCCATCATTTTGCCCAGAGATTGGGAAACGGTATTGAACACTTCCGAGTGCTCCACCATTTGCTGGTAGGCGGTACTGGCTTTGTCCAGCAGATCACCATTGTGGCGCTGGGCGGCCAGTAACTCTTCCAATTCTTTTTTGTAATTTTCCTGCCATTGCAGCATCTGGCCAACCGCGTGGTTGAGCTCTTTGAAATTCTGACCGTACTGGGTATTGATCTGGGTGTTGAAGTCGCGCATCACCTGCTCAATGGCCGAGATAAAGGCGCGGGTATTGGCCTCAACCATATCGGTCTGGTAGTCCCTGAGGCTTTGTTGCATATCATCGAACTTATGGAGTTGCTGGCTGTGCATGGTTTCCATGGATGAGCGCAGCCCCTTGGCCTCCGGGTTGGACATGGAGTCGCGGATATCGCCCAGCAGGTTGGCCAGATCGGTGACTGTGGCCGAGCGGTATTGCTCTTCGACTTGGCGCTGGCGCAGCACGGCGGTGAGGTGACGGAACTTGACGATCAATGAGCCGAGCAAGCCGGCAATGGAGGTCCAGAAGGCGGTTTTAAGCCCTTCGATCAGTTCCGGTACGCTGGCTTGGATGTCCTGAGTATCAAAGGCCAGCAGACCCAGCGCCACACCGAGAAATGTACCGAAGATACCGGTGCTGGTGAGGATGGTGGGGGAGTGGCTGGCGCTCTGGCTGTTGTAGCCGGGGCCGGCGAACCAAAGGGTCATTAAGCTGATCAGGCCGATTAAGCCCAGGCTCAGAGGTGGCAGGTTGGCTAGAAAGTCCATTGGGTTCCCGGAGGTTGCGATGTGGTGGTGTTTTTATGGTTTATATGACACTGCTTACATGTCTCTTATGACTACAGTTTGCTATGATGCGCACCCGGTTTCTACCCCCTTTTTACAGTTCTAATCCTTACGGAATGCGATAGTCATGCTTGATGCCAACAGTTTGTCTCAACTCACCCAGTTAAAAAGTGCCATTCGCGCTGATAAAGACCTTGCCGAAGGCGTGGTGCGGGGCTCTCAGGGACGGTTTGGCTTTGTCTCGCTTGATGATGGCCGCGAGGCATTCCTGCCCCCCGATGAGATGGCCAAGGTGTTGCCCGGCGATCGGGTTGAGGTGAGTCTGTCTGGTAATGACGATCCCAACAGCAACAAGCTCGATGCCGAGCTTGAAAAACTGATCAAGTCCGAAAAGAAAGCTCTGGTAGGGCGCTACGTGGTTCGTGGCAAGGGCCACTTTTTCGCCGTGGATATGCCGCAACTCAATCGCTGGATTTTTATTCCGCCCAAGTCCCGTGGCAAAGCCAAAGAGGGCGATTACCTGTTGGGGCGTATACTCAAACACCCTTTTGAAGACGGTAAAGGTCTGGCGCGTATTGATGAGGTGCTGGGTAATGACGATGTGGTCGGTATTGAGCATCTGGTCGCCCGTCGCAAGCATGCTCTGCCGGATGCCTGGAGTGATGCACAGCAGGCTGAGGCCAAAGCCATTCTGGAAACCTCACTGGAGACCGCCTTTGCTGAACGCACGGATTTGTCGTCTACCGCGTTTGTTACCATCGATTCTGAAAGCACCCGGGATATGGACGACGCGCTGTTTGTGGAAAAGACCGACAGCGGCTGGAACCTGGCCGTTGCCATTGCGGATCCGGGTGCCCTGATTGCGGCGGGCTCCGAGCTGGATAAGGCCGCTTTTGAGCGCGCCAATACCGCCTACCTGCCCGGTAAGGCGGTGACCATGTTGCCCGAAGAGCTGGCCAATACCACCTTCTCTCTGGTCGCCGGTGAAAAGCGCCCGGCCCTGATCTGTCGTCTGCAGATCAATAACGACGGTACCGTGGCCGAGACCCGCTTCGAAGAAGCGGTGATTACCTCTAATTACAAGCTGAGTTATGAAGCGGTAGCGGCCTACCTCAATGGCGACGACACGGCTATCCCGACTGAAGTTCAGGCCATGGCCAAACAGTTGCAAGCCTGCAGTGAAGCGCTCAACAATCAGCGCAAACAACACCAGTTACTGATGGAAGATCAGGCGGATTATGAGCTGAAGCTCAATGATAAGCGCCACATTGAGTCCATCGAGTGCTATCACCGCAATGTGGCCCAGCAGATAGTGGAAGAATCGATGCTGGCGGCCAATAACGCGGCCGGCCGTCTGTTTGCAGACAACCCGGGCACCGGCATCTATTCCTCCCATCAGGGCTTTCGTCCTGAACGTCTGGAAGGCATCAACAATGTGATCGCCGCAGAGCTGCCGGAGCTGGCTGATGTGGATGTCACTACGGCCGAGGGTTACAAGCAGGTGATTCGTGCACTGCAGAACAATCCCGACAAGCAGCATGTGCTGGCGGCCTTTCGCATGATGTTGCAGGCAGGCGTA
Source organism: Candidatus Pelagadaptatus aseana (assembly GCF_040362265.1). Lineage (NCBI taxonomy): Bacteria > Pseudomonadati > Pseudomonadota > Gammaproteobacteria > Cellvibrionales > Cellvibrionaceae > Candidatus Pelagadaptatus > Candidatus Pelagadaptatus aseana. Next base: position 218,597 of record NZ_BAABNJ010000006.1, read on the forward strand.
CTGACTCGCGAAGCCCAACCACACTTCGGTTTGGGTATTGATTACTACGCGACCATTACATCCCCCATCCGCCGCTATAACGATCTGCACAATCATCGGGCCATCAAGGCCCTTCTCAAGTCCGAGGGCTGTGAAGCGCCGAGTAATGAAGCACTGCAGGATATGCAGCAACGCATTGGCCGAACCCGTCAGGCCAGTCGCGATCTGGAAGAGTGGCTCTACTGCCTGTTTATGGATCAGCACAAAGATCAGGAGTTGGCTGCGACCATTGCCCGTGTCACTTCTCAGGGGTTTACCGCAAAGGTGGATGCGTGGGGCATCAGTGGTTTTATCAAACTCAATCCCAAAGAGTATCAGTTTGATCCGGAGCGGATGACGTTAACCAGTGAGTCTGAAGTTCTGAGCATTGGCCTGGCGGTCACCGTCAAGGTGGGTCGTATCGATCTGGATAAAAAACGTATTAATTTCGATCGGGTTTGCTGAACGCAATCCAAAATACACGAATGTCATCCCGAGCGGTTGGCGAGGGATCCCTCGTTGCACTTGGGATGACACGGTTTAACTAAGGTTTTTTCTATGAGCTCTGTTGTAGCCGCCCTCTATAAATTTGTTGAACTGCCCGATTACAAGGCACTGCGTGAGCCTCTGTTACAGCACTGTCTGGACAATAACATCAAAGGTACCTTGCTGCTGGCCCGTGAAGGCATTAACGGAACTGTCTCCGGGCCTCGGGAAGGCATCGATAGCCTCAAGGCCTATTTATTGGCCGATGAGCGCTTTCACAACCTCAGCTACAAGGAATCCTTTGATCAGGAACGCCCTTTCTACCGCATGAAGGTCAAGCTCAAGAAAGAAATTGTCACCATGGGCGTGGAGGGTATTGATCCCCGTCAGGTGGTGGGCACCTATGTTGACCCCAAAGACTGGAATGCCCTGATCTCCGACCCTGAGGTGGTGGTTGTGGATACCCGCAACGACTATGAGTACGAACTGGGTACGTTTAAAAACGCTCTGGATCCCGATACCCGCAGTTTTCGTGAGTTCCCGGATTACGTAAAAGACAACCTCGATCCGGCCAAACATAAAAAAGTCGCGATGTTCTGTACCGGTGGTATTCGCTGTGAGAAGTCCACGGCTTATATGAAAGAGCAGGGGTTTGAAGAGGTATATCACCTGCATGGCGGTATTCTCAAATACCTGGAAGAGGTGCCCAAGGAGGAATCCCTGTGGCAGGGTGAATGCTACGTGTTTGATAACCGTGTCAGTGTGGATCACGATCTCAATCCCGGCAGCTACGACCTGTGTCACGGCTGTCGCTATCCGATTACCGAAGCCGATAAAGCCTCTGATAAATACATTGAAGGGGTAGCCTGCCCCCGTTGTTTTGATTCACAAACCCCGGAGCAGCGGGCGCGATTTGAGGAGCGGCAAAAACAGATGCGACTGGCCAGGGCGCGCAATCAAGCACACATTGGTTCGGAGCCACCGGCGCGACAGAAGAAATAATTTGAGGCAGTAAAGCCGTTATCCCGGCATTACTGTATGTCATCCCGAACATCTGTGAGGGATCTCTCCGCTTCGCGTCGAGATGACAAGATTTCCTACTGCGCTTCCCGCGCCAGCCCGCCAAAGAAATTAACCACAACCTCAATAAACTCCCGCAAATTCAAGCTCATTACCACAAAGTCGGCATCAAATTGAGCCGCTTTGTCGCCGTCGCTGGCGTCGTTGGCTTCTTCCAGTAGCTTGTCGGCGAACTTCAGACGCTTGATACTGAGGTCTTCACTGAGGATGCATTGCAGGGTCTCCTGCCAATCTATTGCCAGCTTCACAACCTGCTTGCCGCCATTGAGGTGTTGTTCAATTTCACTGGCGTAAAGATCCTGGCGTTTACAGCGCAGAATACTGCCGTCTTCGCCGGCTTCACGCAGCTCGCACTCGTCACCGGGCTCAACTCCCGAGGGCAGTTGTTCACCACGCAGCCAGCCGCTCATAATCACCGCGGGTGATTCCGCAACCTGGGCGGGTACTACCGGCAGGGTGCCGAGGGACTGCCGCAACAGTTTCATCAGCTCTTCGGCTTTGGCGGCGGAAGAGGCATCCACCACCAGCCAGCCGGTTTGGGTGTCGATATAGGCGTAGGTACGCTGGGATTTGGTAAAGGCCTGAGGCAGGCATTCAAACACAATGTCGTCTTTGAGGCTTTGCTGCTCCTTGCGATAGACCCGGCGATCCTCGGTGGCTTGAATGTGGGCGACCTTTTCTTCCAGCTTTTCGCGGATTACCGCCGCGGGCAGTACTTTTTCTTCGCGTCGGGCGCAGAACATCAGACAACCATTGGCTGAGTGAAACAGCTGATCGCTCAGATCGCCCATGGGGGGTACCCAACCATAGCGGTGAGTATCCTGTTTGCCGCAGGGTTTAAAGGCTTGCTCCTGCAATTGCTGGTTGAGGGTATTCTGATCGATGTCCACTTTGCCGGGAAAGCGGTACAGGAGAAGATTTTTAAACCACATAGTTGCTGTATTTGTCTCTTAATGTGCTGCCAGTACTGGCGCTGAATTTTCAGGGCCGGGCATTATGCAGCAGCGATTAGCCAAACAAAAGTGGTTTAACACGGGCCAGCCAGACCATGCCGCTGACCGCCATAAGCGCCAGTACGCAGCAGCTGATTCTGGCTTTCAGGGTGCTGGCGTAGCGCAGGCCAAAGGCCCCTAAAAATATATAGGCTATTAATAAGATCAGCTTGGCCATTAGCCAGGGGTGGTAGATGGGGTTATAGGCAAATTGCCAGGCCAGAGTGATGCCTGTGAACAATAACAGGGTATCGATGATATGGGGCAGGATTTTGACGTGGCTTAGACCCAGTACGGCAGGTTTCATGACCATGGCGACGAACCGGGCAGTGAACCCGGTGATCGACAGCAGTGCCAGCGATATGTGGAGTAGTTTCAGGCTTGTCATTGCGAGGATCCTTCAGGCAGCGCGGCAATCTTTTGAATGACGTGCCTGTCCCCAGAGATTGCTTCACCGCTGTTCGGCTCGCAATGACGAGTGGTTACCAGGTCAAGCATTCAGCGCCTTGCCCACCAGCTCGCCCATGGCCTCAGGCAGATCCAGCGCCAGTGCGGCGGAGTGGCCCTGATCGGACATTTTATTCCAGGTCTTCTGAATGATACTGATCAGCTTTTCTTCGCTGTGTTTCGCGGCGAAGGGCTCTAGATAGTATTCAAGAAAGACCAGACAAATAACGTCTTCCAGTGCCTGGGCTTCCGGGTCGCGCTTGAGCTGTTTCTTTTGCAGCAGACTGTGGACGCGATCCTGACTGGTCTGGTCAAAACCCTGCTGTTGCATCAGTTCTACGGTGAGGTCGGCGTGAAAGCGGCCCAGTTCGGTACGCCACTTTTTATAGCCGGCGCGATCCATGGGGTAGTCGCTGCGGGGGCTGGCCCAGCGCTTGATGTGTTGTGCACGGCAGGCGATTTGCAGTTCGGGGGAGGCTTCCGGGCAGAACTGTTGTTGCTGCCGGGTCATGCGCTGACCATAGATCAGTTCTTTGGGTTGTTCACTGCCATCCACCTGTTCGATGTTGGGGTCTTGCTGGTTGATGGCATCAATGGCGTGAAATACAGCGTCGAGAGGTGTTTGGTTCATGAAAATCCCATTGGTTCAGAAAATTTGGTCTATTTTATTTCAGGAATTGGAAAAAATTAATTCAGATCAAAAAAAATTGTCAGATGCTGGGGTTTAATGGCCCCACTTAATGATTTCCACCAAATTAATACATTGAAAGAGAGATTGATGCTATGAAAAAAGTATTGAAGCCTTTGACTCTGGCCGCGGCCGTTTCTGCTGCTCTGGTTTCCGGTCACGTTGCTGCCTATGAAGCAGGTGATTGGATTGTGCGTGCGGGTGCTACTCAAGTAGCTCCTGATGAAGATAGTTCAGAAGTACTTCTCAATGGCGGCGGTATTGGTACCGAAGCTGAAGTTGATAACAATACTCAGTTGGGTCTGACCGTTGAGTATATGTACACTGCCAATTGGGGTATTGAAGTGCTGGCCGCTACTCCATTTAGCCACACTGTTTCAGGTAAGGGTGGTGTTTTAAATGGCTTGGATGTTGCCGATATTGAACACTTGCCTCCTACTGTAAGTGCCGTATACCACTTTGATACTCAAGGCAATCTGGATCCTTATGTAGGTGTTGGTATCAACTACACTGCTTTCTTTAGTGAAGATCTTGCTTCTGATACTGCAGGCGCTGTTACAACTGGTGATGTTGACTTAGATGATTCTTGGGGCTTGGCACTGCAAGTTGGTGTTGATTACCAAATCAATGAAAAGTGGTTGGTTAATGCCTCCGTTCGTTGGATCGATATTGATACTGAAGCTGAAATCAAATTCGATAATGGCGCTGTAGCTGAAGTTGATGTGGATATCGACCCAATGGTTTACTCCGTAATGGTTGGCTACAAGTTCTAAGATAAAGATCTTGTCTGTTGGGCTGCAAAGCCCAACACCAAAAAAAGGGACGCTGCTTTAGCAGGGTCCCTTTTTTAATGCTGGAGCAAAAGATCACTCAACGTTGGCAATGGCCTTGAGTCCTTCCATATCCAGAATGGTAATTTCCTTCTTGTCGACCTGCAGCAGGTCACTTTTCTGGAAGCGTCCCAACACCCGGCTGACGGTTTCGATGGTCAGGCCCAGATAGTTGCCCATATCCGAGCGCGACATGGGCAGGCGGAAGTGGGTGGCCGACAACTGGCGATGGTGATTGCGGGTAGAGATGCTCAACAGCAGGGCGGCAATACGCTCTTCGGCGCTGTTTTTGCTGAGCTGGATAATCAGTTCCTGATCGGCGGTGATCTCTTTGCTCATCAACTGGAAGAAGTGGCGCTGCAGGCTGGGGATTTTGAGACTCAACTCTTCCAGACGGGTAAAGGGAATTTCACATACGGCGGAAGTTTCCAGCGCGCTGGCAGAATTGGAGTGGCTGTCATCAGCCAGACCATCCATACCCAGAATTTCACCGGGCAGATAGAAGCCGGTGACCTGTTCCTGGCCGTCGTTGGTGATGCTGACGGTTTTGACACAGCCGGAGCGCACCGCATAGACTGCCTGAAAATTTTCACCGGCACGGTACAGATACTCGCCCTTTTGCAGGGGCTTGCCGCGCTGAATGATTTCATCCAGCTTTTCAATGTCATCCATGTGGACGCTGATGGGCAGACAAATACCGCTCAGGCGGCAGTCACCACAGGATACTTGCGGGTTGTGATGGCAATTAGTGCTCTTGCCCGCGGAAGCGGATAGAGGTTTATTGCTGGCAATGAGTTCACGCATGGATGAATCCCGTAGAGTCCTTGAGTCTGGTCAAAAAAACCTCGGTATTTTGCATTAGATATCGCACCAAGGTAAAGCATTATTCCCGGTTATTTTTTATAGTAATTAGCTTATTTCTTTAGGAAATAAGTCGATTTTTCTTTTTAGGTTATTGTTTTTAAAGTGTTTTTTAAAGGCTTTGTGGTGCGGTTACAGGCTGGCAAGGTATTCTGGCACCACTTCCGTGGCCGGGCCGTAGATGGCCTGATCGAACTGGGAGCCATTGCTGGATGGCTCAAGGTTCAGCTCCACGGTGTGGGCTCCGGACATCTTGGCGAGTTGATGAAAGCCGGCCGCGGGGTAGACGTTGCCCGAGGTGCCAATGGAGATAAACAGGTCGCACTGGCTTAATTCTCTCTCGATGATATCCATATACAGAGGTATTTCCCCGAACCAGACAATGTGCGGGCGCAAATTACCCGGTTGTTGGCAGCAGGGGCAGGGTGTATCCACCGCAGTTTCACCATGGCAGGAGAATATCCGGTTTGAATCCATGCAGCGGACCTGCATCAGCTCGCCGTGCATATGTAACAGGTTCTGGCTGCCCGCCTGTTCGTGCAGGTTGTCGACATTCTGGGTGATCAGGGTAAAGCGACCGGCAAAGCCTTTTTCAAAGTCGGCCAGCGCCCGATGGCCGGCATTGGGCTCGATGCCGTTGAGTAGTTGCTGGCGTCGCTGGTTGTAAAACCGGTGCACCAGTTCAGGGTCGCGCTCAAACGCCTCCGGGGTGGCCACATCCTCGACCCGATGATCCTCCCAGAGGCCGTCAGCGGCGCGGAAGGTACGAATGCCGGATTCAGCGGAGATTCCGGCCCCGGTGAGCACAACAATGTGCGAATATCTACTCATGGGGTTTCATTCCGGCCGACTTGTCTCAAGCTGTCTGGCATGGGCATTTTCTGTCCGGGGAAATAACTTGCCCAGATTCTGTCCAGAGTGCCGTCTTGTGCCATGCGGATCAGATTTATGTTTATCTCGTCTGCGCGATTGGCCAGTGGTGAGTTTTTGCTGATGGCGATCAGGGCAGTATCCCACTGGTCCAGCACCAAGGGCGCGAGTTCAATATCCGGGTAGTCCCGATTAAGGTTGGCCAGTAGACCACCATAGGAGGGAAAGGCATCAATTCGGCCAGCGGCCAGCATCTTGGGCAATTGCCCTTCAACCAGTATCTGGTGCCGCTTGAGGCGGCTGTCACGGTCAAATCGTGGTGAGTAGACGTAACCGTTAACGGAACCAATCTGAAAGTCGTACAGGTCTTCGTATGTCTGCAGTTTGTGGGAGTCCGCTTTGCGAGTTACAAAATAAATGGGAACGGGGTTGCTCCAAGTTTGAACCGGCACAATAAATTCGCTTCTTTCCGGGGTGACCGCAATAAACACCATCAGATCCAGTTCTCCGCTGAAGAGCATGCGGGTGCAGCGTTTGAATGGGCACACCTGATGATCTGTTTGCAGGCCCATTCTTGAGGCCAGTTCGTCGACGATGTCACGGTTCATGCCGGATATCAGGCCCCGGTGATCCATTTCGGTGAAATGCATCTTGTGTTGATTGCCGTGTTTGATGATCACGTCATCCGCTGCCAGCGCCAGTGATACTGGCGCCGTGATGCAGATCATCAACAGGGTATTGATCAGGTATTGAATCCGGGGCACTTAAATTTCCGTCAGGCAGGATGTAACAGAGCCTTGTTATTACAAATGTCTCATCAGCATGGCATAGCCGCCGTCATCAGACAACGGGATGTCCGTTGGCACCGGAATGCGAACCTTATGGCCCGAGCCCGGGGCAACATCAATGGCTTCGCCCTTGCTGTTTTCCAGTGTGTCCAGAGAGAACTGCAGATTGCCTGCCGGTGTAATCAGTTCCAGTCGATCGTTGCGCTCGAAGCGATTTTTGACATCGAGGGTTAACCAGCCGCTGCTGGCATCGTAGTTAATGGCTTCCCCGACAAACTGTTGGTTCATGGTGGAGTTGCCGTTTTCGTAGTTCTGGTATTCGTTGGGAACGTGGCGGCGGTAAAAGCCTTCGGTGTAACCGCGGTTGGCCAGATGCTCCAGTTCGCCCATCAGATTCATATCGAAGCTCTTGCCGGCAAGGGCGTCGTCGATGGCGCGCCGGTAGGTCTGGGCGGTGCGGCCCACATAATAATGGGACTTGGTACGCCCCTCGATTTTGAGTGAGTGAATGCCCATTTTCACAAGACGCTCGACGTGCTGTACCGCGCGAAGGTCCTTGGAATTCATGATGTAGGTGCCGTGTTCATCCTCGTAAGCGGGCATGTACTCACCGGGGCGGCTGCGCTCCTGTAACAGTACGGCCAGTTCATCCTGTTGCTCGTTGGCATCGGCTGAGGTGTTTGGATCAAAGCTTTGTGCGCCGGGGGCGGAGTCAACGGCAATCAGATCGCCGGTTTCCGTCTCAGTGGCAGCGTGAGCATTGTACTGCCAGCGACAGGAATTGGTGCAGGCCCCCTGATTGGAGTCACGGTGGGTCATATAGCCCGACAGCAGGCAGCGGCCTGAGTAGGCAATGCAAAGTGCGCCATGGACAAACACTTCCAGTTCCATCTCCGGGCAACGCTGACGGATTTCTTCAATTTCATCGAGGGATAATTCGCGGGATAAAATAACCCGTTCAATGCCCTGACGGTGCCAGAACTGGACCGTGGCGTAGTTGACGGCATTGGCCTGTACCGATAAATGCACCGGCATGTCGGGCCACTTTTCCCGTACCATCATGATCAGGCCGGGGTCGGACATGATCAGTGCGTCCGGGTTCATTTCGATGACCGGTTCCAGATCGCGCAGGTAGGTGCGCACCTTGTCATTGTGGGGTGACAGGTTGCTGGCCAGATAAAACTTCTTGCCCTGACTGTGAGCCTCGTCGACCGCGGAGGCCAGATTTTCAATGCGGTTGAATTCGTTGTTGCGAACCCGAAGGCTGTAGCGCGGTTGTCCGGCATAGACAGCATCCGCGCCATAGGCAAAGGCGTAGCGCATACTTTTCAGGGTTCCGGCGGGGGAGAGAAGCTCTGTGCTCATGTTGTAAACTCTTGAAACAGTAATAATCTAAGGCGGTTCTGGTTTGTGTCGTTCAGTTGGAGATCCCTCGCATTCGCTCGGGATGACGTTCTGCGAAGCTATCAGGCTGACGCCCTGCGAATCTGTCAGTGTGGCAGGTTTTTGCTCCTGCAAAACCTGCATACACGCCATCCATGGCGATAACGACCGCAGGGCGGAAGAATCTCTTTGACAACAAAAAGCCAAATTTTACGCTAAATCGGCCGATAATTCAGAAATAGATAATCTCTTTGGAGTACCCGGGTGGGCCTTGAACAGGAAAATGCGCGATTGCAGCAGACATTGAAGCGTCTGTTGGAGCGATTGGAAGACAATCAGCGCATCAGTGACCATTTTCATACCTTCGAATTGCATCTGCTGGGCTGCAAGAGTCTGGCGGAGCTGCTGGAGTGTATGCTCAATGAGGCGCTGGATCATTTCAGCCTGTCGGATGTGAGTCTGATTCTGGTGGACTCCGATTACAGTCTCAAAGGGGTGCTCGAATACCTGCAATTGGGTATTTATGGCAATCGGTTGCAGTTGCGCCACAGTGACGATTTCGCCATGACCCTGTATGGCAACAAATACGACGTATTGCTCGATGTGTTGGACCCGCTTGCCGCCGGCCGCCTGTTTCCCAACAGTGCAGAAGTTAAGTCGGCTGCGCTGTTGCCACTGGAACGACATGGGGTGCTGATTGGCAGTTTGCATTTGGGCAGTAATTCGGCCGAACGATTTACTCGCGACAAGGGGGTGGATTTTCTGTCGTTTCTTGCTTCAATTTGTGGTGTCTGTATTGAAAATGCTCTGGCCCGTGAGCATCTGCGCTATCAGTCCCAGATCGATATGCTGACCCAGGTGCGCAATCGCATGAGTTTTGATGCCGAGTTCGCCAAAGAACTGGAGCGCACTCAGCGCGGCGATGATCATTTGACCTGTCTGTTTGTGGATCTGGATCACTTTAAGAGCATTAACGACCAATACGGTCACACGGCAGGAGATAACTGCCTGCGCGCCGCTGCCGATGCCATTGCCGGGCAGCTGAGAAAAACCGACCTGGTGGCCCGCTATGGGGGTGAAGAATTTGTGGTGCTGTTGCCTCGTTGCGATGAAGAGTCGGGCATGGTTACTGCCGAGAGGATTCGCGCCGCAATTGAGCAGTTGCGGGTGGATCACATTGCCGGTGATGGCTGCATTCGGCCGACTGCGTCGCTGGGGCTTTCGACCTGGCATCCGGTGGGTGAAAAGCGCACGGATTTACAGAAATTGGGTGTGCGTCTGCTCAATACCGCCGATGAAGCCATGTACGAGGCCAAGCGCGATGGCCGCAATCGGGTCGTGTTCAAGCCCTTCTACTATCTGGTGTGATACAGTTAGGGTGTTTTCTTACTTTTGAGTCAGGGGCGGCTGTTTTATGCTCAGGTCCAAGTTTGTTGCGTTGATGTTGTTGGTGTTGTCTGCATCCGTTTGCGGATCTGAGGTTTTGCCAGGCAAACTGGTGCTTGCCTCAACCGATTGGTGCCCTTACGCCTGCGCCCGAGCCGGAAAGCATTCTGATGCCAATACCCAGCAGGGTATTGTAGTGGAATATCTGGCAGAGATTCTGGGTGACCGGGGGGTTGAGCTTGAAGTTCAGTTTTACCCCTGGAGCCGGGCCGTCGCCAATGCCCGACAGGGCAACAATATTCACGGCCTTCTGACCGCTGTGCCGGCCGAGGCGCCGGGTCTGTTGTTTACCTCGGTACCCACCATGTCTTACGGTACCTGTGTATTTACCCGGGAAAATTCAGGCTGGCAGTATCAGGGGCTGACTTCTCTTGAGGAATTGCGCATCGGCTATATTCAGGATTACAGCTACGGTGCGCTGATGGATGCATACATCAACACCCATGCCGATAGCGACCAGTTGATGGTGATTACCAGTATGGGCGGTGTCAAACAGCTCTCCCGCATCCTTCAGGCCGGGCGTATTGGCGGTTTTGTCTCTGATCCTCTGGTGGCATTGAATGAGCTGTCGGCCTCTGACATCAGTTTGAAAGTCAGTGCCTGCTTTGAGCAGTATCCCTTCTTCTTGGCACTTAACCCGGATAATGAGTGGTCGGCGGCTTTGATCAAGTGGTTGAATCAGGCGTTTGCGGATGAAACGCAAAAATTGAGGCTGGCCAAGTTGATCGGTGGTTATATTGATACGTCCATCGAATTACCGTTGGATTTTCCCGCTGCCGGGCAATAACTCGAGCTGGTAGAGGTGTTGCCAGTATTTTCCGGTTACCCACAGAGTGTTGCTGCTGTTGTCCCAGGCAATGCCGTTCAGTACGGCTTCATTCTGGTATGAGCGGTTTTCATCGACCAGTTTGCGCAAATTAAGATGCGCTGTGACTTCGCCAGTGTCTGGGTCTATCTGGATAACTTGATGGTTGTGCCAGATATTGGCCCACAGGTGATTACTGGTGGCGGTCAGGTCGTTTAGCCGGGTTACCGGCTCTCCTTCCGCTCTGATCTGGATTGACCGCTTCGGAGAGAGGGTTTCCGGGTGGTAAAAAGTGATGGTGTCGCTACCGTTACTGATTGCCAGATCTTCTCGCCAGAGTGACAGTCCCCAGCCCTCACCATGGATGCGATAGGTTCGGTCCAGTTCCAGTGAATGTTTTCGCCAGCGATACACGCGCCCGGATTTCCAAGTCAACCCGTAAAGGTAGTCGCCCATCAGCGCGATGCCCTCGGCAAATTCATGGGCCGGGTAGCGGAACTGAGTCAGTGCCCGGACTTGCTGTTTGTCCCTGCGCTGTAACAGCGATCGGCCATACAGGCCGCTGGATTCCCACAGGGTGTTATCTTCAATAACCAATCCCTGAGTGAACAGCTGCGGATCGTGAGGCAGCTTTTGCAGGACTTTGTAGGGCAGTTGCGGGCCTAATGGTTGCGCCGCGGCAATCAGTGGCAGCTGGCACAGCGCGAGCAGGAAAAGCGTTGGGATCAATCGGTAGTGCATGGCAAGGGCGGTGTGATACACCGCCATAGATGGGTTGCGGCGTGAATCATTCCTGAGGTTGTTCGGCCATTGCTCGAGCGGCTTCCCGCTCTTCAACATAGGCAATGGCATCGCTGACGGCTTTACTGACTTTTTCTTCAATTTCGGCTAACTCTTGGGTCGACATAAAAAAGGTCATGTCGACATCGTGACGAATGTAGCGCGGCGGTAGACGATTGAGTGCAACACAGGCTGCGTCGGCGAGAAAGTCACCGTCGGTGCGGCTGCGCTCACTGGTTTTCTGGAGTTCGACCAATACCAGATTTTCGTAATAGTTGTGTACTGAGTCGACTCCACTGGCGATGTGTTCGACTCGTTGTCCTGCGCCGAGTAGCATGATGTTCTCCTTAGGCCTTGTTTCTTATGTTTCCAGTGTAGTCCTTTTGTTGCCGCTTGTTGATGCTATCGCGCTATCTCTTTTTACGAATCAGATCCCGGATCTGGAACCGGGCCGGGTTTAATGCCTTTTGCAGCTCGCGCCCCATGGGCATGGGGTCGCCATTGATCTGGGCGGCGAGCATCATGGAGCACAGTGGAATATAGGCCAGTCCCCGTGAGCCATAACCGGTGCTGATGAAAAGGTTGGGGTGGTAGGGGCCGGGGCGGGGTATCTCCGAGCGCGCGTTTTTGCGCAGCAGCTGGAAGTCCTGATCAAAGGCCTCGCTGTTGGGGGCCGGGCCGGTCAGTGGCAGGTAATCGGGACTGGTGCAGCGCAGTGCAGCTCGCCCATCGACATCGTCGGCAGTGAATGCTGAGTTTGTCAGACCGGGAAATTGCTCGCGCAGGCGCTGCAGATTCTGACGGTGATCGTCTGCGGTGGTGGCGGTTGACAGGCTGCCAAGATCAAAACTGGCCCCGAGGCAGTGGTGATCATGGTGTGCCGGGGCAATATAGCCCTCGCCGCACAGGACGGTTTTAAGTCGGCGGCTGCTCGGGTCGGCTGGGATTTGAGTGATCTGTCCGCGCACCGGTTTCAGTGGCAGTTCCCGGGTCTGGGAGAAGCTCTGGCTGGCGTTAGCGCAGCAAATAATGGCGGTAGTTGCGCTGGCAATGCATTGATTGTCGCCGTCGAGCAGCTGCCATTGATCATCACGGTGTTGCAGGTTTGAGACAGGCTGATCGAATTGGGCGTTGATGCGCGGGTGTTGCAGCAAATGCTCGCAGACCAGCGGAGGGATCAGCCAGCCGGAGCGCGGGAAAAACAGTCCGCCCTGCGCCAGATCAATGCCGGCAAGGGTGCTGGCTGTCTCTTTATCGATGCGCCTTGTCAGGTGTTCGCTTGATAATGCCTCGGCAATCAGTTGCTGCTGTTGTTCGGTTTTATCGCTCTGAGCCAGTTGGATAACGCCGCACTGTTCACCCAGTTGCGGCTGTTGTTGCCACAGTGGCGTGTAATGACGTTGGGCAAACTGCAGTGCCGCCAGATTGAAGTCGCTGAGGGTTTCTTGGCGGTGGGAGAGTTTGGCGTAGAGGATGCCCTGAGGGTTGCCCGAGGCTTCCTGCCCCGGTTTGCTGTGGCGCTCAATGACAGTGATCTGCCAGCCTTTGTCTGCCAGGTTGCGGGCAATTTGACAGCCGGCGAGGCCGGCGCCAATTACCAGCGCCTGCTTTTGCTTGGTGGGCTGGTCTTCGAGCGGGGCGCGCCTCTGGGAATAGTGCCAGGGTGCAGCATTAGGGCTGTTGAAATGGCTCTCCTTGAAGGTCTCTGGTTCGGGCAGGGTTGCTGGCGTGTCCAGGTGGCCGCGCAGCATGTCGCGCTTGTGGCCAAAGCCCTGAACCTTTTCGATGGCAAAGCCGCATTCCCTGAGGCCGCGCTTGACGATGCCCGCGGCGGTGAAGGTAGCAAAACTGGTGCCGGAGTGGCTCAGTTGCTGCATTCTCAAAAACAACTCCGGCTGCCACATATCGGGGTTTTTGGCGGGGGCAAAGCCGTCCAGAAACCAGGCATCAACCGGACACTGGGGCAGGCTGAAGGCGGGGTGGGTGCTTGCTAACAATTGTTCAAAGCCGTTGCTGGCGTCGTCAATAATCAGGGTCAGTTGTACGCGCCCGCCATCAAATAAAAGCGTATGAAAGCCGGGGCAGGGTTCGTCCGGATACTGCTCGCAGAGATTTTGGCTGAAGTAGGACAGCTCATCCCACAGTGAGAGGGCCCGGGATAATTCGGGTTTGGCAATGGGGTGCTTTTCTACGCTGATAAACTGCAGCTGCGCGTTTTCTGGCGCGGTTTGTTGCCACAGCTGCCATGCCGCCAGAAAGTTGAGGCCGGTACCAAAGCCGGTTTCAGCAATCACAAAGCGATCGCTGTCACCCAGTTGTTGCCAGCGTTGCGGCAGGTGGTTGTGTTGCAGAAAGACGTAGCGGGTTTCTTCCAGACCGTTGGCTTTGGAGAAGTAAACGTCGTCGAACTGGCTGGAAATGGGCTGGCCGTCGTCGCTCCATTGCAATTGGGCCAAGTGGCCCGGAGGGTGGTCGTGTTTGTCTGTCATGGTTACAGGCCAAATTCATGATGCAGCTGGGCCACCCACTGGCGAATCCGGTCATCGCTCTGCTCAAACTGGGTTTCATCGTCCAGTGCCAGCCCAACAAAATGGCTTTGATCGGTGGTCAGGGCTTTGGATGCTTCGAATTCGTAGCCCTGATTGGGCCAGTGTCCAACCATCTCGGCGCCGCATTTGCGGGCTTTGTGATACAGATAGCCCATGGCATCGACAAACCATTCCGGGTAGCCTTCTTGATCCCCCATGCCATAGACGGCCACTTTCTTGCCGGTCAGATCCAGCTCGTCGATGTCGTCCCAGATCTCTTCCCAGTCTTCCTGCAGTTCGCCGTAATCCCAGGTGGGAATGCCAAAGATAATAAAATCGTAGAAACCGGCTTCGACAATGGGGGTGTCGGTGATGTTGAAGGTGTCTACTGCCGGCGCCCCGGGGGTCTGGCTGAAGGCTTGCTGGATCTTTTCGCCGGCCATTTCGGTGTAACAGGTGGAGCTGCCGTAAAACAGGCCTATGGGTGCCTTGGCGGTCATAAATCGTACTTCCAGTGGGCAAAGGGGGGATTATACCGCGTTTGTGAATCCCTGTTGGCGCCAGGCTTCGTACACCATGACGGAGGCGGCATTGGACAAATTCATGCTGCGGCTGTTGGTCTGCATGGGGATTCTGACAATGTCGTTGGGCGCCATGCTGTTGAGTATGTCGTCAGGCAGGCCGCGGGTTTCCGGGCCAAATACCAGATAATCCCCCGCCTTGAACTCGATGTCCGTGTACCAGGATTTCCCCTTGGTGCTGATGGCGTAGAGGTTTTGCGGCTGGCAGTTCTGCAGGAAGTCTTGCCAGCTGTCGTGAACCTGCATGTCTTTCCATTCGCCGTAGTCGAGGCCCGCTCGGCGCAGGCGTTTGTCGTCCAGCTCAAAAGCAATGGGTTTGATCAGGTGCAGGGCGGCGCCGGTGTTGGCACACAGGCGAATAATGTTGCCGGTATTGGGCGGAATTTCCGGTTGATAGAGGACGATATTGAGTATGGCTTGGGGCATAGTGTCGGGTCTTTTTCTGACTGAAATCCGGCGTCTGTCCGGAAGTCTTAAAAAAATGAGTCAATTTAAGTGGATATATTAGAGTTCTTTATAAAAAGTGGCTAATATCTCTTTGAATAAGAAGGATTTTATCTGATTTCTTTGTGTGTCTGTGTCTCTCAGCTCGGATTTTGAGCGACATCATACTCGACCATAACGCCGGGGGCGAAAGTTTGGTGAGCCTGAAGAGCTTGTTGAATCGTTTTAAAAGCAGCCAGAATGCGGGCGCGCTGGGTCTCGGCATGTGCCCGGATGGTTTTTCCGTAGCCCGTTTTACCCCGGGTGCTGAGGGCCCCACCCTCAAGCAATGTGACTTCCTGCTGAATATGGATGGCGCGCCACCGGTTGCCGAACTGAAAAATCGCGTTCACGACTACAAGCTGCAAGGGGCCGACTGCCACGTCTGTCTGCCCGTCAGCGAGTACAACCTGTTGCTGGTAGAGGCGCCCAAGGTTCCCGAGGAAGAATTGCGCGAAGCGATTCGCTGGAAGGTCAAGGATCTGTTGCCCTACCCGCTGGAAGAGGCCGCAATCGACGTGTTTCCGCTGCCGCCTGAGAGTTCCCGGGGTCGCAATATGGTCTATGCCGTGGCGATGCCCGAGGCCGAGGTGTTAAGAATCAAGGCCATGCTCGACGAAGTCGGGTTGAAACTGGCGTCCCTTGGCATCATGGAGTTGGCCCTGCGCAATCTGACTGAGCAGATTGTCGAGGATGAGCGCGGTATCTGTCTGGTGTACCTCAAACAGAACCGCGGTTTGCTGGTGCTGCTCAAGGGCAGTTCGGTCTTTCTGTCGCGTCAGTTTGATGTCAATTACAACGCCGGTCTGTTCGATGAGCTGCCGGAAGATCAGCTGATCCTCGAGTTGCAGCGCAGTCTCGACTACTACGAGAGACAAATGGGGCAGGCGCCACCGGGCAAGATCCTGTTCTGCGGTGAAAATGTTTCTGGCGACAAGATTACAGAAACTCTGCAAGGGGCGTTTCGCTCTGAGGTTGCGGTACTGGATGTGTCACCTTTAACGGGGGCCGAAGTATTTGAATCATCACTGCTTAACCTGGCGCTGCCCGCCATAGGCGCGGCCATGACTCAGGGAGGCAATTCATGAGTCAGGTGCGCCAGGAAGTCGATCTGTATTTGCCCCATCTGCGGCCCAGTGTCGATTGGTTGTCGCCGGTCAACAGTTTATTGATTGTGGTTGCGGCTACGCTGTTGATGTCGCTGCTGGCCTTGTTGACCTGGCAGGGCAATCAAAAGTTGCAGGATGATATTGCCGCCTTAACCCAAAAAAAACCGGGATACCCAAACTCAGATTGAACGTATTTCTGCCCGCTTGCCCAAGAGTCAGGCGCAGCAGCTGGATTTGCAAATTGCCGAACTGCGTGAACAAATTGTTCAGCGCCAGCGTATTAAGAGTCTGGTTGAAGCCCAGAATCTGGGCAATGCCGATGGTTTTTCCGGGCAGATGGAAGGCTTGGCGCGGCAGATCCCCGGGGAAATGTATCTGCAGGGATTTCGCTTGGAATCCGGCGGTTCTCAGGTGTCACTGACGGGCATGGCCCTTAAGCCGGAGTCGGTGCCTCTGTATGTCGAACAACTGCAGGGCGAAGCCGCCTTTGCAAACAGTCAGTTCGGGGTCATGGCCATTGAGCGACAGACCAGTCAAGCGGCGGTGAGTTTCAGAATGGCGCCTGCCGCCAGTTTTGATCAGGCCGGTGCTCAGGTAGCCACACCAACTGCGCCGGTGCAGGGTGCTGCTCCGACAGTCGTTGAGGGAGAGCAGCCATGATGGATTCGCTCAATAATTCCGAACTGGCTCAAAAGTATCAGGTTCTCTCTACCCGGGAGAAGGTGTTGCTGATCGGTGCGGCGGTGGTGGTGCTGTTTCTGTTGTTCAATCTGATGCTGCTCACTCCTCTCGATGAAAAGCGGGTACGGCTGCAAAACGCTCTGGCCAAAGAGCAGGAGCAGCAGGTGGCTCTATCCCAGCAGCTGGTAACCCTGTCAGAAGCCTTGGCCAGTGATCCGGACAAAGCCAAAAAGCAGCAGTTACAGGCTTTGAGCAAGCAGTTACAAACTCTTGATAAGGCGCTGGCCGAAATGTCGGCGGGTCTGGTGCCGGCCGGTCAGTTGGCTGTGGTATTAAGGCAGGTGCTTGAGAATCTGGACGGGGTGGATCTGGTGTCCATGAACACTCTGGCGGTGGAAGAATTAAAATTTGCGGTGCCGCAACAGGCGGCGACAGAGCAGGTCGATATTGAAAGCCTGAGCGATGCAGTGGACGATGGCTCGGTGGGCATGTTCAAGCACGGCGTGGCAATTAAATTCAGTGGCAGCTATTTTGCGGTGATTGATTACCTCAAAGCACTGGAAGAGTTGCAATGGCGCTTCTATTGGGAGTTGGTTGACTATCAGGTTGCGGACTATCCGAAAGCCAGTGTCGAGTTGCAGGTGTATACCTTGTCTACCGAAATCGGCGCTTTGGGTAGTTGAGGTTTATGTTATGAAACAACAAAAGAATAAACCCAGCCAGATGATTCGATGTGTCAGTACCTCTGTTCTAGCGCTGTTACTGGCGACTTTGTCGAGCAATCTACTGGCAGAGTCTCTGCAAGATCCAACCCGGCCGTTGTTCCAATTGGCTGGTGCGCCAGACCAATCCGAGCAGGGATTAAAGCTGGAATCAATTTTGGTGGCTGGCAAACGCAAAGTGGCTGTGATCAATGGTCAGCCGGTTACCGAGGCGCAATCTGTGAACGGTGCGCGAATAGAAAAAATTTTCCCGGATAGAGTGATTGTGCTGCATCAGGGTAAAACCAAATCATTGAGTTTAATAACTTCCGTCAGATCGGTAAAACCATGAGCGGGGGTTCAGGAATGCGTATGAAACCATCGATGAAACATCTTCTGTTGGGGGCGTCGGCTCTGCTTTTATCGGCTTGCCAGACAAGTTCTGTCAATACGGCTGTTGGGCCGGTAGAGCGCCAGTCTGAAACCATAGAGCAGGCGGCCAATCAATATTCTAAAGACAGCAAGCCAGCGGTCAGTTCGGAAAAGTCGGTGGTTGATCAATTGCTGCTGGCCGGAGGTGCGGCGGAGTCTAAGACCAAGGCAGAAGTTGAAGATGAAACCTTTGATGTGTCTGTTATAGACATTAACTCCCGGGATTTTTTCCTGGGGCTGGTCGCAGGTACCGATCTCAATGTGGTGGTGCATCCAGAAGTCACGGGCACGGTGTCGCTGGGATTGAAAAATGTCACCATTGAAGAAGTGTTGGCGACGGTTCGTGATATCTATGGCTACGAATACAAGCTCAACGGTTCCATTTACACCATTTATCCGCGCAAGCTGCGCACCGAAATTTTTAAAATTGATTATCTCGATGTCAAGCGTGTCGGTGTTTCCGATACCAGTATTCTGATCGGTAAAATTGACTCAGAGAGTGGCGATTCCAGCAGTTCTTCGTCAGACAGTGGCGATGAAACTTCCAACCTGTTCGGCCTGGCCGGGTTGACTTCTTCCGAAGGTGGAGCCGGTTCTGAAGCGATTTCTCCCGGGTCGCGCGTACAAACCCTGACCCGCACCGATTTCTGGACCTCTCTGCAGGAAACCATGATGGCCATGATCGGCACCGATGGTGTCAGTGGTGAGCGTATGGTGGTGGTGAACCCACAAGCTGGTCTGGTGGTGGTAAAAGCCTATCCACAGGAATTGAATGCGATTCGCCGTTTTCTTGATAAGTCAGAGTTGAGTGTTAAACGCCAGGTGATTCTGGAGACCAAAATTCTTGAAGTGCAGCTCAATGACAGTTTCAACGCTGGTATCAATTGGAATGCCATTAATGGCCAGTTGCTGTTGACCAATAATGTCGTCGATTTTACCGCGCAACCTTCGATTGATACGGCTTCGGAAGCTGTCGGCGAAGTTTTTTCCTCGATCTTTATGGTTAACGACATCACTACCCTGATTGATCTGCTGCAAACCCAGGGCAATGTGCAGGTGTTGTCGAGCCCGAGAGTGTCTACGGTCAATAATCAGAAGGCCATGATTCGGGTGGGTTCTGATGAATTTTTCCTGACCGGCTTGTCATCCGATACGGTATCTAACGCCTCTTCGACGGTCAGCACACCTGACGTTGAACTGTCGTCTTTCTTCAGCGGGATTGCGTTGGACGTAACGCCGCAAATTGCGGATAACGGTGAAGTGATTCTGCATATCCATCCGGTGGTCAGCACCATCAGTGACCAGGTGAAAGAATTTACCATTGGTAACAGTGAGTATTCGCTGCCATTGGCTCTGCGGGAAATTCGCGAATCCGATAGCATCGTGCGGGCCAGCAGTGGTCAAATTGTGGTGTTGGGCGGTTTGATGCAGGAGCGCCAAATAGATGTGAACTCAAAACATCCCTACATAGGGGATGTGCCGGTGGTTGATACCTTCTTCAAACGTAAAAACAATACGACAGTAAAAACCGAGCTGGTGATTCTGATGCGCCCTATCATTGTTGAGGATAACGAAGACTGGGCCAACGATATCCGTCAGTCCAACAGCCGGATTAAAGATCTGGGTAGTGCCTATCGCAACCGCTAAATAGCGAGATTAAATAGTCACAACAACTACCACAGAGGTCCAACAAGAAGCACACGCCATGGCAATGTATTTGGAACATTTCGGACTGCAGGAAAGGCCTTTTTCCCTGACGCCCGATACCCAGTTTTTTCTCAATGGTCAAAGCCATCGCCAGGCATTAAACACCATGTTGCTGTCGCTGTCCCACAGCGAAGGCTTTATTAAAATTGTCGGTGAAGTCGGCACCGGTAAAACCATTCTTTGTCGTAAATTATTGGCCTCTCTGGACAGCCGTTATCTGACGGCGTATGTGCCCAACCCCTACCTGACCCCGGATGAATTGAAATCCTATCTGGCCGGGGAGATCGGTGCCCAGTTAACCGACGACATGAAAGCCCATCAGGTGATGTTTTCAATATATCGTCGCTTGATTCAGTTGGCGCGTCGCGACAAGCGGGTGGTATTGATCATTGATGAAGCTCAGGCGATGCCAGTGGAAACCATTGAAGCATTGCGGCTGCTGACCAATCTGGAAACGGAAAAACGCAAGCTGGTGCAGGTGGTGCTTCTGGGGCAGCCTGAATTGGATGACCTGCTGAATCGGCCCGATTTGCGTCAGTTGAAACAGCGCATTGTCTTCTCTGAATACCTCAAGCCTTTCTCATGGAAGGGCGTAAAAACCTATCTGGATTACCGTTTGAATGCGGCTGGAGCCACGGAGAAGGTTTTTTCTTCGCCTGCGGTCTGGCTGATTTACAAGGGATCAGGCGGCATCCCCAGACTGATGAATGTTATTGCTCATAAAGCCATGATGCTGGCTTACGGACAGGGCGATAAAAAGGTTAAAGCGCGGCATGTGGCCAAGGCGATTGTCGATACGGATGAAAGTTCCCGCATTGGCAAATTTTACGCTTTGCGCTGGCGTCTGTTGTGGCCAGTAGTTGGGGCGGTTACTGCGACCCTGTGCATTCTTTTACCTCAGTGGCTGGGAGGTGCACTGTGAGTCTGGTTAACGACATGCTGAAGGATCTGGATGCCCAGCAGCAGGAGCGTGTGGGTGATGAGGATCTGGCTCTGACCGAGGCGCTGCCAAATGATGACAAACTTGGTCAGCCGGACAAAAATCCCGCGCAGTTCTGGTCGGTAGTCAGTGGCTTTCTGATCTTCTTTGTTATCCTCGGAGGCTATTTTTATTGGCAATTTGTGCCGCAAGAGGTTGAAGAAGTTGTTGTTGAAGAGAAGCCCAGCTTTGATGAGGTGCTGTTAAGTTCCGATGTGATTGCGGTGCTGGACAAAGAGGTTGACGAGATTACTGATGCCGACGCGGTGTTTGACAGTGACCTTGTCAGTGAAAGCCGGCGTAAACAGAATCAGGTGGTTGAACTGATTGAGGTGCCGGAACAGCCAGTGGTTACGGCCAATGTGGAAAACCACATACAGTCCCTGCTCGATGCCGGTGACAAAGCTTTCAAGGCCGACCGGTTGCGCACTCCCAAAGACGACAACGCCTATGATCGTTACACCGCGGTACTGTCTCTGCAGCCGGATAATCCCGGAGCTCAACAAGGCATTGAGAAAATTCAGCAGCGCTATCTGGGTTTTATCAAAAGCGTGATTGCCAAAGGGCAGTATTACAAGGTGCCTGATCTGGTGAAAAAAGCCAGAGAAGTGGGTGCCTCTCAGGCTGATATCGATGACATGCTGAATCAACTGCCCAGTCAAAAAAGTCAGCCGGCCAAGGATGTGATCAAGCACCTGGAAGAGAAAAAAGTTGCCGGAGGCCAGCTGGCCAATGATGCCTCAGGAACAGCGGTTATTGTGGAAAAGAGTTTCAGCAGTCGCGATCTGGAACTGGCTCAGGAAGCGGCTCGCAATATGGACAAGGGGCGTTTGCTGCAGGCGGAAAAACAATTGTCGGACTTTGTCAGCCAGAACCCGCAATCGGTATTCGCCTATCAGAAACTGTTTGATCTGTTGCTGTCTCAGGGAAGGGTGCAAGAAGCGGAAGCCATGGTTGATCAGGGCACTCATCTGCCCGGAGAACTGTTTTCCTATATGGTGGCTCAGGTACTGACTCGCCGCGGCGATCTCGAAGGTGGCTTGCGCGCGTTGGAATCTCATTCCCCGAGCATGGAAAAACTGCCCGGTTATTACGCGTTAAAGGCCGGGTTGTTGCATAAGCTGGAGAAAAACAAGGAGGCGATAGCGCTGTATCAGAGGCTGATCGCTCAGGACTCCCAGAATCCCGGTTACTGGCTTGGGCTGGCGGTATCCATGGATGCGATTTCCGCCGCACAGACGCTATCGGTATTTGAGCAGGTTTACAAAATTGCTCCTGATAATGCCCCCTACCTGAATTACGTACAGCAGCGTATTCAGGCTCTGGATCCCAACACTTCCGCAGGTACTGATTCATGAACACAGCACAGCCACAACGCATTCGCCTCGGTGATCTGCTGGTTGCCCAGCAGTTGATCACCCCGGATCAGCTGGATGCTGCTCTGCAGGAACAAAAAGTCACCGGGCTGAAATTGGGACGCACCCTGATTGAAATGGGGTTTGTGGATGAGAACACTCTGCTGGGGCTGCTGTCACGGCAGTTGAACTACCCGTTTGTAGAGCTCAAACACTTTCACTTCGATCGCGAGCTGGTGCAGCGACTGCCCGAGACGGTGGCACGACGCTATCGGGTCATGGTGCTGAAAGAAGATGATGATGGTATCCAGTTGGGTATGGGTGATCCCACCGATATTTTCTGTCTGGACGATATTGCCAAGTATTTTGACAAACCGCTGAAGCCAGCGGTGGTTCGCGAATCAGAACTGCTGGATATTCTCGATATCGGCTACAGCCACACGGACGAAATTGCGTCACTGGCTGAAGAGCTGCACGACGAGCTGGAAGAAGACAGTCTCGATCTCACGGATATTGTTGAAGATGCCACCGCAACCGATGCCCCGGTGGTGCGGCTGCTGCAGAAAATTTTTGAAGACGCCATCAACGCCAAGGCGTCGGATATCCACATTGAACCCGATGAAACGGTGCTGCGAATTCGCGAGCGGATCGATGGTGTGCTGACCGAACAGGTGATGAACGAGCAGCGAATTGCCGCGGCGCTGGTGGTGCGTTTGAAGTTGATGTCCGGGTTGGATATTTCGGAGAAACGTCTGCCGCAAGATGGCCGCTTTAATCTGAAAGTGAAGCATCACAACATCGATGTGCGTATCTCAACCATGCCGGTGCAGTTCGGCGAGTCGGTGGTCATGCGTCTGCTGGACCACACTCAGGGGGTGTTGCCGTTGGAGAAAGTGGGGATGCCCGATTACTACATCCGACGTTTCCGCAATCTGATTCACCGGCCGCACGGTCTGGTGTTGGTGACAGGACCTACGGGTAGCGGTAAAACCACGACACTCTATGGTGCCCTGTCAGAATTGAATACCCCCGAGAAAAAAATCATCACGGCGGAAGATCCGGTGGAATACCGGCTGCCGCGGATCAGTCAGGTCCAGGTGAATGAGAAAATCGGGCTGGACTTTGCCACAGTTCTGAAAGCGACACTGCGTCAGGATCCGGATGTGCTGTTGGTGGGGGAGATTCGGGATTCCGATTCAGCGGAAATCGCCCTGCGTGCAGCGATGACCGGTCACATGGTGTTATCAACCTTGCACACCAACGATGCGGTGACTTCGGCACTGCGTCTGGTGGATATGGATGTCGATCCCTATCTGGTGGCCGCCTCCCTGAAAGCAATTATTGCTCAGCGTCTGGTGCGCAGGGTATGTGAAAGTTGCGCCAAACCCTACACACCCAATGCGGGCGAGGCGCAGTTGTTGCGTCAGGTTCCTCAGGAGCAGTGGGTCAATCTGAAAAAGGGCAGTGGTTGTCCCCATTGTTTTAATTCCGGTTATCGCGGTCGTATCGGTGTGTTCGAATTATTGGAAATCAATCGTCCAATGGCCGATGCCTTGCGTGATAACGACGTTAAAGCCTTTAATGCTGCCGCACTGGCAAGCAAGGATTATCGCCCATTGAGCAACAGTGCCCTGGACTTTGCCCTCAAAGGGGTGACCACGCTGGAAGAAGTGCTGCGGGTGTCTGCGCAGGTAGAAGACGAATCACTGAGCGAGCTGACTGATGGCTAATTTTCAGTATCAGGGGCGCGATGCCGAGGGGAAATCGGTAGCGGGTATGTTGGAGGGTTCGTCCTCCGATGCGGTGGCATCACAGCTGATGGGGCGGGGTATTACGCCTGTGTCCATTGCGCCGGCCAAGGCGGGCAGTGTTGAAATTGATTTCAAAAGCTTGCTCGGGCCTGAAAAAGTTCGACCCGAAGACCTGATCATGCTGACCCGGCAATTCTATACCATCACCAAAGCCGGTATTCCTCTGATTCGCGGGGTGCGCGGCTTGGCCGCCTCCATCAGCCATCAGCGCCTTAAAGAAGTGCTGATGGATATTGGTGATTATCTGGAAACCGGTATGCAGCTGTCGGCTGCGATGAACCGTCATCAGGATATTTTCGATACCCTCTATATCAATATGATCAAAGTGGGTGAAGACAGTGGCCAGCTCGAAGCCATCTTTGACCAGCTGAGTGAATACCTGGAGCGAGATATGGAATCGCGCAAACGGGTTAAGGCGGCCATGCGCTATCCCTCTTTTGTATTGGCAGCCTTGGCTGTGGCGATGGTGGTGGTCAATATCTTTGTGATCCCGGCCTTTGCCAAAATGTTTTCGCAGTTCGGTGCGGATTTGCCTCTGGCGACCCGGATTCTGATTGGTACCTCCAATTTTTTCCTCAATTACTGGGGGTATCTGCTGGGTATAACCGTGGCTGCCATGGTGGCGTTTCGGCGCTATATCAAAACGGCTGATGGCAGCCAATGGTGGGGCAAGTACAAATTAAAACTGCCCATTGTAGGCGACATTCTACTGCGCGCATTGATGGCTCGTTATGCCCGTTCGTTTGGTCTGATGCTCAAATCCGGTGTGCCATTACCTCAGTCGCTGGAGTTGTGTTCACGGGCTATTGGTAACGATTATCTGGGTCATAAAATTGCTGACATCAAACACGGCGTTGAGCGAGGTGAGTCCTTGCTGCGTACTCATAATCAAAGTGGATTATTTACCCCTCTGGTATTGCAGATGATTGCGGTGGGTGAAGAGAGTGGTCAGGTAGATACGCTGTTGGCAGAAGTGGCGGGCTTTTATGAGCGGGAAGTGGACTACGATCTGAAAACCCTGAGTGATCGCATTGAACCGATAATGATTGTGATTATGGCGATTTTTGTGTTGATTCTGGCATTGGGCATCTTTCTGCCAATGTGGAGCATGTACGATGTGCAGGCCGCATAAGAAATCCTGTAATCAGGGCGGGTTTACCCTGATTGAACTGATTATTGTGGTCTGCATGATTGCGGTATTGATGGTTGTCTCTCTCAAGTATTACCAGAATGTGATGGACCGTGCCCAGAGAACCGGTATGCAAATGCTGTCCAGTCGATTTGATTCCACCATGACTGTGCTGCACATGAAGTGGAAGTTTGCCAGCATGCCCAGCGAACTGATCAGCGAAGAAACGGTCTATCAGATGAATGACAGAGGTTGGCCGGTGGGGGCCAGGGCAGACTTTATTGAGGCGGGTCAGAAAGATTGTCAGCAGTTATGGCAGGCGGTGTTTAAAAATCCGGGAAAGTTGCTGGATTTTTTGCCGAAAGATGACGCGGGTATGCAATTTTGGATGTCGTACCCGGAAAAGGGAGTCTGTAGGTATCAGATGGTTACTGCGGAATCACAACGCTACTATTTTGATTACAATTCTTTAAGTGGTTCTGTAAAAGTTACTCTTAACTAGTTGGTATATAAGGAAAAACCGACTAAACTTAATAAATTAAGCGCCAGTGGTGGCAAGTTGGCGCAGGGCAGGAAGCTCGAATCAGGGATGTTAATAATTGTTGGAACAATAAAGCCAGATTAAATACGGGCAGGTATAGAATTATGAAAAAACAAACGGGTTTTACCCTGATTGAACTAGTGGTTGTTATTGTTATTCTCGGTGTGCTGGCGGCCATTGCGATTCCAAGACTGATCACTATCGAGCGAGAGTCCCGCATTGCGGTATTGGATGCTTCGCGTTCAGCATTGCGCTCTGCAACTACCATGGTCTATGCGACACAGGCCACCAATGGTTTGTTTGGCGCCAATGATCCGGCGGATGTCGATGGCGATGGTGCGGCGGATATCAATACTCGCGGAGGTTACCCCCGTGCAACGGAAGCCAATCTGGTGCCTTTGTTTGAAGATCTGTCCGATCGTTACACCTTTAATGGTGGTGGTAACGGTGATGCGGCAACCATTGAAATGCGCTTGGATGGCATTGATGAATGTGAAGTTCGTTACACCGCTGCGGACATCAGTGGCGGCGGTCGTGTCGCAGCTTTTACTGCTATTGAAGATTCCGGTTGTTAAGACCCGCAAATTTAAATCCTGAAAGATTGTAAGAGGTAAGAAATATGAAAATGCGCAACAGCGGTTTTACGCTGATCGAATTGATTGCGGTGATTGTGATTCTGGGTATTCTGGCTGCTACGGCTATCCCCAGATTTATTGATATTCAGGACAGTGCCCGAGGCGCTCGCTCTGCGGCATTGGCGGGTTCTTTGGGGTCTGCCATTTCTCTGAACTACGCTGCCGGTTTGGCGGTGAACGCTGGTCTGACGGCTTCTGACAAATTGACCGTTACTGATGTGACAACCGATGTCAGCCAGTTAACTCAGTTATTGGATGTTTCCAGCAGTGTATCGCTGGTGGATTCCTGTGCGGCCACGCCTGTTGATCAAACCTACACGGCCACTTGTGGCAGCTGGACAACCACTGAAGGTGCTGATAATGGCAACACCGACCTTGGTGACACCACGACCTGTACCGTTGCCGATTGTGTATTGACCTCGGCAACCGGAACTTTCACGGTTCACTACGTGCCCTGATTTATTTTTTCCAAGCAACGTGCAAAGGGATTCGGGCTTTACGTTATTAGAGTTATTAGCGGTTATTGTCATTCTGGGTGTACTAGCCGCGACCGCTTTCTCTCGTTTTAATTATTCCTTTGCCGACCTTCAGCGAAGCCGCGACGATACCGTCGCGGCTTTGTTTTTTGCGCAGCAGGTGGCCATGGCTCGCGACAGCTCCACCAATGCGGTTCGCTTTGTGTCTACGGCCAATTCAATCAGCGTTACTGAAAATGGCTCCGCCCTCACCAATGGCAATATCCAATATCCTCTGAGCCTGCCTGCCGGAGTTACGGTAACCGCTGCCACACTGGATTTTGATAAGTTGGGGCGCATTGCGGCTGCGACAACTTTGGCGATTACCTCCGGCTCTGATTCAGTCAATGTCACTATCAGTGAGAGCGGTTATGCGCGTTAAGACTTGTCAGGGCTTTACGTTAATCGAACTGGTCGCCTTTATTGTGATCGTCAGTGTGGCGTTGGTGGCACTGGTCAGTGTGTTTTCCCGTGCAACTCAGGACAGTGTTGACCCCTTGATTCAGATCCGCGCGCTGGAATGCGCCCAGGCCAAAATGGATGAGGTACTGGCGCGCAAATTTGATGAAAATACCCCCACCGGTGGCGTGCCCGCATGCGATACGTTTGATGCAGGTACCAACAGCTGTGCTGGTATTCTGGCCGATACGGATCTCGATGATGTTGGTGATTACAACGGCCACACCGATACATCCAAAGATCGCTGTAGTATTTCAGTGACTGTTACCGAGGCCGGTACGGATTTGGGGTTGGCCAGTGATGCCGAAGCACGCCGCATTGATGTAACGGCCAACAGCGATGGCGGCGGTCAGGCGATTTTGTCGGCTTACAAGGTGAATTTCTGATGGCTGCTTTAGACGTCATCCCACACCTCAATCCCTCGACCACTTCTGGTGTCATCCGGAACTCCGCTGTCATCCCGAACGAATGTGAGGGATCCAATGACAGAATTCAGCAACAGTTTTATCAAAAGCAATCAGGCCTTACCCTGGTGGAATTAATCGCCGTGATTATTGTACTGGCGATTGTCGGCACCATCGGCTTTGGCTTTGTAGGCAACACCATGGAAACCTACGCATCAACGATCGAGCGTGGCAAGTTAGTGGCCAAAGGCCGCGCAGCGCTGGAGCGTATGGCGCGGCAGTTGCGCGGTGCCGCGCCAAACAGCATTCGAATCACCGGCAATTGTGTGGAGTTTTTACCGGTAGCCGGTGGCGGTAATTACATCGGCGATGTCCCCGATACGGCCAATGGTGCCGCGCCCTCAGGTTCTGCGGTAACCACGCCGATTGCAACCGCTCCGCATGCTGTCAGCTTGTGGACTGCACGCTATGTGGTCATTGGTGCACTGGATGAAGCGGAGCTCTATGATACTCAGGTATCTCTGGCCGATTTGGCCGGACGCACCGCCACCAGTCTGACGCTAACCGCAGACAAACAGTGGCTGCGTAATTCGCTTAATCGACGTTTTTATCTGGTGGATAACCCTCAGGCGTTTTGTGTGACTGCTGGAAGCTTGAGGTTTCATGCCAGTGGTTATGCAACGCCTTCTACATCAACCGGTACGCCGGCAGGTGCTGGCGATTTAATGGCGGGTGGGGTCAGTGTGGCCGCGCCCTTTGTGCTGTCACCGGGAACTGAAGATCGCAATGCCACCTTGAGTATGTCACTGCAGTTCAGTGAAGGCGGTGAAGGCATTGTGTTAAATCAGGAGGTATTGATTCGCAATGTGCCCTGATTCCAAGAATAAACAATATCAGTCTGATACTGTCATCCCGAAGCGTAGCGAGGGATCTCGCGGCAGTGGATCGAGGGATCCTTCACTGTTGTTCAGGATGACAGGGGAAGCGTTCAGGATGACAGGGGAAACGCTCAGGTTTAAAAGCCAACAAGGCTTTCTGATGCCCATGGCCATTTTTATTATTCTGGTGTTGGGCGGCATGGCGTTAACCATCGCCCGCTATACCAGTCAGGCATCCACGGCGTCCTTTCAGGAAATAATGAATGTTCAGGCCTTTTATGCCGCCGAGAGTGGTGCACAATATGGCATGAACCAATTGTTTTACGATGAAACTCAAGCCATGACACAGGCTCTGGCTTTGGCTAATTGCGCAGCTCTAGTCAGCCCTCCCACATTCAGCGGTGCGGGACTGCAGAATTGCACGGCGACCGTCAGTTGTAACAGTACGCTGGTTTCTGGTGTTCGTTATTTTTCAATTGAGAGCGTAGGCCAATGCGGTGTCGGATCCCCCTATTCAGCTCTGAGAACATTGAATGTTTCGTCATTTGTTGAGTGATCGTTTCATGATGATTTTGCGCAGCACACGGCAATGGTTGTTGTTATTGCTACTAGTCTTGCCGATTGGGGAGGCCTTGGCCGGCCGGACCATTGTCTCGGTGGACTTGAATGGTGGTGCACCCCTGCCTGTTACGGTTGGTTCTGGAGGTTCCGTATCCGTCGATATTACGGTATCGATGGGAGGGCCGGGTAATGATAATTGGCGTGCAACCCAATACAGTTTTTCAGATGGGACATCAGGCTGTATCGATCACAGTAATTACAATTCCGGCACTGAAACCGAGACCTTCAATATTACCGCACCGACCACTGCCGGAACCTATAATCTGGAGTTGATCGCTTTTCAAAATAACTCTTGTGGTGGTGGCAGCGATGTTGATGTGATTAGCAATGCGGTGACGGTATCGGGAGGGGCAGGCAGTACGGCGGGTTGCTCGTCCATGATTGGGGATGCCACCATCAATGAGGTGGCTCAGGCCATTGGTGGTGATCCTTCTTTTATCGAAATAAAAGTTCTGGATACGGATTTGGGAGTTCTGATTGCACTTTTGGGTTGGCGCCTAGAACTGTGCGATTCCGGTGGCTGTGAATCTTTCAGTTTACTGTCGAGTTTTGGTAACAGTAATCCTGATTTAGCCAGTAATTTTCCCTGGATGGTCTTTGAAGGTGATGAGGACTTTAACGATTCCCGGCTCGATTTTAAAGATGGCTTTTCGGTAGCGCTTTACGATAACTCGGATTTTTTTGGCAGCAATGACAAGGTGATCGATGTCTTGTCTGTAAATGGTTTCGATGTGTCTGGCTATGACTGCAGTAACTTTGATTACGACACAGATTACAGCGGAACAAACAATGGCACCAAGTTTGTTTATCGCGACCCTGATGGCACTGGCGATTGGGATAAGCAGCAGTCCAATGGACAGGATGAAACTCCGGGAGGCGATAATGATGGCAGTGGTGGCGGTGGTGTTGAACATTACGCAATCAGTTTTACCGGTGGGGCAGATTTCACCAATGCCACCGGCCTGACCTGTCAGGCCAGTGAAATCACCATTATTGCACACGATGTAAACGACAATCCCATTGCTCCGGGGGTGGGTGTGCAAATCAACTTATCGACATCGTCTGGACGGGGGGCTTGGAGTAGCCCGGATGCGGGTAGCCTTTCCAGTATAGGTAACAACGATGGTACGGCAATCTATACATTTGCCTCCAACGATACGGTGCGTCTATTGCTGAATCATACCGATGCCGGAGTGGTGAATATCAATACCGGTTCTGATAGCGCGGGAGAAGATCCAAATATCGAATTTTTTGACAGCGGTTTTCGTTTTATCGATGGATCTGATAATCCGTTAACCATCGCCAATGGTTTTATTCCGGTTGCGGCACAAAACAGCGATACTTTTTATCTTCAGGCAGTACGCAAAGATAACAACACACTGGGTTGCGTTGGCGTGTTCAGCAACGGCAGCGTCCACAAGATAGGTTTGGCTGCTGAGTGTATCGATCCGATTGCCTGCCGTGGTGAACAAGTGAGCCTTATCAATAATGGCAACAACTATACAGTGGCCACAAACGATGGTGCGCCTGGTTACACCAATGATCTGGATATTTTGTTTGGTGTTGATTCCAAAGCAGCCTTTACCCTGAATTATCCCGATGTGGGTTTGATCCAATTGCATGCGCGTCACGATATCCTGCTGGAAAATGGCAGTGATTCGGGCGTTGATATATTGGGCTCAAGTGACAGCTTTGTGGTCAGGCCGGCCGATCTGGTGATTACCAGTATTCCTGGCAATCTGGGAACAGAAGCTATTGGCACAGGCTTTCAGGCTGCTGGTACGGATTTTACTGTACAGGTGGAGGCTCGCAATGCACTTGGTAATCGCACCCCGAATTTCGGGCGCGAGGTTTCGCCGGAGTCAGTATCTTTGACTTTTGATTCTCTGAGTTATCCATCGCCCGGTGACAATGGTTCGCTGTTTGGCGGTACTTTCACTCTGACGACAACGGACGGATTGCTTGAGGCGACAGATGTGAATTGGAGTGAGGTGGGCACCTTTACTGCTTACCCGGTTATTGCCGATGGCAATTATCTTGGTGCCGGGGATGTGACGGGTGCAACCAGCGGTAATATTGGTCGCTTTTATCCCGATTACTTCAGCCTGGATACCAGTGCTCTGGGTGATACCTGTGGTAGTTTTAGCTATCTGTCACAGCCGGGTATGGATGTCAGTTTTACAATTACCGCTAATCGTTTCGGCGGTGGTCAGGTCAATAATTACTATAACGATACCGCGCCGGGTTTTGCGGTCGCGACGGTCGAGCAAGTAGCCGAACAAAATAATAATGGCGCCGACTTGTCGGCCCGTCTCAGTGTGTCCCCTGCCAATTGGGTGAATGGTCAGTATATTGTCAATGACACTTCGGCGTTGTTGGTGCGAGATGCTGGGCTTGAGGCGCCACTTGATGGTTTGTCTCTGGGGTTAAAAATTACGGACACACTCGACAGCCGGGATTTCGATTCGCTGGATATGAACGCCGCCACCTCTGGTGATTGTACATTGGTACCTGATTGCGATGCCCGGGCTTTGAGTGGCACATTGAATCTACGGTTTGGCCGCCTGTTTACCAAAGATGTACACGGCCCTGAATCTTCGCCTCTGCCGCTGATATTGCGCGCAGAATACTGGAATGGCAGCGGCTGGCAATTGAATAGCGACGACAGCTGCAGCAGTTTCCCTCGTGCCAATATCGACTTTGCTGGAACCGCAATTGTGAACGATTCGGATCTTCCCGTTGGCGTGGGCAGCGGCACCGCGACAGGCAGTTTCCTGAATCTGTCGGCAACGGTTATGACCTTGGTCGCTGGTGATGCCGGGTTGGTCTTCAGTGCCCCGGGCTCGGGCAATACCGGCAGCTTTCCTGTGGCGGTGGATACTTCTTCTATGCCCTGGTTTCAGTTCGACTGGGATCAGGATGGCAGCCATGATGACGACTTGCCTGACGCTACGGTGAGTTTTGGCAGTTACCGGGGTCACGATCGGGTAATCTATTGGCAGGAGCGCCTGGCGGATTAAATCATGGCCCTGTCGAGGATTGTGTTAAAGAAAACCCATACGCCCGAGGCCATATCCGAGCGTTTGGGCAACGGACCTTCCCAGGTGTATTTAAAAGATATGGTGTTTGGCGGCATTGATGGCGCCATCACCACGTTTGCCGTGGTTTCGGGGGTTGCCGGTGCCGGTTTGAGCAGCGGAGTGGTAATTGTCCTCGGTCTGGCCAATTTGCTGGCCGATGGTTTCAGTATGGCGGTCAGTAATTATCTGGGCAGTCGGGCAGAGAATCAGCATCGCCAGAGCTTAAGGGATCGTGAACAACTGGAAATTGAGCTCTATCCGGAAGGTGAGCGTGAAGAGGTGCGCCAGATCTATGAGATGAAAGGCTTCTCCGGTGAGGAGCTGGATAAGTTGGTCGAGCTGATTACTTCCAATCAGGAGTTGTGGGTCAATACCATGCTGCAGGAAGAGCATGGTATGGGCGTCGAAGACAGCAACCCGCTGCTGGCAGCCATTGCCACCTTTATTGCTTTTTTTCTGGCTGGTGCGTTACCGCTGTTGAGCTTTGTCACCAACTGGCTGCGACCCGGCAGCGTCGAATCGCCGTTTGTGTTCAGCGCGGCGGTAACGTTTCTGGCGTTCTTTGTGGTTGGGCTGTTTAAAGGCCGCTACGTCAATCAGAAGTGGTGGGTATCGGCACTGGAGACCACGGTGGTGGGTGGTGTTGCCGCAGGGCTGGCCTACGGCGTTGGTTACTTGCTCAATGGGCTGGTTTAAAACGCTTATTCTTCCGCAGTGGTGTTTTCTTTTTCGTCGATCTCGATGTCTACTCCCAACTTGTCGGAAATATCATCCAGCTGGTCCATCAGACTGTCGATATCGGTGCCTTCTGGAATCTGCAATGAACCGCGGGCGGTGAACATGGGGTCGCCGGACCAGGGCATGCTGGAACACCCGGTTTCCAGCTCATCGACATTGATATGATGATTGGCAAAGGCCTGCGACAGCTCTTTAACGATCCCCACCCGGTCATTGCCCACCAGTGTGAAATGCATGGACTTGGTATCGCCACCCGCGTCGCTTTCATTGACTTCCGAGGTGATAATGGCAATGCCTTTGGTTTCCAGAGCCTGCAGTGCCTGGGTTAACTGCTGGATATCGGCATCACTGACGCTGACCTGCAAAATACCGGCAAACTTTCCGGCCAGCTGGGTCATGCGGCTTTCCAGCCAGTTGCCGCCGTTAGCTGAAATGGTGGCGGCCAGAGTTTCAACAATGCCGGGTTTGTCCTCACTGAGGATGCTGAGTACAAGAGAGCGGTTCATGGGTAATCCTGATGTGTCCTGATAATTGATACTGATTATAGAAGCAGTTGAGACCGTCGAATAGTCTGTTCATAATCTCGCTCCAGCATTTTTTAAGCAATGGCGGTATGCGTTGTGATTATTCCCTATGAGCAATTATCCTCCGAGGCCCTGAACGGGTTGGTGGAAGAGTTTATTACCCGCGAGGGTACCGACTACGGCCTGCAGGAAATCAGTTTGACTGATAAGGTGGCGCAGGTACTGACCCAGATCAAGCAGGGCGATGTCGTGATTGTATTTGATGCGGGTATGGAGTCTGTCAGCCTGATGACCCGTCTGGATGCCAGAGAGAATGGATTTTATGAGTGACCAAACCCCACACAATTTAACGATTGAGGGCCGGCCTGAGTGGCCGTTGTTTGTGTTTGCCCATGGCGCCGGTGCGCCGATGGACAGTGATTTTATGAACCGCATGACCGAACTGTTGCTCGAGCGCCGGGTGGCGGTAGCCCGCTTTGAATTTCCCTATATGGCCGAGCGCCGTGAAAACGGCAAAAAGCGGCCACCCAATGGGCAAAAACAATTGCTCGATTGTTGGCGGGAGGTCTTCGCCGAGTGTAAAGCTGACAGAAAGCTGATCATTGGTGGCAAGTCCATGGGCGGTCGCATGGCTTCCATGATAGCTGACGAGGTCGGCGCTGCGGGTTTGGTGTGCCTTGGTTATCCGTTCCACGCTCCGGGCAAGCCAGAGAAAACCCGGACCGAGCATCTGCAGGCGCTGCAAACCCCCACGGTTATCATTCAGGGCACCCGGGATGCCATGGGCAATCAGGAAGAGGTGACACACTATTCACTGTCCGATGCCATTGAGCTGTTTTGGCTTGAAGATGGTAATCACGACCTCAAGCCCCGGATTAAGTCGGGGTTCAGTCACGACCAGCATTTGCAGCTGGCCGCTGATCGCATGGCTGCGTTTTGCTCTGAGGTAGATGCTTAGGAATTTTCTAGAATGGAAATTTTTTCCTGCTCCTGCAGTAGCAGATTGATTTCGTTCATCTGATTTTTACGGGCTTCGGAGTGTGCCCAGTTGTGCCAGTCCTGAACATTGCGCCATTTTGACAGTACAAAGCGACGCAGGGGGTTATTGATGTCGGTAAAGGTTTCGCCGTTGATAAACCCCGGCGCCTGATAGGCATGGTGCAGGGTATTTTTGGCCATGGCTTCGTAAGTGCTGGCCATGTCCATGGCAATATTTCTCTCAATAAGAACGCTGATCATAGGGATGTTCCAAATCGTGTTGCAATAATGCCATCTTAGCGCTGGCTTCTTGGGTGGATCAATCGCTCTGGGGCTTGGGGGTTAAAATTTTTTCCTGCAGTAAGAAGTCCGCCAGAGCCAGCCAGTCCTGCAGCAGGGTTTTCAGGATAACCAGTTTGCCGGGATCCGGATTGGGCTGGTCGACTTCAATCTGACTGATTTCGGTGATGGCGGTTATCACTTCCTGGATGGACGGACCGTCGAGAATGATGGGAAAATAATCCTGATGCTCTGACAGTCCGGGGTCACAGACAGTGTCGCCGGACAGCAGGTTGCGCACTTGCAGCGCCAGCCCCGGAGCGTGTTCCCGTAGCAGGGTAAACGTCAGCTCCAGCGCGCCACGGCTGAAAATATCAGGCCGGTCGCGGAGTTCGAGGATGGCTTGGCTGTTGGTCATGTACCGGCTTGCCTGTCGTTAAATGCAGTAATGTAAGTATAGTGACATATGTCACCTGTAATTGTTGGATATCTATGTCAGTTTCGAAATTGTCTGATTGGAAGTTTTCCCATACGCTGGATGCAAAAGGGCTGGAGTGCCCTGAGCCGGTTATGATGTTGCATAAGGTGGTCCGTGAAGCCGCCAGTGGTGAGATGATTAAAGTGATGGCCACGGATCCCTCTACCAAGCGAGATATTCCCCAATTTTGTCAGTTTCTGGGGCATGAGCTGGTGGACAAGGCTGAGACGGAATCAGAGTTTTTGTTTCTGATTCAAAAGAGCTAAGTTTAAAGAGATCCTTCGCTGTGCTCAGGATGACAGGGGTTGAGAGTGCAGCGGAATAGGGACTGTCATCCTGACGAACGCAGTGAGGAAGGATCTCTGAAAGGCAGACCATTACTTATCCATCAAAGTCGCAATCGCCGCAATCGCCTCCGGATCTTCAGATTTCAATTTATTGGCGATCTGGTGCTGGAAGAAGTAGCGAAAGTCCTCGCGCTGCTGCACCGGATACAGGCATCTGTCGCCTGGTAATACCGGGGTGCATTCAACTTTTTCCGGATCCGGTAGCGTGCCTTGGACGGTGCCGTCTTTCAGCAGCTGCCAGCTGACCACTTCACACAGTACCAGACTGTGAAAGCCGTTATCGGACATAACCGCATGGGTGCCTATGGTGTCGGGGATTTCCTGAATCACGTCCTGTGGATTCTCGGCCTGACATTCATAGTATTCGGCGGCTGTTTCCAGCTCGACGATCTTATGAATCGGGCCTTCCATAAAGATTTCATCGATGCCCGGATCATAGTAACCCTGCCATTCGCCATTGAGCGGATCCTGTATGTCCGGCGCGGCAACCAGTTGGTTGAGCCAGGGAACCATACCGACGACTTCGCCGTTTTCCCGCAGTCCCCAGCAGAGGATTTTCAGGGTAAAAAGCTTATCGGGGTTGGATTCGTTGGAGTAGAGCATTTCCAGCCCGTCGAGTTCGGGCGAGAGCCGGATGATGCGCTGGCTGTGACGCTCCGAGAAGGGCTGCCCAGAGAACAGAT
Organism: Candidatus Pelagadaptatus aseana; assembly: GCF_040362265.1. Taxonomy (NCBI): domain Bacteria; kingdom Pseudomonadati; phylum Pseudomonadota; class Gammaproteobacteria; order Cellvibrionales; family Cellvibrionaceae; genus Candidatus Pelagadaptatus; species Candidatus Pelagadaptatus aseana. The sequence continues at coordinate 254,727 of NZ_BAABNJ010000006.1, forward strand.
CAACCACATTGTTGTGGCCTGATGTTGAGGTCTTCATAATACCACCTCCTGCTGAGGCCTCTATGGGCCTTTGATTACCCCCAAAGGGCGGAATGGTCTTGAGACAAACGCCGAGTGCAAAAACCGCAGCGCCTACTACATAAGGTATAGCCAGTTTGGCCAAAGCACAATACTTGGATGAAATTTAGTATGACCTCTTTACAGGTGCCCACGTTCAGGACGCTTGATCATCGAGCCTTGATCGAGGTGTTTAACCAAACGTTTGAGTTATCTCACAATACCGTACTGGTGGGTGGGGCAGAGGAACCGATTTACTTGCCGGCCGATGACAGCCACCGCCAGCACCGGATAATTTTTACCCGCGATTATGGCGCCAGTGCCCTGCACGAAGTGGCTCACTGGCTGGTGGCGGGCCCTGAACGACGGCTCCAGGAGGACTATGGTTACTGGTATGCCCCGGATGGCCGAACTCAGGCTCAGCAGGACGAATTCGAGCGCGTGGAGATCAGGCCTCAGGCCATAGAATGGTTGTTGTCTGTCGCTGCCGGGCGTCGCTTTCGTGTGAGTGCCGACAATCTTCAGGCCGGACTCGGGGCCAGCGATGAGTTTAAAAACAATATTTATCAGCAGGTTCTGACCTTTATTGATCAGGGCGTCAGTGATCGGCTGCAGCGTTTGATCGGGGCTCTGGAAAAAGCCTCCGGCCGCACCGTGACATTTACGCCTGGTCACTATTGTCTGGGGGCGCTCTGACGATGGCTATGCGTATTGTTGCCGACGAAAATATTCCCCATGTTCGCCATTTCTTCGAGCGTTTTGGCGAGGTGGTCACTCGTCCTGGTCGACGGATCAGTGCTGACGACGTGCGCGAAGCCGATGTGCTGGTGGTTCGCTCTGTTACGCGTGTGGATAAAGACCTGCTGCTAGGCAGTCGGGTGCGTTTTGTCGGGACCTGCACCATAGGGGTGGATCATCTCGATACCCAGTTTCTCGATCAGCAGGGGATTGGCTACGCCAGTGCCCCGGGCTGCAATGCCAACTCGGTGGTGGAATACGTTTTCAGTGCGCTGGCCCAATTGCGCCCGCAGTGGCTATCGCTGAGTTTTGCGGTGGTCGGTTGTGGCAATGTCGGCGGCGCTCTATACCGCCGGCTTAAAGCTCTGGGGCTGGAAGTCAGCTTTTACGATCCGCTGATTGATGTGGCTGCGCGGCAGGATCTTGATCCGTCCGATGCGGTTAGTCTTCGTACGGCATTGCAGGCTGATGTGGTGTGTTTGCATGCCCCCTTGACCCGAAGCGGCGAGCACCCCAGTTGGCACCTGCTGGGTGAGGCGGAGCTGGCGCAACTGAAACCCGGCTGTCTGCTGTTGAATGCTGGTAGGGGCCCGGTGATTGATAATCAGGCGTTGCGAAAATGTTTGCAGCGGCGCAATGATATCAATGTGGTGTTGGATGTCTGGGAGCCGGAGCCTGAAATTGATCTGGCTTTGTTGCCGTTGGTGGATCTGGCAACCCCGCATATTGCCGGCTATTCCTACGATGGCAAGGTGGCCGGTACCGAGATGATTTACCAGAGTGTGTGCCGCTTTCTCGGGCTTGATGTGGTTGAGCGCGACGAGTCACTGTTGCAGGGCGGAGGCCAAATAGTGACTCTGGCTGATCAGCCGCTGCAGGAGTGCCTCAATCAGGCTATTTTGTCCGGTTTTGATATTGCCGGGGACGATCGCCGGATGCGGGCAGCTTTGGCTGGACTTGATACTGTGGGGGGCGTGTTTGACCAGCTGCGCAAAGACTACCCCAAGCGCCGGGAGTTCTTTGTCAATCAGGTTGTACTGGGTGACGGTCACAACGATCAGGACCGGCTGCAGCTGCAACAGGCGCTGGCGCTGCTGGGATTTGCCGTTACCAAATAGGCAGTGTGCGCCGAACTTGTTACAGGGTCAGATTGTAGGGGTAGCGGCTCTGGTTGTGATGCTGGCGCTCCCACTCTTCACTGAGGCGCTCCAGGGTGGAATCAATCATCTCGGCGGTCATAGGAATTTCATTGCCGCTGGCATCAATAATGGCGGCGCCATGAAAGTCTCTGGCAAAATGACTTTGCTGCTGTGCACTGGTTGCAACTAATGGGGCTTGAATACTCAACATAACACCCTCTTTAACGTTCGGTTTTAAGTTGGGGGCACTATAAGACGCTTTTGTGACGCTTAGATTACATGGGTAACAATCCGTGGTTGTTAAGACCCCCTTTGCCCGCTAGAGTGCCGTAAATTTAAGGACTTAAAATTCATATTCATGAATCAGATCATTCACTCTCTGCATATCGGCTTTATTCTCAACCCATTAGCTGGTGTTGGCGGCCCTGCGGCATTAAAGGGCAGCGATGACAGCCAGTTGGTGGCTGAGGCCATTGCTCAGGGGGCCGAGCTGCGTGCGCCAGAGAGGGCTCTGCGCTGCCTGCAGTCACTCACTACCGAGCAGCGGGCGGCAATCACACTCGCCACATTTGCCGGTGCACTGGGTGAAGACATTGCCCGTGAGGCTGGTTTTGATCCCGTGATTCTGGGGACGGCTGAGTCCGAGCCTTCAACCGCTGAAGATACCCGTCGAGCGGCCCAAGCTCTGGTTGCGCAAGGGGTGGATCTGATTTTGTTTGCCGGTGGGGACGGCACGGCCCGGGACATTTGTTCGGTTGTTGGTCAGAAGATTCCGGTACTGGGTATGCCCTCTGGCGTTAAGATGCATTCCGGGGTATTTGCCATTTCACCCGAGGCCGCCGCCGAGGTCATTAAACGGATGCTGGTCGCTGAGCTGGTGGATTTGTGTGAGCAGGAAGTTCGGGATATTGATGAGGCCGGATTGCGTCAGGGGGTGGTCAGGAGTCGCCACTACGGTGATATGCAGGTGCCGCAGGTTGGCCATTTTGTGCAGCAGGTGAAAGATGGTACCGGGCGAGAAATTGAGGAACTGGTGCTGGATGATATCGCCGCTGAATTACTGGAGCGCATGGAACCCGATACTCTGTATCTGGTGGGCGCCGGTACCACCACTCAGGCATTGATGGATCAACTGGGCCTGACTAACACCCTGCTGGGGGTGGATGTGGTGTGCAATGAGTGCCTTGTTGCCAGCGATGTGGGCGCCGGAGAACTGGAGCAGTTGCTGGCCGGTCATTCCGGGGAGGTGGTGGCCGTGTTGTCGATTACCGGTGGCCAGGGATCATTGATCGGACGTGGCAATCAGCAATTCTCACCCGGGGTTTTAAAGCGCGTTGGCCGGGATAATCTATGGGTGGTGGCGACCAAAACCAAGATTCGAGCGCTGCAAGGCCGATCTCTGTTGATGGACAGTAACGATTTAGCGCTGGATCGGCAGTGGCAAGGCTACATACCGGTTATTACCGGTTATCGCGATACCATCCTCTATCCGCTGGGGATTGAAGTATGAGTGCGCCAGTTATTGAAGCCTCTGCTCGTTTAAGCATGTTGAGCCGTTCCGCCCTTCCGCTGGAACAGTGGTCGAGCCAGAGATTGTTTCACGGCCGTGGCTGCTGCTTTCCGGGGTTTGAGCAGGTTACGCTGGATCTGTTTGCACCGGTGATGTTACTGACATTTTTCAAACCTTCAGAGGCAGATGTTGAGACGTCGTTGATCTCGTCCGTTATTCAGCTGGCTCAGGAATATGGCTTGCAGGCCTTGCAGGTGCAGCGTCGCTATCTGCCCGGCGCCCCGGCAGAGACTGTTTGGGGTGCATTACCTGAAAAACCTGTGGCTCGGCGCGGTGAATTACAGTTTCCCATCTGTCTGGACGGTCGCCAGAATGTCGGTTTCTTTCTGGATATGGAGCCCGGCAGGCAGTGGTTGGAAAGTCGCTGTAGTGGTAAGCGGGTGCTCAACCTGTTTGCCTATACCTGTGCTTTTTCTGTGGTGGCGCAGGCTGCTGGTGCGGCACAGGTGGTTAATGTTGATATGAGTCGCTCGTCGCTGAATCAGGGGCGGGAAAATCACCGAGCCAACCAGCACAAGACCGACAATATAAAGTTTCTGGCAGAAAATATTCTCAAATCCTGGGGGCGGATTCGTCGCCCTGGGCCCTACGAGCTGGTGATTATGGATCCGCCGTCCTATCAACCCGGCAGTTTTGTGGCCGAGCGCGATTACGGCAAATTACTGCGTCGCATTCCCCAGTTGCTGGTGCCCGGGGGGGATATCCTGGTGTGCCTGAATTCGCCAGAACTGGATCAAGACTTTATTCATGCGCTGATGGCTCAGGAGTGTCCGGAGAGTGTTCTGGTCGGCCGGTTACCGGCGCATCCGGATTTTCCGGATGAGGACCCGGCGCGACAGCTGAAGCTGTTTCACTACCAATATCAGCCTTAAGCGTAGTTCCTCGATTGCACCAGAAGGTGTTGCACGATTTGGCGGATTTTATTGGAGTCGCCTACTTTCAAGGCGTCGCGCAACAGAAAAATATTGGATGACTGGCTTTCTCGCACTGATGGCGGCAGATGCTCGGCATCGTCGTGAGTGGGTAAAAAAGCGGCGCGGGCCGACAGCAGGGTGAAGGCTTTGTGACTGAGGACCGCTTGATCCAGAGCCTCCTGGCGCACCGCTTCGCTGTACTTCAGGTAACCGGATTCCGCCAGCCAGATGGCTGCACCAAAGCACGATTGGTGCCGCTCGCTGTGTAGCCCGTATTCGTCCGGAGTGTCCGGCCCACAGATATCTTCCACAAACAGCAGTGTTTTTCTGGGGAAGGAGCGATACAGCAACGCCAGTATCTTGCCTGCGTCCTTATAGAAGTCATCGATGTGAATGTCGCCCATGGTGTTCTCTGCCTTGTTGAAAAGCTTACTGGCTGTAGCGCTCAATAAAGTGACCAAATTTGGTCAGAGCTTCATCCAGCTCATCGGCTCTGGGCAAAAATACGATGCGGAAATGATCCGGTGTTTTCCAGTTAAAGGCTGTGCCCTCAACCAGCAGGATTTTTTCCTGCAACAGAAAATCCAGCACCATTTGCTGATCGTTGTGGATTTTGTGGTGATCAAGATTGATCTTGGGGAACAGGTACATGGCGCCTTTGGGTTTGACACAGCTGACACCGGGAATGTCATTGATTTTCTCCCAGGCCATATCCCGTTGTTCACGTAGGCGTCCACCTGGAGCAATCAATTGATTGATGCTCTGGTGCCCGCCCAGCGCTGTCTGGATGGCAAACATGGCCGGTACATTGGCGCACAGACGCATGGAGGAAAGCATCTCCAGGCCTTCGAGGTAGCTGCCGGCTTTGTTTTTGGCGCCGCTGATGATCATCCAGCCAGAACGGAAGCCGGCCAAGCGGTAGGTCTTGGAGAGACCATTAAAGCTGATGCACAACACATCATCGGCCAGACGAGCCATAGGCACGAATTCGGCGTCGTCATAGAGGATTTTGCTGTAGATTTCGTCGGCAAAGATAATCAGGTTTTTCTCCCGGGCCAGCTCCACGATCTGTTCCAGAAGTTCCTGGCTATAGACCGAGCCGGTGGGGTTGTTGGGATTAATGACGACGATGCCACGGGTTTTGTCGGTGATTTTACTGCGGATGTCGTCAATGTCCGGGAACCAGTCTGCCTGTTCGTCACAGGTGTAGTGCACCGCATTGCCGCCAGCGAGATTGACCGCGGCAGTCCAGAGTGGGTAGTCCGGTGAGGGCACCAGCATCTCATCACCGTTGTTCAGCAGGGCCTGCATCGACATCATGATTAATTCACTGACACCGTTACCAAGAAAGATATCATTGATGTCGATATTGGGAATATCCAGTCGCTGGCACTCCTGCATAATGGCTTTACGGGCGGCAAACAAACCACGTGACTCGCAGTAACCCTGAGCATTGCGCAGGTTGTAAATGACATCGAGCATGATTTCATCCGGGGCGTCAAAGCCGAAGGGGGCCGGGTTGCCGATGTTCAGTTTTAAGATGCGGTGGCCTTCCTCTTCCAGGCGCACGGCATGCTCCATAACCGGGCCGCGGATGTCGTAGCAAACGCCGTGAAGCTTGTCGGATTTGTTGATCGTATGCATAGGGCTAACAATAGAACCGTCAGATTGTATTGGGATGAGCGGCAGTCTGTGCCACACTTCGATTGTCAAATAAATGAATAGGTCGAATTATGTCAGAAGATCAGTTAAATGACGATGAATACTGGCGCGATAAGCTGTCGCCAGAGGAGTTTATAGTCTGCCGCCAGCAGGGTACCGAAAGGGCGTTTACCGGTGAGTACTGGGATTGCAAAACCGCTGGGGAATATCTGTGTCGCTGTTGTCAGGAGCCATTGTTTTCTTCGTCCGCCAAATACGATTCCGGCAGTGGTTGGCCCAGCTTTTTCGAACCATTGCAGGGCGATCTCATTAACGAGTTGAGCGATACCACTCACGGTATGGTTCGCACCGAGATTCGCTGTCAAAAGTGCGGCTCCCACCTTGGTCACGTCTTTACTGATGGGCCGCAACCGACCGGCTTGCGATATTGTGTGAATTCGGCCTCTTTGACGTTAAAAGAAAATGGGTGACAAACGTTCAATCCTGTTATCCCGAACCGAGGTGAGGGATCTCTCGCTGTGCTCGAGATGACTCTTTTGGGGGAGACTGCTAAGTCGTAAAGGGAAAAATAATGAGATCCTTTCAATCTATTTATGATACCGCGGTGCTGCACAAAGGCAGTGCCAAAGCGGTTGAGTCCCTGCTGCCGGACATTCGCGCCGAGTCTGATCTGCGCGAACTGCCCAATCATTATTATCTGTCTGAAATGAGTCGGCGCATTTTTCGCGCCGGCCTGAAACACTCGATGGTAGATGCCAAATGGCCGGCTTTTGAGCAGGCATTTTTTGAGTTTGATCCCTATCAGGTTGCGATGATGTCCGATGAGGATCTTGAGTCATTGATGCAAAATGATCGAATCATTCGCCACTTTGGCAAGATTAAAGCGGTTCGCGGCAATGCCATCTGGATGCTGGATGTGATTCGCGAATTTGGATCTTTTGGTGCGCTGCTGGCCGACTGGCCAGCGGATAATATTGTTGGCCTGTGGACGCTGTTAAAAAAACAGGGAACCCAGATGGGCGGGCAATCCGGAGCTCGCTTTCTACGGATGGTGGGCAAGGATACCTTTTTGCTGACAGAGGATGTGGTTAATGTTCTGAAGGCGGAAGGGGTAGTGGACAAAATGCCGACGTCACAACGGGATTTACTGAAGGCGCAGGAAGCATTTAACCAGTGGCAGTTGGAGTCTGGGCGCCCTATGGCTGAAATAAGTCGTATCGTTTCCTTTACGACGAATGCCAGAGCAGCTTAATCGTAGACCGACTTCTTCTTCCAGCTTTCGTCGCCTTTGTTGAATTCATCCCATTCAGTGGCGGCTTGTTCTTCGGCTTGTGCTTCGGCGGCAGCTCTGTCGGGGTTTGCGGCAGCCTCTTCGGCGAGGGCTTTTTCTTCCAGTTGTGCAATGACGCCGCTAAGTTGCTGAATCTGTTTCTGGTAGTTCTGTTTACCGCTTTCCTTGGCCAGTAATTTTCTGGCCAGGGTGTAATAGTGAATAGCCAAGCGGGTTTTGCCGGAGCCGCTGGCCTGCTTGGCATTGATGATGTAGGAATCCACCGACAGCTGCACCACCATGTTCTTGATCTGTTGCTCGTAGTTGGCATGCTGGCTGGCATTGATGGTGCCACGTTTTCTGAGGTGGGCGAGAAACTTGTTCAGCTCCTGTAATAATCGCTTAACTTCCTTGGTTTGCTGTGGATTGGTGAGTTTGGCACGCTTGGCGTTCTTGGGTTTTCGTTGAACTTCTTCCAATTGCTTGTTATAGAGCGTCAATTCTTCAACGTACAGCTTCTCTTTGGGTTCGAGCTTGGCCAGTTGTTCGGTAACCTCAATAATGCAGCGATATACCAGAATGCTGAGGTCTTTGGATAAAAAATTGGGCGGGAAGCCATTGATTAAGAATTTGAAATCACGGGCCCGAATCTTTAGGGCCGTCAGCAGACGTTGTTTTTGCTGACGTCGTGTCGTGATTGTCTGGCTGATAAAGGCATAGCTCATCAGTAAAACGAGAACAGCGATGATAATGCTGATGATCAGTGTGGATGACATGGCCCTTGTTCGCCCGCTATCTGAGTTAGTTATTACTTATATCACTGAAGCATAACTGATAACCCTGCAATCACACCACTTTTTCGGGAAAAGCCCGTCCATATCAGTGATTTTTTGCAAGATTTTTTGCCGCTTGTTGCTTTTTTGGTCTTTTTGTCTGTTTTCGGTAAGTGTTTGTTCTTGAGGGGAAAGTTGGGTGAAAAAAAGTTAAATCTTGTTGTTGACAGGGGGGCGATCGCTCCCTAAAATGCGCCCCACTTCTGACGAGCACCACTCGTTGTGAAGGTCCAGGGTCCCCTTCGTCTAGAGGCCTAGGACACCGCCCTTTCACGGCG
>NZ_BAABNJ010000007.1:0-258589 GCF_040362265.1 Candidatus Pelagadaptatus aseana
TGTGGGAATCCAACGCCATTTTGCAGTATCTGGCGGCGGAGCTGCAGGCCGACGCTGACCCCAACGATCGGCTCCCGTTGTGGCCCGAAGACCACCGCACCCAGGCCGATATTTTGCGCTGGCTGCAATGGGAAACCGGTCGCTGGAACCCGCGCATCGGTGAGCTGCTGCGTCATCAGGTGTACTTTCCCTTTTGGGGTTACCCCGGTGATCCCGCTGCCATTGAGAAAAATCTGCCACCACTGGGCAAGGCCCTGAATCTGCTCGATCAGCAGTTACAACAGACGCCTTTTTTGTGCGGTCAGGCACTGACCATTGCCGATTTGAGCGTGGCCGCGCCGCTGCTGTTTGTGGACGATCTGGCCATCACCCTGTCGGATTTTCCCGCCCTGCAACGCTGGTTTGCAGCACTGAGTGAAACCCGCTGGTGGCAGCAAACCCAACAGTCACTGCAGCAATTTAGAAACCCGTGAGACGGGTTACACCGGCATTACATGCATATACATAAACATGACGGAGAGTGCATCATGACAACCCACACTACGGCCAACACTAGGCCCAACACTTCGCCCAACAACATCAGGGCAAGGCGCTATTTCAGCTTTGTTGCTAACCACCCCAAAACCCTGGTTCTGCTCAGCGTAATCCTGATGGCGGCGATGCTGCAGTTCCTGCCCCAGCTGACCAAAGACACCCGCGGTGATGCCTTTATGGCACCCGACAACCCGGCGTTACTCTACCGCGACAAGGTCAAACAGCAATTTGGTCTGGCCGATCCGTTTGTGATTGCCGTGGTACACCAGCAAGCCAATGGCATCTACCAGCCACAGGTACTGCAGCTGGTGGATCGCCTTACCCAGGCTGTCAGTCTGGTCGATAACATCGACCCCGAGCGGATCATGAGTCTGGCCACGGAAAACAATATTGAGGGCAGTGTCGATGGCATGGCCGTCACCGGTTTTTTCGATCCGCTGCCGCAAACACCGACTGATGCCGAACGATTACAGCAGGCCATTGCCGACTTCCCGCTGTATCAGGGCAAGCTGGTCTCCCGCGACGGTCAGGCCACTCTGATCGTGATTGAAATGCTGGACGACACCCTGGCCGAACAAACCTACTGGGATCTGCAGGCGGTAATCGATGCCGAACCAACTCTTGAGGGTGTCAAACTGCATCTGGCCGGCGAAGGCGCCGTGGCCGGTTTTCTCGGCAGTTACGTCGATGCCGACGCCAGTCGTCTCAATCCCATGGCCGGCCTGATCATTACCCTGATCATTGCCTTTGCCTTTCGCCGATTGGCACCGGCGCTGCTGGCCAATGTCATTATCGCCGCCTCGGTGCTGATGACTCTGGGCATTATGGCCGGCAGCGGCACGCCTTTTTATGTGATCACCAACGCCCTGCCAGTGATTCTGATCGGCATATCGGTGGCCGACGCCATCCATATTTTCAGCCAGTACTACGAGCTGCAAACCCGCCATCCCGAGCAATCGCGCAAACAGCTGGTGATTGAAGCCATGGTCGAGATGTGGCGCCCCATTACCCTCACCACCCTGACCACCATGGCGGGTTTTCTCGGGCTCTACTTCGCCTCCTATATGCCGCCGTTCAAAATGATGGGTGTCTTTACCGCGCTGGGCGTGGCGGTGGCCTGGCTCTACTCGATGGTGTTTCTGCCCGCCGCGCTGGCCTGGATTCAGCCCAAAGTCAGCCCCCGTTTTGTGCAACTGCAGCAGGCCGGTAACGCCGATCTGTTTGCCCGGATGATGAGCCTGCTGGGCAGTCTGAGCCTGCGCCATGCCGGCGCTCTGGTGAGCATCGGTGCCGTGCTGGGGGTTCTGGGTGCCTACTCGGCCAGTCAGTTGCCGGTGGATGAGGATCGCATCAAAACCTTTCACCCCAGCGAGCCCATCTATCAGGCCGACCGCGCCATCAATCGTCACCTCGATGGCACCAACAATCTCGATATCGTGATTGAAACCCCCAACCCCGAGGATCTGTTTGAACCCCATAATCTGCGCAAGATCGAGGCACTGCAGCAATACGCCCTGACCCTGCCCCACGTCAATAACGCCACCTCCATTGTCGATTACCTGAAGCAGATGAACCGGGTTTTGAATGAAGGCCACAGCAGCGCCTACACCCTGCCCGACAGCAAGCAATCGGTGGCCCAGTACTTCCTGCTCTACTCGGCTTCCAGTGACCCCACCGATTTTGAAGAAGAAGTGGATTACGACTACCGCATGGCCAATGTCCGTTTGCTGCTCGACAGCGCCGCGTTCAGTCACACCCAACCGGTGGTCGAAGCGCTGCAAGCCTACATTGACCGCGAATTTCAGGATGACAGCATCAAGGCCACGCTGAGCGGCCGGGTAACCGTCAACTACCACTGGATTAAGGACATTGGCGCCAGCCACTTCTACAGTCTGGGCATTGCCCTGCTACTGGTGTGGGTGGTTTCTGCGCTGCTGTTTCGCTCGCCTTTCGCCGGCGTGCTGGCTCTGATTCCGGTGGTGAGCGCCATCCTGCTGATCTACTCGGTGATGGGCTTACTGGGCATCACGCTGGGTATTGGCACCTCGATGTTTGCCAGTGTCGCCATTGGTCTGGGTGTCGACTTCGCCATCCACACACTGGATCGTATTCGCCACCAGTTTGGCCAATACCGCGATCAGCACCAGCGTATTGATGCGGCCGAAATCGATCGGCAGATAGAGGCCATTTTCCCCACCACCGGTCGCGCCCTGCTGTTTAATTTTCTGACCATTGCCTGTGGCTTTGGCGTGTTGATTTCCAGTCAGGTGGTTCCCCTGACCAACTTCGGCACCATTGTCGCGCTGGCCGTCACCACCAGTTTTGTCGCCAGCATGACCTTGCTGCCGGCCCTGATCAAACTGCTGCGCCCCGATTTTATTTTTCAGGGGCTGACGGTGGACAGCCTGAACGACGTCAGTGAAAACCCACAAACCCTGAGCAGCACACTGCGCAGTCTGGTCATTCCAGTGTTGCTGAGTGGTATGGCTACCTTGTCACTGCTTCACAGCGCCGCAGCAGAGGCCCGCGATTTGATCGACACCGACGCCATCAAAACCCTGCCCAGTGGCGACTGGGTAGTGGATAAGGTCAACAGCATGGACGATGGTCTGCAGGTCAGCCGCACCCTGACCATGCACCTCACCGACCGCCGCGGCAAACAGCGGGTCCGCGAGACCCGCAGTTTTCGCAAGTACTTTGGTGACGATAAACGCACGGTGCTGTTCTACCTGAGCCCCACCAACGTCAAAGACACCGGTTTTCTGACCTACGACTACCCCTACCACAGCGAGGTGGACGACGATCAGTGGCTGTATTTGCCGGCGCTGCGCAAGGTGCGACGCATCTCCGCATCGGATCGCGGTGACTATTTTCTCGGTACCGACTTCACCTACGAAGACATCAAAAAGGAAGGCAAGCTGGAACCTCAGGACTACCACTACACCACCGTCGAGGCCGAGCGCATCGATCAGCGCGACACCTTCAAACTGGCAGGTCAGCCCCGCACGGAGGCCATCGCCAAAGAGCTGGGTTACAGCCGCACCGAATTCTGGGTTGATACCCAGAGCTGGCTGGTGATCAAGGCCAACTATTGGGACATCCGTGGCAACCTGCTGAAAACCATGACCGCCACCGACATCCGCGAGATAGACGGTATCTGGACCCGCCACCAGCTCACCATGAACAACCACAAAACCGGCCACACCAGTGAATTTGTATTCAGTGATGTGGATTACCAGACCCCGGTTAAAGACAGCCTGTTCAGCCAACGCGCTCTGGCCCGGGGTTTGTAAACCCTCACCCCTCATACCCAAACACCCAGCACCATTGAAGGAGAATCAACCATGCCATCACGTGCACTGAAACCATCGGTTATTGCCACTCTGGGCTTGCTCGCGGGCGGACACAGTCAGGCCGCCGATTGGAACAGCCGCTGGCAACAGGAGTGGGCCGGCACTCAGGATCACCGCAGCCAGAAAATGGAGAGCCTGCTGGATGTGGAATGGAACGGCAACCCGACCGGGCAACTGGCCATCACCGCCATTGTGCGGTTGCGGCTGGATACCGCCGACCAGCTCAACGACGACCAGCAGCGCCCGGAAAACTTCAGTAATCTCAGCGCCCCGCTGGCTCGTGGTGAACACGGCGAACTGAGCTTGAGGGAACTCTATGCCGATGCCGAGTGGTTCAACAGCTACTGGCGCATTGGCAAGCAGCAGGTGGTGTGGGGGCAGGCCGACGGCCTGAAAGTACTGGACGTGGTCACTCCCCAGAGCTATCGGGAATTTATCCTCGATGACTTCGACGATTCCCGCATCCCCCTGTGGATGATTAACGCCGAAGTCCCCGTGGGCGAGGAAGGCATTTTGCAACTGTTGTGGATTCCCGACACCACCTATCACGAGCTGGCCGCCCCCGGCACGGACTTCGCCATTACCACGCCCCTGCGCGTACCCCAGCCGCCCACATCCACCACGGCATTCATCACCGGGGTCGATCAACTGGAAGCCGACAAGCCCGATCACTGGCTGACAGACAGCGACTTTGGGGTGCGCTACAGCGTGTTTGCCAACGGCTGGGATATCACCCTCAATTACCTCTATCACTATCGCGACTTTGCGGTGAACTACCAGACCCTCAACAACGGCCAGTTAACCGTTGCCCCGCAGTACGAGCGCAGCCACCTGTTAGGCGCCACCGCCAGCAATGCCTTTGGCGACTGGACCCTGCGCACCGAAGTGGGCTGGTACAGCCACAGTTATCATCTGGCCGATACCATAACCGCAGACGGGCAGCATCAGGGCATTGCCGAGAGCCCCGAGCTCAGCTCGGTCATCGGGCTCGACTTTCAAGGCTGGAGCGACACCTTCATCAGTGTCCAATGGTTCCAGAGCCTGCTGCTGGACTACGACGATCACGTGACCCGCGATCGTCAGGATCACACCCTGACTCTTCTCGCAGAGCGACGCTTTGCCAACGAAACCTGGACATTGAGCCTGCGCGGTCAGTACTCGCTCAATCAACGGGATCAACTCTGGCGACCGCGCCTCAGCCACCTGTTCACCAGCAATATCGAGCTGTGGCTGGGTGCGGACTTTTTTCAGGGTGACAGCGACGGGCTCTACGGCCAGTTTGATCAACGCGATCGCATCACAATTGGGTTTGAGTGGGGATTTTGACTACAATGACAAGGTAAAAGTACTGCCATATAAAAACAGAGAGAATTCCGTATTCTCTGGAGTAAATTTACCTTGCTTCATTTTCGCCCGCTTCTGCTGGTCATTACCTGCCTGTTCAGTTTTCTACCGGGTATCGCTCTGGCAAGCACACCAATGATCAACGTTGTGCCTGAGAGTACCTACCCCATTGAGGCACAATTCCAAGTCTTTCAGGACATCAATAACGAGTATTCCTTTGAGTCCATAGCCGATCTGCCCGGCGATCAATGGCAGACACGATCTTCCAGTGACGCCAACTTTGGCTTTCAGGATTCCTATTTCTGGCTGCAAACCCTTATCGCCAACAACACCGACGAGGTTAAGAATTTTGTTGTCGACCTGAACTACGTCTACCTCGACGAGGTGGTATTCAAGGCCACCCGACAAGACGGTTCTGTGATCGAGCTAACAACCGGCGACACCAAACCGTTCCGCCCGCGCCACATCGATCACCCGGGCAATCTGTTCAACTTCCAGCTGGCGCCTCGGGAGCAACTGCCCATCACCATCCGCGTGCAAACCGAAGGCTCGATGATCTTGCCCTTGCGGGTCTGGGAAGAGAAAGCCTTTTTCGAAAACGCCACCACCGAACTGCAGATTCACTTTTTCTATTACGGCTTGGTCTTCACCATCACCCTGCTGAATCTGGCGGTCTTTTTCAGTTTGCGCGAGCGCCTGTATCTTTATTACGCCTTGGCTATTGCCGGCTATTTGCTGTTCTTTGCCACCAACCGGGGCTACCTGCATCAATTGCTTATCCCCGATGCGCCGGATTTAAACAGCCGCCTGTTCCTGATTTCCATGCCGATGCTGGCGTTGTTTTCACTGCTGTTTGCGAGAAACTTTTTACGAACCGCCAGCCACAGCCCCCGCCTTGATTGGGCCATCAAAGCCATGATTGCCTTTGAATCGTTCAACCTGGCGATGGCTGTTTTTGGCGATTATGACGCCACCTCCCGGCTGTCAGCGGTGGGGGCGATATTGTTATTCTCAGTACTGTTTCTCGCCGGCCCCATATCCTGGTACAACCACCGACGCGCCGGTATCTTTTTCACCATCGCCTGGTCACCGCTGACATTTGGCGTGTTTGCCACTTCGGCTCGCGCATCCGGCTATCTGCCCAACAACTTCTGGACCGAATACGCCATGCAAATCGGCTCGGGGCTTGAAGCTGTGATCCTGTCGCTGGCACTGGCCGAGCGCCTGTACCGTGAGCGGGAGAAAAAAATCCAGGCACAAAAAGACAGCCTGCTGAAAGAAAAACAACGCAATATGACTCAGGCCCTGCTCACCGAGAGCGTATCCCGTGACCCGGTGACGCAGCTGTCAAACCGCAACCGCTTTGAATGGCTGGTCAACGACACCCTCAAGGCCAACCCGGGCAAACGCTATTTCCTGACCGTAGCAAGAATATCCCGCCTCGAAGAAATCACCCGAACTTTGGGTTTGTCTACCGCCGATCACGTACTCAGAGTCGCTGCCTCACGGTTGAGCGAAGAACAACTGGCCACCGGTGCTGCGATAACTCACACCAATGGTGAAGGCCGGGAGGAGTGCCTGTACCAATTGTCGCGCAATTCTTTCGGTGTATTCACGGATATGGATGCCTTCGAACAAGACCCGGACAAATTTTACGCCGCCCTGAAACGGCTAACCAACCCAGTCACCATTGAAGGCATTAGCATTGATCTGGCACCCCATTTTGGCTGTGCCCTGTACCCCAACCACGGCAATAAACCAGACCAATTGATTCGCAACGCATTGATTGCACTGAAAGTATCAAGCCACTCCAAAGGCATGATGGGCATCTTCCAAAAGTCCATGGATATTTATGACGAGAAACGACTGACCCTGGCAACCCGACTCAGAGAAGCGCTGGATAAGGACGCACTGCAATTGCACTATCAACCCAAGGTGGATATCAACACAGGCGCGGTGGTCGGCATGGAGGGGCTGGCCCGTTGGATAGATCCCGAGCGGGGCTTTGTCCCGCCCGATGAATTTATCCCGCTGGCTGAGCAATCCGACCTGATCAACCGACTGACACTGTGGGCCTTTGAAAGAGCCCTGAAGGATTACGAGCAGTTGCATAGCACAGGTTATGACGGCTCCATTTCCATCAATATCTCGGCCCGGGATTTACTGGTTGCCAATTTGGACCAGCAATTCAAAGCGATACTGGATCGCTACACCGTACCGTCAGACAAGATCTATCTGGAGCTTACTGAAACCGGCGCTATGGAAGATAAAGAAGCAGGGATCGCCTCGCTCAATGCGTTGGTTCAACTGGGATTAAAAATTGCCATTGACGATTTCGGCACCGGTTACTCATCGCTGTCCTACCTGCAGAGTTTGCCCGCCACGGAAATCAAACTGGATCGCTCCCTGATTGAGAACATTTGTACCAGTGACAGCTCAGCTGTGATCGTCAAAACCTCCATCGATATGATACACGCACTGGGCTACAACCTGGTGGCCGAAGGCGTTGAAGACGAAGCCAGTGTCAACAAGCTGATGGAATACCACTGCGATTGCTTTCAGGGGTTCTGGTGCTGCAAACCCCTGCCGCTGGCTGATGTGACACAGTGGCTGGAGAACCGCCAGTAATTACCAACGCACCCCCGGCGGCGGCGTGTAACTGTCCAACACATTAACGTAGTTGGCGCGCTCATAGGCCGCCGGATCAATGGCCTTACTCTGGCTGACACTGCCTTTGAGTTGCGCCACCGACTCGTATTCAAACTCTTCCAGCCACTGCTGCAGTTCCTGTAAAACCTGACGCAGATAATCTGGCCCTTTCATGAGCAGAGCACTGCACATATGGGTAACATCGGCACCGGCCAGCAGTGCTTTGATCACTTCCGTTCGGGAATGGATACCGCCGGTAACGGCCAGAGAACAACTCACCCGGCCTGACAGCAAAGCGGCCCAGCGGATACGCAACAGAGATTCTTCCGGCGTAGACAATTGCAAGCGGGGCACCACCTCCAGAGTTTCCAAATCGATGTCCGGCTGATAAAAGCGATTGAATAACGCCACGCCATCACACCCCGCCTCTTCCAGCTGGCGAACCAAGGCCAAAGGCGCACTAAACTGGGATGACAATTTCATGGTCACCGGCAAGTTTACCTGCGCCTTGATCGCCTGCAGGATGTCGACGTAGCGCTGCTCTACCTGACCAGCATTTTCCTGAGCATCAGCGGCGACGTAATAGATATTGAGTTCCAACGCATCGGCACCGGCTTGTTCCAATTCCTTGCAACTGTCGACCCAGCCGCCGCGTGTGGTGCCGTTCATGCTGGCAATAATCGGAATATTCAAACTGCTTTTGAGTTTCAGCAAATGCTCGAGGTACTTTTCCTGATAGGTCATATAGTCATCGGGCAGAGCGCGAAAGGTATCGGCTTCGGGCGAGCCGATTTCCTGATTGTGCATAAAACGCATCAGGCGCTCGTCTTCCTCGCGAATTTTTTCTTCGAACAGGGAATGGGTGACCAGCGCCGAGGCACCCGCATCCTCAAGACGCTTAGCGGTATCCAGCTCTTTAGTGAGCGGTGAGGACGATGGCACCAGAGGGTTATCGAGTTGCAGCCCCAGGTAAGTCGTAGATAAATCCACCATGATTAATTCTTCCTTCCTCTGGTTCCCTGATGTTTGTCGGACATGGCTTGGGCTTTTTTATTGGCCAGCTGTTGCTCAACCGCAGGATCTTCCCAATCCAGCTCCGCCAGTTGCTGATAGTAGTGATAGCGGTGCGCCACTTCTTTCTCAGCCTGCGCCAAAAACTGTTCCGCCGCTTCCGGGTGACTGTGCCATAACATATTGAAGCGCGTCTCGGATTCCACAAATTGACGATAGGGAACCGACGGCGCCGCCGAATCCACCTTCAACGGATTTTTGCCCTTTGCCGCCAACGCAGGATTAAAACGCAACAGCGGCCAGTGGCCACTCTTTACCGCCAGATTTTGCTGGCGATGATTGTGCGACATATCCACACCATGAGCGATGCAGGGTGAGTAAGCGATGATAAGAGACGGTCCATCGTGGGCTTCGGCTTCGAGAAAGGCGCGCAGGGTTTGGGTGTCTTTTGCGCCGTAGGCCACATGAGCGACATAGACGTTGCCGTATTCCATGGCCAGCATCGCCAGATCTTTTTTCCCCACTTCCTTGCCGCCCGAGGCGAACTTGGCCACCGCCCCCTTCGGCGTGGCCTTGGATCGCTGACCACCGGTATTGGAGTAGACCTCGGTATCGAGCACCAGAATATTGACGTTCCTTCCGGTAGCCAGCACATGGTCGAGACCACCGTAGCCAATGTCGTAGGCCCAGCCATCGCCACCAATAATCCAGACGCTCTTGCGACAGAGGTTTTCACTGAGCTCCGTCAACAAAGCGGCTCGCTCGTCGGCAGTGGATTCCAGCGCTTTGCGCAATTGCGCTACCCGCTGACGCTGCTCGTGAATACCCGCCTCGGTCGATTCATCCGCGGTGAGAATACCTTCTACCAGATCCTGATCCAGTCCCGGCGCCATGGACTGCAATAACTCCCGAGCCTGCTCGCCGTGCTTGTCAATTGCCACCCGCATGCCCAGACCGAATTCGGCGTTGTCTTCAAACAGGGAATTACTCCAGGCCGGCCCCCGGTCCTCCGCTGTTTTGGTCCAGGGTGTGGTCGGCAGGTTGCCACCGTAAATGGACGAACAGCCGGTGGCATTGGCGACAACCATCCGGTCGCCAAACAATTGCGAGGCCAGTTTGATATAGGGCGTTTCGCCACAACCGACACAGGCACCGGAAAACTCAAACAGCGGTTGCATCACCTGGGCACCGGCAATGGTGCCACTCTTTAAAGTGGTGCGGTCATACTCCGGCAGCGTCAAAAAGAACTCGAAGTTTTCCCGTTCCTGTTCCACCACCGGCGCCTGTGGCGTCATATTGATGGCCTTGTGACTGGCGTTGCTCTTGTCGCGAATCGGACAGATATCCACACACAGGGTACAACCGGTACAGTCTTCGGCGGCCACCTGATAACTGATGTGATTGCCCGGCGGATAGGTTTTACCAAGGGTAGGCACGGCCTTAAAGGCAGGCGGCGCATCAGTCATTAATTCACTGGGAAATACCTTGGCGCGAATGGCCGTGTGTGGGCACACCATGGCGCACTTGCCACACTGGGTACAGATGTCGGCGTCCCACTCGGGAATCTCCAACGCCAGATTACGTTTTTCATAGGCCGCCGTGCCGGTGGGGTAGGTGCCGTCATCGGGCAACTGGCTGACGGGAATCAAATCGCCGCGACCGGCAATGATTTCGGCCGTGACTTTTTTGACAAAGCTATCGGTATTTTTTATGAAGCTATTGGCATTTTCTACAAAGCTATCGGCATCTTTTACCAGACGATCCTTCAACGCCCCTGTTGCATATTCGCCGGCCATTGAGGCATGGCCAGTCGAAATTTCCTGCAACGCCGCCAGGGTCATATCGATGGCTTTGTAATTCAGCTCAACGATCCGCTTACCCTTCTTGCCATAGGTTTTTTCTACCGCCTGCTTGATCTCGGCGATGGCCTCGTCGTGCGGCACCACGCCAGATATCGCAAAAAAGCAGGTTTGCATCACGGTGTTGATGCGTTTGCCCATGCCTGCCGCCGCAGCCACCGAATAGGCATCAATGGCATAGACCCGGATATTTTTTTCAATAATCTGCGTTTGCATTTTGGCCGGCAGGGATGCCCACACCGCTCCCTGTGGTTCGGGCGTATTCAACAAAAACACCGCATTATCGGCAGCAAAATCCAGCATATCGTAGCGTTCGAGAAACACCGGCTGGTGGCACGCCACAAAATTCGCTTCAGCCGATTCAATCAGATAACTGGAGCGAATGGGTTTGGTACCAAAGCGCAGATGGGAAACCGTCACCGCGCCGGATTTTTTCGAGTCGTAAACAAAATACCCTTGCGCAAAAAGATCGGTGCTGTCGCCAATTATTTTGATTGAATTTTTATTGGCGCTGACGGTGCCGTCACTGCCCAACCCAAAGAACATGGCCTGAAAATTATCGTTATGAGCATCGGTTCGAAAACGATCTTCCCAGTCCAGACTGGTGTGACTGAGATCGTCGCGAATTCCCACCGTAAAATGATTCTTCGGCGCCTCCATTGCCAGTTCATCAAACACCGCCTTGATCATGGCCGGCGTAAATTCTTTGGAGGACAAACCATAGCGACCGCCGATCACCCGGGGCAGTTGTTTAAATCGGGATTCACCGGCCATGGCCTGTTGGGCAATGGCGGTAACCACATCTTTATAGAGAGGCTCGCCGTCGGCACCGGGTTCTTTGCAGCGATCCAGCACCGCAATCGACCGGGCGGTTTCTGGCAAGGCATCGAGTAAGGCATTGGCGTCAAACGGCCTGAACAGGCGAACTTTCAGGGCACCGACTTTAACGCCCTGGCGATTGAGGTAATCGACGGTTTCATGTACCGCCTCGGCACCGGATCCCATCAGGATCAATACCCGATCGGCGTCTTCAGCCCCGACATAATCAAACAACCGATACTGACGGCCGGTGTGTTTGGCAAAGGCGTCCATGGCGTTTTGTACGATCCCGGGCATCGCCTGATAATAGGGATTGACGGTTTCGCGAGCCTGAAAATAGACGTCCGGATTTTGCGAGGTGCCGCGCACCACCGGACGCTCGGGTGTCAGGCAACGCCGGCGATGGGCACTGATGGTCGAGTCGTCGATCATGGCGCGCACCACATCCACGGGGACCGTTTCAATTTTGGCCACTTCATGGGAGGTTCGAAAACCATCAAAGAAATGCGCCACTGGCACCCGGCTCTCCAGCGAGGCCACCTGAGCGATCAAGGCCAGATCCATCACTTCCTGTGGGCTATTGGACGCCAGCATGGCAAAACCGGTCGAGCGAGCGGCCATCACATCACTGTGGTCACCAAAAATGGACAAAGCCTGAGCCGCCAGAGAGCGGGCTGCGATATGGAAAACGGTTGGGGTCAGCTCCCCGGCAATCTTGTACATATTGGGGATCATCAACAGCAATCCCTGTGACGCGGTAAAGGTGGTCGCCAGCGCCCCAGCCTGCAAAGCACCGTGAATGGTACCGGCCGCACCACCCTCGCTTTGCAACTCAATCACATCGGGGATGGTTCCCCACAGGTTTTTCTGTCCTTTCGAAGACCATTCATCCGCCCACTCGCCCATGGGCGACGATGGGGTGATGGGGTAGATGGCGACGACTTCATTGGTCAGGTGGGCAATGGCCGCGGCGGCCTGATTGCCATCAATAACATCCATTTCGGGGTGGGGCACAGGAATCTCCACAATTTTTATTGGGATTTAGACACCTGCAATATAGGACAGAAATTCGAGGATTGCCGATAGCTCAGCGGCCAAAATTGGATCCACACTGCAAGGGTATTTGCTTGATGGCTTCTATGTGATTGCGCGGCGCCTGCATAAATGACTCAAAGCGTGCTCCCCGAAGCGAGCGCCACAGCTGATAATCTTCGGGCAGGATGGAGTGCAGCTGTTGTTCGATCCGATGGATGGGTTCAATCAAATCGTAATAGCGTTGATTGAGTCGAGCCTGGCGTGGCTGCACAGCACCAATGAATGACCTGAGCACAACGCGCTCAAAGGTTTTCGAGGTTTTATTGGGTTGGGCTGCCAGACAAACTGGCCGACGTTCCAAGCGAGCATCGATCATGCTTGAAGCGCTGCGCAAACTGGCAGCGGAGACGGCCAGTGATCGCAGCAGCGCCCCGCCATCACCGCTGCGTATCAGACCCAGTGTGAGTTCCAATTGCCGGCTGTCGATCGTGGGCTCATCACTCAGCCAGCTGTCGATAAAGTTGCTCAGATGAATCAGTGCATCAACCACCTCGGTACTGACATTCTCGGGATAATCTCGTGCAACTGTCATGGACCAGAACGCATCAAACTCAGGGCCGGCCAGAGTGGCATTGTAGATCAGCGCTGGCAGCTGATCGCGCTTCAATTGCATCAGCGCCTGTAACTCATCCGCCTGTTCCTGACGCTCATTGTCTCGCAGCCGCTGGATACAGGGGGGCGCCTGCTGCAATAAACGCAGGGTATTGAGCAGGCGCTGAGAGTCGGTTGCCATGCGCCCCATGGAACTGTTGCGCTCACCGATGGTGTACTGCAACTCACAGCCCAGCAGCCCCAGAAAATCCAGCACGGTGATCTTGACTCTGGGCACGTCGATCTTGCGGGTTCGCAAGCGAGTTAATGGCTCGGTCTGAGTTGTGAGAATCTCTTCATCAAGGACTCGGGACAGTCGCGTAAGATAATCATCCAGCTCGCTTTCCAGCTCCGTTCGCGATGAACACGCCGTTGTCAGCAGCACCAGCGCTAACACCAGTAATAACACCCGCAAAGCCAACGCCAATCGGACAGCCATGGAAAAGGCCTGTACAATCGACGCTGTTTTGCGACTTTGATCAGAATTACCAGCTACAGCGAATACAGTCATAGGGAGCCGTGGTTCAGATGTGTGAATTATTGGGCATGAGCGCCAACGTACCCACAGACATTTGTTTTTCCTTTGCCGGATTGATGCAGCGCGGGGGCGGCACCGGCCCTCATCGCGATGGCTGGGGCATTGCCTTTTACGAGGGCAAGGGCGCGCGCTGTTTTCACGACCCCAATCCCAGTGTCGATTCCAAAATAGCCAACCTTATCAAAGACCATCCAATCAAAAGTCATGTCGTCATCAGTCACATTCGCCAGGCCAATGTCGGTGACGTCTGTCTGGAAAACACCCATCCGTTTCAGCGCGAGCTCTGGGGTCTGATCTGGACCTACGCCCACAATGGCCAGCTCAATGCCCGGCTGTTCGATAAGCCACTGCGATTCTATCAACCGGTGGGCAACACCGACAGCGAATACGCGTTTTGCTGGCTGCTGGGCGAACTGCGCGCCGCCTTTCCCGTACGCCCCGACGACTTTACGCCCGTCTCTGAATTTATCCATGCCCGCTGCGAAGAACTGCGCGAGCTGGGTGTATTCAATATGCTTCTCAGTGAATCACAACATCTGATGGCCTATTGCTCCACCAAGTTGGCCTGGATTACCCGCCGGGCACCCTTTGGTGAAGCCAGCCTTTCCGATTGCGACATCACCGTGGACTTCGTCAAGGAAACCACCCCCAACGATGTGGTGACGGTCATTGCCACCGAGCCACTGACTCAGGACGAAACTTGGACCCGGCTGGCCCCCGGTGAAATGGCGACCTTTGTCGAGGGACTGCCCGTCTAAGGGTTGCCCATCTATAAGAGTTGCCAATCTAGTTGTTGTCTGTCCCGGATTTCTCACCCGGCATCAATACCTGCCACCACCGGGAGAAATTGGTCTGATCGGCCAGCGTCCAGACCTCACCAATTTTCGGTGTTTTCAGATCAACGCCCGTTTGATCCGCCATCTTGGAAGTAGCCTGCAACGGATCATACCAAGGGTGAAATGCCAACTTGAAAGTGCTGTTGTGCACCGGCAACAGGGCCCGACCATTTAAATCCCGGTGGGCCGCAATCGTCTCATCGGGAAACAAATGGGAACCACGCCAGTCGGGGTTGTATGCGCCGTTTTCCATGATGGTGACATCAAAGGGCCCAAACTTTTCACCAATTTCTTTAAAACCTGCGAAGTAACCCGAGTCACCGGAGAAATAGATTTTGCGCTTGCCGCTGTCGATCACCCAGGAGGTCCACAGGGTGCCATTGCGGTTAAACAGACTGCGGCCGGAGAAATGATTGGAAGGCGTTGAAACAATCGCGGTATCGCCAACAGTCGCCTGTTGCCACCAATCAAATTCTGAAATCTTGTCGTCGGGAACCCCCCACTGGCGCAAATATTTGGCGACACCCAAAGGTACATAAAAATGGGACACCTTGGGATGGAGGCGACGTATTGTGCCTTCGTCGAGATGATCGTAGTGGTCGTGGCTGATCAACACCCCGGTCAGATCGGGCAACTCTTCGAGACGGATCGGCGGTTGATGAAATCGCTCGGGGCCCACCCATTGCAGCGGACTGGCGCGCTGACTGAAAATGGGATCGGTCAGCCAGTATTGGTTATTGAGTTTCATCAATACCGTAGAGTGCCCCAAACGCACCAGACGGTCTTCATCCCCGGCCATAAACGCATCGACATTGATTTCGTCCACCGGGATCAGGCCAAAGGGTTCGGTGTCTGCATGTTCGGTAAAAAAGAATCGCTGAATGATGGTCAGGGTTTTGGTGACACCAAAGTCCTGCTCATAGGGTTCGAGATTGTGGAACACGCCATCACGATACTGATCGCTGACCCATTGCTCCCGTGGCTGATAAGCGCAGGCGACAATCAACAGCACAGAGAGACAAAGAGCACTGACGGTGATGAATTTCATGGCGGATTCCGTTTCACAATAACACTGACATAAAAGTGTATACGCAGCAGCCACCGCGAATGTTTAATTTTCGCAAACTCCTGCAAAGATTATTACGGCCAGTGGCCCGCCATTAATCCCCGGGTATAAACAGCGTGTGCTGATCCGAGGTCTGACCGGCGCTGACTTCTTCACCGCCACCCAGAAGATGAATGGCATCGACAGCGGCCACAGCGCCATGGCCGTGCACTGGCAATGGCAAATCCTCCAGCGCCTGCCAGCGATCCTGCTGTGTGTCGTAGCGCCAGGCATTGGCAAACACCCGCTTGGGCTCGGTAAAGACCTCACCACCGAACAGATAGATGCTGCCATCCAATGCCGCTGCGGCACATCCGGCCTGAGCCAGTGGCAGTGGCGCCCTGCTGTCCCAGCGATCGCTTTGAGGGTCGTAAACATGGTGATCGGTGCAATTCTGTTGAGTCGCCCCGGCGGTGACACGGCGTCCGCCAATCACATGCAGGCGATCATCCACCACCGCCGTACCCACACTGTTGCGGGCCAGCGGAATGGGGGCGCCCGTTTGCCAGCGTTCTCCATCCCAGAGCCAGGTGTCGGCCGCGTTGGTGTGATCCTCGTAGCGACCGTTGGCACCATCGCTGCCGGCGTCCCTGGGTTTGCGCCCGGCGGTGACAATCAGGCCCGCCTTTGTCGATCCGGCGGCAAATTCAGCCCGGCGCCCGGGCAGTGGTACGGCGGCCTGCCAATGATCATCAAAGCCATTGAGTACATAGCTCGCCGATTGCATCTGCCATGGTTTGAGATAGCTGAATCGGTAGCCTCCCAGCGCCCAGAGTTGGTCCTGATGCGCCACTAGGTAGGGGTGATGTAACCGGTGCGGCAGCTCCGGTCCGGTTCGCCATTGGTTGCCGGCCAGATCAAACCAATGGCTGGCTGCCACCGGAAAGGGCAGCGGGCCAAAACCGGAAAAACCGCCGGCAATGACCAGATGATGTTTGAACAGGGCCGGATAAATTTCCTGCAACACCTGAGGCAGTGGCTCACCCTGTCGATATACACCCGGCGACTTGGCTGGCGTTGAACCGACAGGTGCCGCCCAGGGCAACCACGGCAAGGCGGCCATGGTTGCCAGCGTTTTCAGGTAGTGTCTACGATCCATAATCTTTTTATCCGCAGTCCGCGTCGGTAATGTCATTCACAGATTAATACTGTCATCCAGCGCCGTGGCTTTTTACGTACAAATTGCTAACAAGTCATGACTGCCGGCTTGCTACTGATTCACTAACAGACACTATCAATCGAGACCTTGAGATCAAGATTAATGCACACGCGCATAATTTCCTCACTTTTTCTGCTATCCACATTACTACTGACGACAGGTTGCAGCTTGGCAAAATACACCATTGAACACGCCCCCTTTACCCTGCTCGAATCCGAAGACAATTTTGAACTCCGGCATTACCCGGAGCTGTTGCTGGTCAGCGCCCCGATGAACTCTCAGGATAAAAATTCCGAGACCCCTTTTCGCATGCTGTTCGCTTACATCACAGGCAACAACAGTGACCAGCTCGACATTCCCATGACAGCACCGGTGTTTATGGACCCGGCCAGAAGTGAAAAAATGTCGTTTGTATTACCCGCCGACTTCACTCTGGCAACCACACCACAACCGACTAACCCGGATGTGACGGTTGAACGCATTGAAAACTATCATGCGGCAGTCATTCGTTTTAACGGTCGCTTGCAACCGGACAACATTGCCACTCATATGGACCAGCTGACACAATGGATCAATGACAGAAACTATCAGCCCGCCGGCAACCCCATTATTGCCGGTTACGATCCACCTTCTTCACTGCCGGCACTGCGTCGCAATGAAGTCCTGATCCCGGTTGCAAAACCGCAATAATTCAGGCCAGTCATACCATCACACACAGGTGAAATTATGTTGCCAAAGAACCCTGCAACCGATCCCAACGAGGTTTCTGTGTGGCACTTTGGCCAACACCACCTGCTATTTCTAATGGCCATGATTTCTACACTGTTGGCATTACCGGCCATGGCCAGCGCCCCCTCTATCCCCGACATACACACCGCCGAATCCGAACAGCATTATGATTACCAGCTGTTTGCCAAAGGCATCACCATCCCCTGGGGCATGACCTGGCTGGATGACAAGCGACTGCTGGTAACCAATCGCAAGGGCGAACTTCACCTGATCGATGACGGCAGGCTTGTGCCTACCACCATTTCGGGATTACCCGAAGTCCACAGTCGGGGTCAGGGTGGCCTGCTGGATATCATCAAAGATCCGGATTACCGCAATAACGGCTGGCTCTATTTTTCCTATGCCGGTAGCGAAGGCAAAGGGGCCGGCGCCAACACCTCCATTATGCGTGCCCGGCTCGATGGCCTGACGCTGACCAACCAGCAGCTGCTGTTCGACGGAACACCCAATACCCGCGCCAGTAAACACTATGGCTCCCGTCTGGCTTTCGATCGCGCGGGCCATCTGTTTTTCAGCATTGGCGACCGGGGTGATCGAGACAAGTACCCCCAGGACCTGAACTTCGATGCCGGCAAGATCCATCGCATCCACCCTGACGGTAGCATCCCGGCAGACAACCCGTTTGCGCAGCAGGCCAACGCCCGCAGCTCAATCTACTCCTACGGTCACCGCAACCCGCAAGGGATGGCCACGCACCCGGTCACAGGGGATATCTGGATACACGAACACGGCCCTCGTGGTGGCGATGAAATCAACATCATTCGCCCGGGCGCCAACTATGGCTGGCCCGTGGTCACTTACGGCATCAACTACATTGGCACCAAGATTACCGACGAGACCTCTCGCCCCGGGATGCAGCAACCGGAGTGGGTCTGGACCCCGTCCATTGCCCCTTCGGGCATGGTGTTTATGACCAGTGATCGCTACCCCGAATGGCAGGGCAACCTTATTGCCGGCTCACTCAAATTCAATTACCTGATCATGTTGGCGCTGGAGGGCGATCGGGTGGTTGGCCACAGCAAGCTGTTCGAAGGCATCGGCCGGGTGCGCAGTCTGACGCTGGGCCCCGATGGCTATCTCTACGTGGGCACCGATGGCAGCGGTATTTTCAAAGTGGTGCCCAAGCACAATAACCAATAACCGCCAGCCACATTCCAGTTGGAATCCATTTGAAATCCAGCGACTGAAACCGCTACTATCGGTGCACAATAACGCTGCTCCTATTGAGCCATATCCGCACAAAATCCTTTATGAAGAAAACGTTTCTGGACAAAATCGGCCCCGGTTTTGTGATTGCCGCCACCGGTTTGGGTGCGGGAGACTTGATTGCTGCCACGGTAGCCGGCATCGAATTTCAAACCGCGCTCTTGTGGGCGGTGTTACTGGGCGCACTGTTAAAAGGCGCGTTGAACGAAGCATTGGCCCGATGGCAATTGCAGACTGGCACCACGCTACTGGAAGGCTGGATGCAGCGCTTACCGCGCTGGGTGCAATACTATTTCGTTGCCTATCTGGGCATCTGGTCCTTTCTGGTGGGCGCGGCGCTGATGGCAGCCTGTGGCTTGGCAGCCAATGCCCTGTTTCCGCAATTGAGTGTCAATCAATGGGCCATTTTGCATTCGCTGCTGGCGGTGCTCATGATTCTCTACGGTCGCTACAGTCTGTTTGAAAATCTGATGAAACTGTTTATCGGCCTGATGTTTATCACCGTACTGCTGGCGGTGATCAATCTGCCGCTGGACTGGCAACGGATCGCCGCGGGCCTGATTCCCAACACCCCGGACAACTCGCTGAAATTGATTCTTGGGGTGATTGGCGGCGTCGGCGGCAGCGTTACCCTGATGTGCTATGGCTACTGGCTGCGGGAAAAACAATGGGACTGCCCGGACGACATCAGCAGCATGCGCGTCGATCTGTGGTGCGCCTATGGCATCACCGCACTGTTTGGGGTGTTGATCATTCTGCTGGCCGCCAGTGTCCAACCGGAAATGGCCAAGGGCACCGGCGTATTGCTGGCGTTGGCGGAACAATTAAAAGCAACTCTGGGCGACGAGTTCGGCCTGTTGTTCCTGATTGGTTTCTGGGGCGCGGTATTCAGCTCCATGCTGGGGGTCTGGCAGGGTGTGCCCTATCTGTTCGCGGATTTTTATCGTCAGCATCAGGGCAAGCCGGTAGCGTCAGAACCAGGCGCTCTGGACGACCTCAACCAATCCAAAGCCTACTACGTCTGGCTGGGCTTTATGGCACTGCCACCCTACCTGCTGCTGTTTTATGAAAAACCCATCTGGCTGGCCATCACCTACGCGGTCGCCGGCGCCTTTTTTATGCCGTTTCTGGCCGCCACGCTGTTGTATATGAACAACAAAATCGCCTGGATTAACGGCAATAAAAACGGCTTTTGGAGTAATGCCCTGCTGATCACAGCGCTCAGTTTGTTTGTGGTACTTTTGATTCAAAAACTGAAGACCACCTTGTGATTTATTCCTGTCTGCTGACATCCACCGAAACATTCAGAATCGGTTCGCTACCACCGCCATAGATCACGCCCTTGAGCGGTGTCACATCCATATAGTCTCTTCCCCAGGCGGTGACAATGTGCTGGTCCGAGGCCAGCGAATTGTTGGTGGGGTCGAATTCAACCCAGCCTTCGCGAGGGGAAAATACCGCGATCCAGGCGTGGGTGGCATCGGCGCCAATCAGTTTTTCTTTACCCGGCGGTGGCAGAGTTTCCAGATAACCGGATACGTAGATGGCCGGAAAACCCATGGCCCGCAAACAGGCGATTTGAACATGGGCAAAATCCTGACAGACCCCTCGACGTTCGGCAAAAGCGTCTTCCAGAGGCGTGGCCACATCGGTGGCTTCCGGTGAATAGTCAAAGTCGCGGTAGATGCGACTGGTAAGATCCATCACCGCTGCCAACAGCGATTTGTCCTGATCGAACGAAGCTTCGGCGTAAGCGCGAATATCTTCCGATATCCGCACCATGGGCGAGTCAAACAGAAATTCCCGGGAAAGCAGGATTTGCGGATCTTTGGAATGGCCCAGCTCCAGCGAGGCCTCGCGGCAGGTAACGCCAAAATCCAGAGCATCGCTGGCCTGTTGCATGGCCGTTTCCACTTCACTTTCAGCGGTAATCACCAGTTTATTGTGGGCGCGCTGAATCTCGAAATGGTAGGCGGTATTACCGAAGTAATCTTGACGCTTGCTGGCCACCGCCGTCGCCGGATTGACCGTCACTCGGTTGTGCAGACAAGTCTGTCGGTGGCTGTTGCGGGGGATCATATGGGCGACGTTATAGCAGTGACTGACGCGATCAGCGTAGAGGTACTCGGTGATATGACGGATTTTGTAGCGCATCAACTGTCCCCCCAGGCACCCTTAACCAACTGCTGCGAGACTTCCCGGTGGTCAAAGAATTTATCGCTGATAAAGTTACTCAGACACTCCAGCAAGTTGGCAATCCTGTCCAACGACTCCTCAAGCTCCTTGCGGCGGCCCTCCTCCCGTGAACTCAGGTCGGTCAGAAAGGTCAGCTTGAGACTGGTTTCCGCCTCGAGGATGGCCCGCTCTTCGGCGGTTAACTCGTGCCGCAAGTCCGAGGGTTTTGGCAGAGCACCGATGTGTTCTTTGAGTGTCTCCAACTGATACAACAGCGAGCGGGGGTTACTGGTATCGAGCAGCACCAGATCAAGGCTGGACTGCACCCCCAATTTCGCGCGGTAGCGCCGGCGATAGCTGATCAAGGCCTCCAGCGACAGCAACATGGCGCTGATCAAGACGCTCTGTTCACTGGCGCTCACTTCCGGCGTTAACAGGTTTTTAACCAGGGTGGTGGTCTGCAGACTGCGTTCGAGACGCCGCCCGGTATCCATAAAGCGCCAGCCAAAGTCACGCACCATACTCTCCTTGGCAAGACCCGACAGCGCCATCAAGGCAGTCACCAGGGGATCTAGCGCCTCCTCAGGTGCCGAGGACAGACCACCCGACAGGGCAGTATCCAACTCATTGAGGGCATCGCGGATATCGTTGATCACCCGCAGGGTATCGGACGACAACAACTCTTTGGATTCATCGGCGCAGAACAGCATGGCATTGAGCGTCGAGCGCACACTGCCGACACGATCGCCATCTTTGACCACCAGCAACAATTCCTCTTCCGGAGACTGGATCATCTCGTCGCTGGCATCGACAAAGCCCGGCTGGGTCACGGTAATTTCGGTCACGGCCTGCAACAGAATCCGCTTGCACCGATCGGACAGGGGCTCTTCGCCATTGAGCAACATAAACACCGTGCGCAATATTCTCAGTGACGCTTCCGCCCGCTCGGCGTAGCGCCCCATCCAGAACATGTTCTCAACCACACGACTGGGCAAGCTGATCAGGTCCGCCTCACGGGCCGGCACATCGTCACCATCCTGATTGGAGATCACTCGCTCGGGCTCGGAGGCAATCACCCAGGTGTCCTTGCTCTTGGCCCCCATCTGACTGGCAATCAGGAACGAGTTATCTTCCGCGCCCACTCTGGTCAGGCCACCGGGCAGCACCGAATAGGAGCCCTCACTGGCCACGGCAAAGGTGCGTAGAATCGATGGTCGGGGCTGTAACTCGCCATCCACAAAGGTGGGCTGCCGGGTGGCGTTAAGCAGGGGTTGAGCCACATAGGACACGGGATTTTGCTGCAGTTTTTTGCGCAGTTGCTCAACCGCCTTGGGCTCCAGTTCGTTGACGGCAACACTCAATTCACGACTGTTTCTGTCGATGTTTTTGATCACCAGACTGGTCAGATTGTCCTGAATGTATTCCATATCCTCGGAGTCAAAGCACCAATAGGTATCTACCGAGGCCATACGCAGATCGCGTCCCAGCAACGACTGGGAAATGGCCGGCAGATACTTCAAAAACACCGGATTTTCGAGAATGCCGACACCCAGCGGATTGGCGATGGCCACCCGCCCGGCACGGATTACTTCCAGCAGGCTGGGCACGCCCAGATAGGAGTCACCACGCAGCTCCACCGGATCACAATAGCTGTCGTCCACCCGACGCATAATCACATCGACGCGACTGAGGCCATCCAGTGATTTCATCCAGACGTAGCCATTCTTGACGATCAGATCGCCGCTTTGCACCAGATGAAAGCCCAGATAGTTGGCGATGTAGGCGTGCTCAAAATAGGTCTCGTTGTGGCTACCGGGCGTCAGTACCACGATGCGCGGGTTATCCTGCTGGGGCGACAGGGACACCAGAGTACGTCGCAGCGATTGAAAATAACCGGCCAACCGATGCACGTGACTGTCCCGGAACAGACTGGGCAATACCCGCGACATTACCGTACGATTTTCCAGCGCATAACCCGAGCCACTGGGTGACTGGATGCGATCGGTCAGCACACAGGGTCTGCCACCCGGCCCACGAACCAGATCAACAGAATGCATGACCAGGCTTTGGCCACTGCCGGTATCAATCCCCTGGCACGCCCTTAAAAAACCGCTGTGGGCAAACAGCGCTTCGGGTGGGATCACCCCCTGACGAATCAGGTTGCGCGGCCCATAGATGTCTTTGTAGAGCAGGTTAAACAGCTCCGAGCGCTCCAGCAAACCGGATTCAATCTCAACCCAGTCTTCGCTGCGAATCAGGAAGGGCACCAGATCCAGATCCCAGGTGCGCGCCGGCTTGGCCAAATCGTTGTAGATATTGTAGGTGGCGCCGTCGTCGCGCAGTATTCGCCGTGCCTTGTCGGTGCGATGGGCAAAAAGCTCTGGCCCCATGGCCCGAAGCGCATCCATCAGATAGACCCATTCGGGCTTGACCTCGCCCGCCGAAGTCAGGGTCTCATCCATAAAGCCGGGGCGACCGGTATAGTGCAAATCGCCCGGAACAATAGGGTCGTTGGCAGGCTGTGTATCATTCATGGGGCAGTAACGTTCAGATGAGGGATGCGTGGGCGCGAACAACAACCGCGCAAAGCGGCAATTATGTCACGCCCTCCATGGCATTAAAACGCTTGATCAGCCGGTCCAGTTGGGTTGGCGCCGCAGATCGAGGGTGTGGGGATATTCATCAGGCGACTCCTCCGGTGGCGGTGCCATCGGCCGCGGCTCTTGCGAATTGGGGAAAAACTCCCGCAAGGCATCCACCTCTGGCTTGGCTGTGTATGGTCCGGCTGTGTGCGAGAGGGTATCGAAGCGGTTACCCCGGCGCGACTCAGCCTCAAAGGCGTTGACCGGGAAGGTCTCGTAGCTGCGGCCACCCGGGTGAGAGACGTGGTAACTGCAGCCACCGATAGAGCGGCCGTTCCAGGTATCGATAAGGTCAAACACCAGCGGCGTGTGAACATCAATGGTCGGATGCAGGCCCGAGGGCGGTGCCCAGGCCTTGTAGCGCACCCCAGCGACGCTCTCGCCCTGACGGCCGGTATTGGCCAGTGGCACGCGCCGACCATTGCACGCCAGCACATAGCGTCCCTCGGTCATGCCACTGACTTTCACCTGCAACCGCTCAACCGAGGAATCCACATAGCGAGCCGTACCAAAGCTGCCGCTCTCCTCGCCCAGCACGTGCCAGGGCTCAACCGCCCAGCGCAGTTCGATCTCGATATCGTCCAGCCGGGTGCGGCCATAGTGAGGGAAACGGAATTCTTCGAAGGGCAGCAACCACTCGGCCTTGAAGGGGTAGCCGTGATCGTTGAGATCCTGAACCACCTCTTTCATGTCCTGCCACAGATAATGGGGCAGCATAAAGCGATCGTGCAGCTGGGTGCCCCAGCGAACCAGTGGCTTGTTGTAGGGCTCTTTCCAGAAGCGGGCGACCAATGTGCGAATCAGCAGTGCCTGTACCAGCGCCATGCGACTGTGTGGCGGCATTTCAAATCCGCGAAATTCAAGAATGCCCAAGCGGCCGGCGGCACCATCGGGGGAGTAGAGCTTGTCGATACAGAATTCGGAGCGATGGGTGTTACCGGTGATGTCGATCAACAGGTTGCGCATCAGCCGGTCAATCAGCCAAGGCTGGTCGGCCAGGCCCTCGGGCATCTGCTGGAACGCGGTTTCCATCTCGTAGAGCATTTCATCGCGCCCCTCATCAGCTCGCGGGGCCTGACTGGTGGGACCGACAAAGGCGCCGGAAAACACATAGGACAGACTGGGATGGTGCTGCCAGAAGGTCACCAGGCTGCGTAACAAATCCGGTCGCCGCAGCATGGGGCTATCGGCGGGTGTCTTGCCACCGAGAGTAATGTGATTGCCGCCACCGGTGCCGGTGTGACGACCATCGAGCATAAATTTCTCGGTGGCCAATCGCGACTCCCGCGCCGCGGTGTAGAGTTCCGTCATATTGCGAACCATCTCGCGCCAGCTGTCGGCCGGGTGAATATTCACCTCGATCACTCCCGGATCCGGTGTCACCAGCAGTTTTTGCAGGCGCGGGTCGCGGGGCGGCTCATAGCCTTCAATAATCACCGGGGTATCCAGTTGTTTGGCCACTGACTCCACGGCGGCGATCAACTCGACGTAGTTTTCCAGGCTGTAGACCGGCGGCATAAAAATATGCAGCCGACCTTCTCGAGGTTCGATACACAGGGTGGTGCGAATTACCGGGCGCGATAATTGTTGCACACCAGCTTCAGCACCTTTTTCTGTATCCTTGCTGGCTTCTTTTTGTTTATCTGCGGTCTTACCCTGCATATCGGGTTCTACCGGTAGTATCTCTACGGGTACTATCTCTACCGGTGCTATCTCTACCGGTACAACAGGAGAAGCCGGAAAGGTAATCGCCGAGGGCTTTTGCAGCGGTGCCCGGTCTTCAAATGGATCCTGCATTGAGGGGATTTCGGTTTCCGCCGAATAGGGCAAATCGTTTAAGGGCAGCCGCAGACCCATGGGCGAATCGCCAGGGATCAGGGTCAGGCGGTCGCGCCGGGTTTGCCACAGGCAGGTGTTCCAGGTGCTGGCCACCGGATTCCATTCAATGGGCAACAGATAGCCGGTGGGATTTTTCAGCCCCTGGCGCTCGAGAATACTGGCCAGACGCGCTCGCTCGGTTGCCGATTTGGCCTTGGCAATGGCGTTGTCGATATTGGTGGGCAGCCGTCGCTCCTGCAACAGATAGTAGAGCGAATCTTCATAGGCGGGCTGCACATACTGCTTGGGTAAATCGAGTACTTTAGCCAGCTTTTTGGAAAACTTTTTGGCGGTGCGAATATCGTGGCCATAGTCCTTGTCCACTCGCGCCAGTAATTTTGGCTCCTTCCAGAAAGGCTCATTGTCTTTGCGCCAAAACACCCCCAGCGCCCAGCGCGGCACCTCTTCGCCCGGGTACCATTTACCCTGACCATAGTGCAGCAGGCCATTGGGGGCAAAGTGGTCGCGCAAGCGCAGCAACAGGGTTTTCGAGAGGCTGAGCTTGTCGTCGCCCAGTGCTCCGGTATTCCACTGCTCCGATTCCATATCATCAATAGAAACAAAGGTGGGCTCACCGCCCATGGTCAGGCGCACATCCAGGGCCTGCAAATCCTCATCGACCTTGTCCCCCAGGGCAACCACATCCAGCCACTCGTCGTCGCTGTAGGGTTTGGTGACGCGCGGGTCTTCCAGAATCCGGGCGATGTCATTCTCGTGGCGGAATGCCACTTCGCACTTATCGGTAAAGCCCTCAATGGGGGCCGCCGACACCGGATCGGGGGTGCAGGCCAGCGGGATATGGCCCTCGCTGGCAAACAGTCCGGAGGTGGGATCCAGACCGACCCAACCAGCGCCCGGCAAAAACACCTCGCACCAGGCGTGCAAATCGGTAAAGTCCTCGGCCGCCCCACTGGGACCATCGAGGGATTTTTCGTCGGGTTTAAGCTGAACCAGATAGCCGGAGGCAAAGCGCGCCGCCAATCCCAGGTGGCGAAACACCTGCACCAGCAACCAGGCCGAATCGCGGCACGAGCCACGCGCCAGCTCTAGAGTTTCCTCGGGCTTCTGCACACCCGGCTCCATGCGAATGGCGTATTCAATCAATTGCTCCAACTGCTGATTGACGTCCACCAGAAAATCAATAGTGCGACGTGACTCGAGAGAAATGGCGTCGCGAAACTTGTTAAACAGCGGCCCATGCTCGGCCTTTTCCAGGTAGGGCTGCAGTTCTTTTTTCAGTTGCTTGGGGTATTTGAAGGGAAAGTCTTCGGCGTAGTCATCGAGGAAAAAATCGAACGGATTGATCACCGTCATATCCGCTTGTACTTCCACTTCCACCGACAGTTTTTCGGTTTTTTCCGGAAACACCAGCTTCGCCAGAAAATTGCCAAAGGCGTCCTGCTGCCAGTTGATAAAGTGATTTTCCGGTTCAACTTTGAGGCTGTAGCTGTGAATCGGCGTGCGCGAGTGGGGTGCCGGCCGCAGTCGAATCGTGTGGGGCGATAAATTTACCGGTCGATCAAATTCGTAATAGGTATTGTGGGCTATCGCTACGCGGATAGTCATAGTGGCCTCGGGTTAATCGGTAACAGAATTAGGATGCTTGATAATCGATCTGCTCAACATCGGTTGAAAACCAGTGCTGCGCGATCAGGTTATTGGCCTCAGCAAACTGGATCTGCAGATTATTGAGGAAGTCACTGAACACCTCGGTCTCATCCACCTCCGTGGGCTTGGTTTCCAACCCCTTGTGAATACCCAACAAGTGATCGCGAACCGGCTTGGGATTTGGCAATTGCTCGGCGGCATGAATCATGGAATTGAGGCAATGGGTTATCGAGCGAGGAAAGGCCTTGTGCCCCAGAAGGAATTCAACCACCGCCGGGCCATTAACGGAAAGCCGCATCAACCGGCGATAGGCCTGATCGGCATTGAGTGAGCGCAACACATTACCCAGGGCAATCTGACGGCTGTTGTAGACGCTGTCGTCCTCCTGCATCTGGGCAATGACGGAGACACCGGCATCGAGAATCCGGGTGGTCATATCGGCGCGTTCGAGGTTGCGGCCAAGTCGCAGAAAACTCCAAACTTCATCGTGGGGCATATTGCCGTAGAGCATCCCCAAGATTTGCTGGCAGGACTTAATGATTTCGCCCAGAAATTCATAGCGTTTGCTGCGATTAATCCCCTGCTTGAGGTTGTCCTGCACGAACAGACTGAGTTCGTTGATAAACTCCCAGGTCTCCTGGGGAATCACATCGCGGGTGGTGCGGATATTTTCCCGGGCGGCCTTGAGCGATGACACTACCGAGCTGATATTGCTTTCATCGCCGATCAGAAACTTGACCACATTGCGCTCATCGCGGACCTTGTAGCGCTCATCAAAATCCGTCTGCAGGCTATTGATGGTAATCAGGTTGTACCAGCTCAGCTGGACACTGCGGGGCAAATCAAACAGCAATTGATCGTAAATGCTGACCAGCCGGGCCGTGCTTTCCACCCGCTCCAGATAGCGGGCAGTCCAGTAAACGCGTTCTGCAACTTTGGAGAGCATCATTTGGATTTCGCCTCCGTATCAACGATCCAGGTATCTTTACTGCCGCCACCTTGGGAGGAGTTGACCACCAGCGAGCCCTTTTTCATAGCCACCCGCGTCAAGCCACCGGTGGTGACGTAGGTGTCCTTGGCTTGCAGGATAAAGGGGCGTAAATCCAGATGCCTCGGTTCTAGTGAGTCCTGACCAATCAGGGTCGGCGCCGTTGACAGCGACAGGGTTGGCTGGGCGATGTAATTTCTGGGATTTTTTTGGATCAGTTCGGCAAAGTGTTGGCGCTCTTTTTTGCTTGAGTGCGGGCCGATCAACATGCCGTAACCTCCGGATTCGTTGGCGGGTTTGACCACCAGCTTGTCGAGATTGGCCAGCACGTACTCGCGCTGCTTGTCGTCATAGCAAAGAAAGGTTTCAACATTGGGAATCAACGGCTCCTGGTCCAGGTAGTAGCGAATCACATCCGGCACATAGGCGTAGACCACCTTGTCGTCGGCAACGCCGGCTCCCGGAGCATTGGCCAGTGCCACATTACCGGCCTTCCAGGCGCGCATCAGGCCCCGCACACCCAGCACCGATTTCGGGTTAAACACTTCCGGGTCGAGGAACTCATCATCGATGCGGCGATAAATCACATCCACTCGAGTCAGGCCGTCAATGGTTTTCATAAAGACGCAATCGTCTTTCACCAGCAGGTCATTGCCCTCCACCAGCTCTGCACCCATTTGTTGCGCCAAAAAGGCGTGCTCAAAGTAGGCGGAGTTGTATATGCCGGGAGTCAGTACCACCACCACCGGACTATTAACCCGCCGCGGCGACAGCGAGGCCAGAGTTTCATAAAGTTTCGATGGGTAGGCGGAAACCGAGGCAATATCGGTCTTTTCAAACAATTCCGGCAGCACCCGCTTCATGATCGAACGATTTTCCAGCATGTAGGAAACACCGGAAGGCACCCGCAAATTGTCTTCGAGCACATAGAACTGCCCGTCTTTATCGCGCACCAAATCGGTGCCACAGATGTGAGCCCAAACCCCAAATCGGGGCGACACCCCTTCACACTCTTTCAGGTAATTTTTGGATTGCTTTAAAACAAACTCGGGGATGATGCCGTCTTTGATGATTTTCTGATCGTGATACAGATCGTCAATAAACATATTCAGCGCCTGCAGGCGCTGTTCAAGACCTCGGGAAGCGGCATCCCATTGTTTTTTGGCAATGACTCTGGGAATGATATCGAAGGGCCAGACGCGATCAATATTGCCCTCTTCGGTGTAGACGGTGAACGACACCCCCATGTCTTTGATGGCCGATTCAGCCGCCAGCTTTCGCGCGGCTACGTCTTGCGGGCTAAGTGATTTCAGATAGGAAACCACCGCCCTGGCAGGCATGCGGCTGCCCCCTTTTTCAGTGATCAACTCATCGTAGTGCTCACCCGCTTTATAGTCTTTCCAATTGTCTTTCATGTTACAGCCACTGCATACGCTTCTTGAGATCAACCGGCGACCCAGGATTGCCGGCCTAACTATTCAACAAAAGATAGCAAAAGCTAAGCCAAGTATTTGACAAAATCATGAATTAAAAAATATAAGGAAAAACAGGCCCCAAATAAGCTTTTATGCCATCAAACCAAAACAATTATTTGCCAAAGAACATTAACCATCGACATCATCACTGCGATGACGAAGCAGCTTTTGTTGCTGTTTTATGAATCGAGACTTGGCCGTTTTTTTCCACTCGGGGGTTGCACTCTTTGCCAGCATCGCCTCGGTGTGCTTACCGGCGTTGCGCGTCAATTCGGCAATCAGTGGCGCCTCGGGTAAATTCACCCAGTACTTTTTCGGCATCTCACTTTGCATGGCTTTTAACTTGAGCCGCGCCGGATTGAAAATATTGGCGTAGTACTCGCGCCACAAATCTTCGACGGCATCGTCTCGTGCGGGAGGCCGGGTAACACCCGGACTGAACTGCAACTGCTGACCGTCCCAGTGTGCACAGGCATCGGGGGTCAGAATCGTCCAGACCATATTGCTGAATCGCTTGGCAAAAAAAGGCGCGGTAATCGGCAGAATAAGGTGTTCGGGTTCAAACCAGGCCACAAACACCTCAGGTTGATCCGCTGTCGCCTCCTGCACCTGCTGAAAGCGCACAAACGCTTCCATTTTGTGTTTATCTCGACCCACGGCTTTTCTCATCGCCAGCAATCGGGCCACCTCCGGATCAATTTTATTGCCCAGCAAACTTCTGTCCTGAAACACCAAACGCCAGGCAAGACTGTAGAGCAACGACCAGCGACTCGGATCGCGAAAACACGCCACCTGCTTTGCCAGCGTAAAAAAGTCCCGGGGAATGGTGATGTCGTCGGTAATAACTGGCTGCGCCAGATAATCGTCCGAGGCAGCTGTGAGCAACAGTGAAGTCTGATCAGGACTTTCCCAGTGCAACTGTTGCGGCGAGATACGACGTTGCAACAAGCCTCTGGCCAGTCGACGCCATTGGTTAAAATCGTTTGCTTGAATCCCATACATCATCGGCCACCTAAAACAAACTGAGCTGTGGCGTCTCCGCCTTAACGAAGCGGCTTTTAAGGCTATCTGATTCCAGTAACTGCGCTGCAGGTGAGTGATCCACGGTCTCTATAAAGGCTGAAATTTTCTTGACCGACAAGCCGCATTTGGCCAGATCCGCAAAACGCAATTGGCCAAAGCGACGCGACTGGATAATGCGCCGGGCACCGATGGTGCCAATTCCCGGCACCCGCAACAGCATCTCCAATGGCGCGCGATTAATATCCACCGGAAACAGATCGCGATTGCGCAACGCCCAGGCCAGTTTGGGATCAACGTCCAAATCGAGCATGCCCTTTTGCTCACTGGCCGGATCGCTGATTTCATCGATGGAAAAACCATAAAAACGCAGCAACCAATCAGCCTGATACAGCCTGTGCTCGCGCAACAAGGGCGGCGCCTGCAAGGGCAATGTCCGGGTGGCATCCGGTATCGGACTGAAGGCGGAATAGTAAACCCGTCGCATCTGATACTTGCCGTACAAATGATTGGCCAGGGTTAAGATTTTGCTGTCCGACGAGGCATCGGCACCCACAATCATCTGGGTACTCTGCCCGGCAGGAGCGTAGAGAAATTTGGCCGGTTTGGTGTTCGCTCGCTTGGCAGCCGACTGCACCTTGTTGCGCCGCTTGCGGCTTTCTTTTGACTCTTCAATGTTTTCACGCAGCTTGCCCATGGACCCGTGAATGGTGACCGGGTCCTTTTCAGGCGCATAGAGCTTCAGGGACTGTTTGGAGGGCAGCTCGATATTGATGCTCAGACGATCGGCGTAGACACCGGCCTGACGCAGCAACTCCGGACTGGCATCGGGAATGGTTTTCAGATGAATGTAACCGCGAAAGTCATGATCCTTGCGCAAGCTGCGCGCGACATTCACCAACTGCTCCATGGTGTAATCGGACGACTGGATAATACCGGAGCTGAGAAACAGCCCCTCGATGTAGTTGCGCTTGTAAAAATCCAGGGTCAGGTTCACCACTTCATCTACCGTAAACCGGGCCCGCTGTACCTGACTGGAAGCGCGATTGACGCAGTAACTGCAATCGTAAATGCAAAAATTGGTGAGCAGGATTTTCAGCAGTGAAATACAGCGGCCGTCAGGCGCGTAGCTGTGGCAGATCCCCATTCCCCCTGAAGTGGAGCCAACCCCCTTGCCTTTGCTGGAGTTGCGCTTGACCGAGCCACTGCTGGCACAGGAAGCATCGTATTTGGCCGCATCAGCCAAAATCGCCAATTTATTCTGCAATTTCATAAGCCCACCACAACACTCTGCAAATACATCAATACTGTACTAATATACAGTATATTATTATGGTCGACAGCAGTCTATTTTTGCGTTTTTACCGCGGGCAAGGTGAGCGGCATCCGCCAAAGCTTGCCGTCACAGCGATGGTAATTTTTACAATCGGGCTGGCACCCGCGACAGGGCAGCCGTTTGCTAGCCGCGGATGCATTGATTGGTGAGACGTTACTTGCTTGCTCAGAAGCCATGGGTCAGATCCTTGTTGTTGCTGTATGCATCCCAACAGTTACTGACAAAACTGCTTGCTGGATCATTTTGCAAAACCTTACTTACAGCCAACCCCGGGGTTTGCTAGTCTTATTGGCACCTCTGATGACCCAGGAAACAGACATGTCTGACAACAGCTATCAGCCTCCCAGCGTATGGAAGTGGAACACCGAAAGTGGCGGCAAATTTGCCAGCATCAACCGCCCCATTTCCGGCGCAACTCACGACAGGGATTTGCCCAAGGGCGACCACCCGTTCCAGCTCTATTCACTGGCGACACCGAACGGCGTCAAGGTCACCATCCTGCTCGAGGAATTGCTGGAACTGGGTATCGAAGACGCGGAATACGACGCCTATCTGATCAACATCGGTGAAGGGGAACAATTCGGCAGCGGCTTTGTGGAATTAAACCCCAACTCCAAGATACCGGCCATGCTCGATACCACCACCGGTACCCGGGTATTTGAATCCGGTTCGATCATGCTCTATCTGGCCGAACGCTTTGACGTGTTCCTGCCCAAAGATCATCAGGCTCGCACCGAGACCCTGAACTGGCTGTTCTGGCAAATGGGCAGCGCGCCGTTTCTCGGCGGTGGCTTTGGCCACTTCTACGCCTATGCCCCGGAAAAATGGGAGTACCCCATCGACCGCTACGCCATGGAAGTCAAACGCCAACTGGATGTTCTGGATAAACATCTGGCGGAAAACGAATACATGGCCGGCAGCGAATACACCATTGCCGATATGGCCATCTGGGCCTGGTACGGCGCTCTGGTACAGGGCAAGCTGTACGAAGCTGGCGAGTTTCTCGATGTCAAAAGCTATAAACACATGCAGCGCTGGACCGAACAAATCGGCCAGCGCCCAGCGGTAAAACGCGGCACCATGGTCAACCGCGCCTGGGGCGATCCGGCCAAACAGCTGCGTGAGCGTCATCAAGCCAGTGACTTTGAACTGAAGACTCAGGACAAGCTGGAAGACACACCTCCGGATGTGCTTTGAGCAGCGCCAAACAGCTGCCCCATTAAGCCTTAAGTGGACCAACCTATATGACGTATAAATGCATTTCCATTGATCAGGCTGAGGACATGATCAATCAGGGCGATGCCACGATTCTGGACATCCGGGATCCCCGTTCCTTCGCTCTGGGTAATATTGCCAACGCCATCAATGTCTCGGACAGCAATGTGGAACAGATTATAAGAAGCACCGACAAGCACAAGCCCTTGATCATCTACTGCTACCACGGCAACAGCAGTAAGAATGCGGCTGAGTATTTTTTCAATATGGGCTTCGATCAATCTTACAGCGTCGATGGCGGTTTTGAGGAGTGGAAGCTCCGACTGTAGAAATACTGTCAGTATGAACAGGCCCTAGCGCCATTAAATGGATTATTGGCTATGCTGAATTAGCCAAATATAATTTATCAGGTGACGTGTTGCCGCTCAGGTTCCCGCTCAAATTGCCCGACATAAAGGGCAAGGGCAGCCGGTAACACCGAAATGATAACCGCAGGAGAAGACATGAAGGGCATAAGAATAAAAAAGCGTGGCAAGGAATACGTAGCTCCCTGGGAGCGGGCTTTTGACAAAGTCATATCCCCTCTTGAAGAATTTATTCATCGGCAGACGACCAGTGGTGTCTTGCTGATACTGTGTGCCCTTATCGCACTGCTGATTGCCAACAGTAAATTTGCCGAACCCTACCATCACTTTTTTAAGCTCTACTTTACGGTGGGGCTGGAGAACTTCCAACTTTCCAAAACAGTGCACCACTGGATTAACGATGGCCTGATGGCCATATTTTTTCTGGTGGTTGGACTGGAATTAAAACGCGAACTTTTAGTGGGCGAGCTGGCCAACCTGAAACAGGCGCTGCTGCCCATTATCGCTGCCATCGGCGGCATGGTGGTTCCCGCCCTGATCTACTTTTCAATCAACCCAACCGGTCACACCGCCAATGGCTGGGGCATTCCCATGGCTACGGACATCGCCTTCGCTCTGGGCACACTGGCCCTGTTGGGCAAGCGGGTACCGCAAAGTCTGTTGATGTTTCTGATTGCCGTGGCCATTGTCGATGATCTGGGTGCGGTAACCGTTATCGCCCTGTTCTATACCGAAAAAATTAACCTGGTGGCACTGGGCCTGGCCGGTGTATTCACCTTTCTGCTGATCTGCCTGAACCTCGGGGGCATTCGCAGACTTTCGCCCTACCTGTTTATCGGGGTCTTTCTGTGGGTGGCCCTGTTAAAGAGTGGCGTCCATGCGACTCTCGCGGGTGTGATACTGGCCTTCATTATTCCGATGAAGCCCAAGTATGACCCGAAACGTTTCCTGTCTCTGATCACCAGCCGGGTGGACACCTTAAAAGCGGCTTATAAGGAGAACGAAAATATTCTGGTGAATGATGCGTTGCGCTCTCAGGTCCGGGCCATGAGTAACGGTGCCTATCTGGTACAGGCGCCCGCTCAGGTACTGGAAAGTAAACTGCACCTGCCATCGGCCTATCTGGTGATCCCTATTTTCGCCCTGGCCAACGCCGGTGTCGCCATCGACTTTGCCAACATCGGTGACATTCTGGTTCATCCTGTGACCATGGGGATTGGCTTGGGGCTGGTTCTGGGTAAATTGATCGGTATTGCCGGTTTCACCTGGCTGGCGGTAAAAGCCGGACTGAGCGACCTACCCAAAGGATTGAACATGCACCACATTATCGGTGTGGCCTTTATGGGTGGTATCGGTTTTACCATGTCGATCTTTATTGCCGAGCTGGGCTTTGCCAATTACCCGGACGATCTGGTGATGGCCAAGACCGGCATCCTGTTTGCGTCGTTCAGTGCCGGCATCATCGGATTTATCTGGCTGTATCTGACCACCAAACCGCCAGAGCCTGAAGCAGCCGTTACCCTAAACGATGAGGCCAAAGCCTAACCGACCAACCGATAAGCCTGATCCACCACAATGCCATGGCGTCTGGCCAGACGCTCATGGTCGCGGTCATAGCCACCACCAATCACGGTGGCGACCGGGATGCCTCTGTCCTGGCAGGTTTTTAATATCCCGTAATCGCGCTGCTCGATACCCTGCCAGGAAATATCCAGCAAGCCGAGATCATCCTCCGCCCAGACATCGACACCGGCGTCGTACAGAACCAGATCGGGAGACAACACCGCAATCAGTTGTTCAAACGTGCGCATCACCACATTGAGGTACTCGTCTTCACTGATGTCACTGGCCAGACCGATATCCAGATCGCTGTCGCTTTTGCGAAACGGAAAATTTTTCTCGCAGTGAATCGAGCAGGTAAAAATGTGGTCATGGTGATGCAGGATCGCC
This sequence comes from Candidatus Pelagadaptatus aseana, assembly GCF_040362265.1. Lineage (NCBI taxonomy): Bacteria > Pseudomonadati > Pseudomonadota > Gammaproteobacteria > Cellvibrionales > Cellvibrionaceae > Candidatus Pelagadaptatus > Candidatus Pelagadaptatus aseana. Next base: position 35,541 of record NZ_BAABNJ010000007.1, read on the forward strand.
GCAGTGCCGTCACCCTGATGCACATCGCAATCAAAAATCAGTATTTGTCTGGCGCGACCGGTTTCGACCAGACGCAAAGCCGCATACGCCAGATCATTGAGGATGCAGAAACCGCTGCCAAAATCCCGGTGCGCATGGTGAGTTCCACCGGCCAGATGACAGGCCATGCCATGCTCCAGCGCTTTTTCTGCTGTCAGCAGGGTGCCATTGGGAGCCGTCACGGTCCGGTCAATCAATCCCTGACTCCAGGGCAAGCCGATGCGACGCCACACCTGTTTGGTCAGATCGTTGGTCAACATGCCCTGCAAATAATCGCGATCGTGGGCAATCGCTAAATCTTCAACACTGGCGGTCTCAGGCTGAAACAAATTGGCATTCCCCGGAGCAATGTAGCCGCGCGATTGCACGTAATCGTACAGGCGCCGGAATTTGCTCATCACAAATCGATGCTCTTCGGGAAAGGGGCAGGAATAATTCGGGTGATAAATCAGTGGCAGCATGGCAACAAGGTGGTCTGGTTAAGCGGCGCTACTGTATCACAGGCACCTGAAGACTGCGGCGAGGGTGGAGTATCTGTTTCAGTCAGCGGATTAATCGGCTCACCCTCCGTGTTCGTATCTTCAGTGAATATTTGGAGATAACCCATGCAAACAAACGCACCTGTCATTATCACCGGCGGCGGCCAACGCCTCGGTCTGGCCATTGCCAAAGAGCTGCATCAAAACGGTTTTCCACTGCTGGTCACCTATCGCAAACGCCGCCCCGGGGTTGATGAACTGGAAGCCCTTGGGGCCGACGTGGTGCAAGCTGACTTTGCCACGGTCGATGGGGTGCGGGGGTTTATCGATTACGTTGTCAGCCGCTACCGCCGGGTTCGCGCCGTGATTCACAACGCCTCCGATTGGGTTGCCGAATCCTCGGGGCTGCCCGGTGAAGATTTGATGGCGCGCATGATGCAAATTCACGTCACCGCACCCTACCTGATTAATCAGGCCCTGACCCCCCTGTTGAAACAGCACAGCGGCCCCGCCGACATCATTCACATGACCGATTACATTCAGGACAAGGGCAGTAAAAAACACATTGCCTACGCCGCCAGTAAAGCCGCGCTGCACAATTTAACGCTGTCGTTTGCGGCACAACTGGCACCGGACATCAAGGTTAACGACATTGCTCCGGCGCTGGTGATGTTCACCGAGGGCGACAGCGAAGAGGACAAACTCAAGGCCATGCAAAAATCTTTGATTGGCTCGCCCCCGGGGGCCGAAGAAGCGGTGGAGGCGGTCGCCTTCCTGTTACAGAGCCGCTATATCACCGGGCGAACACTGCACCTTGATGGCGGCCGCCACCTGAAATAATCACACTCGGCGATCAACGGGTTAAATCCGGGTAGGGATCCCCCAGAGGCACCTCAAGCGTGTTCGATTCTGCCCTGACCGGTTGACCCACCATCTCGTCATAGGCGCTTTGCTGACGCAGTACCATCTCCCCGATAGGCAAGCCGCGAAACACAGCCTGCATTTCCAAAATATTGAACTTGCGCAGGGGCTTGCCACGGCTGTCGGTCACCAGCATTTCAATATCCTCAACCGCCACCGAGGCCTGATACAGGCACAGATCCAGCGAGTGGATAATGACCTTGTCGATTTTTGGCCAGTGTCTGAGGGTTTCTACAGCAATTTGCATAATGATCACCTTGGTTGGGCACCACCTTGAGTGGGCAGTGCAAGCTATTGAGGGGTTACGCTGCGAAGGACTGTTCAGTTCAATAACCGGAAAGCGGCACGGAATGACCGGGGATGATCCTGCTGCCATTAGAGCAAAATCGTTATAAATCTTGCCGATAGGTCCCAGTGGGCCCAACCAATTGATGCAGATCAAAAAACACGCAACCTGAAGATGAACCCCTGAAATACCGAGCGGTCACAAGCGTCTCATTCTTTAAACGACAAATGGCACACCACCGTGCTGTTTAAACGCTAGGGTTAGTTCAATGGTTTGGTTTTTTATTGCATTAGCGATGCTGATAGGCGGCTATTTTATTTACGGAGCTTTTGTTGAAAAAGTGTTTGCGCCTAATGGCCAGCGCAAGACACCGGCAAAAGAAGGTGCCGATGGCGTCGACTATGTACCCATGTCGACACCCAAGGTTTATTTGATTCAGCTGCTTAATATTGCAGGCGTAGGCCCAATTTTCGGCCCCATCCTGGGTGCCATGTATGGCCCTGCTGCCATGGTCTGGATCGTCATTGGCTGCATCTTTGCCGGTGCCGTTCACGATTATTTTTCTGGCATGTTGTCGGTTCGTAATGGTGGTGCCTCAGTGCCCAATCTGGTCGGCCGCTATCTCGGTAATAACGCCAAACATTTTATGAATATCTTCTCCCTGATTCTGTTGTTGCTGGTGGGTGTGGTATTCGTAACGGCTCCGGCTGGCTTGCTGGTTAAGCTCAGCGGCTGGGACAAGGCCATGCTGGTGGGCATTATTTTCGCCTACTACCTGATTGCCACGTTGGTACCGATCAACAAAATCATTGGCCGTCTGTACCCGGTGTTTGGGCTACTGCTGCTGTTTATGTCCATCAGCCTGCCGGTTGCGCTGATGCTGTCACCGGATCACAGCCTGTTGGCCGACGTCACTGCCGCAGACCTGTTTACTAACCTCAATCCGGATGACAAACCGCTGTGGCCTGCGCTGTTTATTACCATTGCCTGTGGTGCGATCTCCGGTTTCCATGCCACCCAATCACCGCTGATGGCGCGCTGTATCGAGAACGAGAAAAACGGTCGCTTCGTCTTTTACGGCGCCATGATTGGCGAAGGCATTATTGCCCTGATGTGGTGTGCCATTGCCCTGTCTTTCTTTGATGGCATCACCGGTCTGCAACAAGCTCTGAGCGAAGGCGGTCCTGCCAATGTGGTGTTTGAAGCGTCCACTGGTTTGCTGGGTGCCTTCGGAGGCATGCTGGCGATTCTGGGAGTGATTGTACTGCCCATCACCTCGGGTGATACCGCATTCCGCTCGGCGCGTCTGATCATGTCCGAGTTCTTTAAGATGCCACAGAATAAAGTCTCTCGTCGTTTGATGCTTGCGATCCCACTGTTTACTCTGGGTGGCATTCTGACTCAGGTAGACTTCGGCGTAATCTGGCGCTACTTCGGTTTTGCCAATCAGATGACCGCGGTCATTATGTTGTGGACTGCAGCTTCCTATCTGGCCCGTGGCAATCGCCTGCACTGGATCTGTACTGTGCCTGCGTTGTTTATGAGCAGTGTGGTTATCACCTTTATCCTGAATAACGCCGCACTGGGTTTTGGTCTGCCCATTGCCACCTCGACAGTTGCCGGTGTTATCGGTGCAGCACTGGTCGGCTGGATTGTGATTGCCCGGATAGGCAGAAAGCCTTTGCCACACAATCTGGAATTGCAGATGGTCAGTGCATAAAGCTCTGATGAGTGGATCACGCTCGAAAAAAGCCCCGCATTGCGGGGCTTTTTTATAGTGCAGCCACAGGCTCAATCAACCCAAAAGCATATGCCACAGATAAATAGCGGCATCGCGCACATCAAACACAAACGAAAATACGATACAGAAAGTAGCCAGGCCGGACCACACCGCATAGGCAGACCACCCCTTGGCAAACGGCCGGTTTTTAATCAGCAGAAATAAGGCCGGCGACCAGAAAATCAGATGCACCAGAGCCACCAGACCCGATAAGGGCACCAACCCCAGAGCGGGAACCGCAAACCGGGAAAACAACAATCCGGCGATCACACCACCCACCACCCAGCGGGCTTCCATATGACGCCAGACAAACAACAAACCGCTGGCGAACACCAGCAACATAAACATCAGCCACAGTTTGATCCACTGGGGCAGATTGGCCTTGGCCTCATCGTCCCACAATTGCAGCGCACCATGGCCGGAACTGTAGTCCGCGGCATGCGTCATCGCACTGACCAACAATAACGCGGCCATAACGACCACCTTGATAATTCTGGATGTAACTAAATCTCTGGATTTATTCATGCATGGATTCTCTGGTTCATTGCGCAGAACTGATCAAATACAAATGGGTTCACAACCGATCAAGTCTTGCCAATACAGCATCGGCTTGGGATAACACCGCCTGACGCTGCTCTGGTGTGTTTTTCTGCCACTGCCTCAAGGGCAAGGCCATCCTTGGGTTACGTTCATAGTGGTGCTTGTTCCGGTCAATAAAATGCCAGTACAGACTGTTAAACGGGCAGGCCCCGTCACCGGTTTTGAGTTTAACCTTATAGTGGCACTGAGTGCAGTAATCACTCATCTTATTGATGTAGTTGCCACTGGCTGCGTAGGGTTTTGTGGCAATCCAGCCACCATCTGCGAACAATGCCATGCCCCGGGTATTGGGCAGCTCCACCCATTCAATGGCGTCGATATAAATACCCAAATACCAGGCATCCACGGCATCAGGATCAAGCCCCGCCAGCAGAGCAAAATTACCAACGATCATCAGACGCTGAATATGATGAGCATAGGCAAACTCCAGGGACTGGCCGATGCTGTGACTGAGGCAACGCATATTGGTGTCGCCATCCCAGAACCAACGAGGCAAAGGCCTGTGGGCATTCAATGCGTTCTGCTCAGAATAAGCGGGCATATTGCACCAATAAACGCCACGCACGTATTCACGCCAACCGATAATCTGTCGCACAAAACCTTCAATCTGGGGCAGGCTGACAGACGGCTCTTGGGACTCACTTTGATCATGAGCCTGATATTGCCGCAGCGCTGTTTCAATCACTTCCATTGGATGGAGCATCTTGGTGTTCAAGGCAAAGCTGAGGCGCGAGTGATACAAACTCCAATGATCCCGATTTTCACCGGTCATGGCATCCTGGAATTTACCGAAGTCAGGTAGGCACACTTCGCAGAAAAAGGACAAGAGTTGTCGTGCCTGTGCGCGATTGATTGGCCACAACAATTGGTCTTGCGGCTCGCCCAGATAGTTCAATCCATGGCGTTTGATCCGCTGTGCAATATCGGCCACAGGATTGGCGAACAACAGGGGCTGGGGAATATCTTTCAGATCATTGGCTTTGAAGGCATTGCGATTATCCGCATCATAATTCCACTGACCACCCACCGGCTGACCGTTATCCATCAGGATATTCAGACGTTTGCGCATGCGCCGATAAAAGCTTTCCATACGATGATGTTTTTGTGGCGAGAATTGTTTTTCTATGTCGGCAAACGGTAACAAAAAATGTTCGCTATCCACCTGCTTAACCTCGATGGATAAACTCTCGGCCGCGCCGGCCAATTGACATGCCAATCGGTATTCATCGGCTCGCTGATATTCGAATTGCTCACACCCCAGCTCGTTGCAATAGTGTTGCAACAGATCATCCAGATCGTTGAAGTCATTGGTTTCATCCAGAGTAAGATGCAACACCCGATGCCCGGCCCGCTTCAATGCATCAGCGAAGGCCGCCATTGAAGCAAAAAATGCGCAGAGCTTTTGCCAGTGATGAGTCACATAACGGCTCTCCTGATGCAACTCGGCAATCAGATACACCGTGTGATCATCTTTTTCGCGAAACCACGAGTGACCGGCATTCAATTGATCACCCAGAATCAATCGCAAGCGTTTGGCTTTCATCCGTTGGCTTCGCTTTCGATGGGCCAATCCACCATATCGGTGCTGTCCAGTTGCGGGTTGGCCGTTGCCCCCCAGCGCCGCCGGTAGTGACCATCGGGGTCGAATTGATGGGTTTGTTTCTCCAGATTGAAATGCCTGCCGCCTCTGGGATCCACACCCACACCGGCAATGTATTGCCAATTGCCCCAGTTACAGGAAACGTCGTAATCGATTAACTGGTATTCAAACCAGGCCGCGCCAAAGCGCCAATCCAGCCCCAGCTCATTGATCAGACAACTGGCGGCAATCTGGCGTCCCCGATTACTCAAATAACCGGTGGCCTTTAATTCTTTCATGCAGGCATTGACCAGAGGGTAAGGGGTTTCACCGTCGCACCATTTACGCCATCGCTCCGGGTAAAACGTGGTGTTGGGTGATGAGTTGGCCAACCCGCGAAACTTAAACAACCGGTCCCCCACCTTATGATGATGCCAGTGAAAAAACTCCCGCCAAAGCAGCTCAACCAACAACCACTGCGTACCCGGGTTGTCGCCGTGATCAGAATTGTAGCGCCGCAGGTACTGACAAATTCTGCGGGGAGAAATAACGCCATGATTCAACCAGGGTGACAGTTTGCTGCTGTTACCCCAACCCGATAGCGCGTTGCGATTATCTTTATAGACACGAGGCAAGACACCAGAGAAGTATTCATCAAGATGCTGTTGCGCGGCACGGATCCCCCCCTGAAACGATGTCTGACTCGATACGGGTTGTGGCAACCAGTCTGGCTGCTTCAGAGTTGGCGTCGGTGTCATTGCCGGCATTGGCGGCAATGAGCTCGGCGCCGATTGTGGCAAGGCCATGGTGCACTTTTCAGCCTGTCGACGAAAGCGCGAATAGGTGTCTGGCCATTCGGCAATGGCCAGAGGACGATCTGCATCATCGAACAAGGTATAGCCCCTGTGAGCAATAACCTCGATATCGGGCCATGGCCGTTTGAGCCGTTTCAATATGTTGGCTTCAACACTTCCTGCCAAAGCGGTATGGTGCATTTGGTCGTACTGGCCTGTTGCCAGCAAATTGCCAAGCACACTGACGGTGTCGCCATAGCACACATACAACTGCTGCCCCAGATGCCGCAGTTCCTGATTCAAACTGCTCAGGCATTCCTGTAAAAAATACCAGCGGTGGTATCCCATGGAACTGATTTGCCAGCGTCCGGGACGAAACCAGATGGGGTCCACCACGTACACGCACAACAATTGTTCTGATTTCGCCGCAGCCAGAAGTGAGGGGTTATCATCCAGCCTTAAATCCTGGGTAAACCACAGAAGGCTGCCGGAGCTTTTTGGTTTATGGGTGATTGAGGAAGACATCACATCAACAGAGCAGCATCACGCAAGGCAAGCATCACAACAGAGTTTCAATGTATTGCCGCATCAGCTTTGAAGATGGTTTGACCGAACTTGGAAAGCGTTTAACCACCTTGCCATTGGCATCTACCAGATACTTGTTGAAGTTCCAGCCCGGTGCCCCTTGAGTATCACCCAAGTGCTGGAATATCGGATGTGCCTCGGAACCTTTCACATGAACGCGATCGGTCATGGTGAAGGTGACACCGTGATTCACATAACAGATTTTGGCGGATTCGGCCTCGTCATCGGTTTCCTGTCGAAAGTCGTTGGATGGAAATCCCACTACCACCAATCCCCGATCCTTATACTCCTGATGCAGAGTCTCCAGCTCGCCATACTGATAGGTGAAACCGCAATGGCTGGCGGTATTGGCTATTAGAACCGGACGATCGGCGACAACGTCGCACAAATTAACCGTGTCATTTGAGTGAAGTTTGCCGACTGTGTGATTCAGCCACTGCGGGCAGGTGGCCAGTGAGGGGGTCGAAAATAACCACAGCGGTAAAAAAACCAGAATAAATCTTACACGCTTTAAACATCTGTACATTTTGACACTCCCCTACCTAAAAGCAGGCAACACTCTGTGACAATAACTCAAACCAGATCGAATCAGACTCAAGCCAAAAATTCGGCACGAGTACGACTGTTGGCCTTGAACACACCACCAAGCGCCGTAGTCGATGTATTGGATGTGGTATCCATAATGCCGCGCGACTTCACGCAATAGTGGGTGGCATTGATGGTAATCGCCACATCGTCTGTTTCGAGCAGTGTCTGCAGCGCCACCAACACCTGCTGGGTCAGCCGCTCCTGAACCTGTGGTCGCTGGGCAAAGAACCGCACCAGTCGATTGATTTTCGACAGGCCGATGATTTTGTCTTTCGGTATGTAAGCCACATTGGCAAAACCATCGATGGTGATAAAGTGGTGTTCGCAAGTGCTGGTAACGGCAATGTCATTAACCTTGACCATCTCATCCACTTTCATTTTATTTTCAATCACCGACAGGTTAGGGAAATTGCTGTAATCGAGACCCGAGAAGATTTCATACACGTACATCTTGGCAATGCGGTGTGGTGTTTCCTGCAAACTGTCATCGGTCAGATCCAGACCGAGGGTACCAACCACTTCGGTCATAAGACCTTTGATGCGCTCGTATTTTTGTTCCTGAGTGAGCCCGGTTTCGATAAGAGGTGTTTCCAAACCCACCTCAACCAACATGGATCGTACTTTTTCAGCATCAGACATCATCCGGGACTCCTTAATCGTTGCGATGATAATCAATGGTCAGCGATACGCTGTCCGCAAAACGCAGGGCGTGGGGTTTATCTACCGTTACCGAGGCATAGTCAATCGCGATCGGCTCACTGCAAATGGAAAGCAGATCACACACCAACTTTTCCAACAGTAAAAAACGATTGTTCTCAACATGGTGAATAATGGACTTGGTGATGCTTTTATAATTCACCGCCTGATCCACATTGTCTGTGGCCATGGCATCGCTGGCATCGTAGTGCATGACTGCATTAACAATAATATCCTGCTGCTTTTCACGCTCCTCGGGATTAAAACCGATAAAGGTTCGCAAACGCAGATTTTTGATATCAATAATGGCTTTGCCGACTGGCATAATGATTTCCCTTTGTTTTTCATTTATTACGAACAAAGGGATGGGGCAGATCACTTACGCGGAACGGAACACTGCCCATTGTCGCAATTGGACTTGCCTGTCAGCAGCGCTGAAACGCGATAGCGATTTCGGGCAAACCAGAGGTAGGCACGATCAGCCAACCAGCGAATTCCCGGCCAGCGCAATGGCGCTGTCAAATAACCACGGCCAACCAGTGTCCAGGCCCGGTGGGTTACATCCAGACCTTCGATATAACGGCCAGAGGCCAACAGCCCCTGCAATACCGACATGGCTTTTACCACATCCAGTTGCGGGTAGCGTTGTGCTACAGACTCATCCTGTAAACTCACCAGTGCAATGCGATGATGTGAATCGAGCCCGCGCAACTTATCCATTTCCGCTACGCACAACGGGCAGGTACTGTCGTAAAAAATCGTGAGCTCAGGTGTTTTCGATTCAGTCATAATAATTGCAGCACAAAACTATTGGTTTGGTAATTAGAGCATCAGCACAAACATCAGGCCATGGCATGCCATCACCACAAACGTGACTTTTTTTCGCAGATCAAGATAATCCCGACTGCCTTTGAGACAACGTTTTTCCACCGCATACAGGTTCCAGTAGCCAACTGCCAGTAACAGAACAATCGCCGCCCCAATGTGATCGTAGGCCATTAACGCCATCAGCAACAGCCACGCCAATAAAGCCCATACATTACTGAGCAACAACAAAGGGCCATGATGAGAGAAACTGCGATGATTGGCTTTACCCCAAAGGGTGCCAGCCATAAAAGACAGGATGACAATGCTGTAGGCAATAAAAATCCAGTAAGCTTCGAGCACCAGCTGCGGCACAGACAGATACTCCCCGAGTATCGACCAGAGCACACACCCCACGAAAGGCAGGGTGCCACTCCAGGTGAGAATCGGGGTTAAACGAAGCATACCGGATTACCCTTACGCCATCAGAACTCTGCTTCAGCAAATGCCATCAGAGTTGACTTGCCGGCACACACTTCAGCATGCAGGGCTTGTATTTCCGGAGTAAACAATCGGAAGTAGTGATCGGCCGCTTTCACTTTGCCGGACAGAAACTCCTGACTGTAACTTCCTGCCACAGACTCGGACGTTGCGGCTTCCGCCATTTTGGCCCAGAAAACGGCAATGGTAGTCAGGGCAAACATTCTCAGCAACGGCGTAGCGGCCGCCGCCGCTTGTTCCGGATCCTTGACCGATTCGTTGACCAACCAGCCAAGACTTTGTTGCAGCGTCTCGATAAATGTTTGCGCCGCCGCTTTGTGTGCTTCATTACGGACTCCCGACAAAATTTCGCTCAGGGCATTGAAGTAGGTGCCCGCAAGACGGCCGCCTTTCATGGTCAGCTTGCGACCAACCAGATCCAGCGCCTGAATGCCGTTGGTGCCTTCGTAAATTCTTGAAATTCGCGCATCACGCAGCAATTGCTCCACTGGCCAGTCCTGGGTAAAGCCGGAGCCCCCCATGGATTGCAACGCCTGATCGATACTGAAGAAACCTTCATCCGTCAGGAACGATTTCACCACCGGCGTCATCAATTGCAGAATGTCATCCGACTTCTCGCGAGCCTCCTGATCCTCCAGAGAATGACTCAGGTCGAGATGCAAACCGGTCCAGTAAGCCATCGCACGAGCGCCTTCGTTGAGAACCTTCTGGCGCAGCAACATGCGACGCACATCCGGGTGTACGATAATGGGGTCGGCTGCTTTCTCCGGTGCCGCCGGGCCACTGATGGCGCGGCTCTGTAAACGCTCCTTGGCAAAATCCAGAGACACCTGATAAGCAGTTTCTGCCAGCCCCAGCCCCTGAATACCCACCATAATCCGGGCGGCATTCATCATGGTGAACATGCACATCAGGCCCTGATTTTCCTGCCCGATCAACCAACCCTTGGCGTTTTCAAAATTCATCACGCAGGTGGCACTGCCCTTGATACCCATCTTGTGTTCAAGACCACCACAGTAGGCATCGTTACGGGTGCCATCTGGCAACACCTTGGGCACCAGGAACAGGGAAATGCCTTTACTGGTATCCGGTGCGCCCGGCAATTTTGCCAACACCAGATGCAGAATATTATCGGTTAAGTCGTGTTCACCGCCGGTGATCCATATTTTAGTACCGGTGATGTCATAACTGCCATCGGCGTTGGGTTCTGCCTTGGTTCTGATCAAGCCCAGATCGGTGCCGCACTGGGGTTCGGTCAGGCACATGGTACCGGTCCACTCGCCTTCAATCAGTTTGCCAAGGTACTGCTCCTGCAATTCCGCTGATGCATGTTCGGTGAGGGCATCCATTGCACCATGGGACAAGCCCGGGTACATGCCAAAGGACAGATTGGTGGAACAGACCATTTCGTCCACCACCATTTTCAACAGATGTGGCAATCCCTGACCGCCAAAATCCGGCGAAGCGGATAGGCCACTCCAGCCACCCTGACGATAGACCTCGTAGGCTTCCTTGAAACCATCGGCGGTGGTGACGGATTTGGTCTCGGGATCGTAGTGTGCGCCCATGCGATCACCGGGCTCATTGGTTGGCAGCAACACGTTTTCACAGAACTTGGCGCCCTCTTCCAGAACTGCCTTAAAAATTTCTTCAGACGCGTCGGCAAACCGATCGGTCTTTGCCAGACACTGACTGCCCAACACATCAAACAGAACAAAGTTGATGGTTTCCAATGGCGCACGATAGTGACTCATGATGTCTCCTTTTATAAATTATCAACAGGATTTATTCAGACCCTGTCGTTTGCGTTGTGTTTTTTACGCAAGCAAATTCCAGACGGTTTAATTTGTGATTCACTTTAAATCCGTTTGCGCATACTGATCAATGGAAAACATCTGACAATTGAATCTGGAATGGTATGAAAAAGCCTCTGCTGCTTGTGTTGGTCGTTTTTGGTTTAACGGCCTGCTCGACCCGATTTGCCTACAACAATCTGGACTGGTTGATTCACTGGTATGTCGATGACTACATCGCCTTGAACCAGTGGCAAAAGCAGACTTTCAACCTCAATATGGAGCAGTGGCTAGAGTGGCATCGGCAACAGGAGCTGGATCAATACCGCAATCACCTGCTGGAACTCGACAGTGATTTTAAAAGCCAGCCCATGACCGAAGAACGCTGGCATCATCATTTTGATCGCGGCCAGCATCACTGGCTCAGACTGCGCGATAAGGTCTTGCCGGAACTGGCGAGCCTGGCCAAAGCACTGGAGGATGATCAGGTCAACAGCCTGTTTGAAGCCATGGAGCGGGACAATCTCAACCTGCAGGACAAATACGGTGAGACCGACCCACAGGACGCAATAACAAAACGCACAAAACAGATCAGCAAAAATCTCAGACAATGGCTGGGCAGACTCACTGACGAGCAACGCAGCCTGATCAATGACTTCGCCCCACAATTTATCGCCAACAACAATCTGTGGTTGGAACATCGTCGGGAGCTGCAAAAACAGGCCCGGGCACTGCTTGCCTCACGCACAACCGACCCGGATTTTGAAACCAAACTGATTCATTTATTGCAGCACCCAAAGACCATTGCCAATCCGGTGTATGTGGAAAACGGACAGGCCAACCGCAACACCTACGCCCGTCTGCTCGCCACATTGTGGCCCACCATAACAGCCAAACAGAAAGCCCGTCTGGAAGGTGAAATTCAGGATTATCTCAAGGACATCAGAATCTTGCAGGAGTCATAACCGCAGATAAAGTGATCAGAAGCCGGAATCAATTCGTATCCACAGGAAACAATTATTTACGGAAAAACACCATGACCACCTTGAGTGAAACCATCCAGATCAATCGTCCTGCCCATGAGGTGTTTACCTATGTGGCAGACTTTTCCAACTGCCAGGAATGGGACAGCACCGCGATTGCGGCAACCCGTTTGAATCCCGGTCCTGTCGCTGTAGGCAGCCGCTTTGATGTGATTTGTGCAGCGCCAGTCAGCAACATACATCTCGAATACGAAATCATCGAACTGGAAACCGATCGCAAAGTGGTTTTAGTGGGTCGCGGCCGCTTTTTTGATGTCACCGACACCATCACCATCACTCCTAACCAAGACGGCTGTGAATTGAACTACACCGCCATTTTCAAGTGGCAACCCTGGGTCGACAAGATTGCGCCACTGATGCAAAAACGTCTGGAACACATGGGTTATGAGTCCATACAAATTGGTTTAAAACAGGCTCTGGATGACAACTTTCAACCCCCGGAAATATCCGCCAGCAACTCGCGGGCTGATCGTTTTTTACCACTGGCGCTGAGCCGTTTCACCAAGCGCGGATATCGTCTGGGGCGCAAGCACTGGCACCCGGTATCCGCCTACATGGGCAACAAGCATGTGATCCTCACTGGTGCCACGTCTGGGCTGGGAAAATCCTGCGCCGAAACTCTGGCTCGACTGGGCGCCGAATTAACGCTGGTGGTGCGCAGCCAAACCAAAGGTCTGGCCCTGCGCAAATCACTGATTGCAACAACAGGTAATGACAACATCCATCTGGAAATTGCCGATCTCAGTCTGATGCAGGATGTTGAACAGGTGATCAGCAATCTGAACCAGCGCAACCAACCCATTGATGTGCTGATCAATAATGCCGGGGCTCTGTTTAACCCCCGACAGCAAACCAGCGAAGGTTTGGAACAAAGTTTCGCCCTGTTACTGCTCGGTCCCTACCGGTTAACCGAGGGCCTGTACCCACTGCTGAAGCAAGCCGCCTCTGCCGGAGAAGAAGCGCGAGTGATTAACGTCGTATCCGGAGGCATGTACAGCCAAAAACTGCGGGTGGATGATTTACAGAGTGAAAAAGATGAGCAGTACTCGGGCTCGGTTGCCTACGCCCGCTGCAAACGCGCACTCATGATCAAGACCGAACAATGGGCTGAAGACTGGGCCGACGACGGCATTGTGGTCAATGCCATGCACCCGGGCTGGGCCGACACGCCGGGGGTAGAAACGGCGCTGCCGGAGTTTCATAAGATCACCCGTTATATGCTGCGCACACCGGAGGAAGGAGCCGACACCATCAATTGGCTGGCTGTGGCAACCGAAGCCGGAAAGGTCAGTGGCAAACTGTTTCTCGATCGGGAACCGCGCACCACGCACCTGATGAAGTCGACACAGGAAAGCGCTGAAGCGCGCGAAGCCCTGCGAGAGATTTTGTCACAGTGGCCTGCACCGCAAAGTGATTTAAAAGACGCAGGGTAAAACCAGCAAGGCAGAAAGCCACGAAGCGGTGACAAACACTCCGTGGCTTCAATACAATTATTTTGCCGTCACCGCATAACCACTGCGCGGAAAGTGATTGTGTATAACACCAAACTCGGAAGTATCACGGGCCACCACAATGCGATCCTCCCGATAAGCCACCAGGGTTCCCGTGACGGGAATCAGGGCGTAGTCGCAAGGGGCCACCTCTACCGACTTGCCCAGCAAGGCGGTGTCAGCATTGTCACCTTCTGGCAGGGCTCTGGGTTGTGTTTCTCGGGCAGCGGCGAAGGCATCCGCGGCACTGATTTCTTCGCGCTGGCCATGCCCGATGGCGGCCACTCGCTGATACCACTCTCGCACCTCAGGGCCGGCATCCAGAGGCTTACGATTACACAAAAGGTGTAACCACAGAGGGTGATACACGGCAAAGTCGGCAACGGATGCAGACTCACCCGCAACCCAAGACTGCTCTGCCAGACAGGCCTCGAGGTTTTCCACCAGAGCGCGAATACGGGCTTTGGCTTCCTCACCTTTTGGTGGTCGAACCGTGCCGCCCTTCATCATGCTGGCGCGGTCTTTGGCAAACCGATACATACCCAAGGGGCCAAAGGCTTTGAGCATGGTCCCCAACAAACGCACCGGTGGCACAGCACCAATGGCCGCGAAGAAAGCTTCTTGCTCAGCCTGGCGAACCAGCATTCGACTGCTGTCATCCATATTAGCCGGATCCAATGCAGGGGTAGCGGTTGCTTCGGCAATTTCCTGTGCTATCAACGCCGTGTCACAGAAAACATCCGCACCTACTTGGGCCACTGGCACTCGGCGATAACCTCCCGCAAGCGGATCGACACCAGGCCTTGGGGGCTGCACCGACGTCAGCGATGAATACCAGTGACTGCCGGTCAGGCCGAACATCAGACGAATCTTTTCAGCGTACGGAGACATTTCATAGTGGTGCAGGATAAAGGTATTCCTCATGGCCAAAGTCCCTTTTTATTTATGGTTATAGTATTTCGCAAAGGCTGCAAACAGACACAGCCTACACGTGAGATTGATTACGAAGCAAAGCTTAGCGGTGTGGGTTTGTCGATACCATAACCTTGCACGTAATCAACACCCAGCGCCATAAGAATTTCCCTGATGGCCTGACTCTCGACATACTCTGCCACCGTCAACATTTTGAATTCCGCGGCGATGGAAACGATCGCCTTGACGGCCTGCAGGGAAGCGGCATTGGTTTCTATATCGTGAATAAAGCGCCCGTCAATTTTGACGAAATTGAACGGCAGATCAATCAGGTAGGAGTAAGTGGCAAAGCCGGTTCCAAAATCGTCAATGCCGACATTAATACCCTGCTGATTGAATATCTCGATATTACGGCGTGTGGTTTCAACACTGGGCAAGGCGTCCGACTCGGTTATTTCAAAACTGAAAGAGGCCGGATTAACACCATACTCATCAATGTAGTGGCGCACAAAATCCGGGAACTCTATCTGAGCGAACGACTGCGCGGAGACATTGATGGTGTAATGCTGAGCGCCTTCGGTATCCTGAATGATCAGGGCAAAGGCGGCCCGAACCACGTATTTGTCGAATTCAGACTGAAACCCGAACTGCTCAAACAACGGCATAAAGTATCCCGGTTGCAGTATTTCACCGTCGTTGCGACGAATTCTCGCCAGCAGCTCCACTTTATTGACCAGACTCTGATCGGATGTGGGCACAATCGCCTGCCCCCACATTTCCAAATTGCCCTGATCGAGCAATGCCTTGACCTGCTGTAACTGACGGAAGTTTTCCAGCGGAGCCATTAATTCCGCATCAGACGCCGATCCAACCAGGATGCGATTGATCGGATTCTGGCTGGCGAGGTAAGCCGCAACGGTCAGATCTTCCAGAATTTCACCGCGATGATTGTGATCAAAGGACAGTACCGCAACGTCCAGATCCTGAATCGACAAACTGCCGTCATCGAGATAGCTGGTGGCGGTCAGGACACGATCAATGTGTTGGGCCACCTGTGCCAAATCTGTTTGATCGTGTTTAAACACCGCCACCACAGAGGCACCACCGATAACACCCACGTCTTCGATGGCAGGAATTTGTCGGGTCAGACGGGCAGAAATCTCTTTCAGAATAACCGGAAATTTATCCAGACCCAGGCTCTCGATCATATCTTTGGATTGATGCAAGCGAACAATCAACGCCGCATAACCGTCACCTTGCTTTTGCTGCAGGCGTTGAGTCAGACCGCGCTCATTCAACAAGTCCGTCCTCAGATCCAGCAGGGTCTGAAGCTTCAGTGTTTGCGCGAGCGCTCTTTGTTTGTTGGTCACCAGCCAGATCAAATGCAGGGTCAGCGTGCCACCAACCAGCAACAGGGTATATCCGGAAACGAACAATAAGGCGTTATTTTCGCCTTCCACCAAGGGGATTTGACTGGCAATAAACAAGCCATTTATCACCCAGAAAACAATAACACCATGTACATACAATGGGTTGCGTTCAGTCAGAGCATAGAATGCCAACAGCGGCAAACAGATAAACACCGGCAACTGCTTGTACAACCCGGGGAGCCAGTCGCTGGTAAAACTGACCAGAGCAACACACAAAACCATGATCAGAGTCAGTCGACTTGGTGCCTGACGATACCATTGATTGTTTTGCAACAGCATAAACACAAACGGGAAGAACAAAATAAATCCCGCAAACTCGGACAGCCAGTAAATCGAGGTAATTTCGGCAAAGCTGGCCTGACCGTGCAAACCGGCGTTAAACAGAATGGAGCCCGACAACAATGCAGAGGGCAAGGTCACGAAGAAACAGCCAAATGCGTAACACACCAATACCCGACTGGGACTCATTCGGGGATTAAACAAATTGCCGGCACGCCACAGTTTTCTGATGGCTACCCCGCTCAGAATCGGGATGATGGCGCCGATCGATGCAAACAGGGAGTAGTGATAAAAACCCGAGCCAAACGTAAACAGGGTCCAGACAATCAGCACGGGAACCATGGCCACACCGTACCAACAGGAATAAAACAGAGTTAAACCAAAAATAACACCCGTGGCGGGCCAGAATGGGGAAAACTCCGTGCCGGGCAGTATTTGTCGTGACAACACCGTTGCTGCGAAAATGACCAAAGAAGCCAAACCCACAATGACCAGTGGCTTCTGGCTCGGAGTGTGACGGGGCTCAGTCATTGAGAACTCAATATCCTGAGGCAATTCCGCTGCCGGCAAAAAACCGGAGGGGGTGCTCATGACAACTTACTGCCTGCACAATGGTACGCGGTTATCCCTGCAAAGCTTCCCGACATGACTGTCGCTCCGTCTCTTATTTTTGAAACATATTTCTGATACGCAACGGCTGCAATCCGGATCACCCTGAAATCACCTTGATCAAAAATCAGCCATCAACTTAAACCACCCAACTCTCTGTTGCGTAACAGCTTGAAACTGACCACTGGGAGATAAACATGTTTGAATCCATACGCCACCAAATGATGTTCCATGGCCCTCTGACTGGCGAGATAGAGTCACACGAAGGCGACATCTACATTGCCAAACTGATTAACGAATATGGCGAAGTTGTCGAAAAGCACGACAACTATTTCCCATCCCTGTTCAGTGCTCGCGAGTGGCTGGAAAAACACGGCGCAAAATCCTTCGACCTGAAGCAATCCAACGCCTACCACGAAATGATCAATAACTGATGACAGACCACTCCCCCGGCAATCTGTTGATTGTCGGCGCTTCAAGCACCATTGCCCGATCATTGATGAAATACGCTCTGACCGAGCAAGAACACAATCCGGAATTACAGCTGACCGCCATCAGCCGAAGTGGTGACATTCCGGATGACTTTTCTGACGAAGGCAATCGCAATCTTTGGTTTCAATGCGATTATTCACTTAATGACATTGAAACAATTTGCCAACAGCAGACCGAGCGATTACAGGTTTTAGACACCGTGATCATCTGCAATGGCAAATTGCACGACCAGCACCTGTTTCCGGAAAAGCGCATCAAAGATTTTGATCATGAAAATTTTGCAGAGGTGATGCACAGCAACGCCACCATTCCTTTTCTGTGGTTGCAATGCCTCTATCAACATCTACCCCGCCGACGCCCCATCAATGTGGTGCTATTTTCAGCCCGGGTAGGCAGCATCAGTGATAATCGACTGGGAGGCTGGTACAGCTACCGTGCATCCAAAGCCTGCCTTAACATGCTGGTAAAAACATTTTCGCCGGAACTCAACAGAACCCACCCACAGGTAAAACTGTTCCTGTTTCATCCGGGCACCACCGATACGCCACTGTCAAAACCGTTTCAGAACAATGTGCCCGAGGGAAAATTATTCACACCTGAGTTTGTTGCCAATCAGTTGCTGTCACATTTACAAAGCAATGAATCATCAGCCAACTTGCAATACCTCGATTGGCAAGGGGAACAAATCCCCTGGTAAAAGCGCCGACCAATCATCATTGAATGCAATGCCTTCTATAACTGACATCAATCTCCGACCTCTGATGCGCCAATGCGTTTCAACTTACGGTAAAAGGTTTCGACATCGCGCTGATGTTTGCACTCAACCGCGATTTTATTGTGGAAGTACAAATGCAAAGTCACCTGTGAATCACTGAGGCTGATGGTGTAGCCATCGTGACTGATCAGCAGGGACACCTGATCAAAGATGTAGCGGCCATCGCGAGAAAGCCCCTTTTCCCTGATGGTCTCAGCTGCCAGCATCAGGACTCTGGCTTGTAAATGCTCGTCCATTGATTCACCTCCTGCCTAAGTCAAGAACCGGTTAGCGCGACAAAATTTTCCACCGCCGAAATCGCCGATACCCAGGCACCTTCGATGCGCCCCGCCTGAGTCCAATCGCCTAACAGGGACAAGTGCTGTTGCCGATCCATCCAGACCACATCGGCAACAGAATGGTTATCTGCGATGCTGGCGTAAGCCCAGTAATGGCTGTGCGATTGAGTCAGGGTCAATGACTGGTCGAACACCGATTGCAACCACGCCAGACCAATACCCGGCAGCTTTTCCTGGATAGCTTTACCCTGACTTTCACTCCAGCCTGGATTGAAATGCAACATCCACTGCTCGGCCGTGGATTGCCTTTGCGGGCGGCTGGATAATTTACTGGCCCAGCGCACCTTGTCATCACTGAAAATACCCTGCACATCGGCCGGGGTGCGTTGCTCGATCTGCAACGCTAATGCCCAGCAGGGTCTGAGGCTGTTGACGGGTATGGCATCGGTTAAATCGGATACCCCATTGATCAGATCAAATGTTTGTCTGGCCGGAGCCGAAACAAACAACCAATCGAAATGCTGGTAACAGTAACCCTTCTCATCAAACAGCAACCATTCATCATCGGCTTTCTCTACACGGGTAATCCGGGTTTCACGACGAATGCTAATGCCCTGCGATAAATGATGGGCAATACTGTTCATGCCGGGCACACCCACGTAACGAATTTGATCATCCGCTGAGGGGCTCAAAACACCACCTTTATAAACGTGGGGATCAAACTGCCAGGGTTGCACTACACCGGCACTGAGCCATTGTTCGGTGGCGGCCACAAACCGGGGATCGCGGGCGGTAAAATATTGGGCGCCAATATCCAGTGAGGTTTCTGTTTCCTGCCACTGCAGACGCTTGCTGCAGAGACGACCGCCACGACCACGAGACTTTTCGAAGACGATCACCTGATGGCCCAATTTCTGAAGTTGCTGTGCGGCGGTCAGACCTGCAATGCCCGCCCCGATAATGGCTATATTCATGCAAAACCTTGAATTTATTTATCGCCCGGCGATGGTTTAGGAAAAGCTCTTGGGAGCCTCAATTCAACCGGGTACATCAATCATTGATACGCAATCCATACCCGATCAGATGATCCAGAAGATCGGCTTTCAGGGTTTGTGCGTAACACCAGATGCTGAACTTAACGCTGATTTTCCAATCCAAAATGGCAATCAACCAGAGGCTTTCATCATGCATACCCTTCAACTGAACGATGGCCACACGATTCCTGCCCAAGCCTACGGCACCTGCGCCATAGGCGGCTGGCAACAGGACGATCAATATGTGGTCGACACCATCCTCAAAGCCATTGCCTGTGGCTATCGTCACTTCGACACCGCCTCACTCTATGGCAACGAGCGCAGTCTTGGCAAAGCCATCCAGGCATCTGGCATCCCCAGAGAAGAGTTCTTTATTGTCTCCAAGGTCTGGGATAACCAGCAGGGTTATGAGCAAACCCTGACCGCGTTTGAACAGAGTCTGGCCCGACTGCAGATGGAGTATGTGGATCTGTATCTGGTGCACTGGCCAGTACCCGAGCAAACCCGGGCCACCTGGCAAGCCATGGAGGCGCTGCACGATCAGGGCAAGGTACGGTCGCTGGGTCTGTCCAACTTTAGGCAACAGGATATCGAAGACCTGCTGGGGTTTGCCAGAATCAAACCCACCTACAATCAACTGGAGCTGCATCCCTATCTGACGCAATCGGCCCTGTGCGACTTTTGCCAGGACAATGGCATTGTGGTGGCCTGCTGGTCGCCTCTGGGATCAGGGACCTGGAGTAACACCCCCACCAGTGAAAAGCCCATTGCCGACCCGGTCATTGCCGCCATTGCCGACAAGTATCAGGTGGGCCCGGCACAGGTGATTTTAAAATGGGATATCCAGCAGCAGCGCATTGTCCTGCCCAAGGCAGAGAGTGAAACCAATATGCGCAAGAATCTGGAACTGGACGGGTTTGAATTAACCGAAGAGGAGATTGCGGCGATCAATCAACTCAATCGCGATCACCGCTTTGGCGCAGATCCGGATACCGCCTACGCCGACAATATGGCCATGACAGTACCCGCCTGAACAGTGCTCAGTCGAAATTAAACTGCGACATAAACTGGATACGCGAGGCGTCCCCCGTCTCGCCGTTGTTATTGGTGCGCTCACCATAGAGGTATTCAACACCCGTGGTCACCCGGTCGGTGACATTCCACACCAGATTGGCTGAGGTGTAGAGAGTGTCGTTGTAGCCGTGAGGGTTATCCAATTCGGATATGATGTTATCCAATTCCACCTCGGAGTAAACGAAAGTTGAACTCAGATTGGGCTTCCACCAGAACTGATAAGCCACTTGCCAGGCCGTGGCCTCCAGCTCTTTGATGCTCTGGCCGTCATTAACTAGCACGGCATTACTGGCGATATCGTTGTTACCAAGATCGGTGATCAGATGGCCCATACCATCGGTCCAGGTGTACTGGTACTGCAACATATGGCGATCACCAAAACGGTGGCGACCACTGAAAGCAACACCGCTGCCATTGAGGTTGTAGCTGTCACTAAAATCGGTATTACCATCGCTGTTGGTGTCAATATTCGCATTCACCTCCAGATCTGCCCAGGCCAGTGCCAGCTGATAAAAATTGGGGCCATCGTCATAACTGATATTGGCAATCACATCCGGAAAGGCATTTTCAAAGTCGGTGATGGTGCAATCCACCGAGCCACAATTGGCCCCATCCACATTGGCCGGATCATAGCTGCTGTCTTCCAGCGCGGCGACAAATGACCAGCGATCGTCAATTTTATGCTTGTAGCGAATCTGTTGATTACGTCCTGGCATTTGCGAACCCGGACCTTCAAAATCGAGGGTATTGGGCAGGGATTCGAGACTGCCAAAGTTGGTCCAGGTCTGCCCCAGCAGCCAGTTACCCAACTCACCGTAAGCATGGCGCAAACGGAAACTGTCACCGGCACCGCCATAGAAGTCGCCTTCCAGATGGGTTTTAAAACGGCCATAGTCGGTCATGCCGGCAGCACTGATACCCAGGCGGCTCTGCTTGGCGTGCATATTGGTCTGCTTGCCACGGGTAAAGACCGAAGGATCACTGCCAATGTGATATTGATTGTCGCCGTCATTGGCGTTGCCATCGTTTTGCGGCTTCCACTTCACCGGAATCTGGGCCGGCACAAAGGTATTTTCACTGCCGGTGCGATCGCCTTCGTAGATCATGTCCATGCGCACGTACCCGTTCACCGATATATCGATGTCGCTCTTGGAAATGCGCAGAGCATGGCCCGGTTCGGCAACTGGCTGATTGGCCAGCGGATTGACCGGCTCACCGCTATCCAGTGCTTGAGTGGATACGCCCTTCTTGAGAAGATTCAGCTCCTGTTTAACGTCCTTGAGAGCGCTCTGGGTTTGTTGCAACTCGGCACGAAGCTTTTGTAACTCCTCCTGCCAACTCCCCTCTTCCATCGCAGATAAAACAGGTGAAGTGGAGATCATGATGGCGGCTGCGAGCAGTTTGAGTCGTGGCATGGCGTCCTCCTTGGGGTCGCGTTTAACGGTTCTAGGAATTCAAGTTCAGAGGTCTCAGGCTGTCAATTTGAAATCACAAAAAAAGCTCGCTTTTTAACCAATAACACACAAGCGCAATACGTTTGCACACATTGCAAGCCCGCTAACGAGAGCCCAGTTCATGAACCACAATAAAAAATCAGCCACCGAGTCCATCTCCCAAGTGAGCCCAAAAACCCACCTTGTTCTGGGCGGAGGCGGTGTTGCCGGTATTGCCTGGATGACCGGCTTGCTGCTGGCGCTGGAGGAAAACGGCTTTCATATCAATCAATTGCAACGTCTGGTTGGCACCTCCGCCGGCGCCACTGTCGCCGCCCAAATCAGCAGCGGTACGCCCCTGAGTGAGCTCTATCAGCGCCAAACCGACCCACAGCATCAGGTTGGGGAGCTCAAGCCCGATATCAGCCTGCCCCGGCTCGGCCTCTCTCTGATGATGCATCTGCTGTTATCGGCTAAAAACCCACAGCGTTACCGCCGCCGGATCGGGAAAATGGCCAGAAAAACCAATCGCGTAGCGCCCGAAGACCGCCGAGCGGTTATCGAACAGCGTCTGCCCAGCCACCAGTGGCCTGACATGGACCTGAACATCATCACGGTCAACACCGCCACGGGTGAACCACGCTGCCTCGACCGTAGCAGCCAGATTGATCTGGTGGACGCTGTTACAGCCAGTTGTGCCGTGCCCGGGATATGGCCCACGGTGCAACTGGATGACGGCATTTATATGGATGGTGGCATGCAATCGACCGATAACGCGCTCTACGCCCGTGGTGCGGACCGGCTGCTGGTGATCTCCCCCATGGGGGGCAGCAATCCGCTGATACCGGGAGAGACACTGGAAGAGGATCTGGCCGTACTGGAACAGGAAGGAACCCAGGCATGGGTCATTAAGCCCGACGAGACCAGCAAACTGGCGATGGGCAAGGATCCGCTGGAACCCACAACCCGCCAGCCAGCCGCCGAGGCGGGTTATCAACAGGGGCTCAGGGAAGTTGACAGGGTGATGCAGACTCTGGGACTGTCTTGATGCAACACCCGGTCAAACCGGCAGACTGACCGAGACATCCGTGCCCTGCCGGGCGGACGATTTAAAGCTGATTTCACCGTGTTGGACTTCGGTAAACATCTTGGCGGCGTAGGTGCCCAGACCCGCAGCGTTCTTTTTGCCGTGGGTGGAGTATTTGTCAAAGAAAGTGTCGCGCACCTCTTCGGGAATGGCGCCGGCATTGTGAATGGTGATGGTATTGAACAGGCCGGTGCGTTTGATCGCCCGCTCCATATCCAGCACCACCGCAGACCCTCTCGGGGCCGCCTCAATGGCGTTGACAAACAGGCTGTTGAACAGGGAACGACACAGGCTCTCCTCACCGGAGACAATGCAGTCATCCACATTGTTTTTGATCTCCAGCAGCTTCTCCCGGATCGAAACGATATTGGCCATAACCACATCCTCAAGGATGGTTTTGAGATTGAGACTGACCGGTTCCAGCTGATAATCACCGCCCTCCAGCCTGCCGACCAACATCATATTCTCCACCAGACTGGCCATCTGCTGACAGGATGAGCGCAGCACTTCGGCATTCTCAACCACCTTCTCGGGGTCTCTGGAATATTTTTCCACCAGATCCACGGCTTTCATCATTTCTGAAACCGGCCGTTTCAAATCATGCTGCAGGACGCGATCAAAGTCTTCCTTAAGGCGCGCATTTTCAAGCATCAGATTCACTTGATATCGCAGCAGATGGTTGCCCTGAATCAGCCGGCAGTGGGCTGCCACTCTGGCTTTCACCACCGAAGGCACAATCGGCTTGGTGATATAATCAAGGGCACCCATTTCAAAGCCCTCGACAATCTGCTGATCCTGATCGAGAGCGGTCAAAAAGATCACCGCTATGTGTTGCGTCCCGGGTGCGGCTTTAAGCCGTCGGCATACCTCCAGGCCATCCATGCCCGGCATCATAATGTCCAGCAATACCAGATCGGGTGGTGCTTCTCCGGTACACAATTTTAACGCCCGCTCGCCGGAGTTGGCCGCCATCACCCGATAATCCTGCCTGAGGATGTCACTGATAATCTGGATATTATCCGGAATATCGTCCACGACCAGAATCTTCAGCTTCTTCTTGGTTTCCGTTTCAATACGTGAAGCATAAACGTGAGAGGGCTTGGCCATGCCGCGTTTGATGCGCTCTATCAGGATCTGGGCTGAAAAGGGTTTTACCACAAAATCCGACACACCACTTTTGATGGCAGCGACGACTTCAGCCTGTTCCAGAGTCGCAGACACCATAATGAACGGCAGCTGGATAGTTTTGGAATCAGCACGTACACGCCGCAACAGCTCCAGACCGTCCATCTTCGGCAACTGACGTTCGGCAATAATCAAATCCACTTTGTTGTGTTGCAGTATATTCAGCGCCGCCTCACCATCTGAAGCCGGGTGCACCTTGTCAAAACCGGCATCGATGAGGATGGCGGAGATGGTCGATCGCATATTTTCAAAATTGTCGACAACCAACGCCGACAGCCCCCGGAAAGGCTTATCAAAATTAACAATTTGATGATTAGACGTGTTCATGGATTCTGCGCTAGATTTAATTAACTGGCCCTAACAATAATAGGATAGATTAACGTAATTTACGGTCATATGA
Source organism: Candidatus Pelagadaptatus aseana (assembly GCF_040362265.1). Classification (NCBI taxonomy): domain Bacteria; kingdom Pseudomonadati; phylum Pseudomonadota; class Gammaproteobacteria; order Cellvibrionales; family Cellvibrionaceae; genus Candidatus Pelagadaptatus; species Candidatus Pelagadaptatus aseana. The sequence goes on from NZ_BAABNJ010000007.1 coordinate 60,507, forward strand.
CTCCAACTTCAGCAGATAAGTTGCAAAGGTTTCAGGCCCGCTGCCCGACACAGTGACCCTGGCAGTCTGACCAAAACCACCCAACCAAAGCCATAAACCGGCTACGAGTAACAATCATGAGTAACGACAAAGCTACCATCTTGGTAGTCGATGACACACCGGAAAATATCGACGTACTGACCGGCGTGCTGAGGGACAAGTACAAGGTAAAAGCCGCCCTCAACGGTGCGGCGGCCTTGAAGATTGTCGAGAAAACCCCAAAACCGGATCTGATACTGCTCGATATCATGATGCCCGACATGGACGGTTATCAAGTATGTCGTGAGCTGAAGTCCAACCCCGGCACCATGGGTATCCCCGTGATCTTTGTCACCGCAAAAACCGAGGTGGAAGATGAACAGGCGGGTTTCTCGCTGGGAGCTGTCGACTACATTACCAAACCCATCAGCCCCGCCATTGTCAAAGCCCGGGTTCAGGCGCAGCTGTCACTCTACAATCAGGCACGTCATCTGGAAGAGTTGGTACAGGAGCGCACCGAAGAACTGCAGAGTACCCGCCTGGAAATTATTCGGCGTTTGGGTCGTGCGGCTGAGTACAAAGACAATGAAACCGGTATGCACGTCATTCGCATGAGCTGGTTTGCCAAGTTTCTGGCTGAAGAGCATCAGATGACTCCCGATTGGTGCGAGCTGCTCTACAACGCCGCCCCCATGCACGACATCGGCAAGATCGGCATCCCGGACCGGGTACTGCTGAAACCGGGTAAACTCGATGCCGAAGAATGGGAGATCATGAAAAAGCACGCCGAATACGGCGCCAATATCATCGGCGATCACGAGTCACCGATCCTGCAGCTGGCCAAAGAAATCGCCATTTACCACCATGAAAAGTGGGATGGTTCCGGATATCCCAACGGGCTGAAAGGCACCGACATCCCCATCTCCGCAAGGATTGTTGCCATCGCCGACGTATTTGATGCCCTGACCAGTGAGCGGCCTTACAAACAAGCCTGGCCGGAGGAGAAGGCCATCGCTCTGATAGAAGAACAGAGTGGCAAGCATTTTGATCCTGAGCTGGTGCCCAAATTCATCAAATGCCTGCCCCAGATTCGGGAGATTCAACAACAGTATCTGGACAAATTCGAGAACTGAGCGCGATGACGGACAGCACATTGGAACCATCGCTCATTCCTTTCCTGCTGCTGCTGACGCTGGTGATGCTGTTTATTATGGCTATCACCAACATCAACCGAAACGGCTCTGCGTCGAACCGTGACAAACATTTCAATTCCAAACGCCGGCGCAATGCCATCTTGAGTCTCAATGCTCTGCTGGTGGCCACCATTTTGTCACTGTCCTACGTTGGCCTTGAAAGAATCCAGCAACGCGAACAGAACAGCTACCGCTGGATTCTGAGCGCTGTCCTCGAAACCACCAATCAGGGTTTACAAATCTGGGCCAACAACAATCTGAAGCAGTTGTTGACCATTGCCGAGAGGCCGGCCATTGTCGACTTGACCCAAGCCCTGCTGGAAGAGCACAAAGACGGTAAAAATCTGGTACACAGCACCCAGCGAACCCGGATTCGGGATTATTTGCAGATCCATAACCCAACGCTGGCTGCAAGCTATTCTCTGGTTTCGGCCAATTACATCAATATTGCCAGCTACGATGAGAGCGTGCTTGGCAACATCAATCTGATTGCAGATAAGTATCGTCACCTGCTTGCCAGGGTACTTTGGGGGCAACCGCAATTTATCCCCCCCATTCAGTTCGCACCGGACCATCGCCGCAAGGACTCCCCTGTTGCTTTTTTTGCCGCACCGATCAAAGACGCCAATGGTCAGTCCGTTGCCATTCTGATTCAGCACATTGACCCGTCTCTGGAGTTCAGTGCCATCATGGCCGGTGGACGCGTGGGCGACAGCGGGGAAACCTATGCCCTTAATGAGGATGGGGTTTTAATTTCAGAAAGCCGTTTTACCCGAGCGCTAAAACAGCAGGGCATTTTAGAGCAGGATCAGAGCTCCATATTAAAATTACAAGCCGACATCAACGCGCCAACCTCTCAGAACCAACTGACCAATATGACCAAGGGCATCACCTTCAAAGAGGCGGGCACTAACGTCGAAGGCTACCCGGATTACCGCGGCGTCAAAGTGATTGGAACCTGGTTATGGAATGACGAGCTCAATCTGGGGCTCGCCACCGAAATTGACCGCAATGAGGCATACGACAGCTATTACTTTATACGCAATGCCCTGATCATTTTGATCGCCCTGACGCTGCTGATGTCGATCGGCAGCCTGACCTTCAGCATTCGCTCAAGCAACCGCGCCGGGCGCGAACTGGAGCAGGCCAAGGACAATCTGGAAGAGCAACTGCATCGGCGCACCGAAGAGATCAAGGATCATGAAGAGCAATACCTGAGATTATTCGAATCCACCCGTGATGCCGTAATTCTGATGACAGCGGACAGATTTCTTAATTGCAACTCGGCCGCCACCGAACTGCTGGGTTATGATCTGGACGAATTGAAATTGCTCGGGGTTGAGGATGTTTCTCCCCCAACCCAACCGGGCGGTGAAAACTCGCTTGAACTTTCCCGGAATTATATAAAACAGGCACTGGGTAAACAGAAAGCCTTGTTTGAATGGGTGCACCGCCATAAAGACGGCACCGACTTTATCTGCGAAGTATTACTGCAACCGGCGGAGTGGGAAGACGCCGAAGTGATCATGGCGGTGATCCGGGATATTCGCAAGCGCAAGGCCAATGAACACGCACTGCAACAGAGCCAGGAGCGACTCAATCTGGCCATGTCGGGCGCCAATGCCGGCATGTGGGACTGGAACGCCATCACCGGAGAATTTATCACCAACGACATCTGGTGCACCATGCTCGGCTTTACCGATCAGGAACTGGTTCATGAGTACGGCGACAGCCACAATCGCTGGGTCAAACTGATTCATCCTGAGGACAGAGAAGAGGCCGTCAACGCCTTGCAAAACCATGTGCTGGGGATGAGTGACGCCTACCATGATGAGTTTCGCATGCGCACCAAATCCGGAGAATACAAGTGGATTCTCTGCGTCGGTAAAGCGTTCGAACGCAACAGCGACAATGCCGCCAATCGGGTACTCGGCATACATCTGGACATTGATGAAACCAAACAACTACAACAGGCACTGGGCAAGGAAAAACAACGAGTCGACGTCATTCTCAATGCCACTCCCGACCCCATTTTGGTTGTGCAAACTCAAGGCACCATTCTCGATGCCAATCAGGCATGCAGCCAAACACTGGGTTACAGTCACGCAGAATTAATCGGCAAACCGCTTGAAGCTCTGCTGTCTGCCAAAGCATCTTCCAACCAGAGCAATCGACTGGAGCGGTTACTTGAAGGAAAAGATAAACACAGCGGCCAGCGACTGGATTTCAAGATTCAAAACAAACGCGGCGACGAACTGATCATTGAAGTGAAATTAAGCAGCATCTTCTTTGATAACGAGGATCTGTTGATTGTCGGTTTGCATGACGTCACCCTAGAACGTGAAGCCGAGCAAAGCTTGCTGGAAGCCAAACGCATGGCCGACGATGCCAACAACGCCAAGTCCAACTTCCTGGCCAACATGTCGCACGAAATCCGCACCCCGATGAACGCCATCATCGGCATGAGTCATCTGGCACTGCAAAGCGACCTTAATCGCAAGCAGCGCGGTTACATCAGCAAGGTCCATCGCAGCGCCGAATCCCTACTGGGAATCATCAATGACATTCTGGACTTTTCAAAAATTGAGTCTGGAAAATTGGATATGGAGTTCACCAATTTCAGACTCGAAGATGTGATGGACAACCTCTCCAACCTGATTGGCCTCAAAGCCGAAGAGAGCGACCTCGAGCTGAATTTCAATGTGGAGCCCGATGTCCCCACCGCCCTGAAAGGCGATCCGATGCGTCTCGGTCAAATTCTCTTGAACCTTGGCAATAATGCCATCAAGTTTTCCAATTCCGGCGACGAAGTGCTGATCAACGTCAAACTCGAAAACCGTTTCGACAACAAGGCGATACTGGAATTTTCCGTGCATGACACCGGCATTGGCATGAACCGGAAACAAACAGACAAGCTGTTCAAATCTTTCAGTCAGGCCGACTCTTCGACCACGAGAAAATATGGCGGTACCGGTCTGGGGCTGGTGATCTGTCAGCGCCTGACCGAAATGATGGGGGGCAAAATATGGGCGCACAGTGAAGAGCAAAGCGGCAGCACCTTCTACTTTACCGCCCAATTTGTTCTGCAGGATGCTCAACCGCATCTGGCCATCCCACCGACCAGCAATCTTGGTTCTCCCAAAGTTCTTATCGTCGATGACAACGACACTTCACGGAACATTCTGCAACAGATTTTGGTCCGCTTCGGCTTCCGAGTCGAGCAAAGCAGTTCCGCCAAAGACGCTCTCGAACAATTATCAAATCGTCACAATCTGGATGACCAACTGCTGTTGATTGACTGGAAAATGCCGCAATGCAATGGCATCGAACTGATCAGGGACATTCGCCATCAATACGGTGACGAGCTGCAGATCGTTTTGATGACGCCACTCTACAGCTCAGAAGAAGCAATAGAGATCAGTCACGATGTAAAAATACAAGGCTTCCTGAGCAAACCGCTTACGGCATCCAACGTGCTTGACACCGTTTTGCTGGCACTGGGGAAAGAGACCGTCAATGACGCTTACCATGAAGAGCGACAAGGCCATCCATCCGAGCCCATCCGCAAACTCAGCGGTGCACGAATTCTGCTGGTGGAAGACAACGAAATCAATCAGGATCTGGCACTGGAACTGTTGCGCAGTAACGGCATCCTAGCCACACTGGCTGAGGATGGTCAGCAGGCCATAGAAAAACTGCAACAAGATGAATTTGATGGCGTTTTGATGGACTGTCAGATGCCGGTCATGGATGGCTATACCGCCACTCAAAAGATTCGCGAAGACGAGCGCTTCAGATCCCTCCCCATCATTGCCATGACCGCCAACGCCATGGCTGGCGACAAGGAAAAAGTCTTGGCCGTTGGCATGAACGATCACATTGCCAAACCCATCAATGTTCAGGACATGTTCAACACCATGGCCAGATGGATTACGCCGTCCCGTTCCGCTCCGATTTCCGCCACAGCGCGAGCAGAGCACCTTGAACCTGTTAACCTGCCGGACAATCTACCTGGCATCGACATCCAGGGCGGCTTAAAAACGGCTCAGAACAATCCGGCACTGTTCGGTAAATTACTCAGGCGCTTTGCCACGCATTACCAAAATTTTGAATCGGACTTCAACCAGAGCAAGACCGACCAGAACAGCGCCATTCGCAGCGCCCACACACTGAAAGGCACGGCGGGTAACATTGGCGCCTACCAAGTTCAGGAAGCCGCCTTAAAACTGGAACAGTCCTGTCGCTCGAACAAAGCGGACGTTGCTAAAGAGCTTGGCGCTGTGACAGACACCTTGCGCATTGTCCTCGATGGTCTTCAACCCTTATTGGCAGAATCCCCGAGCCAGAAAGAACACAAACCGTTCGATCTGCCCTCCACACTGCTGTTGATTTCGCAATTAAAAGAGTTGGTAGACAACTACGATACCGACGCCAATGACATGGTCTATCAATTGGAACCTTATTTAAGGGGCAATGAATTTGAACCCTACTTGCAGCGGCTGAGCGAAGCCATCGACAGCTACGATTTTGATGAGGCGCAAGGTGTTTTGATCGAACTGTCCACCGCTTTGGAAAACCGTCATTAAAAATTCAAGTTTCGCATAAATGCCAGCATCTCTTTCAGGTAACGTCCCTGATCAAGATGAACCAGGTGATTGCCGGGAAACCAGTGAATCCGGCATCGATCCCAATGCTCCCACAGCAGACGACAGTATTTCGGCGGAGCCAAGCGATCTCCGGCACCGGCAATAATCATCAGCCGCTCCCTGTCCAGTTTGGGTTTGTAACTCAGAGGACTGTGCACCGCCATCAGGTGTCGTAACTCGCGCACACTGACACCGGAAACCGCCATGGTGGCTTTCAGTACGGCGTTCATGGGGGACCATTCAAGAAACAAATCCGGCGGGCTCACCACGGGCACATTGGGGATACAAAACTCCAGACGCTCTTCAACATTGGCCAGTACCGAAGCGGTATACCCACCCAGACTGATCCCCGTCACCCCAAACTGGCTGACACCATTGGCCTGAAGGTAATCAAGAAACAGACGCAAATCGTAAATCGATTGCGCCACCGATTCATTAAATTGAGCAAAGCCACCAGAGAAATAGCCATAGCCACTGAAGGGCGACAGGGCCCCCTGACGTTTTCCGTGAAACGGCAGCGTGTACAGCAAGACATCGTAACCCTGCTTGTAAAACCACTCGAGCGCCAGAAACTTGCTGTTGGCCCAATAGGCATCCGCCATAAAACCATGGATCACACACAAAGTTGGCCGGGGTGAACCATCGTGGCGCCAGTGCTGGGCGATGGCGGTTCGGTTATTGCTGTGCTTAAGATATCGATCAGTAAAATCTTGATTGACCGGTGTAAAGGGCGATTCAAAGGCGAGGTTTTTACAGACACCGTCTTCGGGTTTGAACAGGACCCAACGGGGATCTGTTACTTCAACCTCGACCACGGCTTCGGGCTTTTTGAAAAACGCTTCCCGAGCACCACGGTTTGCCAGATTACGGTAGAACTCGGCGTCTCGGCTTGTGTCCCATTTTTTTAAACGCCCCAGTGTCATGGGGGCACAACAGGAGGCAATTAACGTGGCAGCCAGAGTGCGCAGAATCACATCCTGCACAACGGTCGCATTCACCATCGACCGGGTTTTCAGATCCAGCTCAAAACCGTTGGGGAATTTATGAAAATTACTCTCCAAGTTTTCCCACCAGGGCTGATCCGGCAAAGCGTGACTGTGACTGTAATCCGCATTGGCAATGCGGGTTATGCTATCGGACAAATCCGTCATCTGGGTCACCGCTCTGATTGAAAAAGTTATTCCCAGATCACGGCAGGATGTGCGGCCGTCGATGATTCGGCAAACACGCCCTCAGCCAGTGGCTGAAAATATTGTTCAATGGGCTGACGTTTGATTTTCATGGTGTGGGTTACCCGACCATTGGCAGAACTCCAGTCCTGAGCACTGATGACAATCCCGGCCATTTTTTCGTGGGCACCCAGCGACTCATTCACCGCCACAACCTGTTTACCAATTTCGGCTGCAACGACTTCGCGTGCTGCATTTTTGCCAATTTCCGATAACTGCAAGGTCAGTACCGTTTGTGGTAAACCGTTGCCAATCAGACACACTTGCTCGATGTAAGGGTTAGAGACAAAGTGTCCCTCGATGGGTACCGGCGCAACGTACTTGCCTTTGGCGGTTTTGAAAATTTCTTTGATGCGGCCGGTGATGCGCAAGAAGCCGTCGGCATCAATCTCGCCTTTGTCACCGGTGTGAATCCAGCCATCAATCAGAGTCTCTGCGGTCTTCTCCGGCTCATTGAGGTAACCGGTCATCATGGCGCGGGCACGAATCAGAATTTCACCGATATCGGAAATTTTGATGTCGGTGTGACAGGTTGGTTTACCCAGAGTCCCGGCCTTGCGGTCCCACGGCAAATTGGAGGTACCTGAAAGCACTTCCGACTGACCGTATATTTCACACTGCGGCATATCCAACGCTTCATACCATTGATGCAACGGCATAGGCGTGGGTGCAGAGCCGGTCAAACACAGGCGCGCGCGATCCAGCCCCAGTCCCTGTTTAATCGCCAGCTTAATGGCATCGCTCTGCTCGCTGTCGGCCAGCTTGCCGGACAAAATATCCTGACCACCGAACTTGGCAACCACGCCCTCCTGGAATTTGGTCCACAATCTGGGGACACACTGGAACACCGTGGGCCGAACCTGTTTCATATCCTCGGCAAATGTTGTCAGGGATTCGTTGAAGCCAACCCGATAACCGGCAAGCAGGCTCATCCAGTCAACCACCGCCCGCTCGAAGCCGTGTGCCATGGGCAGATAGGAAATCATGATGTCGTCTTCGGTCATGCGGTAGGTATCGCCCAGATTCAGAGCCACATGGTAAGCCCCTTCAAAGTCATACATCACGCCTTTGGGTTTGCCGGTTGAGCCCGATGTGTAGATGGTGGTCAACTCATCGTCCAGTGCACGCGCCGGATTACCCGACACAGGCTCAAAGTTCTCCAGCAGTTGCGCCCAACCAATGTCGGCCTGAGGGATATCCATCCCCGGCAGGCTGATCACAGCCAGCCCTTCGGGCAAGCAATCTTTGATCTGATCCCAGTTATCGGTTTCGCCAACGATCAACACCTTAGAGCCACTGTGCTCCAAAATGTAAAGCACATCGTCTGCACTCATGGAGGTAAACGCCGGCGCACTGGCACCGCCGCTCATCATGATGGCCAGATCCGCGATCATCCAATGGGCGCAGTTCTTCGAGAGAATGCACACACGCTCGCCCTGTTTGATTCCCATGGCTTGCAAGCATGCGGCGGCCTTTCTCGCCTGCTGTCCCACCTCACCCCAACTGTAATCGCACCACTGTCCCGCTGTCGGCTGGGACAGGTAGACGGCATCAGGCTTGGTACTCTCCCAGTAATAAAAACAGTCCAGAGGGGTTTGGGCTACTGTGTTGTTAGTCATAGAAAGGCCTGATTAATGATGCTGTTATTGGATGCCGCGATTCTAGGGACACTTGGGTCGTGCCGACACATCAAAAATTGTTAAATGCATTAGCCATTTTTTTGCTACTGGAATCCAATCACGGCCACCATTTGCTTTATACTCTCAGCGACAAGAGTTCATGACACTACCCATCAGGCCCACCAAACCCCATGTCCCAGATCTACAGTTACTACGTCAAATTGCTGCTGGATCATGCCGAAAGCATCGGCTTTTCTGCGGACGACCTGCTGACCCGCATCGGCCTGGACCGGGCCACACTCGACGGCGAACAAACCGTAGACACCCTCTACTCGGCGGAACTGATCCGCACGCTCTGGGAAGAAACCGACGACGAACAATTACTGATGAGTCGCACCCCGGTAAAAAAGGGGCTGTTTTATCTGGCCGCCAAACTGACCCTGCATGGCAGCTGTCTGAACGAGGGACTGCGCGATGCCTTTCAACTCTTTACCATCGCCACCGAATCGATTCGCCCCCGTCTGGTGGTCATTGACGACCGCGCCATCATCACCATCGAGATCGACAGCGGCGACAAAGACCCCAACCATTTTCTGGTGGACCTTAACCTGTCGAGCTGGCACCGCTTTCCCAGTTGGCTGATTGGCTGTCAGATCCCGCTATTGAAAACGGCACTGCCTTTTCCCGAGCGTGACGCCCTGCGCTACGAACTGATTTTTCAATCACCGGTTGAATACTCACAAGCCCACGCCAGCATCGAGTTCGATGCCAAATACCTGACCTACCGCAGCATTCGCACTCGCTCGGAACTGCGCGACTTTATTCGCCGCTCGCCGGCTGACATTCTGCGAACCAGCGTCAAAGACCTCAGTTATGAAGGCCAGATCAAAGCCATGGTATTGGGCATGTCGCAATCGGAGCTGACCTTCCCGTCGTTTGAAGAGCTGGCAGACAAGACCAACACCAGCCCCCAGACACTGCGACGCCGACTCAAGGCCGAAGGCACCAGCTATCAGAACATCAAAGACATTCTGCGTCGCGATCACTGCATTGAACATTTGATTAAAACCCAGAAACCGCTGGCCGAAATCGCCGCCATCGTCGGCTTTACCGAACCGGCCACCCTGTCCCGCACCTTCAAACGCTGGACCGGCTTTACCCCTCAGCAATATCGCAATCGCTACGGCAAAAATTCCTCAAACGGCTGAGTTGATCCAACATTGATGCGGCATGTTGCCGTCCTGTTTTTCCGGCCAGAGCAGCGTGCTGCGTCCCGCCTCTTGTTCCAAGAGCCCACCGAGCTTGTCGACATAGCTTGAATATTCGCTTTGGCCGAAATCATCACGCGGGCTGGCCGTTAAAATCATGTACAACTTTTTACCTCAACCTAGTATGGCCGGCACTTACCAAGGTGGATGCCCCTATGACTTACCAAGACTTGAGCTACGAAAAAATCGATCAGGTTGCGCTGATCAAACTCAATCGCCCCAAGGCCATGAACGCCATCTCCGAGTTGATGCTCGAAGAACTGCACGATCTGTTTGGCAAACTGGATAAAGATCCGGACATTCGCGCGGCCATCATGACCGGTGAAGGCAAAGCCTTCTGTGCCGGCGCCGATTTAAAAATGCTGCTTGATGACATCAAGGGCGGTGCCAAACCAGCGCCCAACTTCTGGAGCCGTGCCGCTGAAGGTTTCGGCGCGCCAGCCAACTTCAGCAAACCACTGATTGTGGCCCTTAACGGGGTAACCTGTGCCGGCGGTCTGGAATTGGCCATGGCCGGCGACATCATACTCGCTGCCGAGAGTGCTCAGATTGCCGACGCCCACGCCAACTTTGGCGTATTCCCCGGTGCCGGTGGCGCTGTCACCCTGTCGCGCAAGATCCCCTGGAATGCAGCCAATTACCTGCTGTACACCGGGGAATTTGCATCCGCCGAGCAAATGAAACAATGGGGACTGGTACTGGATGTGGTGGCCGACGACGCCCTGCTGGATCGCGCCATGCAAATCGCCAAAACCATCGCCAGCAAGAGTCCACTGACGCTGAGCCGCATGAAGCAAATGGTCAAAGACGGCATGGACATGCCCCTGTCTTCAGCCCTGCGCGCAGAAATGGCGATGCTGGCCGTGCAGACCAAATCCCACGACATCATGGAAGGCCTGACTGCCTTTGCCGAAAAACGCAAACCGGAATTCAAGGGCTACTGATATGAGCAACGAATCCTATGGCGTGAGCATCATCAATGGCATTGACGCGATCAGCCGCACCGGTCTGAGTTTTGACTCGGTCGCAGCCAACAGCCTGACCGCGCGCATGCCGCTGGCAGGCAACAGCAACCACACCGGCATCATGTATGCCGGCTCCCTGTTTGCACTGGCCGAGTGTGCCGCCGGCGTGTTGTTTATGAATCGCTACGATGCCAATGTCATCGCCCCCATCTGCGCCAGCGTCAACATCCGTTTTCGGCGTCCGGCCGGCAGCGATATCACCCTGACCATGAACATCAGCGATGAGCAGTTCGAGCAACTGCAAAATGACGTATTGGCAAATGGCAAGGCGGCGGTTGAATTTGAAGAAAAACTGCAAGACAGCAACGGTGAAGTCGTCGCCATTGCCGACGTTAAGTATGTGTTACTGAAAGTTTGAGCCGCAAGCAACAGATCCCTCTGCTACGCATCGGGATGACAATAGCCGAACATTAACCTGTCATCCCGGCAGACTCCCCTGTCATCCCGAACGAATGTGAGGGATCTCAGTCGGGCAACCAAAAGATCCCTCTACTACGCATCGGGATAACAATAACCAAGAGAATTGGATTATGGATTTACAAGATAAAGTTGCACTGATTACCGGTGGCGCATCCGGCCTCGGCCGCGCTACCGCACAGGCACTGGTCAGCAAGGGTGCCAAGGTTTTTCTGTTCGATCTGAACGAAGACGCCTGCAAAGCAACCGTGGCTGAACTGGGCAGCGACAACTGCGCCTACGCCATCGCCGATGTTACCGATGAAGACTCGGTCAATGCCGGTCTGGACCAGGCCATGACGGCGTTTGGCAAGTTGCACATTGTCCTCAACTCTGCCGGCATTGGTCCGCCCTGCAAGGTATTGGATCGCGAGGGCAACCCACTGCCACTGGCCAAGTTCAAAAAGATTGTCGACGTCAACATGAACGGCACCTTTAACGTCTTGAGTAAGGCCGCCGCACTGATGGCAAAACAGGACACCATCAACGACGATGGCGGTCGCGGCGTCATCATCAACGTTGCCTCTGTGGCGGCGTTTGATGGTCAGATTGGTCAACCGGCCTACGGCGGTTCCAAGTCCGGCATTGTCGGCATGACCCTGCCCATCGCCCGTGAACTGGCTTACCACGGCATCCGCATCAACTGCATTGCGCCAGGCCTGTTCCACACCGAACTGGCCATGACTCTGGACGACAAGGTGATTGAAGCATTGGGTAACAGCGTTGAGTTTCCAAAGCGTCTGGGTAAACCCTCCGAGTTTGCACAACTGGTGGTGCAGATGGCCGAAAACGATTATTTCAACGGTGAAGTGGTGCGACTGGATGGTTCCATCCGTATGAAAGCCCGCTAGGGGATAATCCCAAAGCAGAACAAAAGCGGCAGGGATGACTTGAATCCATTCCTGCCGCTTTTTAGTATGTAGAGACATCCCCTCGCCAGCCCGAACCCAGATGAATCAACCCACGCTCAAGACCAATCGCCACTACCTGCTGATTCTGCTGGCTCAGGCCAAAACCATGGGGCTCGACCAGCACCAATTATTGCAGGAGATTGGTTACAGCAGCGATGCCATCGACGACAAAGAAGTCTGGGTCGACAACGACTTGCTGGCAGCACTGATCAAAAAGTTGTGGCAGAACAGCAACGACGAACTGCTGGGCATCTCTCCGGAACCGGTTCAGACTGGCACCTGGGCACTGGCCTGCGATTATATGATAGCCGCCGAAACTCTGGGCGATCTCTATCGCCGCGGACAACGCATCTGCCAGTTTATCAAACCCGGCACTCTGGGCATCGCAATCACCACCGACACCCACAACGCCAACATCGAAGTCCAGGGTTACATTGGCGAGCAGGACCCCAACCATTTTTTAATGGAGTTCCTGTGCGTTACCTGGCACCGCTTCGCCTGCTGGGCCATCAACGAATATATACCGCTGAATCAGGCATTTTTTTCCTACACCAAACCGCAACACGCACATTTTTACGAAGAAATTTTTCAATGCAACATCAGCTTCAGCCAGCCCCGCTGTGGCTATTCTTTTCACAAAAAACATTTGCAAAAAACCGTGTGCCGCAACCGCCAGGAACTGCAGGCCTGGCTTAAGAATTCTCCGGCGGATTTGATGTACATGCCAGGGCGTGACAACAGCATAACCCACTACATCAAGCAGGCGCTGGAAAACCAGCTGATCCACAATCAACTGATCCCGAATTTTGATGACACCTGCCATCAACTCAATATCAGCCCACAAGTTGCCCGCAAGCGGCTGGAGGAAGAAGGCTCATCGTTTCAGAAGATTAAAGACACCGTGCGTCAGGAGCGCATCAAGGATTTGCTGAGCAACTCCGATCACAGTATTTCCGACATCACGGCACTGGCCGGGTTCACCGAGTCGGCATCACTGACCCGGGCCTTCAAAAAGTGGACCGGCATGACACCGGCGCAGTACCGCAATCAGCAACGGGGCTGAGCCTGTTACAGGTACTTTGTTACAAGTAGGTCACAGGTATTCTTCAGACATCAGCACCATTTTGCCGGTTTGATTCTGGCTGGCATTGTCCAGCGCCTTCGCGGCATCACGCATGGCAGTAATGGCGTGTTCTGATCCCGACAAACTGAAGCGAATCACTTTAAACTGACCCTGCTCCATGGCCACGGCAAAACCCAGGTCACTGGCTTCCTTGACCAATTTGTCCACGCCTTCAAACGGCGCCACAACAAAGACATTGTCGCCATTTTGACGATGACTGCACACCAACCTTACCTCGGCAGCGCCGGATGATGAGTTCAGAATCGAAGGATACTGAGCCCCCTTGTTACAGGTAACGCCCAGACTGACCTGATAGAAACAGGCTCCCTCATTAAAGTAACAATATTGCCCCAGAACCCGACCCTCGGCGTTATGAGTTGCGGCATAGGCATAGTCACTGCCGGACAGATCCCAGGCCCAGTCCTTGCTGAGTTTTGGCTCGGCCAACGCAATCGCCGGCACAGTTAAAACCAGAGCTGCAAGTTGTTTGATAAGTTTCATAAGCACGCTCCTGTTATGTTTATCACTCTTACGGAATAAGGATAAACAGAACGCGCCTAGAACTATGTGTGATTAATGTGTTGCAAGGTGGGATTCATAAATTCTTAAACCGTAGCGACCGACAATAACGGCCTCGTCACATCTGAAACTGCGTCAGGCATTCAGCCCCGCCACATACCCCGACGCCCAGGCCCATTGGAAATTGAAGCCGCCAAGCCAGCCGGTGACGTCCACCACCTCGCCAACAAAAAACAAATTCTGCTGCTGTTTGGCTTCCATGGTTTTGGATGACAGGCCATCGGTATCCACGCCACCCAGTGTGACCTCGGCGGTGCGATAGCCTTCCGTTCCCGCTGGCAGTATCGACCACTGATGAAAATACTCTGCGGCACGTTTCAGATCAGAGGCGGAGTATTGATTCAGCGGGTTGCTGGCAATACCCAGTGCCGCGGTCAGCTCATCACAAAAAACCTGCGCCCACTTTTTGGTGTGCAGTTCCGCCAAAAGAGTGCGCAGTTCGGTTTTGGGCCGCTGTTGTTGTGACGCCAGAAAGTGATCTTCCAGTGCCAGATGGGGTGACCAGTCAATCACTACCGTTTGACCCGGCTGCCAATAGGAGGAAATCTGCAGTACGGCCGGTCCACTGAGACCACGATGGGTAAACAGAATGTTTTCCAGAAACGATTGATCGCCACAGCTGATGCGAACCTCCGCCGAACTGCCTACCAATGACTGCATGGGCTGCAATTGGTCTTTCGACAGGGTAAAAGGCACCAGCCCCGCGGTGCGCGGTTTCAACTGCAGGCCAAATTGCTCCGCCAGCTGATAACCCAGCCCCGTGGCCCCCATGGTAGGTATGGACAAACCACCGGTGGCCACCACCAGCGACCGGCAGACTACCTCGCCCAGGCTGGCATCGACATGGTAACCGGCGTCGGTTGCAGTAACCGACTCAATGGCACAATTGGTGACCACCTGAGCACCGGCCTGATCGCATTCATCGAGCAGCATGGCAACTATGTCACTGGCTTTGTTATCACAAAACAGTTGCCCCAGCTTTTTCTCGTGATAGGGAATCTGATGGCGACACACCATATCGATAAAATCCCACTGGCTGTATTGCGCCAGCGCCGATTTACAAAAATGAGGATTGCTGCTGAGGTAATTTTCCGGCTCGGTGTACATATTGGTGAAGTTACAGCGCCCACCGCCGGACATCAGGATCTTCTTGCCTACCTTGTTGGCGTGATCCAGCACCAGCACCTTGCGTCCGCGTTGACCGGCGGTGATGGCACACATCAGGCCGGCGGCACCGGCACCAATCACAACAACATCGACTTGGTCGGGGAAATATGTCATAAAGCGCACACTCAAAACAAACATCTAAAACGCAGGCCGCAAGCACTATGAGACCAGATTGGGACGACTATTTTATCGAGCTGATGAACACCGTGGCAACGCGCGCTACCTGTGATCGCGGCAAATCCGGCTGCATTATCGTCAAAGACAAACAAATCATCGCCACCGGTTACGTGGGCTCACCCTCAGGCCTGCCCCACTGTGATGACGTCGGCCATCTGATGAAGCAGGTCATCGACGACGATGGCACAGTACGCCAACACTGCATGCGCACCATTCACGCCGAGCAGAACGCCATCTGCCAGGCGGCCAAGCACGGCATCCCACTGGAGGGCAGCACCCTGTACTGCAAAATGGAGCCCTGTCGCGTTTGCGCCATGTTGATCATCAGCTGCGGCATCAAAAAAGTGGTGGCCAAGTCCCGCTACCACGCCGCAGAGGAAACCCGTGAGATGTTTAAAATCGCCGGGGTTGAAATGCGGGTTATCGATGACGCCATCGAAAATTACGACAACCAATAAAGTACTCTGCAATCCCCCCGGTGAGCTAGACTGATTGTAGTCAGCCACTCACAGCCAACAACCATTAAGATCTGGCATGGATCGCAACACCCTGTTTTACAGACTCGCGCCCATGGCCATCAGCCTGATGCTGATGGCCAGCATGGTGCTGTTTTATCTGAGCGAAGGCCCCTTTGTTCAATCCCTGCGCGACCGCCTCGGCTGGGTCATTTACGACCTGCGCATGTCCGCCACCCTGCAAAACCAGCAGATTGATGCCACCAGCTTGCCTGTCACCATTGTTGATATCGACGAAGCTTCGCTGGCAAAACTCGGCCACTGGCCGTGGCCCAAAGATCATCTGACCCAATTGACCGCCGCACTGGTGGATCAGGGTGCCATTCTGGTGGCCTACGATGTGCTGTTTGCCGAGGAGCAAAACCACGCCAGTACTCTGATCCGGGATTACCAAAAACAACACCCGGAACTCAGCCACAATGCGTTTTTTGATGAGATCGATGAGGCACTGGATGGTGAGGGGCGTTTTGCCGACAGCGTAGCAAACAACGAAGTGGTACTGAGCATTGTCTTCAGCCACAGCGGCTTTACCAAAGGCCAACTGGGCGCGCCGTTAACCTATAGCAGCGAGACAGATCAGTTTATCGACACCATGCCGACCATGAGCGGCTACATCACCAACACGCCGAGACTCAGTGCCGCCGCCAATTACACGGGCTTTATCAATGCCCACCCGGACCCGGACGGGATTATGCGGCGCGCCCGACTGGTGCAGCGCTTCGGCGATACCATCTATCCATCACTGTCGTTGAGCAGCAGCATGGCATTTCTGCTGGCCGACGAAGCCACCCTGCACAGCGATCGGATTGGCAACAAACAGTATCTGTCGGCCGTGCAATTGTTTGAACAGATCATCCCGGTGGACAGCAAGGGCGATGTGCTGATCCCGTACCTCGGTCCAGCCTACACCTTTACCTATGTCTCTGCTGTCGATGTCCTCGAAGGCACAGCCGATAGCAGCCTGTTGGAAGGCAAGGTGATTTTGGTGGGCTCCACCGCTTCATCCCTGTCGGACTTTCGGGCCACCCCCACCAATCACCTGTACCCCGGTGTCGAAGCCCACGCCAATGTCATAACCGGGATCATCAACAACCAGTTTTACGCTCAGCCTGACTGGAGCCACGGCATCAACTTTGTATTGATTCTGGTCGGCGGCGGCCTGCTGTCCCTGTTGCTGCCGTTTCTGTCGCCCTTTCGTCAGCTGGCACTGGTGTCGGTACTGATACTGGGCATTGCCGCGTTTGATTACTGGCTTTGGAGCAATGAAAAGTTTGTGATTGAAAGTGTGGTCCCGATCCTGACCCTGCTGCTACTTGGTATCTTCAACATGGCCTACGGGTTTGTCATCAACAGCCGGGACCGATTACAACTGAAGTCCATGTTTGGCCAATATGTGCCCCCCGAGCTGGTGGATCAGATGAGCAAAGATCCGGCGCAGTTCGCCATGGACGGGCAACGCAAAGAGATGAGCGTGCTGTTTGCGGATATCCGCAACTTCACCAGTATCTCCGAAGGGCTGTCTGCAACCGAGCTGAAGCAATGGCTCAACGAATACTTTACCCCCATCACCGAAATCATTTTCCAGAACCAGGGCACCATCGATAAATACGTCGGCGATATGGTGATGGCCTTCTGGGGGGCACCGCTGGACGATCCGGAGCACGCCAGCCACGCCATACTCGCTGCCCAGGCGATGCAGGCAAAAACCCTGGAACTGAACAAGCATTTTAAAGCCACGGACAAACCTCCCGTAGAAATCGGCATTGGCATCAGCAGTGGCGATATGAATGTGGGCAACATGGGATCGCAATACCGACGCTCCTATACGGTGCTGGGTGACACCGTCAATTTGGGATCACGTCTGGAAGGCCTGACAAAATTCTATGGCGCCGCCATCATTGTTTCCAGCCGCACCAAAGCGTTGATCGGGCAGCAGATAAACTTCCGCCATCTCGACCGCGTCAGAGTCAAAGGCAAAGCCAAACCCATTGATATCTTTGAACCCCTGCAACAATTCGATGCCGCCGAACTGGCTGTTTACCACAAGGCATTGGGCTTTTATCTTGAGGGTGATTTTGAAAAATCGCTGCCGGTATTTAAAACACTGAAAGACAACAATCCAGACACCATTCTGTATCGGCTTTATGTGGAACGCTGTGAGTCACTGAAAAAAAATCCCCCAGCCAACTGGCAGGGGGTCTTTATCCATACAACCAAATAAAAAGACAAAGCAAGAGAGGAGAGACAAAACTTACTCGTAGTAACCGACGCCCACTATTTTTCCGGTACCGGTATAGACTTCGTAACTGTTAATCAGGCTCAGGTCGCTGACCGCGGCCGGGTTCTTACCAACAAACTGGGCGTCCATAGTGCCGCTGTAACTGCCCACACTGACAGGCTGTAATTGCATGGTGGTAGCCGGGCCAGCATCAATTGCAACCGGTCCACCGGACAACATCAAATCATAGGTGGTCGAGTTAACCGTCATATTCATGGTCGCAGCGGTAAATTGCTGTGCATTGAAATCCACCGTCAACGACGCAGTATTCATGGTCCCGGCAACACCATTCTGGTCAGTGGGGTTGGTGCCGCCGCTGTAAACAAACGTGGCCGAGCCCGCGCCATTCAGTGCTGCGATATCGGTGTAGTCGGTCAGCTGATCGGAATAGATCACATGAAAATTCTGACCCACCGGATTAAATTCATTGCCGTTCTCGGCAACAATATAATTACCCACCCAGCGGCCCCAGTTGACGTTGACGTTACTGCCACCGGCATTGGTACCCACCACACCCTGATCGGTCAGAGAAGCAAGGTGGGGAGCAAACTGGCACACATTACAACTGCCGCCGGGCTCGTATTCTTCGATGTAGGTGATTTCGTTACCGCCACCGATATACACCTTGTGATTGCCATCGACGATAAAATTGCCCTGTATGGAATCCAATACGCCACCGACGTTCTCGTAAATAGAAGCGATACCATAGGCTGCACCGGCCGCTGCGGGAGAACCGGTTGGGGTGACATCAATTCTTTGCGAGGTGGCGTTACCCGGCAAGGTGCCACTGACCAGACTGCTATCGAGCTCCTCAACCGCCGAGGCACTGCTACCGGCGTTTTCATCGAGACTGCCGGGGCTGGTGTTGACTCCAGTAACCGTCTGCTGCACTTGAGAGTCACTGGTATTGGCTGCCGAATCCGCCGAGTCAGATGCATCGTTTGAAGCTTCACCACGCTCCAGCAGCTGCAGCGGCGGTTCTGCCATCAACATCACCGGTGCTGACGCCGAGGCCATAGAAAAGTATTCACCGGCGGCGATATTGGCCGTACCCTGTTTATTGGTCACCACAATGGCACCTTCTTTAACGCCGCCAACCAGACCACCGTCATCAGTCAATGCCAACTGATAATAGGTGCCGCGAATACCAATGGTTGCCACCGGGGTTTTCATCAGATAATCCTGTTTATCCACCTTGCCAATGGCACCACTGATGGCTTGCAGGCTACCCTTCAAAAGATGATAAACGGCTTTCTCGGCATCACCGCCCAGTTGGTACTGCTCGACCTTAAACAGGCTGGTGGCACCCAGCGATACCATGGAGCCATCGGAAAAACGCAGCTGGGCTTTGGAATCTTCACGAGTAGCAACCGTATCGGTCACAAAAATGGGAGAACGGCGTTTGAGGGTGCGATGCTCACCGGAAGTGTTGACGGCCTCAACCTGGCCAACACTAACAATCACCTTGCCAACACCACTGCTGGCCTGAGCATTCGAAGACACAACTGCCAGCAATATGGCCAGTAAAGCGCTTACCGATGTATTCATGACAACCTCCGGGCAATGGATCAGGTTGGCACAAATATTAACATTGGCCAGTGAGAGAAAACTGTGCAGTGGCGCACAATTCTTCTTTCTGGCCTGTCTCTTATTTCAAAAACGACGCGCCCACAGCCACTCGCCCGGTGCCCGGATCTTTCAATTCGTAAGTGGTGGCTACCCCCACATCGGTCAGACTCACCGGATTTTGTCCTAGCACCGCCGCGTTCATGCGGCCATTATCCAGCTCCAGCTCGGTGGTCAGATCAGTTGAGATGAGCGTGTCATTGACCAGAGCACCGGTGTAAGTCACAGAATCAATCACAAACTGGACATTGGCATCGATAAATTTCATGCCGGCAAAATCGATTTGCACCGACACCGTCGGGGCACTACCAGTAACATTACCAAACTGATCGGTGGGCTTGGGACCACCGACGTAGTTAAAGGTTGCGGTGGTATCCAGCTGGTTCATATCGATGTAGCTGGTCAGTTTGTCGCTGTAGATATAGTGGAAGTTCTGGCCGTTATCGACGTCCAGCTCAACGCCGTTTTCAGCAATTTTAAAATTGCCTTCCCAGCGTCCCCAATTGACGCCAATGGCGGCATCGCCGCCGGTATCCATTAGGGTGGCGGAGCCATAGAAAAACTGACACACATTGCAATTGTCATCCGGATCAACGTCTTTCACTTCGACATAAACCGGGACATTGCCCACGCCACCAATATTGTCGAGCATTACAATGCGATCCGGCCCGGTGCGGAAGACATCCGAACTGCCTTCGGTGACACCGCTGCTGCGCTTTTCAACAAAAGCCAGTCCCAGCATCTCTCCATCCAGCGCTTTATCCGCAGAACCCGGTATTGGATAGTTGATTTTCAGAGAGCCATCACCTCCCGGCAAACCACCGGCATCCTGACCTTCGGCCGCGGCAGTACTGCCCCCGGCATTGGGATCGTAACTGCCGGGATTGGTATCCACGCCCGCAGCCGATTCGGAGGTATCTTCGGTTGTGGTAATGGTGACGGAGCCATCATCCAAGGCCACTTGCTGGGATTCACTGGACGTTGAATCGGCGTCGTTGTTTTCAGCCGTTGAGGACTGGTTATCCGTTGAGGACTCCTGATCCGCTTTTTCAGCGTCTTCGAAAGCCTGAGGCGGCGTCTCGGTGACCGTCGCCGCTTGATTGGCCGAGTCCATCGAAAAATACTGGCCGGGTTTTACCGACACGGATTCACCCGAAGCATTTTCAATAACGATGCCGCCCTCTTTGACGTAGCCCACCATGCCACCGGAAGGCGTCATATACACCTGATAAAACGTGCCGCGAATACCAATGGTGGCCACCGGTGTTTTCAACACGTAATCCTGTTTATCCACCTGACCGATGGCGCCGGTAATGGTTTGCATCCCGCCTTTTAACAGATTGTAAACCGCTCGCTCCCTGTTACCACCAAACTGGTACTCCTCGATTTTGAACAAGCTGTTGGCCGACAGCGCCACCATCGAACCATCGCTGAAGCGCAGCTGCGCCTTGGCTCCTTCATGGGTAGCGACTGCATCGGTCGCAAACAATTGTGAACGCCGCTTGAGCGGACGCACCTGGCCACTGCCGGCAATGGCTTCGACTTTACCGACACTGACGATGACCTTGCCAATACTCTCGGAGGCACTGGCACCGAGAGGTAGACACAAGAGCAACGCAACCAGAAGCGCAACCAACCGATCAGTAATACTCATAGCGCACCCCCAGCTGACCATAGGTTCTGTCGTAGTCGTAGATTTCAATATTGGAATCCTGCTCACGCCATCCGGCAGCCAGACTCAACTGCCAGTGCTCATCCCAGCGCCAGTCGGCTTTCATTTCAAAACTCAGTGAATCATCTTCGCGGGCAGTCAAAAACAGCAAGTCGTCCTCGGCGTATTCACTGTTCAGAAACGCCAGCGTCGAGGTCAGTATCACCTTGGCGTTAAGCGCGGTCTTGTGAGTGAGACTCATACCCCAAAAGTCCTTCTCGGTGGTCGATCGGGTAATTTCATTATCTTCGTTGGGATCGTCCTGCCCGAACGACAAACGAGCCTGAATCAGGCTGGTACCGAACCAAGGTACTTGGCGGTTGTAACCCAAGCTGAGGTTGTATTCTTCGGCGTCCTTATTGTTAAGGTCGTTGTAGATAAAATTCAGATAGCTGGCTCCCAACTGCAAACTGCTCACAGGATTGAGAACATGCATCCAGCTGCCAGCCAGACCATTGAGCTCACGATAACGTCCGCCGTCCACGTGATATTGCTGGTGAATCAGCTGTGCCGACAGGTTATCGTCGTCACTGAGCTTATGAATCACACCGCCCTGAATGGTGTAGGTAAAGGAATCGAAGGGATGACTCTGGTTGACGTTGTGTTCTGCCAGATCAACACGGGAATACAGGGTGGTCTGTTTGTTGATGGGCTTGTAGTAACCAATGCCTGCCAGAGTATCGTTAAACCAGGCACTCTGAGCAGTGCCATCGTCGGTTAACTCCCCCTGCCCCAGCGTCGGACTGTTAAAGGTTTCACTGGCCGGGGCGTAGTTGGCGTTACTGTCATGACCGCCGATCACTTCAAAATAGGCCAGTACCTTGGGTTTGTGCTCGTTCTCCGCCTGTTCAATCAACGCCATAAAAGTATTGATGCGTTCGATCACGCTGGCCGGCGGACTGACATCCAATACAGCCTTAAAATGTCGCTTGGCCAGCGGGTACTGCTTCATCAGGTAATACGCGCGCGCCAGCTCCAGTTTCGCCGCCTGAAAGTTCGGAGCCTGATACAGCACCCGCTCCAGAGCAAAACTGCCCTCGGCCACGTAGCCAGCGTCGATGGCGGCCATGCCGTAGTAGTAATCAAAATCCGGCGTCCCTTCCCAGACATCCAGATTTTTCTGCCCCAGCTCATAAGCCTGCTGCACCTGCCCCTGTGCCAGCAATCCCTTGATTTGTTGCCACACGGCTTGAGCTTCAGATTGCGTTTGAGCAAACCCCGTGGCACATGCCCCCATCAATACCAGTGACGGTAAAAGTCGAACGTATTGCTTCATATAGATCCTTTACAGCGTTCCCATATCCGGCTCGCTGCAAAGGGATCAGCAGCTAGTCGTCTGCAATAATAATAGTCGGCTGTGGTTTATTTTCCGTTTTATTCTCTACCTGATCACGCAATTGTGCGGCGATGGCCAGATAGGCTTTGGCCACCGAAGAATCGGGCTTGGCAGCAACCACCGGTTTACCGGCGTCTCCGCCCTCACGAATCGACAGATCCAGCGGCAAGGCGCCCAACAACGTGGTCTGATATTCACGCGCGATCCGATTGCCACCCTCGGCACCAAAAATATGCTCTTCATGGCCACACTGGCTGCACACATGAACCGCCATATTTTCCACCACTCCCAGTACCGGAACCTTGACCTTGGTAAACATTTCGATGCCTTTTTTGGCATCGAGCAAGGCAATATCCTGCGGGGTCGACACAATTACCGCGCCGGTCAGGGGCACCTTCTGTGACAGGGTCAACTGAATATCACCGGTGCCGGGAGGCATGTCGATCAGCAGGTAATCCAGCTCTGGCCACAGGGTCTGGGTCAGCAATTGCATCAGTGCACCACTGGCCATGGGGCCACGCCACACCATGGGGGTTTTATCCGTGACCAGATTGCCCATGGACAGAGCCACGATGCCCTGCGCCGCAATCGGCTTCATCGCCTTGTTGTCCACCACGTCCGGGCGCAGCGACTCTACCCCCAGCATCATGGGGATGCTCGGGCCGTAGATATCGGCATCCAGCACACCCACGCGGGCCCCCTGTGCCGCTAATGCCAGTGCCATGTTGACGGTGGTGGTGGATTTACCCACACCGCCTTTGCCCGAGGCTACGGCAATCACATGACGAATATTTTGCAAAGGGCTTTCAGCGGATGGGTAAGAATTCTCAGACACGGCGACAGACACTCCATATAGAAACAAACACTACTGCACCCAACAGGCAAAAATGCTATAGTTGCGCGCTTTTTAAACGACCCAAACCTTCTGCAAAAACCGAAGGACTGGCCTTTCTGTAAGAGATCTATAGTAGCATGACGGCTCAAGCGAATACGCAACGAAAAATTCTGGTTACCAGTGCCCTGCCCTACGCCAACGGCTCCATTCATCTGGGCCATCTGGTGGAGTACATCCAAACCGATATCTGGGTACGCTTCCAGAAACAGCGCGGCCACGACTGTACCTACGTCTGCGCCGATGATGCCCATGGCACCGCCATCATGCTCAAGGCCGAACAACTGGGCCTGACCCCGGAGCAGCAGATCGCCAACGTCAAAGCCGAACACGAGCAGGACTTTGCCGATTTCCATGTGGCCTTTGATAACTTTCACTCGACCCATTCGGAAGAAAACCGCGAGCTGTCCGGCCTGATCTACAACCGCTTGAAAGACAATGGCCACATTGTCAGCCGCAACATCACCCAAGCGTTTGATCCGGAGAAAGAACTGTTTCTGGCCGACCGCTACATCAAGGGCACCTGTCCCAAGTGTAAAGCCGAAGACCAGTACGGTGACAACTGCGAAGTCTGTGGCGCCACCTACTCGCCCACCGAGCTGATCAATCCCAAGTCGGCCATCTCCGGCGCCACCCCGATTGAGAAAGAATCCGAGCACTTCTTCTTCAAGCTGCCAGAATTCGAAGCCTTCCTCAAAGACTGGACTCGCGCCGGCCACTTGCAGGACGAAGTGGCCAACAAACTGGCCGAGTGGCTCGACAGCGGCTTGCAGGAATGGGACATCTCCCGCGACGCCCCCTATTTTGGGTTTGAGATCCCGGGCGAGAAAAACAAATACTTCTATGTTTGGCTGGACGCCCCCATCGGTTACATGGCCAGCTTCAAGAATTACCTGAGCAAGCAGGACGGTATCGACGCCGAAGCGGTATTCGACGAATACTGGAAGGCCGATTCCAGCACCGAGCTGTACCACTTTATTGGCAAGGACATCGTCAACTTCCACGCCCTGTTCTGGCCAGCCATGCTCAGCTCCGCCGATTTCCGCACGCCCTCCAAAGTGTGCGTCCACGGTTTCCTGACGGTGAATGGCCAGAAGATGTCCAAGTCCCGCGGTACCTTTATCAATGCCCGCAGCTATCTGGATCACCTCAACCCGGAATACCTGCGCTACTACTTTGCCGCCAAGCTGAGCAGCTCCGTGGACGATCTGGATTTGAACCTCGATGACTTTATCCAGCGCGTCAACAGCGATCTGGTGGGCAAGGTAGTGAACATCGCCAGCCGCACCGCCAAGTTTATTCAAAAGTCCGGCGGCAACTTGTCGGAGAACATTGCCGACGAAGCTCTGTGGCAGCAGTTTGTGGACGCCGGCGAAACCATCGCCGCTCACTACGAAGCCCGCGACTTCGGCAAAGCCATGCGCGAAATCATGGCGCTGGCCGATGCCGCCAACGAATACATCGCCGCCCAGGCTCCCTGGTCACTGGCCAAGCAGGAAGGCACCGAGCAACAGGTGCTGGATATCTGCACGCTGGGCATCAATATGTTCCGCGCCCTGCTGACCTACCTGAAACCGGTGCTGCCGGCGCTCACCGAGCAAGCCGAGGCGTTTCTCAACGAAACCCTGAGCTGGGAAACCAATATCAGCTTCCGCGGCGGTGAGGCCATCAACAAATTCAAGCCGCTGCTGCAGCGCATCGAAAAAGACAAGGTGGACGCCATGGTGGAAGCCAGCAAAGAAGCCCTGGCGGCACAAACCGTTGAGCAACAACCTGCTGACGACAGTGAATTAGCAAAAGAACCACTGGCCGATGAAATCCAGTTTGACGATTTTGCCAAGGTGGATCTGCGCATCGCCCTGATCGCCAAGGCCGAGCACGTGGAAGGCGCCAATAAACTGCTACGCCTGACACTGGATCTGGGCGGCGAAACCCGCAACGTCTTTTCCGGTATCAAGAGCGCTTACCAGCCGGAAGATCTGGAAGGCAAGCTGACTGTGATGGTGGCCAACCTGGCGCCGCGCAAGATGAAGTTTGGTGTCTCCGAGGGCATGGTGCTGGCCGCCGGCCCGGGTAAAAAAGAGATTTATCTGCTGGAACCACACTCAGGTGCCAAGCCGGGTCAGCGGGTGATGTGACATAAGGGCAATGCCCTTATGTCATCCTGAGGAGCCCGCGACGGAGGATCTCTTGTATTACGAGCCAAACCATAGAGATCCTTCCTCCTTTCAGTCGTCAGGATGACAAATAGAGATGACATTATTTGAAAAGCGCCTGACCCTAACCGGAAAAACCGTTAAAACCCACAGAAACCACAAGTTAAACTAATAAGCAGCCACCCAGAAGACTATCAGACACATCCCATGACCGAATTTTTCGTTATTCTGATCAGCACCATACTGGTCAACAACATCGTACTGGTTCAGTTTCTTGGACTCTGCCCGTTTATGGGCGTGTCCAACAAACTGGAAACCGCCATCGGCATGGGCGGCGCCACCACCTTTGTCCTGACTCTGGCCGCCATCAGCGGCTATCTTGTAAACACTTACATACTGGCGCCATTAGGTCTGGAGTACCTGAAGACCATTGCCTTTATTCTGGTAATTGCCGTGGTGGTGCAATTCACCAAGATGTTTATCGAGAAAACCAGCCCGCTGCTGTATCGCGTGCTGGGCGTATTTCTGCCACTGATCACCACCAATTGCGCGGTACTGGGCGTGGCCCTGCAAAACACCGCCAAGGCCCACACCTTTCTGCAATCCAGCCTCTACGGTTTTGGTGCGGCTCTGGGTTTCTCGCTGGTGCTGGTGCTGTTTTCCGCCATGCGCGAGCGTCTCGCAGTCGCTGATGTACCGGTTCCCTTTAAAGGCGCGGCGATCGGCATGATCACCGCCGGCCTGATGTCGCTGGCCTTTATGGGCTTCAGTGGTCTGGTGTAAGGGGCGGTCATGATCGATTTTCTGTTACAACACCCCATTCTCAGCGCCCTGTTTGCGCTGGTGGTTCTGGCACTGGCTTTCGGTGCCCTGCTGGGATTTGCCGCCGTTCAATTCAAGGTCGAGGGCGACCCCATTGTCGAACAGATCGACAACCTGCTACCCCAGACCCAGTGCGGTCAGTGTGGCTACCCCGGCTGCAGCCCCTATGCACAGGCCATCAGCGAAGGCGATGCCATCAATAAATGCCCTCCGGGCGGCCAGTCCACCATCAACGCCATTGCCGACCTGCTGGACGTGGAAGCGCCGACCCTGGATGAAGAACACGGCGAAGAGAGCGACGTTAAAACCGTTGCGGTGATTCGCGAAGACGAGTGCATTGGCTGCACCAAGTGCATTCAGGCCTGCCCCATGGACGCCATTCTCGGCGCCGCCAAGCAAATGCACACCGTAATCGCCGATGAATGCACCGGTTGCGATTTATGTGTAGAGCCCTGCCCGGTGGATTGTATTGATATGATCCCGGTAGAGACCACCGTGACCAGCTGGAAGTGGAACACCCCTCAGCCCAGCCAGATCCAGATCGCCGATCTGATCGCCAGCGACCGTCAGACGTCGATGGAGGGTGCGGCATGAACACCCATCAACACAATCTGATCCCGGTTAAAGAAGTCAAAGTCTGGGATATTCCAGGGGGCGTGCACCCGCCGGAGAACAAGCATCAATCCATGCAGTTGCCACTGGGTGAAATTTCCCTGCCGGCAGAGATGATTCACCCCTTGAGTCAGCATATTGGTGCACCGGCCGAGCCGATTGTTGCCGAGGGCGATCACGTACTGGCAGGCCAGAAGATTGCCGAAGCGGTTGGCCCGTTCAGCGCACCGATTCACGCGTCCACTTCTGGTACTGTAAGCTCCATTACCGAGCGCACTCTGCCCCACCCCTCGGGCATGAGTGGCGAGTGCATTGTCATTACCCCGGACGGCCAGGATCAATTTATCGACTTCAGCGGTACCGAGGATTACCTGTCGCTGAGCCATGATGAACTGGTCGCCAAAATCCGCGACGCGGGCATTGCCGGCATGGGCGGCGCAGGCTTCCCCACCGCCGTCAAACTCAACCCCAAGTCGGTCAATCGCATCGACACCTTGATCATCAACGGCACCGAGTGTGAGCCCTACATCACCGCCGATGACATGCTGATGCAGACTCGTGCCGACGATGTCATCAAGGGCACTCAGTTGCTGGCGCATATCGTTGGTAACCCGGAACGCCTGGTGATCGGCATTGAAGACAACAAGCCCGAGGCCATTAGCGCCGTTCGCCAAGCCGCGCAAGGCACCAATATTGAAGTGGCCGTATTCCCCACCAAGTACCCTTCCGGTGGTGAAAAACAACTGATTCAGATTATTACCGGCCAGGAAGTACCCAGCGGTGACATCCCTGCCAGCATCGGCATTGTGGTGCAAAACGTCGGCACCACAGTGGCCGCCTATGAAGCGGTGCGCTTTGGCAAGCCTCTGATTGAGCGCATCACCACCGTAGTTGGTGAGTCTTTGCAAACCCAGCGCAACATCAAAGTCAGGCTGGGCACCCCCATAAGCCACATTCTGGCCGAGCACGGCTTTAACGAGAAAAAAGCCAGCCGCGTGATTATGGGCGGCCCGATGATGGGTTACACCCTGGCCAACGATCAGGTGCCTGTGGTCAAGACCAGCAACTGTTTGCTGGCCCCCACCAAAAAAGAATTACCCAATCCGGATTTCGCCCAGGCCTGTATTCGCTGTGGCATGTGCGCCGAAGCCTGCCCCGCCGGATTGCTGCCGCAGCAGATGTACTGGTACGCACAGGCCGAGGACTACGATCGATTGCAAGCCCACAATCTGATGGACTGCATCGAGTGCGGCGCCTGCTCCTTTGTCTGCCCCAGCAGCATCCCGCTGGTGCAGTACTACCGCGCCGCCAAAGGTACCATCCGGCAGATGGCGGTTGAGAAAGAAAAATCCGACCGCTCCCGTCAGCGCTTTGAGTTCCGTCAGGAGCGAATTGCCAAGGCCGAGGCCGAGAAGGAAGCCAAGCGTCTGGCCCGCAAGCAGGCCGCCGAAGCGGCCAAGAAGAAGCAGGCCGAAGCCAAGGCTGCCGGCGAGAACAGCACAAACAAAGCCGATGATTTAATCGCCGCCGCACTGGCCCGCACCCAGAGCAAACAATTGTCGCCGGAAGAGCAGAAGGCTCGCCTGGAACGCGGTGTCATCAGCGCCCAGAGCCGGGTGGAAAAGCTGCGCGAGAAACTGCGCGAAGCCGACGAAACCATGGCCGCCAAACTCGCCGCACAGGTTAAGCAGGCCGAGCAGAAGCTGGCCGACGCCGAGAAAAAACTGGCGGACTTTAAACCGGATCAGACCCCTGCTGCGGCCCCAGCGGCTGATGCCGACGATCCCGTTGCCCGCGCCATTGCCAATGCCCAAGCCAAGATGGCCATGGCCCCGGATGAAAAGATCAAAGCCAGCATCGAGTCACTGCACAAGCGCCTGGCCAAAGCCGAAGAAAAACTGGCGGCCGCCAAAGCCAGTGGTGACGCCACCACTGACGCTCTGCAAGCTGGCGCCGACAAGCTGAAAGAAAAGATCGCCACCGCTGAAAAAGAGCTGGCAGAACTTCAAACACAGGCTCCAGCTCAGCCGACAGCTCCTGAGCCACAAGTACAAGATGCCGCTTCGGCCGCCATTGAAAAAGCCAAGGCCAAGGCCGCCGCCATGGCCAATATGAGCGACGACGACAAACTGCGCGCTCAGGTAGAGGCTTTGCAAGGCCGCCTGGAGAAAGCCCAGCAACGCCTGCAAAAAGCCGAGGCCGAAGGCGACGATAATGTCGAAGCCTTCCGCGCCGCCGCTGAAAAGATGCAGGCCAAGCTCGAAGAGGCAAAAGCCAAACTGCCCGCTCAACAAGCAGCCGAATCTGCACCGGAGCCCAAAGCACAGGATGCCGTCCACTCTCCCGAGCAAACCGCCGCAGGCGCCGCCATTGAAAAAGCCAAAGCCAAGGCCGCTGCCATGGCCAATATGAGCGAGGCCGACAAACTCAAAGCACAGGTTGAATCCCTGCAAGGCCGGCTGGAAAAAGCCCAACAACGACTGGCCAAGGCCGAAGCAGAAGGAGACAGCAACGTGGACGCCTTCCGCACCGCCGCCGAGAAACTGCAAACCAAACTTGAAGAAACACAAGCCAATCTGGAACAGGTCTGACGATGGCGTTTAAACAGCTTACATCCCCACACGCTCACGGGGCCAACAAGACCAGCACGGTGATGCTCAAGGTCATTCTGGCCTGCATTCCGGGCCTACTGGCACTGACCTGGTTCTTTGGTCCGGGCAGCATCATCAATGTCCTGCTAGCCTGCTTGACCGCAGTGCTGAGCGAAGCCGCCATCCTGAAATTGCGCGGCCGCCCGGCTGCCTTTTACCTGAAGGATTATAGCGCTCTGGTCACAGGCATACTGCTGGGCATGGCCTTGCCACCCTACTGCCCCTGGTGGCTAGTGGTGGTGGGCACCGCGGTCGCCATTATTCTCGCCAAACAACTCTATGGCGGCATGGGATTTAACCCATTCAACCCGGCGATGGTGGGCTATGTGGTGCTGCTGATTTCCTTCCCGGTGGAAATGACCCGCTGGACTGCACCTGCGCCATTATTAGCCGATGGCCAGTCCCTGATGGGGATTGGCGATGCACTGCAAGTCGTTTTTGCCGGCGCCAGTATCGATGGTTATTCCGGAGCGACCCCACTGGACGCCTTTAAGCAGAACAATGGCCTGATGGTCGAGCAGATTTATCAGGAACACAGCATCTTCTCCGCTGGCAGTTTTGCCGGCGCTGGCTGGGAATGGGTCAATCTGGCTTTTCTACTGGGCGGTCTGTATCTGCTGCAACAACGGATTTTTACCTGGCACACACCGGTCAGCATGCTGCTGACCATCGCCCTGCTGTCAGCCATGTTCTACGACAGCGGCAGCTCTACCAGCGGTGGCTCACCGCTGCTGCACCTGTTCTCCGGCGCCACCATGCTGGGGGCTTTTTTTATCGCTACCGACCCTGTGTCGTCGGCGGTCAGCACCAAAGGCCGGCTGATCTACGGTGCCGGCATTGGCGCACTGGTGTACCTGATCCGGGTCTGGGGCAACTACCCCGACGCCGTCGCCTTCGCGGTGTTGCTGATGAATATCGTTGCACCGTTTATCGACTACTACACCGTGCCGCGCAGCTATGGTCACACCAAAGCCCGCAAAGTCACCGAGAAACCCGAATAAGAGCCTCCGGAATCCACCATGAGCGATCAAGAGACAGACAATCAGGTCAAGCCAACGGCTGAGCCAACCGTGGGCAATTCCATCGCCAAAAACAGCGTATTGTTGGGTGTATTTGCCTTGATTACCGCCGCCCTGCTCTCTGGCACCTACAGCGCCACCGCTGAGCGCATTGCCGCCGCCGAGCGCGCCAATGCCCAGAAAGCCCTGTTGCAGGTAATCCCATTGGATCGCCACAACAACGACCTGCTGGAAACCACCCAGACCATCGATGAAAAATACTGGCAGCCACTGGGCCTGAAACAAGGGGGCAATCTGCACATTGCCCAACAGGACGAAGAATCTGTGGCTGTAATTTATCCTGCCACCGCGCCGGATGGTTACAGCGGTGACATCAAAATGATTGTGGGCATCAACCGCGATGGCACCATTGCCGGCGTGCGTATTTTGAGCCACGCCGAGACACCGGGACTGGGCGACAAGATCGATCTGGCCAAGAGCGACTGGATTCTCGGCTTTAATGGCAAGTCCCTACAGTCGGCCAACTGGGCCGTAAAGAAAGACGGTGGTGAATTCGACGCCTTTGCCGGTGCCACCATCACCCCCCGCGCTGTGGTCAACCAGATCAAGCGCGCCCTTAAGGTCTATCAGGACAGCCTGCCACTGGCCGCTGTCGACACTCAAGAGGCTTCTGAATCATGAGTCAGAACACTTCTCACAACTACCCGGAAATCGCCAAAAACGGCCTCTGGGACAACAACCCCGCACTGGTTCAACTGCTCGGCCTTTGCCCGCTGCTGGCGGTAAGTGGCAGTGTCGTCAACGCTCTGGGCCTAGGTCTGGCGACCATGCTGGTACTGACCGGCTCCAATATCGCCGTCTCCCTGATTCGCAATCACGTCAGCGAAGCTGTCCGCCTGCCCGTGTTCGTGATGATCATCGCCACCTTCACCACCTGCACCGAGCTGTTGATGAAGGCTTTCACTTTCGAGTTGTACCTGATTCTGGGTATCTTTATTCCACTGATCGTTACCAACTGCGCCATCCTTGGTCGCGCCGATGCCTTTGCCAGCAAGAACCCGATTCTGCCCTCGGCTTTCGATGGTTTGATGATGGGCACCGGTTTTGCGCTGGTGCTGGTGGCCGTGGGTGCGGTACGTGAAATTCTCGGCAGCGGCACCCTGTTTGACAATATGCAGCTGCTGTTTGGCCCCGCCGCAGAAAGCTGGAAAATCACCCTGTTTGCCGATTACAAAGGTTTTCTGGTGGCCATCCTGCCACCCGGCGCCTTTATTGTGGTGGGCTTTCTGATTGCCCTGAAGAACATCATCGATCAAAAAATCGAAGAGGCCGAGAAGGCCAAGCGGGTCGAGCCGGTGATTAAGGGCAGTAAGCGGGTGCGGACTACAGGAACGATTACTTAATCGTCATTGCGAGGAGCGTTAGCGCCAAAAGTAGGGCCTACGAAGGCACGCGGCAATCTCTTCAATTACGTGCCGTAACCCAGAGATTGCTTAGTCGTTTCACTCCTCGCAATGACGGGATTTTTTATCATGGCAACTACATCCGGCAATATCACCAAAGTCAGTGACGGCACCGTGGAATTCTCCATGGAGCAGACCACAGCCTGCAGCAGCTGCAAGCTTCGCGCCGGTTGCGGTCAGGGTATGGTGGCCAAATCCACAGAAAGCCGCATGGCAAGAATTCAGGTACCGCTTGAGAATATTGCCGAGGGCTGTCCGATTCAGGAGGGCCCCGCCACACTCGAAGTTGACGACACAGCCATCAGTTTTGGTGTGCTGGTAGGCTACATCATTCCCATTGTGGCACTGGTGCTGGGCGCACTGATTGGTGACCGCATGTTTGCATCCGAACTGGGCGCAATGGCTTCTGCCTTTCTTGGTTTCCTGTTGGGCATGCTCAATATTAAACGCGTAAACGCCAAGCACAAGAACTCCCGCTGGCTCCAACCCCGTATTATTAAGTAGCCCGAACCGGCAAATCACTGTACCCTGCACGCCCTCTGCCACCCTCCTTGTTTCCGGCAGAGCTATGAGGCAACACCATGAGTTTTTCCGATCTGGGGCTATCCCCCGCCATTCTCGACGCCATTGAATACAGCGAACCATCGCCCATTCAGGCCCAAGCCATTCCCGCCGTACTGGAAGGGCGTGACGTTATGGCCGCGGCCCAGACCGGTACCGGCAAAACCGCAGGCTTTACCCTGCCGTTGCTGGAATTACTCAGCAAGGGAGAAAAGGCTCACGGCACTCAGGTGCGAGCACTGGTATTAACCCCTACCCGAGAACTGGCCGCTCAGGTCGGCGACTCCGTAGAAAAGTACGGCGCCAAGCTGCCCCTGAAATCCAACGTGGTGTTTGGCGGCGTCAAGATCAACCCGCAGATGATGAAGCTGCGCAAGGGCTCGGACATTCTGGTGGCCACCCCCGGTCGCCTGCTGGATCTGCACAGCCAGAACGCCGTCAGTTTTAAACATCTGGAAATACTGGTGCTGGACGAAGCCGATCGCATGCTCGACATGGGCTTTATCCGTGACATCAAAAAGATATTGGCTCTGCTTCCTGCCAAACGTCAAAATCTGTTGTTCTCGGCCACCTTCTCAGACGACATCCGCAATCTGGCCAAAGGGCTGGTGCACAATCCAGCCGAGATTTCCGTGACACCACCGAACACCACCGTGAAAGCGGTAGAGCAGTGGCTCTGCCCGGTGGATAAAAACCAAAAGGCCAACGCCCTGATCCACCTGATCAAGCAAAACAACTGGTCTCAGGTTTTGGTATTTACCCGCACCAAGCATGGCGCCAATCGCCTCACTAAAAAGCTGGATTCCGTTGGCATCAGCGCTGCGGCCATTCACGGCAACAAAAGCCAGGGCGCACGCACCCGGGCTCTGGCGGAATTCAAGAGCAATGATATTCAGGTTCTAGTCGCAACCGACATTGCCGCACGAGGTCTCGACATCGATCAACTGCCACAGGTGGTTAACTTCGACCTGCCCAACGTTGCCGAAGACTACGTCCATCGCATTGGTCGCACCGGCCGCGCCGGCGCCACCGGTCAGGCGGTCTCACTGGTGTGCGTGCTGGAAGAAAAAGAATTAAAGAGTATCGAGCGCTTTACCCAGCAGATTATCGAGCGTCGTATCCTGCCGGAGTTTGTGCCGGTGCACGATCTGCCCGAGTCCCGCCCGGAAGATTTGAAACCGCGCAAACCCAAAAAACCGAAAAAACCCAAGCCCCAAAACCAGCAGGCATCACAACCAGCCAAAGATGGCGATGCGCCGGCCAAACGCCGCAGACGCCCTCGCAGAAAACCTCAAGGCGGCGGTCATCAGGATGGCCAGCGTTCGGGGAACAATGCTCGCGGCAACAAACCGACCGGGAAAAATCGCGGGCATATTAATAAAGCGTGATTCTGTTCCCTGCAAAAGTTATGGATATCCTTTCCGGACGGTCACCGAGGACAGGGGCTGGAGACACGCCGTGAACCCATCCTTACTCTGTGCAATATTAGAGTTGGCACAAATTGAGGACGGATGCAGGGTGCGACTTTCTGAGACCGTTTGCAGCATGGATGCTGCAATCGAGCCTACAGGGATGTATTTACGGCGAGTCTCAGAAAGCCGCGCCCTGTAGCCGGCCGGCACTCAGAGAACCTAACCCTCAAAAAGAAAAAAACACGTTTTACAAATTAAAAACCCGCTTCGCATTGCCCGCCAAAAACAACCCCAAAACGTCCTCATCCAAACCCAATTGATCCAGATCTTTTAAACACTGTGCCGGTGTAATCATCGGGTAGTTGGTACCAAACAAAACTTTGTGGCGTCCATGTCCCTTCATAAACTTCACCAGTTCTTCAGGGTAACGATTGGCGGTATAGGCCGAAGTATCGATGTAAACGTTCTCATGTTTGGTTGCCACCGCGATGGCCTCTTCCGTCCACGGGTAACCGATGTGCCCTCCGACAATGGTTAACTCAGGAAAATCCAACGCCACCTGATCGAGATAAAGAGGCCGGCCGGGCTCACTGGGCATCAGCGGGCCCGTGTGACCAATCTGGGTACAGAACGGCACCCCCAAATCCGCACAAGCCGTAAACACCGGATAAAAGCGGCGGTCCGTCGGGGGCAATTCCCACAACCATGGCAGCACACGAATGGCTTTAAAACCCAACTCATTCACGCAGCGGCGGATCTCCTTTACCGCCTGCATCGGTTTGGAAATATCCACAGAGCCAACCCCTACCAGACGATCCGGCGCCTGCGCCACAAACGAGGCCACCTCGTCATTGGAGATCATCACATTGCGCGGGGCAACCCAGGCTGAGATCAAACTTTTATCAACTTTGGCTTGATCCATCAGGGCCACGGTTAACTCCACTGGCACCTCTTCTGTCGGTGCGGGCGTTTTGGTCCAACGCCGCAGGGATTCAAATATGGGATCCTGAATGTGTTTTAACGTCGGGTGCTGTGCCCAGGCATCAATAATCATCTGTCTCGTCTCAACTTGATTTAACGGCTATAATTGCTATCAAATGAATAGCGCTATTAAAAAGATAGCAAAACACCAAAACGCAGGTCAAGATGACGCTCAGCAAAAGCACCAAAAAAGTAATCCAGCCAGGCAACGCCGTTCGCAACTCACAATCAGGCCAGCCGATTATGGTGGCGCTCGACCTGCTTGGCAGACGCTGGGCCCTGAGGATTCTGTGGGAGCTGAGGCATGGCGACACCATGACCTCGCGACAATTGCAGAAAGACTGCGACATCAGCTCCCCCAATGTCCTGACCACACGACTCAGGGAATTGCGGGAAGCCAAAATTGTGGCCAAAGCCGATGGCGGGGGTTATCTGTTGACGGCTGAAGGCAAACAATTGCTGCAAGCTATTGCACCACTGGCTGAATGGGCTGACCGCTGGGCCAGCGATGTGGGGCGCGAAGACCTGACCTGCTACAGCAAAAGCCAGAAATAACCGGGATCAATCCAACAACTGCAAGGGCAAACAGGCGATCTCGCAATCACCGGAGGCCGTGGCCACATAGAGCGAGCTAGCGGAAACCGTCACCGAAAAATCCATGGTTCGCTCGACCATCTCCGCCAGTTGCTGAATCGTCTCCCAGGGAAACTTCCAGACCTCGGTAGCCAAACCCGAGAACGCCCCGGACTCCTGCCCCCACCAGACATCGGTCTTGGCGTTAAAACTGTAGACCTTCACCTGATCGGACAGGCGCGTCGCCTTCTTGATGCGATCGGCACTGGGCTCTCCCACATCCAGCCACAACAGCAATTGATCATCCAGGCTTTTACACCAGACATCCGGCTCGTCCGGGGTACTCAACCCCTTGGTAAAAGCCAACCCCTCCGTGCAGTTGAGGCAGTAAGCCAGCACGCGCGCCATCATCCGCTCGGTATTCTCTGAAGGATGCTGCGCCACGGTCAGATCCAGTGTGTCGTAGACGTGACGATCCAGATCTGACAGCGCAATTTTGAATTTGAAAATGGTGGGCTTTAACGCCATGGTATCAATCCAGCCCCTCGTAAATCAGACCAACCCAGACATCGCTGTTGAACATGGCTTTACCCCAGCTATCGTCGAGATCCGCCAGAGGTTTGGCCGCCAAGGCCTGAGTCAGGGTTTTTCCGGATTGCTTTAATGCCGCCAGACGCTCATAAGCGGTTGTCAGCATGGCACGGTAGCGTTCCAGATCGGCTCTGTTCGCCAAGGGCCCATGACCTGGAATGATTTTGGTATCGGCATCAACGTGGGACAGAATCACATCAACCCCGGCAATAGCACCTTTCAGGGTGCCACCGTGACGAACATCGATAAAAGGATAAAAACCGTTGAAGAAAATATCCCCGGTGTGGATCACATTGGCGTTCATAAATTTGATAAAAGAATCACCATCGGTGTGAGCATTGGGCACGTGATAAGCGCGCACATGGTCGCCGTTGATGTGCAGACCCAACTCATGATCAAAGGTCACCACGGGTAATGACACTTTGCTGCCCGGGGCCACGGTCATTTTAAACGTCGGAATTTGATAGCCCTCGGCCAGACGCTCGCGCACCTTGTCGTGCGCCATAATCAATGCCCCTTGCTCACCCAGGTTTTCATTGCCACCGGTGTGATCACCGTGAAAGTGGGTATTAATCAAAAAGGTCGGCGCATCACCATCCACCGAGCGAATCGCTTTAAGAATTTCCGGTGTCGAGGGTGCGTACTGATCATCGATGGCAAAGGTGCCATCCGGGCCGGTCATCACACCGATATTGCCACCCTTGCCGACCAGCATAAAAATATTCTCGGTCACCGGTTTTACCGAGACGCCGTGATTATCCGCATGGGCCAATGGCATCAACGCTGCCATCAGCATCAACCCAAAACGTTTTATGATTGTGCTCATTGTTCCTTCCCTTCTTTGGTTTTATTCAAGAATCATGTTGATTAATTGTTGCAGGCTTTCCCGGGGATTATCCCGCTGGGTGTAGTAACTGGCGTGCGTCTTAGCATCGGCTTGCGGAGACAGTGAAATGCCCCACAGCGGTTTGATTTCATTGGGCAATAAAGAATAGCGGACATCGACAATCCTGTAAGGATCATTGGGATCAATAGCAATATAGCCAGAGGAAAACCAATCAAACCGCTGAATATCCCGAGCCTGCTGTGATCCTCGATCCAACCAGGGCAGATCGCGCTCCAGTTCCACTTTTTTTACCCTGTCGCCCTGCCAAACCCGGTTATTCGTGATGCCGGGTTTAACTGCATCCACATAAAAGTAGTCCGGGGTTTCATAAACAATTTTCCAGACGACCAGATTGGAGAAGCTTGGTTTCGCTCCGATCCGCAACACCTGATGGCCTCGCTCTGCGGCAATGTCCGCCCCCATCTGCACGGCGCGCTCGTGCTGAATAAAGCCAATAGTCAGGTAACACGCCCCCCAGGCAATACCGGCCAGCAGATAACCCCGCTGCTTTTGCCAGGCACACAGCCACACCATGGCAAGAATCGGCAAAGTGAAGGCGAGATCCACCACAGAAATCAGATCCCAGGCGAAACGATGATTCGTCAACGGCCACAACAACTGGGTACCGTAGGTGGTACAGCCATCCAGCAAACCGTGAGTGGCGTAGCCAATCAGACTCCATACGTAAATCTGGGTAAAACCCAGTTGCCAGCGCTTGGCCAGCAAGCCATAAAACACCAGAGCACATAACAGCGCCCCAAACGGAATAAAGAGCAGGGAGTGGGTAAAGTGGCGATGAAATTCCAGGGCAAACAGCGGATCAGTGGTTGACCGAATCAGTACATCAAGGTCCGGCGCCATACCGGCCATGGCGCCAATGACCGCCGCCTTGGCAAGGGTTTTTGTCGAGCCGCGAGTCTGAGCAAAGGCGGCACCGATAGCGCCCTGGGTTGCAGGATCCATAGAGTTGCTTCCAACGGGGTTATTTGCCAACTCATACTACGCCAATCCCACCTACCCCAAAACAACTTCATTGAAAACCTGACTTTCCGTAGCCGTCCAGCGACTTCACGCCATTTCTCAACAATGCCTCCATTAACTTTCTTAATAAAACTGACGAGTATGACTTAGGTCAAATTTTGCCAACATAAATAGCTTGTTAAAAGCAGACCTTTCGATTTATTGTAGCTTGCACTATTAGACCAATAAAAATAAACTCAAAACCATAAAGCAATAACCAACTGGATCAGGAGCCCTGACATGCAACACAAGTTTGCCCCGGACGACGCCCCCTTTGGCCACGACCACGGCCCACTACTGACCGGCCCATTCGCCCCAATCACCGACGAACTGGTACTGGAAGACCTGCCCGTGGAAGGCGAAATCCCTCGAGACCTGAATGGTGTCTATCTGCGCAATGGCCCAAACCAACAGTTTGAACCCAAGGGCACCCATCACTACTTTGACGGCGAGGGCATGTTGCACTCCGGCCTGTTCCGCAATGGCACATTCACCTACCGCAACCGCTGGACCCGCACCGAGGGTTGGAAAAATAACGATGCCGCGGGCGAAGAACTCTACTGGGGCGTCATGAACTCGGTTAAAGGCAGCCAAGACAAACCCATGAACGATGCCGCCAATACCGACGTGGTTGGCCACGGTGGAAAAGCGGTGGTGAGCTGGTATCTGGCGGGCATTCCCTATCTGATCGACCCGGTGACACTGGACACCCTCAAAGCCGCACCGGAATACGTCAGCGGTCCGGGCAAGGGCATGTCGGCACACTTCAAGGTGGACGAGCACACCGGCGACCTGTTGTTTTTTGACTACTTCACCGAAAAGCCCCACATGAGTTATGGCGTGGTCAGTGCCGAAGGCAAACTGACCCACCACGTGCCCATAGAATTGCCGGGCGACCGACTGATGCACGATATGGGTATCACAGAAAACTACTCAATCCTGCACGACGTGCCGGTCTACCACGACGAAGAGGCTCTAAAAGCCGGCCGCCATAAAATCCGGTTTGATGCCTCGCTGCCCATTCGCTTTGGGGTCATACCCCGCTTTGGCGCCCCGGATACGATTCGCTGGTTCGACTTTTCCTCCTGCTTTCTCTATCACGTGGTTAACTGCTGGGAAGACGGTGATGAAGTGGTCATGATTGCCTGTCGCTATATGCCGGCCAAAAAATCCGATGGCAGCATCGATGAAGAGCGCACCGCAAAAATGATTGGCAGCCTGCAAATGGACGCCCGTCTATGGCGCTATCGCATGAACATGAAAACCGGTGAAGCCATCGAGGAATGCCTGAACGCCGACCACAACGTCGAGTTCCCCACATACAACAGTCTGGACACCGGCCGCTACACCCAGTGGGCCTATCTGGTGGATCACGATCCTAAAATGCTGCGCTGGACCGGCATCCGCAAAATGAACACCGACACTGGGGCCAGCGTTGGCGAATGGAGCGACGGCCACGATGACTGCTGGTACAGCGAACCCTGATTTGCCCCGGCGGACAATCCTCAAAGTGAAGACCACGGTTACGTGGTGACCTTCTGCTGGAACGCCAAAACCAAGGTTCAGCAACTGCAGGTATTTGATGCGCTGGACATCAGCAAGGGACCGGTAACGCGCATCACACTGCCGCGTCGGGTACCGCCGGGCTTTCACGCCTGCTGGATGAAGGCCAGCCAAATTGACAATTGGAACGACTGATTAAGTCAGAGGAAAAAGAACAGGGCAATCTGTGATTGGCAGATTGCCCTGTTTTATCGAGAAGACAGGAAGCTAACTTGGTGTCTTTTGTGTCATAGTTTGATTCATATCATCCTGAGCGAAGCGAAGGATCTCTGAGATTCTTCACTTTGTTCAGAATGACAAAACAAAAGGTATGTCTGGTTACAAACGTCTTATAGCTGCAACAAAAACCGCTGCACAGCTTCGGCACTTTCCTGTGGTATCTCGACCATAGGCATATGCCCGATATCATCCCACACCTTAACCTTCACATCCGGAAGAGCTTGCTGCCACACCTCAACACTGCTGACATGCAGCAGCTGGTCTTCTGCCCCCCAGAACAACATCACCGGCGGTTGAATGTCAGACAACAGATCCTCCAGCGGGTCCTTTTTACGAAAGCCCGCATTGATATCCGCCAGATCATTTTTACGGGATTCATAATTGGCGTGCATCGCCCGCAACATTAACTCCGGCAGGTACGGCTGCTTGGACATGGTCATGGCAAAGAATTCATCGAACTCTTCCCGGGTTGATAAAACAAAAGGGTTGCGCCCCTGCTGGCGCATGATTTCCATGGCACTGGGTTGCGGCGAGGTAACACCGCCCGGGGCCAGCAAAGACGCCGAGGCAATAACCTGAGGATGGCGACTGGCCATGTGTGCCCCGATAAAGCCACCCATGGAATTACCAATCACATGCACCTGCTCTATGCCCAACTGATCGAGCAGGGCCTTCATGCGATCGGCCTGCGCCGGGCCACTGTAATTCCAGTCTGGCTGATAACCGGTTTCACCGTGGCCAGCCATGTCCGGGATTATGATGCGGTAATCATCGGAAAAATATCGGGCAAAGCGTGGCCAGACAAATTTATCGGCACTGTAACCGTGCAGCATCAATAATACGGGGCGACTGTCTTGCCGGTACTCATCAGCGGATTTACCGGAAGAAAAATTGTGCAGATAGTGAATGGTCATTTCTGGAATTTGAGCACTGCCGGATTCAAACCCGTACAGGCTCGCTTCAAACCGGACGGTATTGGCATAAGCCGCCTGAGCATAAGGCAGCGGCAGCAAACGCTGCCCGACAACAACAGCAACCATTAACACCACGAAAACCAGCGTAGTTTTTTTCATTTTATTGATCCGCTATTCCATTTTTAAACTATCAACCCGTCACGTTTCAGCGCCGGTAATCACCCATATCAACCATTTGCTGCAACTCTCGCCAGGCGGCACGGCAGAACCCCGGCAACGATAACAACCGACTGCCCCAGACAATTTTTCTGGCGCCGTAACCATAGATAACCCGAGCTTTGTTTTTCTTGATGCACTGGATCACATGCTGAGCAAAATCGTCGGGGGATGTTTTCAAATATTGCTGCGAGAATTTCTGGGTATGCTGCTGGCGGGTAATGTTGGTATTGATGCCACCGGGGTGAACCGAGTGCACCTGAATTCCGGTTGCCACCAGCTCGGCCATGAGCGCCTCGGTAAATCCGCGCACCGCAAATTTGCTGCTGCAGTAATCGGTATTACTGGGCATGCCCGCCAAGCCAAACACACTGGACACATTGACGATCACCCCCTGATTGCGCTGCCGCATGGAGGGCAGAAACGCACAGCAACCATTGACCACGCCAAAATAGTTGACCGCCATTACCCGCTGATAACACTCTGCACTGGTCATCCAGGCCGGCTTGCCACTGCCTTCAATGCCGGCGTTATTGATGAGGATATCGGCAGGGCCAAGCTCCGCCTCGACGGTTGCGGCAAACCGGTTGACGGCATCGCGCTCGGAAATATCAAACGCCTCAAGAAGATGCTGCTTCTCAGAAATATCGCGAACCAGTCCCATGGTTTCCTCAAGCGCGTCCAGCTCCAGATCACACAGTGCCAGGCGACTGCCCAGCGTCGCAAACGCCAGAGCGTAGGCACGGCCCATGCCGGAGGCAGCACCGGTGATCACAACCACCTTGTCATTAAAATTCTTCATCGGCTTTCCCATAAAAACTGTGATCGTTTTCTTTAAATTGACTGGCCCAGCGCCGGAAGGTGAAACTGAAACCCGGGAACATGGCAATCACTTTACCGCTCTTGCTTTTGTACCAGCTGTTACAGCCACCGTGGTGCCAAACGGTTTGCTGCATTTCCTCATGAATCCAATCGGTATAGCGCTGTTCCGCATCCGCATTGACCTCTACCGCCGCCCATTGATCGCGGCGAACCCGCTCAATGCTGTTGAGGATGTAGCGCATTTGCGACTCAATCAGAAACAGAGCCGAGGTGTGGCCAATGCCGGTATTGGGGCCGGTCACAATAAACAGATTGGGAAAATCCGGGATGGCAGTACCCAGATACGCCCGGGGATAATCACTCCAAAAATCTGCCAGCGACTTATTGTGTCGGCCAATCACCGGATAGGATATGACGCCATCTGTGGCATCGTATCCGGTGGAGTAAACAATCAAATCCAGCGCAATGGTTTTACCGCTGTCGGTTACCAGTCCTTCGGGGGTGATGGTTTTAATACCATCGTGGCGATCATGCAGCGTGACATTATCGCGACAATAAGCCGGGTAAAGCGTGTTGGAAACAATGACGCGCTTACACCCTATGGTAAATTCCGGAGTGACTTTTTTGCGTAACGCCGGGTCTTTGATTTGTCGATGGATATGAGCCAGCGCTTGTTTGGTGCCAATGGTATCGAGCAGCTTTTTGGAATACTTGAATCCCAACACCCGAAATTCCAACGCCCAGTAAATCAATACCCGCAGCGTGGCATACAGCCATCGGTTTTTTAACAGTCTGCGTTGCCAGGGTTTGAATTGGTAATCGGGTCGGGGCATTACCCAATGGGGCGTTCTCTGGAACACATGCAACTCTTGCACGTCATTGGCTATGGCCGGAATCACCTGTGCGGCACTGGCGCCACTGCCAATCACGGCCACTTTTTTGCCGCGATAATCAAAGTCGTGATTCCAGTTGTTGGTGTGAAAACTTTCGCCTTGAAAACTTTCCCTGCCGGGAAACTCCGGAATCACCGGCGTACTTAAAGGTCCGGAGGCATTAACCACAAAACGGGCATAAAAATGTACACCGTCGCTTGCTTCAACCGTCCAGTGCTTGGCCTCGTCGCACCACTCAATCTTTTCCACATTGGTATTCAGACGGGTGGACTCACGCAACCGATACTTATCGATAATGTGATGGGTGTACTCACTCAACTCCTGCTGTTCGGCAAAAAGTTGGGACCAGTCATAGGGTTCAAACGAGAGGGAATAGAGTGGCGACTGTACATCCACTGCCGCGCCGGGGTAGGTATTTTGCGCCCAGGTACCACCCATAAAGTCGCGACGTTCAAGTATCAAAAAATTGGAAATACCACGGCGCTGCAGATTGATGGCGGCCAATTGACCGCCAAAGCCACTGCCAATAATGATGACTTCGTATTTATAGCTCATAAATTATTATTGTAATAAGGACTGATTCGGTCGCTTATGGTCTGGCAAAGCCGAAATCAGAACAAGTGCCGATGCGGCCAGCAATCGGCACATATGGCCATATTGCCTGACCAGTGTGGTTATAGCCTTTCGAAAGTCAGCCCTGCGTGCTGCTGCAGCCGGTCAATCAATGCCTCGCCAAACAGGGAAGCCGGTGTCCAGAAACCGCCGCTTTTGCCCCCCATGTCTTTGGCCATACACAGCCCCGCCTGCACCAGCATTTTTGCTGTGGAGCCATAGCCCGGATCTTTATCGCCAGTGACTTTAACCATCAGGTTGTTGCCCGAGGTGGTCTCACCGTAAAAACGCAAATCGTAAAACCCTTTTTCCTGTGACTCAGGGGATGGGCCTTCGCCGGGCTTGGGCACCACAAATTTCTCCAACACCCAACGGCTCGGCTTGATGGCCGAGGCCACCATAAAACCACCCAGACCAGCCGTCATGGCGCCAGCCCGCAGTCTTCCTTTTAAACCCTCACCCATCATCATGCCTTCACTGTACTGAAAGCCTTCGCCGTAGCCGTCGATCAGGGCACCACTGCGAAGCACAACGCGACTGTTAATGGCTGCCATCACAAAAGGTGCCATCCAGGCAGCAAAATCCTGATCGTATTCAGCCTTGCCAATGTGTTGCTGACGCACCTTGGGCGTCCCTTCGGGACAGATCAGGTAGGGGTTCATCAACTTCTTACGCAGCGCTTTATCTGCCGCGGCCTCTTTGGTGACGTTCATCAGACTGGCCACCGTACCGCCAGAGACACCACCGCTGGCCCCCTTGACCCGCATTTTGATTTGCTGGCACGGCTCACCAAAATCAGCCTGCGCCTGCTGCTGAGTAAAAAAGGCACCCAGATCCGAAGGAATGGAATCAAAGCCACAACAGTGGACAATGCGGGCCCCA
Source organism: Candidatus Pelagadaptatus aseana (assembly GCF_040362265.1). NCBI lineage: Bacteria > Pseudomonadati > Pseudomonadota > Gammaproteobacteria > Cellvibrionales > Cellvibrionaceae > Candidatus Pelagadaptatus > Candidatus Pelagadaptatus aseana. The sequence continues at coordinate 105,144 of NZ_BAABNJ010000007.1, forward strand.
CTTTGCTTGGCCGTTGCCTCATAGCGTTGCAGCATCAAATCAATCCACTGCACTTCGCCGGTCAGGTCGCAGTAGTCCGTCCCGGTTTCGGCACAGACTTTTACCAACGGCTCACCATAAAGCGCATAGGGGCCAACCGTGCTGATAACAACTTGTGTTTGTTCGCAAACAGCTCGCAGATTGTCTTCATTGGCCGCATCGGCCAGCAGCACATCAATGCCATCAGCGGCCTTGCCCAATTCGACTTTCAGTTTGTCTAACTTGACGGAAGACCGGCCCGCCATGGCCCAGCTGAAGCCTTCCTGATGCTGAGCGTAATCCAGCAGGTAACGGCACATAATTTTGCCGACAAAACTGGTGGCACCGAACAGCACCAAATCGTATTTCACCTTACCCATGCCTGTTAACTCCTTCACAGTTATCACAATCAATAGCGGTCACAATCAATAGTTGCCACAATCAGATTAACCCGACTGCCCTGATTGATAAATAATTATCCAAGTTATAGTGGAATAGCTGCGCCGGGTACTACGCTGAATCGTACTGACTGGATTAAGGAAAGTTTGAATCGGAAATTTTATGCTTTACGAGATGTCATAGCTGACCCTGACAACAGTCAGAATCAGCTTGAGCTGTTATTGATAATTTCTAAGGGAGATGTGACATCCCAGAACAAGCACCTCAGCTTTTTTCATAATCCGAGATATGAGCCAACAGATCTTCCGGCAGAGGGTGAGACTTATGCTCCCCAATCTTCGAACAAACCCAAATAATTTCGCCCAGACTGAGACATTCACTCTGGCCTTTGCTAAAGATTGCGAGGGTCCAGGTCAGGCTCGATGATCCAATCCGGGCGGGGCAAACCCCTATTTCAATTTCATCGTCAAAGCCGATGGGAGCAAGATACTCCACCGTGGATTTGACCAGATGAAAATCAAGCCCACGGTCTTTGACCAAGGCATGATAGTCGTAACCCAGAGCCCGCATATACTCGGTGAGTGCCGTATCAAAGTAGGTGAGATAATGGGCATTAAAAACGATGCCCTGACTGTCCACTTCCGAATAGCGAACCCGTAAGCCATAGAAAAAAGTAATGTCATTTCTTTCCATATTCAATCTCTTTCATGCGACCCCCGAATTAACCGGCGTCTTTAACCAATAGCACCAAATCAACGGTACCTAATCTACAGGATTGAATCTACAGGTTGAATCAGCAGCGCTCGATCAAAAGCGCTGTACCGGTACCCACCGCACCACTGGCCGCCACGATACCGGTTTTCTGATCGCGGCGTTCCAACTCGTCGAGCAAGGTACCCATCATAATGGCTCCCGTAGCCCCCATGGGATGACCCAACGCAATCACACCACCATTAACATTGAGCTTATCGTTATCGATATCCAGATCACGCTGGCATTTGATCACAGTAGCGGCAAAGGCTTCGTGCAGTTCAAACAAATCCACATCGGCGGAAGTAATCCCCTGCTGATCCATCAATTTTTGTGTGGCTTTGGCGCAACCGGAAATTACCGTGAGCGCGTCGTCGCAGACACTGGTAGCGGCTATAATTTTTGCACGCGGTTTCAGGCCATAGGCCTCACCTACGGATTGATCCCCTACCAGCAGCAGAGCAGCACCATCGGCCATGGCCGGCGAGTTACCCGCGGTGTGCACGTGACGAATTTCACTCAGTTGTTTGTTGGCATGCAACTGCAACTGATCAACGCCCTTGGCACCCAGATCGGCAAACGCCGGTGGCATGTCCGCCAGAGATGCCAGCGTGGTCTGCTCGCGAATGCATTCATCGGCGCTCACTGTGATGCCTTTGATTGTGTTTTCCACCGGCACAATGGATTTAAACCAACCCTCTTGCCTGGCTTTGGCCGCACGCTGCTGACTCTGCAACGCAATCTGATCAGCCTCTTCGCGAGTGACATCGTATTGCGAGGCTATCAGATCCGCGCCACTGCCCATCATCAACATGCGGCACTGTGTTGCCAGCTTCACATCGGCAAACACCGAGGCCTTATCCGACAGCATGGGCACGCGGGACATCATTTCCACGCCTCCGGCGAGTACCATACCGGCCTGTCCGGCGTTGATTTTGAGGGCCGCGAGATTGATGGCATCCAGCCCGGAAGAGCAAAATCGGTTAATGGTCATACCCGGAATATGCTGGGGCCAGCCAGCGTACATCAGTGACGTCTTGGCAATATTAGCCGCCTGTTCTACCGCTTGGGTGACACACCCCAGAATCACATCATCGACGTTGTTTTTATCCAGACCGGTGCGCTCGGCCATGGCGTCGTAAAGCACTTTCATCAAATCCAGCGGTGTCAGATCATAGAGACCGCCACTGTCTTTGGCACGCCCACGAGGGGTCCGGATGGCTTCATAAATATACGCTTGGTTCATTAATACACTTTCCTAAAATCATTACCCTAAAATCACACTCAATTGACGCCCACAATAAAGCTGGCACAGGTGGTGGTACTGCCACCGAGATTAAAGGTCGCCAGATTTTCAGCACCACGGATTTGATAATCACCAGCCTGGCCAGTGACCTGTTTGTAACAATCGAGCACCATGCGGATACCGGTGGCACCCACTGGATGGCCCAGACCGATCAGACCGCCACTGGCGTTAATCGGAAAATCGCCATCGAGGGCAATGCGCCCCTCTTCGATGGCCTTCCAGCTTTCCCCCGGCGCGGTCAACCCGGAGTGATCTATCACCATGTACTCAGTCACAGAAAAACAATCGTGCACCTCGAGACCATCCAGCTCCGTTAACTGCGTCATGTCGGCACGTTGCAATGCGTCGTTGATCAACTGGTTAACGTGTGGAAAGACCAATGGCTGGCCTTCACTCAGGGCAAATTTGGTTTGCAACTCAATGGCAGCGGAGCGGTGGCCCCAGCCTTTGATGCGCGGGATATCCTGCAGTTTGAGTCCGTTTTTATTCGCATAGTCTCTGGCGGCTGTTTCGCTGGCTAAAAACACACAGGCACCACCGTCGGTGATCTGGCCACAATCGGATTTGCGGATGCGACCTTCAATGGCTGGATTGGCGCTGTCATCGTCGCTGTAAAACTCCGGGGTAAAATCCCATCGGCGTGACTGGGCATTGGGGTTTTTGCGGCCATTGTCGTAATTGATTTTCGAGATCATTTTCAAATGATCGGTATTGATACCATGACGCTTGTCGTACTCATCGAGAATCTGGTTAAACATATAGGGCCAGGGATAATCACAGGCCTGAGCCTCCTTGCCTTTCCAGGTTGCCGCTCCCAGATACTCGGCGCCGGTTTTACCATCGACGTTGCGCATGTATTCGAGCCCCAGCACACAGGCGATATCATAATCACCGCAAACAATGTCTTTATAAGCCGCCAGTAGCGCCATCGAACCCGAGGCGCAAGCTGCTTCGTGCCGGGTGGTGGGCATGCCATTCATCTCCGGATGAGCCTGAGCAAAAAAGCCACCCAGCAAACCCTGACCGGTAAACAGATCACCGACAAAATTACCGACGTGCCCAACATCCACCTGATCCGGCGACAGCCCCGTTGCATGGAATGCGCCATCCAGTGTCTGTGCGAACATGTCATAGATGCCCAGATTTTCCCTTGCCCAGTTACGCGCAAAATCGGTTTGGTAACCACCCAAAATATAAACGGCGTTTGTCATAATGTTTTTATGCCCTGTTTTGATTCTGTGAGTTTTAGCGACTGGCTACCGTGTCCTGCAACATAAAACGCTGGACTTTACCCAGCGGGTTGCGCGGCAGACGTTCGAACAATTCCAGGCGTTCTGGCAACTTGATTTTGGCAATGCCTTTTTCCAACAGATAAGACTTGATGTCATCCAGACCCAGAGGCTGTTCAGTATTTTCTGCCACCACACAGGCACAGATTTTTTCGCCCATATCCTCATCGGGATAGGCACAGACTGCTGCCTCGACTGCACCCGGCAACCCTTCGAGCAGCACATCAATTTCGGCTGGCGACAACTTCATGCCGCCGCGATTAATGATGTCTTTGCTGCGCCCGGCAATTCGATAAAAGCGATCTCCCTCGCCACATATTTCCACCAGATCACCGGTTTTAAAAAAACCGTCTTCGGTAAACACATCGCGGTTGTCCGTTTGCCAGTAGCCGGCAAATACGGTCGGCCCCTTAACCACCAGTTCTCCGGCCTTACCCGGCTCGGTAATTTCCGCACCGCTTTCCGGATCGATGACTTTGGTGGCAATGGTTCTGGCCGCGGCAGTAGGCCAATCGATACCGGCAGCACCGAATCGTGGAAACATACTGGCACGGGTTTCGGCATCCGGCGCCGTTTCCGGCTTGGCAAATAAATTGATGCCCTCGTTGGAACCGTAGTAATTAACGATCTTTTTCTGGTAGCGATTATCAAAGATATCAATCATCCAGGGCGACAAGGGCGCCGAGCCGGAGCCAATGGATCGCAACTGGGAAAAATCAAACGGATTCCACAAGGCTTCATTCTTTGCCAGCTGATTGAGCATGGCCGGCGGCACGATGGTGAAGTTGATCGCTTCGGCCTGAATCTGTTGCAAAAATACTGGCGGATCAAACGGGTGATGCAACACCAGTGAACAACCCAGCATCACAAACGGATAGAGAAAAGACCCCACTGACGCCATATTCACCAGCGGGAAGGGATTCAACAGTCGATCCCCCTGCTGATAGTCGCCGGCCTCAATGCAATTGCGACCCACGGTGCCCCACATATTGTGTGAGCGCGGCACCCCTTTGGGCATACCCGTGGTGCCGGAAGTCCAGCACACGGTAAAAATATCGTTGGCACTGAGCGACTGCTGCTGTTGATGCTCTGCCAAGACTGAGGCGGCTGCCTGATTTTCTTGGGTATCCAGCGACAGGCTCTGGCCAAAGCACAGCAAGCGGCAGCCATCACTCAAATGCTGCGATTGCGGCTCTGCGAACGCCTGACCGTTGAGCGTCTCGATGGCAATATAGGCCTTGGCGCTCAGGGCCTGATCCACATGCTTTAATTCATGGCCACCGTACTGCACCGGCAACGGAGAAATGATGGCACCAATGGCACTGACCGCCATATAGCAAACCACCAGCTCGGCAATATTGGGCAATTGCACAATCACCCGATCCTCTCGACCAATACCCTGTTGCAATAATTGTGCGGCCAGATTGGTGCTGGCCCGCTGTAACTGCAGAAACGTCAGCCGCAAGGGCGGCTCACCTGCCAGAGTGGTCCGTGTTGGCTGATCGGCTATGGCCAGCTGTTGCGGCGATGCATCAGCGCAACGTTGCAACCACTGATGCAACAGCACGCCCTCCCACAGGCCATTTTTCTGGTATTGCTCGATCGTATCTTGGGGTGAAGTGATCATTGTTATTGTTATCTTCCGCTGGTTTTTATGGTTAGTTGATCAAATGGGACTGACGATCTTTATAATTGTCTGGCCTGCTCATATTCGCTCTGCAATTGCGCTACCACCTCGGCAATGGGCTGCAGTTTGTCGATTGCGCCAACCCCCTGCCCTGCCGCCCAGATATCGCGCCAGCGTTTGGTATCACTGGCCGCCTTGAGAAAATCAATCTCGGCCGCATCGGGCATACAATCAGGATCGTAACCTGCCCGCTCCAGACTGCCCCGCAGCCAGTTGGCTTTTACACCGGTAATCGCATCGCTGGTAATAATGTCAGAGCCCGATGCCTGCACCACCATCTGCTTGTATTCATCCTGAGCCAGACTTTCGGTGGTTGGAATAAAGCGGGTGCCCATATACACATAGTCCGCGCCCATCACTTCAGCGGCGCGAATCGCGCGCCCGGTGGTGATAGCGCCGGATAAAATAATGTCGCCGTCAAAAAAAGTGCGCACTTCTTCAACAAACGCAAAGGGCGATAACTGCCCGGTGTGACCTCCTGCGCCGGCACATACCAGAGCCAGACCATCGACGCCGGAGGCGGCGGCCTTGCGCGCAAACTCCACCGAGATGACATCGGCGTAGATCTTGCCACCGTAACTGTGCACCTGCTCCACCGCATCTTTGGGACTGCCCAGCGCTGTGATCACAATAGGCGCCCGATATTTCACCGCCAGTGCCAGATCGTCATAACAGCGAGGATTGGTTCGGTGCATCACCAGATTTACCGCCCAGGGGGCCGCTTGATCATCGCCATCCAATGCTTCGGTAATCTGCTGCAACCAATTTTCCAGATCTTCGCTCGTGCGCGCATTCGGCGTTGGAAACGAGCCAACCACGCCCGCACGACAACTGGCAATCACCATCTCCGGGCCCGACAGCAAAAACATGGGGGCCTGAATCACAGGTAACTTAAGATTTTTAACGCCTTTCACATCAACCTCAAATACTAACTTTCACAAAAGGACTAACAAAATTCAAACCCCACATTACACCAAAATTAAAAAGCTCTTCAAGCTCGAAAAACATTGCAAATGTAAAGAATACGAATTTACTTGCATTGAGAGACCCTCAAATATAGCCTGAGGCAACTTGCACTAAAAAACTCTAAATAAAATCAAGCGCAGGGAGACCCCATATGAGCGCCAAGCTGAACCCATTGCAGGACTTTGCCATCACAGACAAGTGTCTGGGAGACACGCCCCTTCTGACAGATGCTCCCGACTGGATCTATGAAATCGACAACCCCTACCTGCACGGCGCCTACGCTCCCACGCTGAACACAGGCACCCATGCCACCGAGCTTGAAGTGGAAGGGCAAATCCCCAAAGACATGGATGGTGCTTACCTGCGCAACGGCCCCAATCCCCAATTCAAGCCTAAAAACCTGTACCACTCATTTGATGGCGATGGTCTGGTGCACGGACTGTATTTCCGGGATGGTCAGGTCAGCTATCGCAACAGCCAAATCCAAACCGCCTGTTTGCTCAGAGAACAGCAGGAGAACGGCGCCGTTTGGCCGGGCGTAATGGGCCCCTTTGATTTCACCCTGCCGGATTTTCCCATCAAGGACACCTCCAACACCGACATCATCTGGCACAACGGCAAACTGATCAGCCTTTGGTACGTATCGGGCATCCCCTATGCACTGGACCCCATCACCATGGAAAATCTGGGGCCACTGGATCACCCTGCTACACTGAGCCGAAAAATGTCGGCGCACTCACGCACCGACTGGGAAACCGGAGAACTGCTGTTCTTTGATTACGGCGACACCCCGCCCTACATGACCTATGGCGTTCTGGGGGCAGACGGCAAACTCAAACACGAAGCGCCAATCGATTTGCCGGCACCCCGACTGCCCCATGAGATTACCTTCACCAAGCACTACACCATTTTCCACGATCACCCGCTGTTTCACGATGTGGATGTACTGCGCAAACACAATATGCGGGTGATCAAATTTCATCGGGACATGCCCACTCGCTTTGGCTTGATGCCGCGCTATGGCACCAAGCCCATGTGGTTCGAATGCGAACCCTGTTATGTACTGCACACTTCCAACGCCTGGGAAGAAGGGGATTGGGTGGTCATGGACGGTTGCCGCTCAATCAACCCCATGCCGGATGCGGACCCCAACGATGGCATCTTGTCCCACATGCTGGCCTACATGCGCCTGGAAGCAAACAACTATCGCTGGCGTTTTAATATGCGCACCGGGGAAGTAAAAGAAGGCCCTATTTGCGACGTCAATTCCGAATTCAACAAATCCAATCAGATTTTTCATGGCGTCAAGAGTCGCTACGCCTATCACCAGAAGATCCCCCTGTTGGCCGAGGGCGGCCACACCCTGCGCTTTACCGGCCTGATCAAATACGACAACGATACCGGCCAGCGTCAGGAGTACGATTACGGCCCCGGCGTGTTTGGCAGTGAAACGCCTTTTGTGCCCAAGCAAGGCGCTGACCGGACCAGTGAGGAAGACGATGGCTACCTCACCACTTTTATTACTGACACCAATGACTGGACTTCTTCCTGCCTGATCTTTGATGCCAAAGACATCACTCAGGGGCCCATTGCCAAAGTCAAATTACCGCACAGAATTCCCTACGGCTTTCACGGCTGGTGGGCGAGAGGTGAAGACATTTACACCTCATAGCCAGTGCGCTCCATCAACGGCCCCCTCACTCAGGGGTGCCGCTCAGCACAAGCCTTTGGCAGGCCATCGCTGTTGATTCGGCACTCTTGTTTCGACGCCCTTGATTTGGCGTTAGTGCAGGTTGACTCAATAAGTCAACCTTGTGACACGATTCATCAAGTAGCACCGGCGCCTTTTTAATAGCCTGTTGACCAACAATAATCAGAAGCGGTCAATCCGATGCAAAATTCCATTAGTTCTTATCGCAGCACCTTTGAAAAGCCACTGACCCCGGAGATTTTCAGCCGGGAGGAGAAAAGGTTGTTGCGCTCCAGCCAGATCAGTCGAACCACCTTTATATCAGCGATTAAAACCCACCTGCGACACAACATACGCTCGGGGCAGACCATCGACGCCATCGCCGAAGAAATGTGCCTGTCACAGCGCACGCTGACACGTCGCCTGCACACCATGAATTGCCAATATCGCGACATCAAAGACGAGGTCATGATGGAGCTGTCTCAGGATTATCTGATCAACACCTCAGAACCCATTCGCAACATTTCCGGGAAGCTGGGCTACAGTGACGCATCCAACTTTTGCAAAGCCTTTAAACGCTGGACCGGCAGCACCCCCAAGGAGTACCGCAACACACACAGCCGCAAACAAGTAGGCGACAAAAGCCAGATTTAACCGGTTATTTCTATCCCACATTATTTCTAGCCCAAGCGCCGCAATAATTTTCTATACTTATGTGCAATACACCAATTGCGGCCATTCATGACCACCTCAACACTCATCAACAACCTGCCGGGCATGGCGTACCTCTGCCTTAACGACCCGGACTGGACCATGATCGAAGTCAGTTCCGGCGCCCTGAGCCTGACCGGCTACCCCAAGGAATCCCTCGAGCACAACCGCGATCTGACCTATGCCAGCCTGATACACCCGGACGACCAAAAACGCGTTTGGGAAGAAGTTCAGCAAGGTCTGGCACAAAAAGGCAGCTACGACCTCGAATACCGAATCATTGATCGCTCCGGCGCAGTGAAGAACGTCTGGGAACACGGAGAAGGCATTTTCGAGAAAGGAGAAATGCTTCAGTTGGTAGGCTTTATCAGTGACCAGACGCCAACCTATCTTCGCGACAAGTACATTCGTCGAACCCAGGATTCCATTGTCTCTTTATCCAGCAGCACAACGCTGATCGAGGGTAAATTTGAAGCTTTTGCCCGGGAAGTCACTTATAACGCAGCTCAGGTTCTCAAGGTTGATCGAGCCAGCGTCTGGCTGATCAATAAGGAAGAAAATCAGTTGCAACAGATTTGCCTGTACGATCGCAGCAACGACTCCTACAGTGTTGAAGACCCAATCGACATCGACACCATACCCAATTACTTTACAGCGATCATGAGCGGACGGGCACTGGATGTAGCCAAAGTTGCCTCCGACCCCAGAACCAATGAATGCACCGGGGATTATTTGCCCGAGCACCACATCAAATCGCTGCTGGATGCCAGCATCAAACAGTCGGGACAAATTGTCGGCATCATCAGCACCGAACAATGCCAGTTTATTCGTCAGTGGCAACCGGAAGAGATTTCCTATGTCGGCGAACTCAGCGATCAACTGGCACAGGCTCTGTCTCGCCGGGAATTACTGGCTCACGAACAGCAGCGCCAGGAAAATGAAAACATCAGAATGGCGCTCAAGCAGAGCGAAGAATTATTCGAACTGTCACCCGACGCCTTGCTGCAGATTGATGAATCGGGGCAGATTATCCGCGTTAACCAAAAAGCCTGCGAGCTGTTCGGTTACGATAAACAAGCGCTCATCCAACAAAGCATCGACCAGTTAGTACCCGAGGCCATTCGCCATAACCACGCCAGTTATCGCCAGCAATATCTGGCCGGCACCCGACAAAAGTTAATGGATGAAGAACGCCCCGACCTGATGGCCAGACACAGCAGCGGCACTCTGATTCCCGTTGAAATCAATCTGGCCTCGATTAAATCTGGCGACCGGACTTTTCCCATAGCCTCGGTAAGGGATGTTACAGAGCGTAAAAAGCTGGAACGTTCCCTGCGCAAAGCCAAGGAAGAAGCCGAAAAGGCCTCCCGCAAAAAATCGGAATTTCTCGCCAACATGAGTCACGAAATTCGCACGCCGATGAATGCCGTACTGGGCATGGCATCGCTGCTGAAAGACTCCAAGCTCTCCGCTCAGGACAGCCAGTATCTGGATATCCTGAGTAGCTCTGGCGAGACCCTGCTGTCTGTTATTAACGACATTCTGGATTACGCCAAAGTATCCGAAGGCAAAGTGGTACTCGACCCCTCGCCATTCAACATCCGTGAATTTGTCAACAATATCACGACGCCCTATCGGATTGAGCATCAGGGACACATCACGATTACGGACACTATAGATGCAGACATTCCCGAGCAACTGATCGGCGACAGCGCCCGACTCAATCAGATCATCAACAACCTGCTCAGTAATGCCTGCAAATTTACCCAGGAAGGCGAAGTCAATCTGAATGTCGTCATAACCGCCAAAACGGAATCGCGACTGGTTGTTGCTTTTAATGTGTGTGATACCGGCATCGGCATTCCCGCAGACAAAATCGAGAAAATCTTTGCCCAATTTGAACAGGCGGACACATCGACCACCCGCCTCTATGGCGGCACCGGTTTGGGACTGGCCATCAGCCGCAAGCTGGCCAATATCTTCGGGGGTGACATCACCGTCTCCAGCACTCCCGGCAAAGGCTCCTGCTTTACTGCCACCATCCCGCTGGCAAGCGTCACGACTGACACACAACCCAAAAGCCTGACACCACCTTCAGAGCTGTCTGATCTGGCGGGCATGCAGGTGATGCTGGTTGAAGACAACAGCGTTAATATCAAAGTCGCCAGCGCCCTGCTGAATCGTCTGGGCGTAAGCTGCGATGTTGCCCACAATGGTTTACAGGCGGTAGAGCTGTACAGACGGTCGGGAGAAAAATATCAGGCCATCCTGATGGACTGCGACATGCCCATCATGGACGGTTTCGAAGCCACCCGCATGATTCGCGACATTGAACGTGAAGAACAACGCCCCCACAGCAATATCTGTGCATTAACGGCACACGCCCTGTCGGAGCTGGTGGAGCAGTGTTTTATTGCCGGCATGGACGACCATCTGGCCAAACCCATCAACCCGGAAGAGTTACAAAGCAAGCTACTCAGCTACAAGCACTCTGTGCCAGAGTCCTAGCTGAAGCGCACCTCATCGGCACCGGGCACTTCACCACAGCCCTGACAAATCACATCGGTCTGTAACTCGTGCCCACAGTTGCGATGCACCAGAGTAAAAGGATGAGAAACCGGCGGCAGCCACTCCTGAACCCATTGACGCAACGCCATCGTCTGCGGATAAAGCGCCTTGCCTTTTGTCGTCAGGTGATACTCAAACCGCGGCGGATTGGTTTGGTACTCTTCACGCTTGAGGATGTCGGCGTCCACCAGCATCTTTAAGCGATCGGCGAGAATATTGGTGGCCACACCCAGCTGCTGGCGAAAATCATCATAGCGACTCAGGCCAACAAACGCCGCGGCCATCAGCAACAGTGTCCAGCGATCGCCAATGATGTCCGTGACATGCCCCAGCAGCTGACTGTTGTTACCGCTATTGCGCGAGCGCCGCTGACTGCCAAACTCACTGATATTTTTGGGTGCGGATTTAATTTCCTCTTCCCGGACCACCCGCTCGACATCATCAAAGTGCAACGGCTCACGACAGTGACGACAAACCGCCACCGGGTAAAGAGCATGTTCATCGGGATGAAAATGGGTCAGGCGAGACGGTATGTTGGCCGACAGTTGATCCGCCCATTCGGTCTCCCACTGCCAGATCAAAAGCGCCCAGGGGTAAAGAGCCCGGCCCTTATCCGTCAGCCGGTATTCGTATCGAACCGGTGCCGTCTGATAAGGATTTTTGTAGAGGATGCCATTGTGAACCAGAGTCTCTAATCGTTTCGACAGAGTCCCTCTGGAAGCTCCGGTGCGGGTGCGAAATTCTTCAAAGCGATGTTGCCCCAAAAAAACTTCACGAAGAATCAGAATGGCCCAGCGATCACCGAGAATATTTAATCCCCGCGCTACTGGATTGGACAATAAAAGTTGAGCTGCTTGCATGGGGCATGATGCTACTGGAAAACCGCAAAAGGTAAAACCCTAGAGACATAACAGCCTTGCCAATCGATCGACACAACTGTTAGTCTAATAACACAAGTTACATGGGATTTTATCAGAGAAACACTATGAGCAACTGGTTCGAAAAACACCAAGCCACCTTCAGCAAAGCACTGGATGCCTGTGACAAACGCTACTCCTGGACCGCCTACACCGAGAGCCCCAGCAGCAAGATCCACGGCAAGGAAATTCCCGCCGCCGGCAAAGCCCGATTTGAAGCCATGCTCAATCAAGACTACCCGCTGCAGCAACCGGGTGAAGTAGGCCGCACCGGTGCCGAGACATCCCCTTACACCCAGCAACCTTTGGGTATCACCTACCCCAAGGTGGCAACCGACATTCTGTTTGAGCACATAAAAACCGCCATGCCCGCCTGGCGTGACGCCGGCACGGAAACCCGCATTGGCATCTGTCTGGAAATGCTCGATCGCTGCAGCCAGCAGTTGTTTGAAAACGCCCACGCCACCATGCACACCGCCGGGCAAAGCTACATCATGGCCTTTGCCGGCAGCGGCGCCAACGCTCTGGATCGCGGTCTGGAAGCTCTGGTCTACGCCTACAAGGCCATGCAAGATGTGCCTGACAGTGCCGACTGGGAGAGAACCTTCGGCGCCGACGGTGCCGCCAAATTACAGAAGCGCTACAAACTGATGCCGCGGGGCGTCAGCGTCAACATCTGTTGCGCCACCTTTCCATTGTGGAATGGCTACCCGGCCATGTGCGCCAGTCTGGCCACCGGCAACCCGGTGGTATTCAAACCCCACCCCAGTGCCATTTTGCCGGTCGCTCTGGTGGTCAGCGTTTGCCGCGAGGTACTTGCTGAGGCCGGCTTTGATCCCAATCTGGTGACCATGGTGGCCGATACCCGCGAAGAACCTGCCACCATGGCGCTGCTGGAGCACCCGGATACCGCCATCATTGATTTTACCGGCAGCCCAACCTTCGGCAACTGGATCGAGAACAACTGCCGCAACGCTTTGGTGTACACCGAGACCGCCGGCTGCAACTCTGTGGTGATTGAATCCACCGACAATTTTGCCGGCATGTGCAAGGCCATCGCTCACTCCCTGTGTCAGGCCTCGGCACAGATGTGCACCAGCGTGCAGAACATCCACATTCCTGCCGAGGGCATTATCGCCGACGGCAAACACATCAGTTTTGATGATGTGGCTAAGGGGCTGGTCAACGCCGTGGAAAATCATCTGGCCGATCCTAAAAATGCCGCTTTCCTCTGTGGCACCCTGGTCAGTAATGACATTTACCAGAGCATCGAAAGGTTGCGCAGTGAAGGGCACGAGCGGGGTAAAATTTTGCGCGACTCGGGCCCCTACGACAATCCGGGATTCCCCAATGCCCGCACCGCCACACCACTGATGATTGCAGTGACTCAATCCGAAAGCGATTTATATCGCGAAGAATTGTTCGGGCCCATTTCATTCCTGATCAAGGGCGACTCGGCAGAAAACTGTCTGGACGCAGCCATCCGCGATGCACGTGAACGTGGCGCCATCACTTCACACGTTTATTCTGTCGATCAGGATTTTCTGGAGACCGCGCAGGATGCCTACAACAACGCCGGCGCCTCGGTAGCCTGCAATCTGATCGGCATGCCGATTAATTTTGCCGCCGCCTACAGCGACTACCACGTCACTGGCCTGAATCCGGCCGGCAACGCCTGTCTGACAGACCTGGCGTTTGTAGCCAGCCGCTTTCGTATCGTGCAACGTAAAATCATGGTGAATTGATGCGATGAGTAATGTCTATATTCTCGGCATTGGCATGACCGGCCTGGGCAAGCAGACGGACCGCAGCGTATAAGACCTGACTCGTGAAGCCGTCAATCTGGCCTTGCAGGATGCCGACATGGATCGTTCCCGAATCGACGCCGCTTGGTTTGCCAATACTCGTCAGGGATTACTGGAGGGTCAGAACGGCGTGCGGGGCCAATGCGTACTCAGGCCTCTTGGATTTGAAACCCTGCCGATCACCAATATTGAAAACGCCTGCGCCTCCGGTTCAACGGCGATATTACAGGCGGTCGCTCACATCAAAGCGGGCATGTGCGATACCGCGCTGGTGGTGGGGGCAGAAAAAATGTTTTTCCCGGAAAAGCGCGACGCCATGTTCAACGCGTTTAAAGGCGGCACCGACATTTATCGGCTCGACGAATTTCATCAATGGGCACTGAATCAAAGTACGGATTTAATCCCCGAGCAACTGCGTACTATGGACACCGGCCAGCGCAGTTTTTTTATGGACAGCTATGCGGCGCAGGCCCGGTTGCACATGCAAACCTTTGGCACTACCCAAAGACAGTTTGCCGCTGCCGCGGCCAAGAACCATTGGCATTCCACTATGAATCCTCTGGCGCAATATCAGACCGACATGAGCGTGGACGAGGTTCTGGCAGGACGACTGATAGCCTGGCCTTTTACCCTTCCCATGTGCGCACCGATCTCCGACGGCGCAGCCGCCGCGATTGTCTGCTCCGAACAAGCTCTGAAACAATTTGGCAAGCAACGGGCTATCGCCATCCGCGGCATCAGTCTGGTCAGCGGCAGCCACAGGCAGCCGGATGATTTTGCCAATCACATTGGTCGCAAGGCCGCCGACCGCGCTTACCAGCAAGCCGGCATAGCGCCCGCAGACATCGATGTGGTCGAGGTACACGACGCCAGCGCCTACGCAGAAATTCAGCAAATCGAAAACCTCAGCCTCTGCCCTATGGGTGAGGGGGGAATATTTACCGAGCAGGGGAACACCAAGCTGGGTGGCAAGGTACCGGTCAATCCCTCCGGCGGCTTGGTCTCCAAAGGGCACCCAGTAGCGGCCACCGGCATTATGCAACTGCACGAACTGGTCGCCCAGTTGCGCGATGAAGCCGGCCCACGACAAGTGCAAAATGCCCGTATTGCCGTCGCCGAAAACGGTGGCGGTTTTTACGAAACCGAAGAAGCCGCGACCGTGGTAACGGTACTTGAAAAGCCATGAACAAAACTGACACCCAACCGCTGCTGTTACCCGCAGAACATCTCTATCGTGGACTCGCCCTCAATCCGCAAGCCATTGCCGCAGAAGACCCCCGTGAAAAAATCAGCTATCGGGAACTGGTTTGTCGCAGTGAAGCTCTGGCGATGGCCCTGCAGGCCCATTTACCCCCGGGCAGCCACATCGGACTTTGCGCCCAAAATCATATCGATCATCTGGTTGCCCACTTGGCTATCGTCATCGGCGGTTTTGTCTGGGTTCCCATCAATCCGAAAAACGGCGCCCAGCTCAACCAGCAGTTGATCCAAAAAAGTTGTCTGAGTTTGTTGCTGATTGATCGACAAAGTCTGGACAAGGTAAGCGCAAACGATCTTGAACAATGGTTACTGGATGATGGCTCGAGCGACGATTGCCGACACCGGATGGCAGCCTTTCGCGATGCCGCGTTTACGCCAGTGATTCCCGATGGCTCGGCGACAATGTGCATAAAATTTACCGGGGGCACCTCCGGCGAGCCCAAGGGCGTCGTGCAAACCCACAACAATGTCGCCGCCGTGATTGCCAATATGCAGGCCATATTTGAATTTGATCACGAGGATGCCAATCTGGCGGTGGCGCCACTGACCCACGGTGGCTCCCATTATATTTTCCCGATACTGGGCACCGGCGGGCGGCATCTGTTGCTGCCCTCGCCCGACCCGGAGCAAATTCAGAAGGCTTTTACAGACGACGGCGCCAGCGTCAGCTTTATGCCACCCACATTGATTTATAAGCTGCTGGACCAGCCGGGAATCACGGCACAGGATTTTCCGAAACTGCGCCACCTGACCTACAGTGCCGCCCCCATGCCGCCGGAAAAAATCCATCAGGTCATTGAAACCATTGGCCCCCGCTTGTCCACCGTTTACGGCCAAACCGAAGCCCCCATGACCATCACCGCCATGAACGCTGCCGACATGCAAAATAAGCAACTGCAAAGCTCTGTGGGTAAAGCCTGCCGATTGAGTGACGTTGCCATATTGGATAATCAGGGCAACTTCGTTAAAACCGGTGAAACCGGCGAGGTGGCAACATGCGGACAAATTGTGATGCCCGGCTATTTTGAAGAACCGGATAAAACCCGAGAGACATTTTCGAACGACTGGTTACTGACCGGTGATCTGGGCTATCTTGATAGCAACGGCTATCTGTTTTTGCAGGGGCGCAGCAAAGAGCTGATCATATCCGGCGGTTTTAATGTCTACCCGGCCGAAGTCGAAAATGCATTAATGCAGTTGCCTGAAATAAAGGAATGCAGCGTGTTCGGAGTAGAAGATGCCTATTGGGGTGAACGCGTGGAAGCGGCGGTGTGTTTAACCGATCAAAATCTGATAGAAAGTGACGTAATTCGAACCCAATTAAAAGCTGTATTGGGCGATGTAAAAACGCCGAAGAAGATATATTTTTTAGATGCATTGCCGCGCAACCCTGTGGGCAAAGTGGTACGCCGGGAAGTTAAAGCGCTTTGTTGTGAAGAAAAGAATTTCTGAATACGGGCGGCTACTGGGTTTGCCTTTCTGAGACACGCCGTCAATACATCCCTGTAGACTCGATTGCCACATCCGTGTGGCAAACGGTCTCAGAAAGGCAAACCCAGCATCCACCCTCACACCATGCCACACGTAGATACAGATAATATTAATGAGATCAAAATGACGAACTGGACCAACGAAAAACATTTAACCGGTATGGAGCGACTGAAAAAGTTTGAAGCGCAGGAAAACCGTTCCGGTATGGCAGAGAATCTCGGTTACACCATTGAGCATATTGAAGAGGGCCGGGTGATTTACCACTACACCCCCAAGGATCGCCATCAAAATCTGATCGGCTCTCTCCACGGCGGCATCCTCGCCTCCTTGATTGATACCGCCATGGGCGCAGCAGTAATGACCAAACTCGGCGCCAGTGAGTTTCATACCATGACGGATCTGACCGTAAAATTTATTGGCGCAGTGCGCGACGACAACGAACAGTTGATTATAGAAGCCAGTGTCGATCATGCCGGCAAGAGAATGTTTGCGACGGAAGGCACCATCAAAAACAAAGACGGCAAAATAATTGCCCGCTCGGTGGCCAGTGCGATTCGGCTGTAAATTGCAGGCATAAAAAAGCCCCGGTAAACGGGGCTTTTTACAGTATCGACAGATACTTTAACTTGGACCACCAGTAACGCGATTTCCCTCACCTTCAACGGCGGTGAATACGTCGGTCACGCGATCACCATCGATGGTGACATCATAAGCACCACCCACAATGTCACCATTCTCGCCAAAGAATGAGCCTTGGACAAAGCCCTCATCCGCAGAAACTTCAGTTGAGATCAGATGCACACCATCAATCACACCGGAAGCACTGAAGCTCATATCCTTCGCTTGGTCGATACCCAGCTGGTCTTTCATCCAGGAGTACTCGATATCACCGAAATCTCCCTCAAAGGTTCTACCACCAAAATCAACTTCCAGACGAACACTTTGCAAGGTCCTATGGGAATTGCCGGTATAAACCGCGCTGACATCACCACTGACCATATCCTGAATTTCATTCAGTGCAGTAAAGGTTCCGGCGATGAACCACTCGCTTGAACTCATGCCAGAGCCATCGATATAGCCATAGCTGCTCTGATAGATATACCCAGCCCAGTAACCTTTTAACAAGGTCATATCATCCAGACCTAGCCCCCTGAATACGGCAACCTGATCATCGGACTCTTGATAGACATAAACCTCATTGCCATATATTGACTCATAATCGTTTTCATCCACCGCTGGGTCTGCGTTGTAATCCCAGCGAGATTCCGAGCCATAAGAAGAGAAATTACCGCTGGACTCTTGATTTTCTTGCTCTGTAACATAGGTATAACGATAGCCGCTGGTGGCTTGATCCTCATCGCCGCTAGAATAGTAACCGTTGTCATTGGAACCATCAGTAAACTCTGAAATCAGGTTGCCATCGGCATCGTATTTGGCGAAGCTGACAATATCTTCACCATAGCCTTCTCCGTAACCCGGATCGTAGCCCTCATAGCCATCTTCCATACTCAGGGAAAAGCCTCCAACGGTAGCTCCGTAACCGGAATCCTCGCGCCCGTCATACTGGATTTCTAGACCAGCGAAATAGCCATTCAATTGCCCTGCAGGTTGCTCAGCGGGCTGCTGAATGTGCTGCTCTGCTGAATTGGCCGTAACCGTCGGCTCAAAACCATCCGCCTCACCACGACCGGTAGGATCACCCACACCCAAATCCAGATCCGGGCCACCCTCCGGGCCGGCTGCGGTTGGATCCATCTCGGACAGAGCCGCCAGAAAACTGCCGACGCCACACCACATACCCCACTCGGCCAGGCTTTCGCCCTGACCACCCTGAGCGACACAGGTTTGTGGCGCATTGGCATGGACGTTACCGGCAGCGATTGCCAGGCTTAAGGCACTGATTGCAAAAGTCTTTTTCATAAGTCGTTCTCCTTAGAAACGTTTGGTCAGCTCAAAGCTGACAACACTGCGGTCGTATTCGTAAATACTGATATTGGATTCGTTATCGGAGTAGCTGGCACGGCCACTGATACCCCAGCCGGCCATTTTGCCGCTGCGGAAGTTATGACTGAAACCGGCAACATAGCGGGTTTCATCCTCTTCGCGACCGATATTGAACGCAGGCTCCTGCCCCTGATAATCGGTTTCACGATAGCTGACGCGAGCGTAGAGGGCGCCGCCTTCCCAGGCGGTCCAGAAACCGCTGAGATAAAATTCCTGAACGTCAAACTCTTCGTAGTCAACGCGGCCATCCTGCTCGTAGGCGCTGGCACCGGCCTTGATGGCAATGTCGGCATTGATGTTGCGCGTATAGTCGGCACCCAGCAGATAGCGCTGGCCTTCGCGATCGGCGTCATCTTCAGCCATATACTCGCGGTACAGCCACTGGCCGCGCAGAGAGTATTCGTTCTTGCCATCGACGTAGGTATAAGACGGATTGAGACTGGAATACAGTGCCAGAGCGTCATCGCCCAAACGCACATAATCCAGTTTAAGATCCAGATCGGCGCGCCAATTGGTGCTGGACGCCCAGGCAGGGCCTGTGGACAGGCTGACTACATCCACAGTGTAGGGATGCTCATCCTGGTATTCTTTACGATAAATGCTGGCACCGCTTTGCCACAACATCAACACCGGGCGAGAACCGATATTGACGGTACCGGGCATGCGATAAGAGTGATTAACACGAGCACTGATGGTGGCAAAGGCATCGCTCTGCTCACCGTCTTCGCCATCGAGGATAAAGACCAGGCCATTGACATCAAAGGTTTCACTGGCCGGACCGGCATTAACGTTATCGTCGTAACCACCGCCAACACCGACAAAGGCCTGCCAGTTGTGACGACGTTCATCTTCAGCCGTCTTCATGGCATCGAGCTGTTCGATAAACAGCTGAATGGTTTCTTTTACACCATCCGGGGTATTGGGATCACTCAGCACCATATCGGCCTGTTTTCTGGCTGCCTCATACTGGGCCGCACGGTAATAGGTAACCGCCAACTCCAAGCGGGCACGATGCAAATTGGGGTTATTGCTTAACAGGCTGTTGAGGTGCTCAATGGAATCGTACAGATCGCCATTGGCGCGCGACTCCATGGCGGCCTGATACTGCTTTTCCAGCTCTGCCGGTACTTCAATGGCCAGTGCCGGCATGGCTGCCGCACAGACAGACAAAGCTCCCATACCACGTCTCAGATGGTGTAATCCTTTCAAGATCTGCTCCCCTAATGGTTTTTGTATTGTTATAAGTGACAGCAACTGCAGTGGTCTAATGAACCTAGCCCCCCAAAGGCAGAAATACGGTGCTGTACAGAATTTGGGCAATTCTAATGAGAAAATAAAAAAAGCGTCACCCCTCAAACAGGGGGGGATCTTGAATGTTTAACTGACCGGCAGTGATTATTCAGTCAGGCTCATCATAAGATTGTGGATCGAATCGAACAGCACAACCTGATCAATCGATTCAGACGGCTTCGGCAATCCACCGTGTGCCAGTTGCATAAGCCGATCAAGCACCTCACTGAGGTCCTCCTGCTGTTTTATTGCCACAACCCCGCCACCCTGCTGCTCTACCCGGCGTGACAAAAACAGTTGCTCCTGATGATTGGGCAACAACAACTGCGGGCACCCCATAGTATAAGCCTGTGCTGCAGAGGCGTGATTGCCATGATTGATAACAAAATCAACTTCACCCAGTACCTGTTTCAGGTCCACGGGCTGATCTGTAAATGCCACCCGGTCAGAATAATCCCGCACCAATTCTGGCGGCAAATTGCGAGAATACAGCAGCAAATTGACATCCCGGGCGATCAGCTCATTTAACAGCTTAGGCAACGCAGGAAAGAAACTCAGATAGGCAAACGCTTTGTATCTTGCGTCGCGGGGTAGCCAGTGGGCAGGGTTAGT
Source organism: Candidatus Pelagadaptatus aseana (assembly GCF_040362265.1). Lineage (NCBI taxonomy): Bacteria > Pseudomonadati > Pseudomonadota > Gammaproteobacteria > Cellvibrionales > Cellvibrionaceae > Candidatus Pelagadaptatus > Candidatus Pelagadaptatus aseana. Next base: position 125,907 of record NZ_BAABNJ010000007.1, read on the forward strand.
CGATACATTCCACTTGAGCCCAAGGTAGTTGCCCTTGGGGCGACGCCCAAAGTGATCCAGCTCGGGCAGCGTCAGGAGTAACTGTTGGTCACACTGTTGATAGATGTCCTTAACCGAAGTCATTTCAGCTCGACCCGACTCCGCCAGCACCTGATTTATCAGCGCCAGTAATTGCCGCTCGGATTGCTCCAGGATGCCATCGTTTTCCCGGCTCTTGGGGGTACCGGGAAAAACGCCCAAAAAAGGGCCATCACTGCGGGGTACCAGAAAACCGCTGCCTATGACCCACTTCTGCCAGGGCTTGCCAAAGCTCGCAACCAGCGCCGAAGGCGCGTGATCGTAGATCACCACATCGGGCCGCACCAGATCAAACAGACTGTTCCAGCTGTGATAAAGCCCGGCCAGCTCTTGAGGGTTAGTGAACACCTGCCGAAGGATCAACTGGGAAATGCTGATCATGGGCGTCTTGTACTTTCGCCTTGGGTGCTTAATAAAAGGCGCCTGCAACAACTGTATATTACCCAGATCAAACACGGTGGTGACGTTCTGTAACTCTCTGACCGCCAGACTGACCTTATGCCCTTGCTGCAGGGCTTCATCGATAAACAGCTTGAGGTTGGTGAGATGCCCAAGCGAGGAGCCCATTTCCCAGACGCACAATATACGAGCCACCATTTCCTCCATGCATAAAAAAGCCCCGAACATGCGGGGCTTAAACTTAGCTTGATTAAATCGGGTAATCAATCGTCATAGTAGTACTCGTCCACTTCTATTCGGTTGCCTTCACCCTCTACCGCTGTAAAGACATCCACAACCCGATCACCCTGTTTGGTAATATCGTAGGCGCCACCAATAATGCGCCCCTCTTCGCCAAAGAAAGAACCCTGGACAAAACCCGCATCCGCAGAGACCGATTCGGATATCAGGTGGATACCATCGATAACACCTTCGGCCGTAAAGCTCATGTCCTTGCTCATATCGATGCCCGCCATCCCCTTTGCTGTAGGGATCCATATCACCGAATTCACCGGAGAAACGCTCATCGCCAAAATCGACCTCTAACCGAACTGACTGCATCCATTGATGGGAGTTACCGGTATAAGTGGCACTGACATCGCCACTGACCATGGCTTGAACTTCTTCCAGGGTAGTGAACACACCAGCAACAAAAGCACCATCCCTTCCCATTTCTGAATAACCGTCACGACCACTCTGATACATGGATTCGCCAAAGTAACCCGCCCAATAGTTCTTCAATACCTCATAGGACTCATCGAAATCCAGTAATTGTACAGGTCCTCCATAGCCTTCATTTTCATCCTCATAGTCGTTATAAACGACCACTTCCATACCCACAATGCCCTCTCCCTGACTGGTGTAAGGGGAATCTTCATCGCTGTAAGAGTAAGAGCTGCGACCGGCATAAAATGAGCCCGGCTCATCTTCATCGTCTTCAAGATAAACATCAGTATTTTGGTTGCTGCCGCCATCTTCATCGTAGTTGTAGTAATCATCATCCGAATTAAAGCTGTTACCATCTATCGGATTGCCGTCCTTATCATAGCGGCTGTAATCAACGGTATCCGGGTCGCCATAACCTTCGCCATAGCCACCACCATAGCCATCGCCATAGCCTTCAAAAAAGAAGTCGCCATAGCCGTCGTACATATCCCCATCCTGCAGAGACAGATCAAAACCTCCGGTTTGATGATTTGAAACATCACCACCATAGCCATAACCTTCGCTTTCGTCTTCATAATCGTATTCGTAGGAATAGTCCTGACTGGCAAAATACCCCACAAACTGACCGTCTGATTCTGGCGGAGTGATATGAGGCGTGACCGGATCATCGTCGGGATCGTCTTCAGGATTAACACCCGGCTCGAAATTGTCCGCCTCACCTCGACCGGTGGGATCACCCGGCCCACCATCAAAACTTGGCCCACCATCAGGCCCTGCCGCGGTAGGGTCCAGATCTGACAAGGCGGCCAGAAAACTGCCAACACCACACCACATGCCCCACTCGGCCAGTGATTCACCCTGTCCGCCTTCTACCACGCAGTCTTCCGGCGCCAGACTGGGATCGTCGGCATAAACACCATGGTTGGCCACTGCAATAGCCAAGCTCAACGCACTGATGGTAAAGATTTTTTTCATTTCAACTGTGTACATAAACACCTCCCAGCACTAGAAGCGCTTGGTTAACTCCGCACTGTACAACGTGCGGTCATACTCATAGATACTGATGTTTGACTCGTTGTCACTGAAGCTGACACGGCCACTGATGCCCCAACCTTCCATGCGGCCACTTTTGAAGTTGTGGCTGGCACCCAGCACGTAACGAGTTTCATCTTCTCTGCGACCAACATTGAATACGGGCTCCAGCCCCTCGTAATCGGTCTCCCTATAACTGGCTCTTACATAAAGAACACCACCTTCCCAGGCGGTCCAGAAGCCACTGATGTAATAGTCCTCGACATCAAATTCTTCGTAATCGACACGACCATCCTGTTCATAGAGGCTGGCCCCCAGCCTCATGGCGACATTGGCGGTAAAATTGCGCTGATAGTCACCGCCGAACAACACGCGGTCACCTTCCCGATCCTTGTCATCGTCCGCCATGTATTCGCGATACAACCATTGCCCGCGCAGGGTGTATTCATTCTTACCGGAAACCACCGTGTAGACCGGATTCAAACTGGAATAGAGCGCTAGAGCGTCGTCACCCAATCGCACATAATCGAGCTTCAGATCCAGACTTGCCCGCCAGTTGGTGCGCGAAGCCCAGGCCATACCCGTGGAGCCACCGATAACGTCTACGGTATAAGGATGCTCATCCTGATACTCCTTGCGGTACACACTGACACCGCTTTGCCAAAGCATGTTGACGGGACGAGAGCCAATATCCGCGGTTCCCGGCATACGGTAGGAGTGATTAAACCGAGCACTGATGGTGCCAAATGCATCGCTCTGCTCGCCGTCTTGGGGATCAAGAAAGAATCTGAGACCGTTGAATTCGAAGGTGTCACTGCCGGGACCGGCATTGACGTTATCGTCATAACCACCACCGATGCCGATAAAGGCCTGAGTGCTATGACGTCTTTCACTTTCTGCCTGACGGAGCGATTCTATTTGCTCTAGAAACAACTCGACGGTTTGCCTGACGCCTTCCGGTGTATTGGGATCACTCAACACCTGCTGAGCATGCCGTTTCGCTTGTTCGTACTCGGCAGCGCGATAATAGGTTACCGCCAGCTCCAGCCGAGCTCGATGCAAAGTCGGGTTATTACTCAGCAAACTGTTGAGATCATCGATAGAAGAATAAAGATCACCGATGGAACGTTTTTCCATCGCTGCCTGATACTTTTTTGCCATTGCCTCCGGAACATCGACAGCGCTCGCGGGAAGCACGTAACTGAGTGACAGACAAAACCCGCAGGCTATTTGCCTGAGTCGTCCTGAGTTTTGCAAAGATAAATGTTGATTCATGGTGCGGCCCCTCCTTGATCTGCCGTTACCCGATGTCGTCATTTGTAATAGTTAAAAAAGACGTCGGGATACCTACAGATTAGAAGAGGCATCAGGCGCCGACAGGCGCTTTAAAGACTGATTGCTTATGACAAAATTGCTGCTGAGAAAACTGCTAAATAACAGGCCGAAACAAGCCTCAATCGGGCCTTTTTTAAGACAAAAGGGTTATACAAAAAAATCTGCTTAAGTCTACAAGGAAGAAGGGCCAACGGCAGCGACATCAACATCGCGCCGCACTTATTATCTTAGTCGGTTTATACCAGAGGGGAGCAAATTTATTTGGCAAAAAAGCGATTGGGCAGAATTTTTATGATGCGCCCGACAACATGCCATGGCCAGCCCGGCACAAAAGAGTAACTGACTTTCTTTTCGATTTTATCAACCATTTCCACAACCCCCTTTTCCAGAGGAATTACAAAAGGACGACTTTTTGCGCCCTGATTGATGGGCGTATCAATGTAACCCGGCGCCAGAATGGTAACGTCAATATTTTCACGCCAGGCCTCTACCTGCAGAGTTTGCAAATAGCTGGTAACAAAGCTTTTGGTACCACTGTAAACACCAATCGACGGCATCCCCCTAAGACCCGCCACCGAACTGATGCCAACAATCTGACCGAAACCCTGTTCGCGCAGAATCGGCAGTGCAAACTCAACCGTCGCCATCAAACCGGTGATGTTGGTATCAACGGTTTTCTGCGCCTCGGAAAAATCCCCCTTGCCAATGGCCATGGTAACGCCGATACCGGCATTGGCAATCACAATATCGATTTGATCAAAGTCGGACTTTACCTGTTCCAAGCAGCCCTTCACCGCATCGGCGTCACTGACATCCAGCGCATAAGCTACGGCGCGAACACCAAAACGATTCTGTAAATCCTGCGCCAGCTCTTCCAGAGATCGGCGCGCGGCCAGTGCCAGATTATAGCCACGCCTGGCAAACTCTTCGGCCATGCCTTTACCCAGACCGGAAGAGGCTCCGGTAATAAATACGGTTTTGCTCATGTCGATTCCCCAATTATTTTTATCGTTTTTTATAACGCAAAAAGCCGGGCTATAACACCCGGCTTTTCAGAACTAAACACTTTGCAATTCAAACAGCGTTATTGAATCTCAAGCGCCTGCTCTTCGATTTTGGCGGACCAGATTTGCGGGCCAGTCTGATGAACCGATTCACCCTGAACGTCTACCGCAACGGTAACCGGCATATCCTTGATCTCAAATTCGTAGATGGCTTCCATACCCAGATCTTCAAAGCCAACCACTTTGGACGCCTTGATTGCCTTGGACACCAGATACGCAGAACCACCGACGGCCATCAGATACACGGCCTTATTGTCCTTGATCGCTTCAATGGCAATGGGGCCACGCTCGGCTTTGCCCACCATCCCCAACAGACCGGTTTGCTCCAGCATGGTACGGGTAAATTTGTCCATTCGGGTTGCCGTGGTCGGTCCAGCAGGTCCAACAACCTCATCACCCACTGGATCAACCGGGCCTACGTAGTAGATCATGCGATTGGTGAAGTCCACTGGCAGTTCTTCGCCGCGGCCGATCATATCCACCATGCGCTTGTGCGCAGCATCACGACCGGTAAGCAATTTACCGGACAGCAAAACAGTTTCACCCGGCTGCCACTCGGCAACATCTTCTTTGGTGATCTCATCAAGGTTAACACGGCGCGCATTACCAACTTCCCAGGTAATCTCAGGCCAGTCTTCCAGACTTGGAGGCGTTTGCAGGGAAGGCCCGGAACCATCCAGAGTAAACTTGGCCAGACGGGTAGCGGCACAGTTAGGCAGAATGGCAACCGGCTTATTGGCCGCGTGGGTTGGACAGTCTTTGATTTTTACATCCAGAACCGTGGTCAAACCACCCAGCCCCTGAGCACCAATACCCAGTTTGTTAACCTTCTCGTACAGTTCCAGACGCAGTTCTTCCGCGCGATTATCAGCACCCTTTTCTTTCAGATCCTGAATATCGATGGGATCCAGTAAGGCTTCTTTGGCCATCGCCAGTGCTTTATCCGCAGTACCGCCAATACCAATACCCAGAATACCAGGCGGACACCAGCCCGCACCCATGGTTGGCACCATTTTCAAAACCCAATCGACAATGGAGTCGGACGGGTTAAGCATGGCAAATTTGGTTTTGGCCTCACTGCCGCCACCTTTGGCCATGACATGGCAGGTCACCTTGTCGCCGGGCACCATTTTGTAGGTAATCATGGCCGGAGTGTTGTCTTTGGTATTCTTGCGGGCACCATCCGGGTCTTCCAGCACGGAGGCACGCAGGACATTATCCGGGTGACCGTAAGCACGACGCACACCTTCATTGATCATGTCATCAATGCTCATGCCATCGGAGTCCCACTGGACATCCATGCCGATTTTCATAATGACACTGACGATGCCGGTATCCTGACAGATGGGGCGGTGACCCTCGGCACACATGCGGGAATTGATCAGGATCTGAGCCATGGCATCTTTGGCCGCGGGATTGATCTCACGCTCATAGGCCTTGTTCACAGCCTGAATAAAATCTTTGGGGTGGTAGTAGGAAATGTACTGGAGAGCGTCAGCGATACTCTCGATCAAGTCATCTTTGCGGATTACCGTGGTCATTATGCAACATCTCTTGTCCGGTGAATTAAATAACCGAAACCACCGGCCCAGTGACAGCCCACCTGTAAAAGTCCGGATAATTTCTGGGCCTGAAGTTTACACTAGATAGCGTAGAGTTGCGCGGCTTTGGACCTTCCCCCACCGGCTCATCGACCAAAGTCGGGGAAGGTTTCCGCAGAAAACGGGAAGATTATTGAGCCGGGCGTGCAGCAGGTGCCCGAGCCTGTTTCAATTTCCAAATTTCGTTATTGGTATTTTTACGGAAGGCGTCAATAGAGCGAATGGCTTCGTCATGGGCTTTAACCTGGCTGCTCAAATCACGCAATTGCCCACTGGTCAGATTACCCTGGTCCACCAGATCACGCAGCCGTTGCTGCTGTTGCTCAATACTGCCAGACAAAAGGGTAGCACTCTCAAGCGCCTGACCGGCGTCCGACTTAACCAGCTGCAACGCCTTCTTTTGAGCGGCCAACTGGTCTTGCAATTTTTTAACATCCCCGGCCATAGGTTTCAGGGCAGAGGCACTGGCATCGGCACTCTTTCTCGTGGAGTCGATGGCTTTTTTGTTGGCTGCGATGGCTTTTTTATTCACGTTACGGGTATCCCACAACTTGCGAATCTCATGATTGGATTCTTTAAGGTCAGCCACAAGTTTTTTCAGTTCCTTCTGGCTGCTGATCAAATTGGCCTGCAGGGCAGAAACTGACTGAGTGGACTCGTCTCCCGACAGCACCAGAGCCTGCTGCAATTCCTGTAAACGGCTGTTGGACTCCGCCAGCTGACTTTGCGCCTTTTCCAGAGCCAAATACAAATAACCGCCCAACCCCAGACCAATCACAGCGACCAGCAAGGCGATTACAGTCAGTGTAGACCCACCGGACTTCTCAACAGCAGCCACTGTTTGAGGTGTGCCCCTCTTCGCCGCAGGCGATTTGGGCGACTGAGACTGCTTACCGGTTTTGGCAGCCTTATTGCCCACCTGCTGATTTAAAATGGGGGTATCATCCGCCTCGTGGGCGGTATCCATGGCAGAAAAGGTAGGCTCTTTGCGTTCCATTATTGCGTTTAATCCGTCGAGTTTTGTATCAATCACAAAAAAGCCGGGGCATGCCCCGGCTTTTTCTTCAGCTAGTCAGTGCTCAGCTATTATACAGCCACAAACACACCAGCCAAGACAGCGGTCAGAACCATGCTGCAGGTAATAACACCGCGAACAGTGGTCATAGGACCTTGCTTACCAACCAGAGCGTTCACTTCCAGAGCTGCCACGATCGCCAGCACAACAATCAGGTCAGTACCAAAGGTATCAGAAGCGTAACCGGCACCACCCAGAGCACCCAGATGACCACTGGCCAACATGAAGAAAGCCATAGAACCGGAGAACAGGGTATTGGTACGGGAAGCCAGCAGGGCTTTGGCTGCAGAAGTTGGTGCATCACCACCCTCTACCAGGCCCAGAGCAATTTTCTGGTTAGGCCAGATAACCAGCCAAACGTTCAGGAACATCAGGGTACCCAGAGCAACACCCGCTACGATGTAACCGTTAAGACCGGTAGTCTTAATCATGCCAATCAGCAGAATAACACCGGTGATAAAAGTGAACATGGCGCCCCAGCGGAACCACCACAGTGCTTCAGGAGCCAGTTTTGCTTTGGCATCTTTCAAAGCTTCAGGAGAAGCCTGCTTGAAGTAGCCACCCTGAATAAAGTTGAAGTAGTACAGCATACCAATCCAGGTAATACCGAACAGCAAGTGCCCCCAGCGAGCCAAAAAGTTAATCAGTTCCATAATCAGATCCTTCACATCGACAGTCAGAAATTATTGTGGCGAGTCATAACCCTTAGAAACATAAAGGAAATGCCCAACCTTTGTATTTATAAATGCGCGACTATTCTAAGCTCTGAAAAGGCAAATAAGAAGGTATCAAACCGGCAAATACTGAAAATATTTCAAATCGCTCTCTTTTAAAAATTCTATCATCGCCCTATTCTGCCAAATAGCTACCCAAGGATCAGGCGCATCATGAGCAACAACATCAACCCCTTTAAAAGCTCCCTTCAGCAGCTGTATCCCACACCGATATTGAAGCACCAGTTCACCGATATGGATGAGACCAACCGCAATCTGCACCGTCTTTTTATCCAAAAAGAGAAAGAGCACCCGGATTGGCGCACCGGAAGCTCACAACGAAGCAATATTGGCGGCTGGCGCTCGAAAGAGGATTTGGCAGACTGGAACGACCCCGATATCAATCACCTGGTCAGCCGGGTGGGAGAGGCCATTGGCTTTCTCAATCAGCATCGGCCGATCAAAGACAGCCCAACCAGGCGCAACGTGGATATCTACGCCTGGGCCAACATCAATCGTCAGGGCCAATACAACTCCAGTCATATTCATCCCGGTTTTCACTGGGGCGCGGTCTATTACGTTTGTTGCGGTGATGACAATGACGACATCCCCAAAAGCGGCCAACTGGAATTTCAGGACCCTCGTCCGGGCGCTGCCGCCATGCCTGCTCCCGGTTATGAATTCGGCCATAAATTCACCGTCACGCCCAAGTCAGGTCTGCTGGTCGTATTTCCCGCCTGGCTCACGCACAGTGTCCACCCTTATCAGGGACAAGGTGAGCGAATATCCATCGCCTTCAATATTCGCCTGAAACCCTGACACTGCCACAACCTTATATGCCAGACACAAAAAACCCCGCTAAGGCGGGGTTTCTGTACGGTTAAATTAGCGCTTGGTCAGCTGACGTACTCAGGTCCGATGCCAACGCCCCAAATCATCACCGAGATAATACGTACGGTCACGGCCAGCACCAGCCCAACGGTTACAACAGAAGTGGCGTACATAAACGCCTGTTCTTTGTTGATGTTCATCAGGATTGGGATGCCTTCATAAACCAGATAAATTGAATAGGCTAACGCCAGTCCCATGGCAATCGCATTGAGCCACATGTCCGGGTACACCATAAAAATACCCGCAAGGAATGTTGGCGTGCTGACATAAACAGCCAGCGCGGTACCCTCGTAATGACGCTGTTCCGCCTCATCCTGCACACCGTAAGTTTTTGCCATCCAGTTTACAAATTCACCAAGAATATAAACCGAGGCCAGAAGAGCTACATAGGTTGCAGCGCACAAACTCATGGCGCTGTTAGTGGTCAACATGACCGGCTCACCGCCCCCAATAGTCCAACCCACCTGGGTTACACCATAGTAAGTAGCCAACACTGGGATCAAAGCCAGAAACGGCACGTGACTGATAAAAACCTGCATAAACGAATGGCGCTCATTTCGAATCGCTTTCCACTCACTGTCTGGATGAAGCATGATTCCGAGCGTGTGTTCCAAAATGGCCATATGTGACTCCTCATCAATGACTCTATTTATAGTTATTTTGGTTTCGAACCAACACAACTGAGTATTATTGAGATGGCAATAACGCACCAATACGTTTTAGTCATTATAAAAAAATGGTTAATTTTAAATCGCTATATAGCCCTCGCCTGATCCGGTTATTATCATAGACGGCTATACTTCACTGCTATTGCAGCCAGATCAAATCAACCAAGGACTCCAACATGGCACATACATTCCCCGATAACTCCCAAACAATTGGGAATACACCTTTGGTACGCTTGGGACGAATTTCCGATCACAATATCTTCGCCAAGCTGGAATCACGTAACCCCGCTGCTTCGGTTAAATGCCGAATTGGTGCCAATATGATCTGGGATGCCGAGAAACGCGGAACACTGAAAGCGGGCATGACAGTGGTAGAGCCCACCAGCGGCAACACCGGTATCGCCTTGGCCTTTGTCTGTGCTGCACGAGGCTACCGGCTGGTGCTCACCATGCCCAACACCATGAGCCTGGAGCGCCGCAAATTAATCAAAGCACTGGGAGCGGAACTGGAACTGACCCCGGGTGAACTCGGTATGAAAGGGGCCGTGGCAAAAGCGGAAGAAATCGTTGCCAGCGATCCGGACAACACCTTTATGCCCAGACAATTTGATAATCCGGCCAACCCGGAGATTCATGAAAAAACCACCGGCCCGGAAATATACAGAGACCTGGATGGCCAGATAGACATTCTGGTCGCCGGCGTGGGCACCGGTGGCACCATCAGTGGCATCGCCCGTTACCTGAAAAATGAAAAAGGCCTCAATACTGAAATTGTTGCCGTTGAACCGGAGGCGTCTCCAATCATCAGTCAGGCAATAAAGGGCGAAGACATTACTCCGGCTCCCCACAAAATTCAGGGCATTGGCGCCAACTTTATTCCCGGCAACCTTGATCTCAGTCTGGTGGACGCTGTTGAGCACGTATCCAATGAGGATGCGGTCGGCACCGCCAAGCGACTGATGAAAGAAGAAGGGATACTGGCGGGCATTTCCTGTGGTGCGGCACTGACTGCAGCCCTCAGGGTGTCACAAAAACCTGAAAACAAAGGCAAAAATATTGTAGTAATTCTGCCTGACTCAGGTGAACGTTACCTGTCCAGCATCATGTTTGCCGACGAGTTTACAGACAAGGAATTAAAACAGTAACCACACAGACAAACAGCCAAAAACAAAAAAGCCGCGACATATCTGTTGCGGCTTTTTTGTTTATTTTACCACCTTGAGGCTGGGCTTTTTGCCAGACCCCGGAACCGAGGAGCCGTCACCGTCTGAAGGTGCTGGTGGCTCAGGATTAATCTCCGGATCAAAAATCATACCCTGACCATTTTCTCTGGCATAGATACCCATCACGCCCTGACAGGGAATGTAGATATCCGTTGGCACGCCACCAAAACGAGCATTGAAATCAATGGCATCGTTACGAATAACCAGCCCCTGAACCGCAGAGGGTGCAATATTGAGAACAATCTGACCCTCTTCGTTGACAAACTCCTGCGGCACACTAACGCCTTCTATATGGGCATCAACGAGCAGATAAGGCGTGCACTTATTGTCCACAATCCACTCGTACAGCGCCCGAATCATATAGGGCCGGCTGGAGGTCATCGACATAAAATAATCCTCGGCATCAGTGCGACTTAGCGCATCTCTCTCTCAAGCTCGGTCATGCTCTCCTGGAAAGACTCACGGGCAAACAGGCGCTCCATGTAGTCATGCAGAGGCTTGGCCTGCTTGGTGTTGGGTATTTCAATACCCATGATATCCAGACGCCACAGAATTGGAGCGAGGCAGCAATCAACAATGGTGAACTCCTCACTCATAAAGTAAGGCAGCTCAGCAAAGATCGGGGCCACTGTCAGCAGGTTTTCTTTCAATTCTTTTTGGGCGGATTCGATAGCATCATCGTCCTGACCATTGAGAATGGTATCAACCAGCGGACTCCAGTCTTTTTCAATGCGGTGCATCCACAAACGGCTCTGGGCGCGCGCAACCGGATAAACAGGCAGCAGCGGTGGATGCGGGAAACGCTCGTCGAGGTACTCCATCATGACCTTGGTCTCATAGAGGGACAGATCGCGATCAACCAGAGTCGGCAGTGCGTTATACGGATTCAATTCCGCCAGCGCTTCAGGCTTGTTCTCTGGATCGACATCGATAATTTCAACCGACACACCCTTCTCAGCCAGCACAATACGTACACGATGGCTGTAATGGTCCTGTGCATCGGAAAAATATGTCATGGAAGAACGTTTAGCCACAACACCCATAGAATCACCTCAACTTAAAAAACACAAAAACAAACGGGCGGACTGCAAAAACAGCCCGCCCGAGACAACTATTGAATCGTTGGATTAGTGAATATCTCTCCAATACTCACGATTCAGCAGGTAAACGAATACAAACAGTACAACCAGGAACAGCAGCACGTAAACACCCAGGGTCTTACGCTCTTCTGCAACAGGTTCAGCTACGTATTCCAGAAAGTTAACCAGATCGTAGATGGCCTTGTCGAACTCTTCCTCAGACATGGTGCCTTTGACGTCGCCTACTTCCAGACTACCACATGGCGCCTCTGCAACAGCTTGGCCGGTTACAGGATCACGCACGATGCGACCCTTGCTATCCAGTACAGGACCAGGGGCACACTCAGGCAAACCCTGCAGCTCCATCATTACGTGAGGCATACCGACCTTGTCGAACACCTTGTTGTTCACACCGGTAGGACGCGTGTCATCAGCGTAAAAGTTACGCAGATAAGTATACAGCCACTCCGGGGAGCGAGAACGCGCCACCAGAGTCAGGTCTGGAGGAGTCGCACCAAACCAGGCTTTGGAAGCGGCCGGGTCCATTGCGATGGTCATCAGAGAACCAATTTTGGAATCATCAAACACCAGGTTCTGCAGAGCCAGCTCATGGGGAATACCCAGATCATCGGCTACACGCTCATAGCGGGAGAACTTTGCTGAGTGACAACCCATGCAATAGTTGGCAAACCACTTGGCACCACTTTGCAGGGATTCCTTGTCATTCAGGTCCGGAACCATTTCGTCACACTGGATAGCGCCACACTTGAAGGCGCCTTCCGCGCCTACAGCCTTAATAGGCACTACCGTCAACAGTACGAACAGGATAAAGCCACCGAACACCATAATGCCGGGCAGACCTTTGCTTTGCAGACGCTCTGGCTCTGGTTGACACTTCTCGCGCGCAGTCCAGAAAGGCATACCGATAAAGTAAGCAAAGTAAATCACAGTACAAACCTGAGACAGGATGGTACGGCCCGGAGTCGGAGACTTAACACCCAGATAGCCCAGAATCACGAAAGAGGCAGCGAAAACCAACAGTGCGATACGGCTGAAGTTGCCTTTGTAACGCATGGATTTAACCGGGCTCTTGTCCAGCCAAGGCAGTACAAACAGGATGGCAATTGCCGCACCCATGGCCACCAGACCCAGGAACTTGGAACTGAAAGGACCAATATCAAAGGTCACAGCACGCAGGATGGCGTAGAACGGAGTGAAGTACCAAACCGGCGCAATGTGCGGAGGAGTCTTCAGGCCATTGGCTTCTTCAAAGTTGGCATACTCCAGGAAGAAACCGCCCATCTCAGGCATAAAGAACAGAACAAAACAGAACACAAACAGGAAGACAGTTACGCCAACCAGATCGTGAACGGTGTAGAACGGGTGGAAAGGCACGCCGTCTTTAGGAATACCGTTCTCATCCTTGTTTTTCTTGATTTCAACACCGTCAGGGTTGTTTGAGCCCACTTCGTGCAGAGCCAGAATGTGCAGTACAACCAGACCCAACAGAACGATTGGCAGAGCCACAACGTGCAGTGAGAAGAAGCGGTTAAGGGTCGCACCGGAGATCAGGAAGTCACCACGCACCCACTGAACCAGGTCTTCACCTACAACCGGAATCGCACCAGCCAGAGATACAATCACCTGGGCACCCCAGTAGGACATCTGACCCCATGGCAATACATAACCAAGGAAGGCTTCAGCCATCAGGATCAGGTAAATGGTCATACCAAAGATCCACACCAGCTCGCGTGGCGCCTTGTAAGAGCCATACATCAAGCCGCGGAACATGTGCAGGTAGACCACCACAAAGAAGGCCGAGGCACCGGTGGAATGCATATAACGCAACAACCAGCCCCACTCCACATCACGCATGATGTATTCAACAGAAGCAAAAGCCTCTTCTGCAGAAGGGGTGTAGTTCATGGTCAGCCAGATACCAGTCAACAACTGATTGACCAGGACCAACATGGACAGCACACCAAAGAAATACCAGAAGTTGAAGTTCTTCGGCGCGTAGTATTTGCTCATATGGTCTTCAAACGCGCGAGTTACTGGCAGGCGCGCATCAACCCAGGCCATAAATGATTGGAATTTACTCATTGTCTCAAGCCTCCTGGTCCAAACCGATGGTGATCACGCTGTCTGACTCATAGCGGTGAGGCGGCACTTCCAGATTGATCGGAGCAGGTACGCCTTTCATTACGCGGCCAGCGAGATCGAATTTGGAACCGTGGCATGGGCAGAAGAAGCCACCCAACCAGCTGTCACCGCCGAGATCGGCAGCACCAACTTCCGGACGGTACATAGGCGCGCAACCCAGGTGAGTACACAGACCCAGCAACACCAGAAATTCTTCCTTGCCTTCGATACTACGGGCAATGCCCTTTACGTATTCAGGCTGCTGTGGCTCTACAGACTCAGGATCACGCAGCTGATCATTCAGCTTTTCCAGATTAGCCAGAATCTCGGGGGTACGACGAACCACATAAACGGGCTTACCGCGCCATTCAACAATGATCATCTGACCTGGCTCAATCTTGCTCAGATTGGCCTTAACCGGGGCACCAGCAGCTTTTGCCTTGGCACTCGGATTCCAGGACCCAATAAAAGGTACGGCAGCACCAACGGCACCTGCTGCACCCACAACGGAAGTTGCCGCGGTTAAAAACCGACGACGCCCCGTGTTCACTCCGTCACCACTCATGACGCATTTCTCCCATATCAGCCTCTATAAATGACTCAAGATAGCCATAAATTCAGCAACTTAGCTTCGAATTAAAATAAGCCCACAAAAAAGTGCGCACATATTAAAGAAGTTGGCTGTTTCTCTCAAGAGAAACCATGATTTCCATAGGGGGAAAATAATCAAAACGCCCCTGAAAATCATATTTTTGACTTGGCGGTCGCTATTGGCCGTGCGCCTCTCGCGACATACGACCACCATGGATGGCGGAAGTGCAAATATTGCAGGAGCACATATCTGCCATTACATCCCTGCAAATAAAAAAGCCCGGGATGGATAACCAACCCGGGCCAAGATGCATCGCTTTTGCGAAAAATAAATTAACGCTTGGAGAACTGTGGCTTCTTACGTGCTTTACGCAGACCCACTTTCTTACGCTCAACCTCACGGGCGTCACGGGTAACGTAACCCGCAGCACGCAGTGGCTGACGCAAGCTCTCATCGTACTCCATCAGAGCACGAGTCAGACCGTGACGAATCGCACCAGCCTGACCAAAGCTACCGCCGCCTTTAACGGTAACTTTAACGTCGAATTTGTCAGTCATTTCAACCAGCTCAAGAGGCTGACGCACGATCATGCGAGCCACTTCGCGGCCGAAATACTCGTCCAGAGACTTGTCATTTACAGTGATTTGACCGCTGCCTTGAGCGATAAATACACGAGCTGTAGAAGTTTTACGGCGTCCAGTACCGTAGTATTGTGTTGCAGCCATTTTTCAAAGCCCCCAGATTATATATTCAGTTCTTGCGGCTGTTGAGCAGTATGTGGGTGCTCGCTACCGGCGTAAACTTTCAGTTTTTTGAACATCGCACGACCCAGTGGACCTTTCGGCAACATGCCTTTAACGGCACTCTGGATGGTACGCTCTGGAGCTTTGTCGATCAGCTTCTCGAAGCTGATGGATTTCAGACCACCAGGATAGCCAGTGTGGCTGTGGTAGATCTTGTCTTTAGCCTTGTTACCAGTAACACGCACTTTCTCAGCGTTGATAACAACGATGTAATCACCGGTGTCAACGTGAGGGGTGTACTCAGGCTTGTGTTTGCCGCGCAGACGGGTAGCGATCTCTACAGCCATACGGCCCAGAGTCTTCCCTTCGGCGTCAATTACATACCAGTCGCGCTGAACGCTTTCTGGTTTGGCACTAATAGTCTTCATGTTGTATTTGCCTTTGCCTATTGGAGATACATATTTCCGCAGAAAAACGGAGCGCGAATTCTATAGAGCGGAGAACTTTATTACAAGGGCAAATTGAATAAAATTTAACCTTTAGCCTGCACTCAAGGCCTATGCGGCTGAGCCAAATAATCGTGACTCTGCATCTCCAGCAAACGACTGGTGGTACGCTCAAATTCAAAATTCAGCTTACCACCCGCGTAGATAGCCTCCAGAGGCATCTCTGCAGACACAATCAACTTTACGTTACGATCGTAAAACTCATCGACCATATTGATAAAACGACGGGCCTGATCATCGGTATCGCGCCCCAACTCCGGCACATTGGCCACCAGAACAGCATGGTACTCCCGCGCCAGCTCAATGTAGTCATTTTGTGAACGGGGGCCATCGCAAAGAGCCATAAAATCGAACCAGACCACATCCTCCGCCTCATAGCGGCTCATAATGGGGCGACCCTCGACTTCAATTTCGACGCCCGCTCGAATTTCTTCCTTATCCGGAACCAGACTTTCAAAACTCTTCAACAGGCTGGCATCAGCCACATCATCCAGCGGGTGGTGGTAGAGTTCAGCCTGCTCCAGAGCCCTTAAACGGTAATCAACCCCCCCGTCCACATTCACCACCAGCGTGTGCTTGTTCAGCAACTCAATCGCCGGCAGGAAGCGGGCACGCTGCAAACCGTCTTTATAGAGACCATCTGGAACAATATTGGAGGTCGCCACCAGAGACACACCACGGCCAAATAACTCCTGCATCAGAGTGCCAAGAATCATGGCGTCGGTGATGTCAGAGACAAAAAACTCATCAAAACAAATAACCCGGGCCTCATCCGCCAGACGATCGGCCACCTTCTGCAGCGGGTTCTTCTCGCCATCGAGCTCGCGCAACTCCTTGTGGACCCTGCGCATAAAGCGGTGAAAGTGGGCCCGCATTTTTTGCTTGAACGGCAGACTTTCATAGAAATTATCCATCAGGTAAGTCTTGCCGCGACCAACACCACCCCAGAAATAAAGCCCTTTCTCTAACTGACGCTGCTCTCCGGACACCGCGGTTTTGAGACGAGCCATCAGCCCCTTGGGTTGCCTTTCCCGTTCATAGGCTGTCACTAAGCGATCATAGAGGTCTTGCAACAGCTTAACAGCCTGCTCCTGGGCGGGATCATAGTTGAAATCGTCTCGCTGCAAATCGCGTTGATATCGCTCTATAGGGGTAGACATAGCAGTAAAGTTCCAGATTTTCGGGCGGCGCACACTCTAATCAGCCTTGCCAATTGACGCAAGTGCGACATTTGTCCAGTTGTCAGTCACAGTCTAATTGCAATAATGAAAGACTCCGCAATAGCGACTATGTTATAACAGCCATTCCCGTATTTTATTCCTGTAGTGAATAAAATACGCTTACGATATAGATAGAGGTTTATCCGTGTTTTCACTCAGTGCTCTTATTCTTACCGCCCTTGTAGCAGTCATAGCCGGAGCCTTGATTGGCGCCCTGCTCACCAAAACCCTGCATCCACAGCAGCAACAGAATCGCGTCACTGAAAAGCGCCTGCAGGAAACGGAAGACAAGCTACTGAGCTATCAACAGGAAGTCTCTGAACACTTTGCCGAAACCTCGCGTCTCGTCAACAGCCTCACTCAGAGCTATAAAGATGTATACGAGCATCTAGCCGACAGCGCCCTGAAGCTTTCCAACCCGGATCTGAGCCGCCAGCTGATCGATGCCGGTGACGGCAAACTCAGTGCCCCAACCCGCTCAGCCACACCGGCCCAAGCCGAGGAAGCAGTAACCGAACCACCGCGTGACTGGGCCCCAAAAAACCCGGGCGATAAAGGTCAGCTGAGCGAAGACTTTGGTATGGAAACCCCACCCGAAGAAACAGCCGAAATAAAAATCGTATCCTGATTAAGTTCGAACCCAGAGGCCAATGACCGTCAAGAAGCTGATTGATTTTCTCGGCTGGCCCGTAGTGGTCGGATTGCTGCTGGGCGTCAGCGTGGCACTCTGGCTGCAGCTGGAACAAAAGCGCGAACTCAACGCACACTCAGACGGCATGCACTATGCCTCGCTATCGCCCAGCAATGGCAACTGGTCTGGCCCCGTATCCTACTCGGAAGCTGTCAATATCGCCGCTCCAGCGGTAGTCAATATTTACACCCGCAAACGGTCACAACAACGCCGCCATCCTCTGCTGGACGACCCCCTGTTCAGGCATTTTTTCAACAACTCTGACCTGCCCCAACAGGAGCGAATGCAGTCCGCACTGGGAACCGGCGTTATCCTCAGTCGCGACGGTTACATAGTCACCAACAACCACGTCATCGAAGGCGCAGAAGAAATTCTGGCCCTCACCTACGATGGCCGCGAAGCCAGAGCCACCAAGATAGGCAGTGACAGTGAAAGCGATCTGGCTGTCCTCAAGATTGAACTGGACAACATAACCCCCATCAAAGTTGGCAATCCGGACAGCGCCAGAGTTGGCGACGTAGTATTGGCGATTGGCAACCCGTTTGGCGTAGGCCAGACAGTCACCCAGGGCATTGTCAGCGCCACCGGGCGCTACGGTCTGGGCATCAACACCTACGAAAACTTTATTCAAACCGATGCCGCCATCAACCCCGGCAACTCTGGCGGGGCACTGATCGACGCCCACGGCAATCTGCTGGGGATCAACACAGCCATTCTTGATAAAACCGGCTTCTCAGTGGGAATTGGCTTTGCCATTCCGGCCGACATTGCGGTGTCGGCCATGCAGGACCTGATCAAATACGGCAAGGTGGTTCGAGGCTGGCTTGGCGTAGAAGCCCAGCAGATCACGCCGGAGCTGGCACAGTCTTTCCGCCTCGACTCAACCGATGGCGTCATCATTACGGCGATTTACAATAACGGTCCCGCCCATCAGGCCGGAATTCGACCGGGTGATATCATCATCAAACTGAATGATTTGATGGTGAAAAACGGCCTGCTGAGCATGAATAAGATTGCCCGGGGACGCCCCGGAGACAAGGTCGATGTCATTTTTCTCCGAAAAGGTGAGCAGCACAACACCACCGCCACCCTGGGAATCAAGCCAGACCTGCAGGATACCGCCCGCTGACACAGTTCCAGCGCCAGAATGCACTGGCCCCTCCCAACACCTTATTGCTTGATCCGGTACTCTGCAGAGCGCGCATGCGCCTCAAGAGATTCGCCTCGCGCCAGCACGGAAGCCACCTTGCCCATCTCTGAAGCCCCCTCTTGCGAAAAGGCAATGATGGAGCTGCGCTTCTGAAAGTCGTAAACACCCAGCGGGGACGAGAAACGGGCCGTACCGGAAGTCGGCAGGACATGATTGGGGCCAGCACAATAATCGCCCAGAGCCTCAGCGGTGTAGCGGCCCATAAAAATGGCTCCCGCATGGCGGATTTTCGGCAAAATGGCTTCGGCATCCGCTACAGACAACTCAAGGTGCTCCGGGGCAATAAGATTCACCACTTCGGCTGCCTGATCGAGATCATCCACCAGAATAAAAGCCCCGCGATCGCTCAGTGACTGACGTGCAATGGGCTCGCGAGCAAGAGTTGGTAGAAGCCGATTGATGCTGGCCTCCACCTGGTCCAGATAATGTTTGTCGGTTGCAATAAGAATGGACTGCGCTTGTTCGTCGTGCTCGGCCTGAGAAAACAGGTCCATGGCAATCCAGTCTGGATCGGTTTTGCCATCGCACACCACCAGAATTTCTGATGGACCGGCAATCATATCGATGGCCACCACACCAAATACGGCCCGCTTGGCCGTAGCCACAAAGATATTGCCCGGACCAACAATCTTATCCACCTTGGGAACCGTCTCAGTACCATAGGCCAGAGCCGCCACAGCCTGAGCACCACCAACGGTGATCACTGTATCCACTTCGGCAATGGCCGCGGCAGCCAGCACCATATCGCTCAATTCACCATCGGGCGAGGGCACCACCATCACCACTTCAGCAACACCCGCAACCTTGGCCGGAATCGCATTCATCAGCACCGATGACGGATAGGAGGCTTTGCCACCGGGAACATACAAGCCCACGCGATCCATAGCCGTGACTTGCTGTCCCAGAACCGTGCCATCCGCTTCCCGGTACTGCCAGGAATCCTGACGCTGATGCTCGTGATAACTGCGAACCCGATCCGCAGCCACCTGCAGTGCCTGTCTCTGCTCCTCGGGAATATCCTTCAGAGCCTGCAGCAAACGCTCTTTGGGAACCACCAGCTCCGCCGCGGAAGCCACTTGCAGCCTATCAAATCGGGCCGTGTACTCCAGCAGGGCTTTATCACCCTCGACCCGCACTCGATCCAGCACTTCCCGGACGGTAGCCGCTACGGCATCATCCGAGACCGATTCCCACGCCAGTAATTGTTTTAATTCACTGTCGAATTCGGAACTGCCCGCCTGCAGACGGCGCATTGCTATGGCGTCACTCATGGTAAATCTGATTTCCCGATAAAAATGGCTTATACCTGCACGGCAGCCTGAATTGCATCAACAATGGCCTGAATCTGCTGGTGCTTGGTCTTCATGGAGGCCTTATTAACGATCAATCTGGAACTGATATCCGCTATATGGTCTCGCGGCTCCAGACCATTGGCCTTGAGGGTATTGCCGGTATCCACGATATCGACAATCTCGTCACACAAATCCATCAAAGGCGCCAGCTCCATACCGCCGTACAGCTTGATCAAATCCGCCTGGCGCCCCTGCGCCGCGTAGTAGCGCTTGGCGACATTGACGTACTTGGTAGCCACCTTAATGCGCCCTTCAGGTAATTTTTGGCCTTTTATGCCAGCCGTCATCAAACGACAGCGGGCAATATTCAGGTCCACCGGCTCGTAGAGGCCATCGGTGCCATTCTCCATCAGGATATCCTTACCGGAGATCCCCAGATCGGCGGAACCAAACTGGACGTAGGTGGTGACATCCACGCCGCGCAACACAACCAAACGCACATTGTCGTGATTGGTGGGAAAAATCAGCTTGCGGCTGGTGCTGATGTCTTCCAGCGGCTCGATACCGGCCGCAGCCAGCAGCGGCAAGGTTTCCTTGAGGATGCGCCCCTTGGTCAGGGCAATGGTCAATTGGTTTGACATAAATAAAAGTCCACTCAGCCTGCAGTTCTGCGGATGCGGGCACCCAACAACTGCAGCTTTTCCTCAATACACTCGTAACCACGATCAATGTGGTAAATGCGATCCACAATGGTTTCACCCTCTGCCACCATGCCGGCAATAACCAGACTGGCCGAGGCTCGCAGATCCGACGCCATCACCGGCGCTCCTTTGAGCTGGTCAACACCCGTCACAATGGCGGTATTACCCTCAAGCTTGATGTCAGCCCCCATGCGATTGAGCTCGTGAATCTGGATCAGACGATTCTCGAAGATGGTTTCAATCACGGTACCCGTACCCTCGGCCACCGCATTCATTGCAGTAAACTGGGCCTGCATATCGGTTGGAAACGCCGGATAAGGGGCCGTTTTCAGGTTTACCGCTTTGGGGCGATTGCCTTTCATATCCAACTCAATCCAGTCTTTGCCGGTACTGATGTGACCTCCGGCCTCTTCCAGCTTAAGCAACACCGACTCAAGAATATGTTCAGTGGTATTTTTAACTTTGACGCGACCGCGGGCCGCAGCGGCAGCCACCAGAAAAGTGCCAGTTTCAATCCGGTCCGCCATCACGTTGTAACGACAACCCGACAAGCGCTCCACCCCGTGGATGGTCAGGGTATCGGAGCCGATACCTTTGATATCGGCGCCCATCGCTACCAGACAATTGGCCAAATCCACCACCTCCGGCTCACGCGCGGCGTTTTCCAGGATGGTCTTGCCCTCGGCCAGCACCGCCGCCATCAACAGGTTCTCTGTACCGCCAACCGTGACCGTATCCATAAAGATATGCGCACCTTTGAGGCGACCGTCAGAACGAGCACGGATATAGCCTTCATCGATCTCGATCGTGGCACCCATGGCCTCGAGACCACGCAAATGGATATCCACAGGACGACTGCCGATGGCACAGCCGCCGGGAAAGGACACATTGGCCTCACCAAAGCGCGCCAACATCGGGCCCAGTACCAGAATCGAAGCCCGCATGGTCTTCACCAGATCATAGGGGGCCGTAAACTCTTTAATCGAGGAGGTATCAATCTCAGCCGCCATCTTTTCATCGATGGTCAAGCCAACCCCCATGCAACGCAGCAGCGCCAGCATGGTGGTAATGTCATTCAAATGCGGCAGATTGCCCACATGCATGGGGGTTTCTGCCAGCAAGGTTGCAGCCAGAATCGGCAAGCCGGAATTTTTCGATCCGGAAATCCAGATCTCACCATCAATCGGATGGCCGCCGTTAATAATCAATTTATCCATAGAGGAATCCTGAAATAGGGTCAGCGCAGATCAAGACTGAGCTTTTTGCTCTGGGGTGTAGGTCTTCATATTGACCGCATGAATGGTGCCATCGGCGATTTGATCGCTGAGGGCGCCGTAGACCAGCTGCTGTTTCTTCACCGGCGTAAGACCGGCAAACGCGGGACTCACCACCTCTACATTGACGTGACTGCCATCAATAGCAACGGTCACCTCAGCACTCTCAATGGCACTTTCCAACAAGGCTTTAATTTGTTCCGCTTGCATGTTTTTTATCCCTTAAAAAAATCAGGCGCGCATTCTAAAGAAAAAGCCTTCAAAGCGCATCAATTGATCCACACCATTGATCAGCTTTGCGCTGACCAATCCGTAATGACCTGCTCCAGATCACCTGCCTCCTGCATGGCCTGAGCAAACTGCGAACGGAACGTCTGTCCCAGATTCACACCATTAATAACCACATTCAGCAACTTCCACTCGTTGGTCTTCTTACTTTTACCCATGGTATAGGAGACGATATTCTCACCGTCGGCGGTGTAAACCTTCTGCACCACACTGACACGCTTCTGCCCGGCGATGTCGCCCTCCGGCGGCAACACCTCGATACGCTCTTCACCAAAAGCCGCCATACCCTTGGCATAGGTATTGATCAGATCACTCTGAAACGCCTCGGTAAAACGCTGACGCTGCTCAGGGGTGGCCTGCTTGGCATAGCGCCCCATCACCCCTCTGGCGATGTAATCAAAGGCAATCACCGGCGACAGCACCTCACTGACAGCCTGATAAAACACCTCTGGCTGCTCATCGGGCAACGCCTTCTTGTCCTGCACGACCTGCAACACATCCGCGGTCACACCCTCAACCACTTGATGTGGAGTTTGCTCTGCGCGAGCCGCCACACTGACCAACAAACTTAAGACAACCACCGACAACCAGCGCACTGCTGGGGATAACTGCAAAATTTTCATTCCTTGATACTCTCTATTCTTACTATTCTTACTATTCTTACCGGGTTACAACACGGATTACCGCGTCAGCTATTTTCAGCTATTTACTGACAACCAAGACTTTCCAATATACCATTTGCGCCTGCCGTTGAGCAGCCTTCAGCAAATTATTCTCTAAGTATTATTTAAGGACACCCCATGCCCGATTTCTGGCTCGCCTGCATCGCCATTCTGGCCGGTTTTATTGGCCTGATCTGGAGCGCCGACCGCTTTGTCGGAGGCAGCGCCGCCATTGCCAACAATCTGGGCGTCAGCCGCCTGATTATCGGCCTGACCATTGTTTCACTGGGTACCTCGGCACCCGAGATCGTGGTCTCCATCAGTTCAGCCCTCAAAGGCGCCGGAGAACTGGCAGTGGGCAATGCACTGGGCTCCAATCTGGCCAATATCGGTTTGGTATTGGCGATTACCGCTCTGATCGCGCCCATGCCGATCCAGAAACACCTGATCAATCAGGAAATCCCGATCCTGCTGCTGGTAACAGCCATTGCCGGCATTACCCTCTACGATGCCCACCTGTCATTTTGGGAGGGCGTCCTGCTGGCAGGCAGCCTGATACCCCTCCTGAGCCTGATGATCTGGACCAAGAAGAAACACCCCTCCCCGGAGGAGGAGGACTCGGAAATACCCGACGACTCCATGACCAAGGCCATTTTCTGGTTCGTCATCGGTCTGGGCGCCCTGATCGCCAGCTCAGAGATGCTGGTTTGGGGGGCGCGTACGGTCGCTGAAGCCTTCGGGGTCAGCCCCTTGATTATCGGCCTGACCGTTATCGCCATCGGCACCAGCCTGCCGGAGCTGGCAGCCTCCATAATGAGCGCACTCAAAGGCCATCACGACATGGCCATTGGCAACATCATTGGCTCCAACATTTTTAATATTCTGGCAGTAATGGCCGTACCAGGTCTGGTCAGCCCACTGACCATGGATGCCAGTGTCTTTTCCAGGGATTTTATTGCCATGGCTGCGGTCACACTGCTGTTGTGTCTTGCCATCATCGCCGACTACGCCTTCGGCAATCGCGGCGACAAAGGCACTGGACACGCCCGCCTCGGCCGCAGAATAGGCTGTCTGCTGCTGGCGAGCTATATTGCCTATTACTACCTGCTGTTCAAATGAGTCCAGCTCACTACAGCAACCCGGATCAACACAGAGAAGTAAAATGACTCTAAGCGACAACCACCAGCTGATGCTGACTGCAGGCAAGCGCACCATCGACATTGAAACCAAGGCCGTGGCCGCCCTGGAAGCAAGAATTGACCAACACTTTATCAAGGCCTGCGACCTGATTCTGACCTGCAAGGGGCGCGTTATTGTCACCGGCATGGGAAAATCCGGCCATATTGGCAATAAAATCGCCGCCACTCTGGCCAGTACCGGCACACCGGCTTTCTTTGTTCACCCCGGTGAAGCCAGCCACGGCGATCTGGGCATGATCACTCGCCAGGACGTGGTCATCGCCATTTCCAACTCCGGATCTTCCGCCGAAGTGGTCACCCTGCTGCCGCTACTCAAGCGCATGAACATCCCCATGATCAGCATGACCGGCAACCCGGACTCCCCTCTGGCCGAAGCGGCGGCAGTCAATCTTGATATCAGCATCGAGTCGGAGGCCTGCCCACTGGATTTGGCCCCCACGTCCAGCACCACCGTCACTCTCGTCATGGGTGACGCCCTTGCCGTTGCCCTGCTGGAAGCCAAAGGTTTTACCGCTGAAGACTTTGCGTTTTCCCATCCGGGCGGCGCACTGGGGCGAAAACTGCTGTTAAAAGTCGAAGACATCATGCACGGCGACAATGAAGTGCCGCGGGTTAAAAAAGAATCCCCCATTTCTCAGGCCCTGCTGGAAATGACCGAAAAAGGTTTTGGCATGACCACCGTGGTTGACGACAACAACCAGCTTATCGGGGTCTTCACCGATGGCGACCTGCGCCGCTGCGTGGATCAGGGCCAAGATATTGGCAGCGCCACCATTGGCGACGTCATGTCGACCAAACCCAAAACCATTCACCGCGACATTCTCGCCGCTGAAGCACTGGGGCAAATGGAAAACGGCAAAATAACCGCCCTGATTGTCGAAGACGATGAACACCACCCCATCGGCGTCCTGCACATGCACGACATTCTCCGCGCAGGCGTCATTTAACAGCGGTGGCATCTCGGGCAATGAATAAGAACTGGATATCACTGATCATCATCAGCGGCCTGACACTGGCGCTGATTTTTTTCTGGGACTCCTCCCCCGAAGACATTCTGGGCGGACTGCTCAGCGACCAATCCCAGCAGAGCAAACGCAGCTCACGTGCCGACTACCCCACGGTGATTGTCGACAACCACCACAGCCAGCATTTTGGCGACAACGGCCAACTCAACCACCAGTTCGAGGCCGATGAAGTGCGCCATTTTCAGGTAAAGCGCAAAGGCCCCAGCCAACGGGACTTTACCGAGGCCAGCAGCCCCAGACTGATCCTGTTCCGCGAGGACGGCCCACCCTGGCACATCACGGCCAACAACGGTCGCTCCCAGAAAAACAACAGCGTTATTACTCTCACCAACAACGTTGTCGCCTGGAGCATTGACCCCGACACTGGCGCCAGATCGGAGCTGACCACATCGAAACTGGTGGTAAAGCCCGATCAGCATTACGCCGAGTCCGACAAACCTGTTAAGATCACCACCCCTGAATCGACAACCACCGCCACCGGCATGCAGGCGTTTCTAAAACAAGACAAAATCAAACTTCTGTCACAGGTACGAGGATTATATGAATCACCTTAGGCCTATTCTGCCTCTTATACTGAGCCTTATCGCAACCGTCGCAGCCATGCCCACCCTGGCCCTGCCGAGCGATCGCGAACAGCCGATTCACATCACATCCGATCAGGCCGAGCGTAACGAAAACAAAGGCATCACCACCTATCAGGGCGATGTTGTGATGACTCAGGGAACCCTGAAAATCCTGGCCGACAAGGTAGTCATCCACACAATCGACAATCAGGTTAGCGAGATAGTGGCCACCGGCAAACCGGCCCACTTCCATCAAAAACCGGCCGTGGACAAGCAAATGGTCAAGGCATCCGGCAGCACCATCGAGTACAAACTTGAAAACGAAATGCTGCACCTGATCAACAACGCCAAACTGATTCAGGACGATGGCACCACCATGACAGGCGACCGCATCAATTACGACATGAAAACCTCAGTCGTAAAAGCCGCAGGCAAGACCAGCAACAGCCGCCCGAAACGAATTCACATGGTGATCCCCCCTAAATCGGAACGCCAAAAGGCAACTGGAGAGTAACCCATGCCAACACTGCGCGCTTTGAATCTGGCGAAAAGCTATAAGGGACGTCAGGTAGTTATCGATGTCTCACTGGAAGTCAGCAGCGGCCAGATTGTTGGCTTACTGGGCCCCAACGGCGCCGGCAAAACTACCTGTTTTTACATGATTGCCGGCCTGGTAGCGGCCGATAACGGCGAAGTCAGAATTGACGATCAGGACATTACCCGTCTGCCCATGCATGGCCGCGCCCGGGCCGGTATCGGCTATCTGCCTCAGGAAGCCTCGGTATTTCGCAAACTGACCGTTTCGGAAAATCTGCTGGGCATTCTTGAAACCCGCAAAGACCTGAACCGTCAGCAACGTATGGACAAGCTCGATAACCTGCTGCGCGAGTTCCACATTACCCACATCCACAACAGCCTTGGCATGGCCCTGTCCGGTGGTGAAAGGCGCCGGGTGGAAATTGCCAGAGCCCTGGCAACAGACCCGGATTTTATCCTGCTCGACGAGCCCTTTGCCGGAGTCGACCCCATATCCGTGAGTGATATCAAGCAGATTATCCAGCACCTCAAAGACCGGGGCATTGGCGTTCTGATTACCGATCACAACGTGCGTGAAACTCTCGACATCTGCGAAAACGCCTATATTGTCAGCGAGGGTCACATCATTGCCGAGGGCAACGCCGACGTTATTATGAATCACGGCAAAGTGAAGGAAGTTTATCTGGGCGAGCAATTTCGTCTATAACCCGAACACTCCAGCACACCCTTTAACCAAAAGCTGCAGTTTTCTTTTATGTCAAGAGGACTGCGGCATATATTTTGCTTATTTAGCCGTTGCCCTTCCCCTCTCCTCTGACTACACTTTCTTACAGTGAAATGACAGCTTTGAAGCCACATCTCAAAGCTCAGCAAGAATGCCGCAAGGCCAAGATAGCAACCTGCTGTATCGGTATACATGAAACAATCGCTACAACTCAAAATCGGCCAGCAGCTGACCATGACACCTCAGCTGCAGCAAGCCATCCGCCTGCTCCAGCTTTCCACTCTGGACCTGCAACAGGAAATTCAGGAAGCCCTGGACACCAATCCAATGCTTGAGGTTTCAGAAGACGAAGCCGCAGCATCTCAGGAAAACACCACCGACAAACCAGAGTCCCAGACAGAGACTGCCAACGAGACGGCCAGTGCTGCAGAAGTGGATGAAGCTCCCGCCATCAGCGACAGTGATGCCCCCGAGTGGCAGGACAATATCCCCGAGGACCTGCCTGTAGACACCCAGTGGGACGACATTTACCAAAGTGCCCCCAGCGGCACCGGTTTGGCAGCCCCCGAAGACAGCGATATGTCATTCGAAAATCGCCACAATACCGATGAGTCGCTGCAGTCCCATCTGCTGTGGCAATTGAACCTGACCCCCATGTCAGACCGCGATGAAGCCATCGCCATAACCATCATCGACGCCATTGAGCCTTCCGGCCTGCTTGGCAGCAGCCTTGACGACATCTTTGCGGGCCTGAGTCAGGAACTGGACGACCTGGAAGAAGATGAAGTCCAGGCCGTTCTGCACCGTATCCAGCAGTTTGACCCCATCGGGGTAGCCGCCCGCGACCTGAGTGACTGCCTGCTCATTCAATTGCGTCAGTACGATGACCAGACCCCCTTTCTCGATGCCGCCAAACTGATTGTTGAAAAGCATCTGGACTTACTCGGAAGCCGCGACTACAAAACCCTGATGCGTCGCACCCGCCTGAAAGAAGCCGGGCTGACTGAGGCGGTAAAACTGATACAGAGCCTCAACCCTAACCCTGGCGAACAGGTTTACAGTGGCGAAACCACTTACATCGTCCCGGATGTTTTCGTCAGCAAGCAGGAAGGCCGCTGGATGGTCAATCTCAATCCGGATATTGCACCCAAGATTCGCATCAACAATGACTATGCGGCACTGGTAAAGCGCGCGGACTCCAGCAGCGACAACACCTTTCTCAAAGACAATCTGCAAGAGGCTCGCTGGTTTCTGAAAAGCCTGCAGAGCCGCAATGAAACCCTGCTCAAGGTGGCCACCTGCATCGTTGAAAAACAGCAGGGGTTTTTAGACCATGGTCCAGAGGCAATGAAGCCGCTGGTACTGCATGATATCGCCGATGCTGTGGGCATGCATGAATCCACCATTTCCCGGGTTACCACCCAGAAATACATGCACACCCCGCAGGGCATTCTGGAATTGAAATATTTTTTCTCAAGCCATGTCAGCACAGACTCAGGCGGGGAGTGCTCTTCAACGGCAATTCGGGCTATCATCAAAAAACTGGTTGCCGCGGAGAACCCCAAAAAGCCCCTGAGCGACAGCAAAATAACGGCACTTTTGGAAGAGCAGGGCATCAAAGTAGCCCGTCGCACCACCGCCAAATATCGAGAATCACTGGGAATTCCGGCCTCCAATGAGCGCAAGCGATTGATCTGATCATCGTCGAGAGTTTATTGAAGCCGCAATCGTTGCCTCGGCAACACACCGCCATCACCGCTCAATTTCTGTGATGGTATTCATGAAAACAGAAGGAGTAACGCATGCAAATCAACATCAGTGGCCACCATGTAGAACTCACCACTCCCATTAAAGACTACGTGCACGCCAAGCTGGAAAAACTGGAGCGACATCACGACAAAATCACCAGCACCAACGTAATCCTTTCGGTGGAAAAACTGGTTCAAAAAGCTGAAGCAACCGTACACGTCAGCGGCAAAGATTTTTTTGCCAATTCCGAATCAGAAGACCTCTACGCTGCCATTGACACCTTGTCAGACAAACTCGATCGTCAACTGATCAAGCACAAAGAGAAATTACGGCACAATCATCGTTGATTTATGGAAATTAAAACCTTTCTGAATTCTCGCCGCACCCTGTGCGGCGTAGAAGGCATCAGCAAAAAGCGCACCATTGAAATTCTTGCCAACCTGATCGCCGAAGACATTCCCTCCCTGAGTGCCGATGACATTTTTCTCAGCTTTATCGCCAGAGAGAAACTTGGCTCCACAGGCTTGGGGCAGGGAATCGCCATACCGCACTGCCGCATCAGTAATTGCATCGGCACCGTGGGCGCCTTGATTAAGCTGGACAAACCCATCGACTTCGAAGCCATCGATGGCAAACCCGTCGACCTCGTCTTTGCCCTGATTGCCCCGGAAGAAGCCGATGATTCACACTTGCAAACCCTGTCGGCTCTGGCGGAAAAACTGATCGAATCCGAATACACCAATAAACTTCGCCAAAGTGAAACAAACGAAGCTCTATACTTGGCGGCAACCAGCCAACAAGACTCCGCCGTAAACACATAACAAGGAAGCCGGCCATGCGACTCATCGTCATCAGCGGTAGATCCGGATCGGGAAAAAGTACCGCCCTGCACGTTCTGGAAGACGCCGGCTTTAACTGCATCGACAACCTGCCCGCCGCCCTGCTGCCTAATCTGGTTAACAACATCAGCGAGCAACAGAGCGATCAGAATATTGCCGTGAGCATTGACGCGCGCAACGCCAGTGAACAATTACAACGGTTCCCGGAGTTTCTGAAACAGGCGCAACAACCCGGACTGAGCATTGAAATCCTGTTCCTCGATGCCCGCTCACCGATTCTGATCAAACGCTTCAGCGAAACCAGACGCAAACACCCTTTGAGCAACGAAGAGCGGGATCTGAAAGAGGCGGTGACTCTGGAGAGCGAACTGCTCGACCCCATTGCCCTCACCGCTGATTTGACCATCGACACCAGCAACCTGAGCCTGCATCAGCTTCGCGACCTGATTAAAAACCGCATCACGGAAAAAGAAGCCCCCGGTATCGCCCTGCAATTCCAGTCATTCGGATTCAAACACGGCATCCCGGTGGATGTCGACTTTGTATTTGATGTGCGCTGCCTGCCAAATCCCTACTGGAAACCAAACCTGAGAAAGCACACCGGCCAAGAGCAACCCGTGATCGATTTTCTGTCTCAACAGGAAGATGTTCAGACCATGCTCGACGACATCACCCGCTTTATTGAACGCTGGCTACCCAAATTTATTGCCAACAACCGCAGTTATATGACGGTTGCCATTGGCTGTACCGGCGGGCATCATCGTTCTGTATTCCTATGTGAACAGCTGTATAACAATTTCAAGAATAAGCACGGCAACACTCAGCTGCGCCACCGCGAGCTGAACAAATATTCATAACCGACTCAGACCACTCAGCTCTGAGCCATCAAGGCGGCAAGGACTCTCCACATGCTCAGCAACACCGTCACCATCGTCAACAAACTGGGACTGCATGCCCGCGCAGCTGCCCTGTTTGCCAGCACCGCTGCCCGTTTCGGCAGCAGCATTCGCGCCGGCGTCAAGGACAAGATGGTAGACGCCAAAAGCGTGATGTCCCTGATGCTGCTGGCAGCCAATCAGGGCAGCCAATTGCAATTGGAAATCGAAGGCGAAGATCAGGAAGAGGCTATGCAAGCCATCGTCGAGCTGATCGCCAATCGCTTTGGTGAAGACGAATAGCGAGGAAAAAAACTCAAGCCGTTCAATCAAAAGCCAAACCTGTTGGCGAAGATCAGTAGAAGCAAAGTCATTTAACTTCTAAAATAGGCCCTGAGATACAACACACTTTCCAAACCAAGAGCATTCATGCAATCGACCAGTAAAGAAATATTGCAGCAAACCCAGTCACAACTGGGTGAGATTCAGGATGCTCTGGACAGCGGCACATTCAAGCCCATTCGCCGCATGCTCAATGGCCTCGAGCCGGCTGAGATTGCCCATCTGCTGGAATCTTCACCACCACCTTCGCGCTGGATGCTATGGCGCTTGATCGATAAGGACACCGAGGGCGAAGTTCTTCAGGAACTGTCAGACGATATCCAGACCCAGATTCTGCAGCGCATGAACACCGACGAAGTGGTGGGCATAACCGAAGGTCTGGATACCGATGATGTTGCTGACATCCTGCAGCAGCTGCCGGACCGGGTCATCAAGGAAGTACTGGCGGCCATGAGCGCTAGGGACCGGCTACGGGTCGAATCGGTACTGTCCTACGATGAGGACACCGCCGGCGGCCTGATGAACACGGATACCATCACCGTGCGCCCGCGCCTGACGCTCGATGTGGTACTGCGCTATTTACGGCGCCATGAAGAGCTGCCCGCCTCCACCGACAATCTGATTGTGATTAACAAGCAGGGGCAATTTGTCGGCCTGCTGCCTGTTGCCAAAATTCTCACCACCTCCCCTAACATTACCGTACGGGAAGTCATGCTCACCGACGTTGAAGCCATTCCGGTGGATATGGACGACAGCGAAGTGGCGAATCTGTTTGAGCGGCACGACTGGATTTCCGCACCCGTGATCGATGAAAACAACCGGGTGGTCGGCCGGATTACCATTGATGATGTGGTCGACGTAATTCGAGAGGACGCCGATCACTCGTTAATGAGTATGGCCGGTCTGGATGAAGACGAAGACACCTTTGCCACCGTACGTCGAGCCATGCCCCGCCGCGCAACCTGGCTCGGTATCAATCTGATTACGGCCATCATTGCATCAGCGGTCATCAATATTTTCGAAGACACCATTGAGAAGGTCGTAGCACTCGCCATTTTAATGCCCATCGTTGCCAGTATGGGCGGCGTAGCAGGCAGCCAGACACTGACTGTGGTGATTCGCGGCATGGCCCTTGGCCAAATCGGCCGCAACAACATCAACTGGCTATTATCCCGGGAACTCAGGGTCGGCTTTCTCAACGGCATGCTCTGGGCCTTGATACTCGGCGCCATCACCAGCGTCTGGTTTGGCGACCCCAAGATCGCGATTATCATCGCCTGTGCCATGATCATCAATCTGGTAACGGCAGCCACCGCCGGCGCGTTGCTCCCGATTATTTTAAAAAGCCTGAAGATTGACCCCGCTCTGGCCGGCAGCGTCACCCTCACAACCATTACGGATGTGGTGGGCTTCTTCGCCTTCCTGGGTCTGGCCACTTACTTTTACTCTTAAGAACCCACACCATGTCCGATTTTGAAGATTTCAATAACGACGAAGAACCCGTCGTTAAATCCAGAACCCAGATCAAAAAAGAAATGCAGGAGCTGCAGGACTTTGGCGAAAAACTGGTTAACCTGACCGACAAGCAGTTCCTGAAAATCCCACTGGAAGGCCAGCTGCAAATTGCCATTACCGAAGCCCGCGGCATGAAACACCGCGAAGGCCGCCGCCGACAATTACAGTACATCGGTAAACTGATGCGCAGCGCCGAGCTGGATGATGTTCGCGCCGCCTACGAGCGGCTGCAAAATGAAGGGCAACACAGTGTTCGACTGCACCATCAGGCCGAGCAATGGCGAGATAAATTATTGAGCGGAGACAAGAGCGAACTGCAAAAGTTTGTCTCGGAATTTCCTCAAGTGGAAGTGCAACTGCTGAGACAATTGATTCGCAACGCCCAGAAAGAAACCAGCCAGAAAAAGCCCCCAAGCAGTGCCCGCAAACTGTTTAAGCTGATTCGCGAGCAGCTGGAAGAATAACAGTCATCCCGAGCAGAGCCACGCAATGCGATGGATCTCCTGGAATCTAAGCACTCTTGAGAGATCTCTCGCTGCGCTCGAGATGACATGGGTTTGCGCTCGGAATGACAAGTGTGATTATCAGCCCCGCTCAACCGCCAGAGCCGTGGCCTCACCCCCACCAATACACAGACTGGCAACACCGGTCTTCTTATCATAGGTCTCCATCGCACCCAGCAGGGTCACCAGAATGCGGGCACCGGATGCACCCAGAGGATGACCCAGCGCACAGGCACCGCCGTGAACGTTGACCTTGTCGTGGGGAATATCCAGCTCTTTCATGGCCGCCATGGTCACCACCGCAAACGCCTCATTGATTTCGAACAGATCCACCGAATCTGAAGACCATTGCAAACGCTTCATCAATTTTTCCATGGCCCCCACAGGCGCTGTGGTAAACCACTCTGGCTCATGAGCATTTTGGGAGTGGCCACGCACCGTCGCAATCACATTCAGACCGCGTTTTTCAGCCTCAGATCGCTTCATCAAAACCAACGCCGCAGCACCATCTGAAATGGAGCTGGCATTGGCCGCGGTAATGGTGCCGTCCTTTTTGAACGCCGGACGCAGTGACGGGATCTTATCCGGTCGGGCATTACCCGGTTGCTCATCGGTATCGATCACTGTCTCACCCTTGCGGGTCTTTAATGTCACCGGAGTAATTTCGCGCTGGAACTTACCTTCTGTAATCGCCTTATTGGCACGAGCCAGAGATTCAATAGCGTAGTCATCCTGCATCTCGCGGGTAAAGCCGAACTTCTCGGCACAGACCTCGCCGAAGCTGCCCATGGGACCGCCACTGTAGGCGTCCTGCAAGCCGTCATAGAGCATATGATCGAACAGCTCGCCATGACCAAAGCGATAACCACTGCGCCCCTGTGGCATCAGATAAGGCGCGTTGGTCATGCTCTCCATACCACCAGCCACGATCACCTCGGCACTGCCGGCAAGGATGGCATCGTGAGCCTGCATGACGGTTTTCATGCCGGATCCACAGACCTTGTTTACGGTAGTACAGGGGGTGTGCTTATCGATCCCCGCTGCCAGAGCCGCCTGACGGGCCGGAGCCTGACCTGCTCCAGCCGGCAACACGCAGCCCATCAAAACTTCATCAACATCCGCAGCCGCCACCCCGGCATCAGCCAGTGCACCTCTGATCGCCTCGGCCCCCAATTGGGTTACGGATAAACCACTGAACATGCCCTGCATCCCTCCCATAGGGGTGCGTGACATGCCCACGATAACAACTGAATCTGACATAAATTCTCCTATACTGCTGCAGTGAGCTGAATGAATGGTCCACAATTATACTGCGGCTATTATGTTGTGAGTTGACTAATCAGCCCAGAGCAAATACAACCTTTTTTCCTAGCCAAATAATCGGAAGTCTGCCTGTGACCTATCGCCACCGTATCGCTGCCCTCTATTTTGTCGTTATTGTCGCGGCGGTTACAGTATCCAGCTTTATTTTCAGCAACAATCGCGACAGTCAGAACAACCACAAAGCCCTGTTCAGCCAGACCCTGCCCCTACTGCAAACCGTCAGGGAATTACAGGAAGCAAAAACCGAATACGAGCGCCTGCTCTATGAATACTACGCCACCACCGACCGCCCAAGACTGCTGACACAACTGCAGCAGGCCGAAACCATCATCTACGACAACACCATGGAAATTGCGAGACAAACCCGGATGGACGAATCCATCCGGGAGATGACGCGTCTGTTCGACAACATGAAGGCACAGGCCACAGCACTGGATACCAATCTCGACAGCAATAGCATTGACTGGGATCTGGCCAGAGCACAACTTGTCCGGCTGACCGAGGCAGGCAATCAGGTAAACAGCAAGCTCAAGCAACTGCAGGATGCCATTGCGGCAGAGGCGGAAAAAGGCAGCATGGTCAGCTTGGAAAACAACGAATTAGGCTCACAACTGGTGATCCTGTTCAGCATCAGCATTACCGCTCTGGCGCTATTTGTTGGCTTCTTTGTCGACCGCTATCTGCGCGAGGCGGCCGAGAGAAAACGTATCGCCATGTTTGCCGAACGCAATCCCAACCCCGTTCTGAGTGCAGACTTTGAAGGCAATATCACCTACGCCAACCCATCGGGCCAACAACTGTTACAACAGATGCAGCTTTCGCAGTGGCAGCAATTTCTACCCGCAGACCTCACCTGCAGCTCAAACCATCGGGAAAAAGCAACAGGCGAATTTCATCAGCAGGGTCGAACCTTCCAGTATGCCTCTTCCAGCCTTGACGATCTGGAAGCCTGTCATATCTATCTGGAAGACATCACGGACAAGGTTGCCGCCCAACAGCAACTGCAATTTCAGGCCAGCCATGATCCTCTCACCGAACTTCCCAATCGCCTGACTCTGGAACAGTCGCTGGAACAACATCTGGCACAGTCAGGCCACAACAATTTCTGTCTGGTATTGATCAACCTGCACCGCTTTGACCGCATTACCTCAATTCACGGTTATCAATTCGGGGACACACTGATCAAAGGCTTCTGCCAAAACCTGATTCAGACCCTTCGCAGCCAACAGCAAACCCTGCTTGGGCAGCAACCTTTCCGCATTGATGGCACCACCTTTGGCCTGGTCATTACCGGCAGCGACAGCGAACAACAACGGCAAATCATGCAGACCATCCTCAATCTGGCCGAGCACCCCATAAGGCAGCGCGACAGCGACTTCTACTTGCCCATCCGGCTCGGCAGCAGCCGCTACCCGGACGATGGAGACAAACTGCACGACCTGATCAAATGTGCCGACGCCGCACTGCTGCAAGCCAAGCAATCGGACAGTGAGTATATCCAGCATTACAATGTTGAAATCCATAAAACCGAGCAGCGCCTCAACGCCATTGAAAAACATCTGCGTCAGGACAGTGATCAACTGACCCTCCATTATCAGCCCAAAATGTGCGCCAAGACCCGCACTATTCTGGGTGCAGAAGCCTTGATGCGCTGGCCGGGCGAACAAGGCTTTCGCTATTACCCCGATGAGTTTATCCCGGTAGCCGAACAATCGGGTCTGATTATTGGCATTGGCGAACAGGCCATTCAAACGGGCATAGAGCAGATACTGCAGTGGCAACCCCAAGGGGATTTCAAACTGGCCATCAATCTGTCCGGACGGCAGTTCCAGCACCCGGATTTTATGAAGCGTCTGCAGCGGATGGTGAAACCCCACAGTGGCATAGAACAATTTCTTGAGTTTGAAATCACCGAGAGCATGCTGATGCAGGATATCCATCACAGCATCGACATCATGCATCAACTCAAAGCCATGGGCTTCCAGCTTTCCATCGATGACTTCGGCACCGGTTACTCATCTCTCAGCTACCTGAAGCAGTTCCCTATCGACAAGCTGAAAATCGATCGCTCCTTTGTCATGAATCTGGAAACCCAGCCAGAAGATAAAACCATGGTGGCAAGCATTCTTTATCTGGCTCATTCACTGGGATTGAAAGTTGTGGCCGAGGGGGTCGAGACCGAATACCAACTAAAATATCTGAGCGGGCTCGATTGTGAAGAAATTCAGGGTTACTATTTCAGCAAACCGCTGGCGGCAGAAGAATTTACCGCCCGCTATTTTGCTTGACTCCAATAGACAGCCATTCGTTCTCAACGAATTTATGGCCGCAACAGGGACGCACTATGGACATCTCAACCATCATTACTTGGGTCGTACTGATCGCCATCGTTCTATACGTTATCGGCATCTACAACCAACTGGTCAAACTTAAGAATCGTGCCGACAATGGCTTTGCTCAAATCGAAGTACAACTGAAGCGCCGCTACGACCTGATCCCCAATCTGGTGGAAACAGCCAAGGCCTATCTCAAGCACGAAAAAGAGACTCTGGAGTCTGTAATTGCCGCACGCAACAGCGCACTGGGAGGGTTGCAGCAGGCCGCTCGCAACCCTGGCGACCCCGCAGCCATGCAATCGCTGTCCAGTGCTGAGGCACAACTCACCCAGGCACTGGGTAAACTCAACGTGGTCGTGGAAGCCTACCCCGACCTGAAGGCCAATCAGAATATGGCACAGGTATCTGAAGAGCTGACCAGCACCGAGAACAAGGTGGCCTTTGCCCGCCAGGCCTTTAATGATGGCGCAACCGCCTACAACACCTATAAGCAGTCATTCCCGCCTGTCGCTCTGGCAGGTATTTTTGGCCATCGCAATGACATGAGTCTGCTTGAATTTGAAGACTCGGTGCAGATACAGGCGGCCCCAAAAGTATCTTTCTAACAAGAGTGTCCTTCTAAGAAGAGCGTCTTTCTAAGAAGAGCGTCTTTCCGGACAAAGTATCTTTCTACATAAAGCCTCTTGCCAAAGAGGCTGTTACAACCACAGTTGTGTACCCACCATGAATTTTTTCGAGCACCAGGATCAGGCCCGCCAGAACACCAAAAAACTGGTGGCCCTGTTTGCTGCAGCGGTTGCCTGTCTGATCGCTCTGACCACGCTGCTGGTAGCGGCATTTATCTACTACTTCCAGCACCACAATAATCAACGCTTTGCGGCCTATAACGACTTGGGTGCTGGCACCTTTCCCATTCTCGACATCATCACCTGGGAGCTTTTCGGCAGTGTCAGTTTTGTTGTTGCTTCCGTGGTGCTGGCAGGGAGCTGGTATAAAAGCCGACAACTGGCCAGGGGCGGAAGTTACGTTGCCGAACTGATGGGCGGGAGACTGATTCAGGTCAATACGGACGATACTCTTGAGCAAAAAGTTCTCAACGTGGTTGCCGAAATGGCCATTGCTTCGGGCACACCAATTCCCGCGGTATACCTTCTCGAAGAGAGCAGTATCAATGCCTTTGCCGCCGGCACCAGCCCGCAGAACGCCGCCATCGGCGTTACCCGTGGCTGTCTCGAACAACTGAACCGTGATCAGCTGCAAGGGGTTATCGCTCACGAATTCAGTCATATTCTCCATGGCGACATGAAACTGAATATGAAACTCACCGGCGTGTTACACGGGATTTTGCTGATCGGCCTGATCGGACGCATGATGATGTATTCCAGTGGCCACTACAGCAGTCGACGCTATGGCAGCCACTACGTTCGCTACGGCAGCAATCGCAACAACGACCAAAACAAAGGCGCCATTCTGGGTCTGGGATTAATGATCATCGGCTACAGCGGCACCTTTTTCGGTGGCTTGATCAAAGCGGCGGTGAGTCGCCAGAGGGAATTTTTGGCCGACGCCTCCGCGGTGCAATTTACCCGCAATCCCGCGGGCATCAGTGGTGCCCTGAAAAAAATTGGCGGGCTGCCAGATCGCGCCAGAATCAGCCATCACAACAGTGAACAGTTCAGCCATTTGTTTTTTGGCTCCGCCATCAAAAGCTCGCTGGGTAGTCTTGGCGCCACGCATCCTCCCCTGCAGGAGCGCATTAAGCGTATTGAGCCCGGCTGGAGTGGCGATTTTATCGAGCCTCAGACTACAACGGCCGCTGCGAGCGAACACGCCGATAGCCTGTCACAATTCAGTAGCCAGAGGAACGCCACCCAGACAGCAACCCTTGAAGACGCCATCGAACTGATCGGCGAACCATCGCCTGAGGCCATTGAACATGCCGGCACTCTGCTTGCCGCCATACCCGAGCCATTGATGCAGGCAGCCAAAGATGGCTATTCTGCCCGGGCCATCATCTACGGTCTGCTGTTAAAAGGACAAAAGCAACCCGACTCATGCTGGGACCTGCTGAAACAAGCCGCCCACCCGGTAACCTATAAATTCTGCCGGCAGATATTCCCTTTGGTAGAAGCATTACCCGATCACGAAAAGCTGCCCCTGTTTGAGCTGTGCCTGCCCGCGCTGCAACAGATGTCCGAACCCCAACAGCAGGTTTTTCTCAAGAACGTAATCGCACTGATCCGTGACGACAGGCAAGTGGCCATTTTTGAATGGTCCCTCTACCAGCTGCTAAAAAACCGATTGAGCATCACCAAACAAAAACCATCAAGAACCCATTCGACCTTGCATCAACTGGCCCCAGACTGCCAGCAACTGCTGAGCAGCGTTGCCCACTTCGGGCGCAGCGCCAACCCACAAGCAGCCTATGATGCAGGCATCAAACAACTGTCCATCAGCAACTGTCCCCTGTTACCGGTAGAGCACATATCCCTGCCCCGACTCGACAGCGCCCTCAAACAATTAAGGCAGCTTGCGCCCCTGAAGAAGCCACTGCTGCTGAAAGCCATAGCCACTACGATCGAAGCTGACAGGAAGATCCAAATTGAGGAGCAGGAGTTGTTCCGTGCCCTTGCAGACTGCCTTGATTGCCCGGTCCCGCCTCTGGCGACACCAGACAGTGTCACTGCGGCATAAAAAAAGGGCTCACTGTGAGCCCTTTATAACGTAGGAGGTGAAATACCCATCAGCTGTCGCTGTCTTCACCATTTTCCAGCATATGCCCAAGCTTGCCTTTCTTGGTTTCCAGGTACTTGGCATTGTGCGGATTGCGACCCGGCTGATGAGCCAATCGCTCGACCACATCCACACCCAGCTCCTGCAGGGCTTTGATTTTGCGCGGATTGTTGGTCATCAGTTTCAACTGACCAATGTTGAGGTGCTCAATCATGGGCTTGAGAATTGAGTAATCGCGCATATCCGCACCAAAGCCCAGTTTTTCATTGGCCTCGACGGTATCACACCCCTGATCCTGAAGATTGTATGCCTTGATTTTATTCAGCAAACCAATGCCGCGCCCCTCCTGACGCAAATAAAAGATAACCCCGCGCCCCTCAACGGAAATGCGATGCATGGCGGCCTGCAACTGGGCACCACAATCACAGCGCAAACTGAACAATGCATCACCCGTCAGACACTCGGAATGGATGCGCGCCAGCAGCGGCTGATCACCGTGAATATCGCCCATGCTCAGGACAACGTGTTCCTTGTCACCGTCTTCAAAACCATGCATTTCAAAGATCCCCCAAGGGGTCGGTAATTTTGAAGACTCTATGTATCGAACCGTCACCGGTTAACCTCTCATCACGATCCCTATGGACCGACTTATAGTTTCGATTGCAAAATCAGCACGCCGTTTTGCTTACTCATGGACACCCGCGACAAATAGCTGTTGCCCAACAGGATAATGTCTGGGAAGTCGCTCATATTGACGACAGCTTCAACATTATCGACACGCACCGCTCCTACCTGAACGCTGCGCAAATTAATTTTGTAGCCCTGACTGACGCCATTGGCGGTATTGATTCTAATGGGGGTTCCATTGCGATAATCAAGTCCCAGCGCCTTGGCCTGAGGCAGACTCATTGCCACCGAGGTAGCTCCGGTATCCACCATCATGGTCACTGCCCGGTTGTTGATCCGGCCCTTGGTGATGTAATGGCCACCCCGCACCTGCGCCAGTCGCACTTCGACTTTTTCGGCGGCCTTGTAGGTGGAGGATATTTTCCGCGACATGCCCAACTTGTGGCGTTCGCCATCGATCTCCACCACGGCGGCTTTACTATTCGATGAAACCAGGGTTACGCCAGCAAAGCTCTGCCCGGCCTTTAACAGCTTCTGTTTGCCATCGACCACCAGAATGGCACTGCCTTTAAACAGCCCTTTGACTTCCACGTCAGCGCCCTGAGCCAGACTCGCACCCAGAGAGATGGCCAGTATCAAAAGAGACTTAAGCCAACACATACCAGTACCCAAGGTGCATTACTGCCAAAGCCATCAATGCGGCCAGCACATCATCAATCATGATGCCAAAGCCGCCGTGAACATGGTGATCAAACCACTTGATCGGCCAAGGCTTGAGAACATCAAACAGACGAAACACCAAAAACCCCAGCAGAATCCAACCCCAACCTGGTGGAGCCGCCAGCATGGTCAACCAATAGCCGACAAATTCATCCCAGACGATCCCCGGATGGTCGTGCACACCGAGATCGGCCGCCGTTTTATGACAGAGATAAACACCAACAGCAAAGGTCACCAGAAGAAATATCAAATAGCTGATCAGAGGCAAATCCTGAACCAGCAGATACAAAGGAATGGCAGCCAGAGTTCCGAAGGTACCCGGGGCTTTGGGCGCCAGCCCCGAACCGAACCCAAACGCCAGCGCGTGTACAGGATTCTTCAATATGCTTTTTGCGTCGATCGCTCCGGAGGAATCAGTCATTGCTAAAGTGGTTATATCCTGTTGCCGTTATGTCCAGCCGGCGTCCCTGATCAAAACAGTGAACGCCGGCGCCTGAAACTATGTCGCCAATCCTGTAAGCCATCAGCTGCTGTTGTTCGATCAGCTGCTGCAGTCTCTCTTCTTTTCCCGGCGCCAGGGTGAAGCACAACCGATAGTCATCGCCGCCACTGAGCGGCCAACTCAGCTGCTGGCCTTCATCAGCCACCTGCAACATGGCTGCAGATCTGGGCAGATCATGCACCTGTACTTGAGCCGCTACGCCACTGGCCTGACAAATATGCCCCAGATCCGCCACCAACCCATCAGAAATATCGATGGCAGCGGATGCCAGCCCGGCCAGCAACAGCCCTTCTTGCAGGTTCGGACGGGGACGGTAATAACGCTCGAGTAGATATTGCCGTGCTTCATCACCCGCTTGCGCCTGATCCAGAATCAACGCCAGTGCCGCCGCACCGTCTCCCAGACTGCCGGTGACATAAACACCATCGCCGGGCGACGCACCATCGCGTCTCAGGGCCTGCTGTGGATTAACCGCACCATGCACCTGCAGCGACATGGTCAGGGGCCCACGGGTGGTATCACCGCCCACAAGCGCCACACCCAATTCTGCAGCGGCCGCAAACAGCCCTCGGGAAAACCCTTCAAGCCAATCCTGATCGGCTTCGGGCAGGGTCAAACCCAGTGTTACCCAGAGAGGCTCCGCACCCATGGCCGCAAGATCGCTGACACTGACTCGCAACGCTCTCTGGGCAATTTCTTCCGCACAAGCATCAACCGGAAAGTGCCTGCCCGCCACCAGGGTATCCAGAGACACCGCCAGCTGTTTACCCGCGGGAACCTCCAACAAGGCGCAGTCATCACCAATCCCCAGTGCAACCGAAGCCTCAGCAGCCACGCCACTATCCCGTCTGAAGTAATGCTCAATCAGGGCAAATTCATCAGCCGGCATGGTCGCAAACAAACAATGCCGACCTAGCGGCCGGCTTTAACTTCGATGGCGCGATGCTGCTGGGAAACCTTGTCCAGCACACCATTGATAAATTTGTGGCTGTCCGCCGCACCGAATTTTTTCGCCAGTGATACCGCTTCATTGATCACCACTTTATAGGGCACATCGAGACGGAACATCAATTCGTAGGTGGACAGGCGCAACAGAGCCAGAGTAATCGGATCCAGTTCTTCCAGTGAGCGCTCCTGCAGGTAAGGCGTAAAGCATTCCTCCAGTTCCGGCAGTTTCTGCGGCACCTTGTGCAATAGCTCGCGAAAATACAGCGTATCGACATTACTCATGTCGTTATCGGTATGAAATTCGGCCTCAATGGAGTTGATGCTGTTGCCAGTCATCTGCCACTGATACAGGGCCTGCATGGCATAGTGACGCGCCCGGCGTCTGGCAGCCGGGGACACACCATTGGATTTCTTACTATCGGTCACGGTGTTACACCTGACCCAACAGAGAAACCATCTCCAGAGCCGTCACAGCCGCCTCTTCACCCTTGTTACCCGCCTTGGTACCGGAGCGCTCGATGGCCTGCTCAATGGAGTCGACAGTCAACACACCGAAGGTCACAATCACACCGGTCTGCAGGGAAACCTGAGCCAGACCTTTGGTGCACTCGCCGGCCACGTATTCAAAGTGGGGAGTACCACCACGGATGACGGCACCCAGCGCGATGATGGCATCAAACTTACCGGAAGCCGCAATCTTCTGCGCTGCCAGCGGGAATTCGAAAGCGCCCGGCACGTAGTAGATGGTGATCTGATCTTCGGTGATACCGTGACGACGCAGGGTATCCAGAGCGCCCTCTTTCAGGCTCTCTACCACAAAGCTGTTCCAGCGGCTGACAATCAGGGCGTACTTGCCCTTGCACTGGGTGAAGTCGCCTTCAACAACGGTAATCTGGCTCATGTGTTTTCTCGCTTGTTTTTAATCAGTTCAAGTTAGCCAATTCAATTATTTGGCAGTATGGATGTATTCGACCACTTCCAGATCAAACCCGGACAGGGCACTGAAACGGAAGGGCGCACTCATCAGGCGCATCTTGTGGATACCCAGATCACACAGAATCTGAGAGCCGGTTCCCACCTGCTTGTACACCAGATCCTGATTCGGGCGTTCCTGCTTACCAGACAGCATCCAGTCGATGCTCTCTTCAATGTCACCGGTGGTCTCATCGTGACAGATCATCACCAGCGCACCGCGTCCCTCTTCGGCGATTTGCTGAATGGCGCGATCAAAGGTCCAGGGGGCGTATTCGCCATCGGTGGGACGAACAATCTTGAACACATCGCGAGCTGTACTGCCCACATGAACCCGGACCAGACAGGGGTCGTCGCTGCGAATATCGCCCATGGTCAGAGCAAAGTGCTTTTCCTGGCGGGCCTTGTCCAGATAGGTGTGCAACTGGAATTCCCCGTACTGGGTCTGAACCGTACGCTCACGGGTACACTCGACAGTCTTTTCGTTGATGGAGCGGTAGTGAATCAGATCGGCGATGGTACCGATTTTCAGATTGTGCTCCTTGGCAAACTTTTCCAGATCCGGGCGACGGGCCATGCTGCCATCTTCATTCATGATTTCTACAATCGCAGCGGCCGGCTCAAACCCAGCCAGACGCGCCAGATCACAACCGGCCTCAGTGTGCCCGGCACGACTCAGCACGCCACCGGGCTGTGCCATCAAAGGAAAAATATGGCCGGGCTGCACAATATCAGAGGCCACGGCATCACGAGCAACGGCTGCGCGTATGGTGCGCGCGCGATCCGCAGCAGAAATACCGGTACTGACGCCTTCGGCCGCCTCAATCGATACGGTAAAGTTGGTGGTGTGCTGAGCGCGATTGTCATTCACCATCAATGGCAGATCCAGTTTCTGGCAGCGATCTTCAGACAGGGTCAGGCAAATCAAACCACGGGCGTGGGTCGCCATAAAGTTGACATCCTCGGTGCGCACCTGCTCGGCGGCAATCACCAGATCGCCTTCATTCTCGCGATCTTCGTCATCCATCAGGATAACCATCTTACCCTGACGAATGTCGTCGATTAATTCTTCTACGGTGTTCAATTCCATAATAAATCCTGAGCAATACGCTTGCTTACCAATTGGCTCTCGCGAACCGTCTGTTAAAATCTTCTGCTTGAATACGCTTCAATCAGCGTTGAGGTCATTTGTAAAAACCATTTTCGGCCAGAAAAGCCAGATCAATGCCCTTGCCTGCACCCGACTCAGCCGCTTTATCTCCCAATAATAGACGCTCCAGATAGCGCGCGATAACGTCTACTTCCAGATTCACCTGGGTGCCCGCCTGATAATCACCAATCACTGTCTCGGCA
Organism: Candidatus Pelagadaptatus aseana; assembly: GCF_040362265.1. Taxonomy (NCBI): domain Bacteria; kingdom Pseudomonadati; phylum Pseudomonadota; class Gammaproteobacteria; order Cellvibrionales; family Cellvibrionaceae; genus Candidatus Pelagadaptatus; species Candidatus Pelagadaptatus aseana. The sequence continues at coordinate 170,476 of NZ_BAABNJ010000007.1, forward strand.
ATGGTGTGCGGCACGATATTGAGCTCAAATTCATCGCCATCAACGGCATTGACGGTCAGGCTGGTGCCATCCACGGTAATCGAGCCCTTGTGGGCAATGTATTTGGCCAGTTCTGCCGGCGCCTTGATGCGAAAGCGCCAGGAGCGGGCATCCAGATGGCGACTCACCACCTCACCAACACCATCCACATGACCACTGACCAGATGCCCACCCAGACGGGTTGTCGGCGTCAGCGCTTTTTCCAGATTGACCCGGCGGCCCACCTGCCAGCTGCGCAGGGTAGTGAAATCCAGAGTTTCTACTGACACATCGGCCCAGTAGCCATCACCCGGCAACTCGACCACGGTAAGGCAGACACCATTGGTGGCAATGGAATCCCCCAACTCTACGTCGGCCAGATCCAGCCCGTTACTTTTAATGCGCAGCCGCAAATCACCACCGCGGGGCTCTGCCGCAACGATTTCGCCTACGGCCTCAATAATTCCTGTAAACATAAATCACCCTATTAAGGTTTCGCCCGAGACTCTGGTCTCAGGGTCTGGTGTCAAGGTCTGGCATCAGGGTCAGACGCCAATCACGCCCAACGGCACGCACATCATTTATAGTCAACGGCACCTGCTGATCCATGGTATCGAACGGCAGCTCCAAGAGTGGCCGACCGCGACTGCCCAACAATTTGGGGGCCATATAGACAATCAATTCATCAATCAGACCGGCCTGCAAAAATGCACCGGCCAGGGTTGCCCCCGTCTCCAACAGCACCTCATTGCACTGACGCCGGCCCAGCTCATCGAGCAACGCCCCCAGATTCACCCGCCCGGTCTCATCAGCCGACAGCGACAGCTGCTCGATCTCGGCGGGCAAAGCGCTGTTGGCTTTATCGGCAGTTGACACCACCAACGTAGCGGCGGCGGATTGTACCACCTTTGCCTCGGCGTGGAGACGCTGGTTGGAATCGAGCACCACCCGCAGAGGCTGACGCTTTGCGATATCGCCGGCGTTCTCAAGTCCCAGTTCATTGGCGCGAACCGTCAACGACGAGTCGTCGAGCAGTATGGAACCCACACCAGTAACCACAGCGCAGCTTCTGGCACGCAGTTTTTGCACATCCGAGCGAGCTTCAGGGCCGGTAATCCACTGACTTTCACCACTGGCCATCGCAGTGCGGCCATCAACACTCATGGCCAGTTTGCAACGCACCAGAGGACGGCCACACTCCATTCGCTTGATAAAACCCGGATTCAACTGTCTGGCCTCGGCCTCCAATATGGGGCCATCCACAGAAATTCCAACCTCAGCAATACGCGTCAGGCCACGACCAGCCACTTGCGGATTGGGATCTTTCATTCCGTACACCAGGCGACCAATACCGGCCTTGATCAAGGCATCTGCACAGGGCCCGGTCTTGCCGGTATGACTGCAGGGCTCCAAGGTGACATAAGCCGTAGCACCGGCCACCTCAACACCGCGATCACGGGCATCGGCCAGAGCCTGCACCTCGGCGTGCCCTTCTCCGGCCCGGGCATGCCAGCCCTCAGCAATCACCGCACCGTCTTTGACCAGCACGCAACCCACTCGCGGATTGGGCATGGTGGTATAGAGCCCGTTTCTCGCCAAACGAATAGCGCGGGCCATAAACTCATAATCTGACGATGACAACTCAGACGGGAATGACATAGACAATCAGGCTTCCGGCTCACTTTCCAAACGATCAATTTCTTCACGAAATTCGTTGAGATCCTTGAAGCGACGATACACGGATGCAAAACGGACATAGGCCACTTCATCCAGATCGCGCAACTGCTCCATTACCGCCTCACCAATAATCCGGGCAGCCACCTCCCGCTCTCCGGTAGCCTGCAGAACATGTTTTATTCTGTTAATGGCGCGCTCAATGTCTTCCGAGCTTACAGGACGCTTCTCCAATGCCCGCAAAAAGCCCGCGCGCAATTTTTCTTCATCGAAAGGCTCACGACTGCCATCGCCTTTAATGACACGCGGCAACAACAGCTCGGCAATTTCATAAGTGGTAAAACGCTCATGACACGACAGACACTCTCGACGACGACGGACCTGGCCGCCCTCGGCAACCAGTCTGGAATCAATAACCTTGGTGTCGTCGGCCTGACAGAAGGGGCAATGCATGGAAAATCGCCTTAAACAACGCAAATTCGGGCAATTTTAACACAGCCGCCCAGATACACCGAAGCCAAAAGTTTCAAAATTAACGGTAATTATGGCCTCCATATGCTCAGAAATTGCAAGACGATGAAATATCGCCGTCATATAACTGCCATATAGTGTTAAGATTTTAATCGCCAATGCATACAGCCTTACCCATTATGAATTCAAGCACTCCGACTGCACCCGACACCGTCACAACCACCTCTTCAGCTCCGGTTTTCATTCCGCGGGAGTTAAGCTGGCTTTCATTTAACGCCAGAGTCCTGCAAGAGGCCGAAGATCCCATGACGCCACTGATTGAACGGATGCGGTTTCTGGGTATTTTTTCCAGCAATATGGATGAGTTCTTCCGGGTGCGCGTGGCCGATGTTCGCCGCCAGATGATGCTGCGCAATGACGACGATCCGGATACGGACAACGAGCAACTGCTGAGCGAAATCCAGAACATGGTCAATAAGCTCAACAAGCGCTTTGACCGTGCTTACAAAAAGATCAATAAGGCACTGGCCGAAAAGGATATTGAACTGCTTGCCAGTCATACCCAGATGACCGCCCACCAGAGGGAGTGGTTAAGCCAGTACTTTCTGGAGCACATACGCCCCTTTATTTCACCGATTATTGCCCACGACTCACTGGACCTGGAAGCCAGCCTCAGTGATGACGACTTCTATCTGGCCGTTGGTATGATCCGGGGCAGCAAAACCACTTATGCGGTGGTCGAAGTCCCCACCAAAGACACCGACCGCTTTATCCTGCTGCCTCAGGAAAAAGAGCACCACAAACAATTTCTGCTGCTTGAAGACGCCATCGCGTTTGCACTGAATGACATCTTCAAGGTGGCCTTCGAGTACGACAGCGTCCACGCCTATTCATTTAAAATGACCCGCGATGCCGAGCTGGATCTCAGTAATGAAATTGACGAGAGCCTGCTGGCAAAAATGTCCTCCGGCCTAAAGAAACGTCTGTCGGCTGAACCCGTACGGCTGGTGTACGATGAAAACATGCCCGAGGGCATGGTGCGCTTTCTCAAGCATCGTCTGCATTTTTCCAGCTACGATTCATTGATTCCCAGCGGTGCGATTCGCAACTTCAAAGACTTTATTGGCATGCCCAACGTGGGCGCTGCCTCACTTGAATTCAAAAAAATGCCCGCCATCCCCTCTGCGGGCTTTGACCGCCACAGCAGCGCGTTTGAAGCCATCGCCGAGCGGGACATACTGTTGTACTACCCCTATCACTCGTTCAATTATTTTACCGAGTGGTTACGGCAGGCCTCGTTTGATCCCAAGGTCACCGAAATTTTTATCAACATCTACCGGGTGGCCAATAACTCCAAAGTGCTCGGCGCCCTCACTGACGCCGCACGTAACGGCAAAAAGGTCACCGTGGTGGTTGAACTGCACGCCCGTTTTGACGAGCAGAACAACGTCAAGGTATCCCGTGAATTACAGGCCCGCGGCATTCAGGTTGAATTTGGCATACCCTCGCTCAAGATCCACTCAAAGCTCTGCCTGATCACTCGCAAAGAAGGGCGCAATCTGAAGCGTTATGCCCACATCGGCACCGGCAATTTTCACGAGCGCAACGCCCGCATATACACCGATTACAGCCTGTTTACCGCACACGATGGCATCACTTCTGAAGTGGCTCAGGTATTTCAGTTCATCAAATACAGCTACCGCCATCCCAAACTGCAACACCTGATCCTGTCCCCAATCAACAGTCGGCGCCGCTTCAACGAGCTGATCGACAACGAAATTGCCCTGGCCCGCGCAGGCAAACCGGCGTTTATGAAAATCAAAGCCAACAATCTGGTAGATCGTCAGCTCAGCGAAAAACTCTGTGAAGCCGCCGAAGCCGGAGTCGAGATACAGATGATCATCCGTGGCATGGTATCCATGATGCCCGGCATCAAGGGCAGCTCGGCCAACATCAAATTCACCAGTATTGTTGACCGCTTTCTGGAACACGCCCGGGTTTTGGTGTTCGGCAACGGTGGCGACCCCAAAGTTTTTATCACCTCCGGCGACTGGATGACGCGCAATATCGACCGCCGGGTCGAAGTGGGCACACCCATTTACGATGAAACCCTGAAGCAGCAGATCATTGACGTCCTCGACATTCAGCTGAGCGACAACGCCAAAGCCCGTATACTTGATCGCAACCAGACCAACCAATACGTGGAGCGCCACAGCGGCAAAAAAATTCGCTCGCAGAGGGAAATCCACAATTACCTGCTTGAGCAGGAACTGCGCGCACAAGAGGAATAGTGTGAACCAAACGGAAAACAACCTTTCAGACAATATCATCAGCGACAGCAGCCAGCGCATTGCCGCCATTGATCTGGGCTCCAACAGCTTCCATATGCTGCTGGCTGAGAGCTCAGATCACGGCCTTAAAGTATTTCACCGGGAAAAACGTCAGGTGGCGCTGGCCAAAGGCCTGGACGACAATGACAACCTCAGTCAAGAATCCATCGAGACAGCCCTGCAAACCCTGAAGATGTTTTCCGACATTCTGCAACAATTCCAGCCCGATCTGGTGCGCATTGTCGGCACCTACACTTTCCGTACCGCACGCAACATTAAAACCCTGATCGATCAGGCCAAAACCTTCCTGCCCTACCCCATTGAAATCATGAGCGGTACTGAAGAGGCTCGCCTGATTTTTCAGGGGGTCAGTCACAACAACGTACTCAAGCACAATCATTTGATCGTTGATATCGGTGGCGGCAGCACCGAGATGATCATCGGCAAAGACCACACCCCGCTGCAACTGCACAGCTGCAATGTCGGCTGTGTCAGCCTTTCCGATCACTATTTCAGTGAAGGAGACATCACCCCTGCCGCCTTTAAGAAAGCCATTATCTTTGCCGAGCAACAGCTCGACCCCATCAAGCGCCGCTACCGCAAAACCGGCTGGAAAACCGTCCTGGGGACATCGGGCACCATCAAGGCCTTATCGGGTTTCGTCTGCACCAACATCGATGCCAACGGCATCATCACTCTGGATATTCTCTACAAAATCAAACAGCAGCTACTGAGCGCCAGCAACGTCAGCAATATCGAACTACCCGGTGTCAACGAAGATCGCTATGGTGTTATTTGTGGCGGACTGGCCACACTGATTGCGGTCTTCGAAACCATGAAGATCGACACCATGATCTACTGTGATCACGCTCTGCGTGAAGGGCTGGTGGCCGAAGTGGAAGATCGCATTCACTTGAGCGATGTCCGCGATTTCAGCGTCAGCCAACTGGCCAATCGCTTTAACGCCGATATTGAACAGGCTTTTCGGGTGGAGCGCGATGCCCTGCAGGTATACGATCGGGCCACAGCCGCCTGGAATTTCAAAGACGGCATCTACCGCAACCTGCTGCGCTGGGCCTGCCAGCTGCACGAAGTCGGTCACCAGCTCAACTACCACAAAGCCAACCAGCATGCCCACTACATCGTCAGCAACGCCTCTCTGGCCGGCTTCAACCAGGAGCAACAGGAAGTGCTGGCCTACATCCTGTTATCCCAGCGTAAACAACTGCGACCAGAATCACTGCCCGAACTGACCCACTACAAGCGCAAACCGATTTTCAAAATCATTCTGATCCTGCGACTGGCAATTCTGGTGAATCGCTTCCGTCAGGAAGGGGATAACAGTGATGTGCAACTCAGCTTCACCAAGAAAGGTGTCGACATGCAATTTGGTGAGGAATGGCGTCACGGCTCTGAACTGTTTCAGGCCGACCTGGAAAAAGAACAGCAGCGCTTTGCTAATGTGGATCTGAACCTGACCTTCAGTTTCAGTTGAGCAACCACTTCAAAGGTACTCTTCCGGGCAATACAAGCGGTGCATAGTTTCGAGTATGGCCTTAACCGCCTCATCCACCAGCGAATAATAAATCCACTGGGCCTCACGGCGAGTCGCAACAATCCCCTCATCACGTAACCGGGCCATATGCTGGGAAATGGCCGACTGACTCAGGCCCGTCAATTCTTCCAACTCACCTACAGTGTGTTCGCGATTCATCAGAGCACACAGCACCAGCATCCGCGACGGATTCGACAGGGATTTCAACAGCGCCGATGCCTGCGCTGCATTGGCCTGCATAGTCTCCAGATCCATACTCAACCTATATTACTTTGCTTAGATTGAACCCATCATAACACAAGCATTAGTTGACGCTAATATTATATTTATCTAATATTAGAAAAAATTAATATTAAAACTGTCTTCGCCAGAGAGCATCAGCATGTACCAAGCCATCAAGCAAAGAATGATTCACTACGCACTCAACCACCCAAAGACCATTATTTGGGCGATGGTGCTGTCTACTCTGACAATAGTAGGGGCTGCCGCACTGCCATCACTCTGGCCTCAACAGTTTCCGCAACTGCACGCCCTGAAAGTCGATACCGATCCGGAAAATATGCTGTCGGCCGATGAGCCTGTGCGGGTTTTTCACGATCACGCCAAAGAGCGCTTCAACCTCCACGACATGGTCGTGGTGGGCCTGATCAATCACCAGCACCCCCAGGGCATTTTCAACAAAGATTCACTGACCCGGGTTTACCAACTCACCGAATTTGCCAAAAGCCTGCAATGGCTGGATGACAACGGCAACCAGCAGGGCGTTGTCCGAATTGATTTAATGGCCCCATCCACCGTCGACAACATTGAACAGGGCGGACTGGGCAGTGTGAACTTTTCCTGGCTGATGCCCGCGCCACCACAAAACGATGCCGAGGCACTGGCGGTATTGCAACGCGCCCAGAAAATACCGTTTCTCAACGGCACTCTGGTATCCGAAGACGGCCAGGCTCTGGCCCTGTACCTGCCAATCACCAGCAAGGACACCTCCTATCGCATCCGCAACCAACTCTTGAGTTTTACTCAGGGCTGGGAGCAGTCGGGCGATGAAGTCCACATCACAGGGTTGCCTGTCGCTGAAGACACCTTCGGCGTGGAAATGTTTATCCAGATGGCCATCTCAGCGCCGCTGGCCATGCTGCTGATTTTTGCCCTGCTGTGGTGGTTCTTCAAGCGACTGATTTTGGTGGTTTCACCCATGGTGCTGGCCATGGTTTGTTCGCTGGCCACCATGGGCCTGCTGATCATAAGCGGCAACACGCTGCACATCATGAGCTCCATGATCCCCATCTTTATCATGCCCATTGCCGTATTGGATGCCGTTCATATTCTGTCGGAGTTTTTTGACGTCTATCCCAAATACAAAGATCGCCGCAAAACCATTGAGCATGTACTCAATGAGCTGTTCGCCCCCATGCTGTTTACCACTCTGACCACCATGGCCGGGTTTGCCTCGTTGATGCTGACCCCGATCCCGCCAGTACAGGTATTTGGCCTGTATATTGCCATTGGCGTTTTTCTCGCCTGGCTTTGGACGATGCTGTTTATTCCGGCCTATATCATGTCCATTGATGAAGCGCGTCTGGAAGGCTATGGCGCCGACAATCAGGAAGACAGCCCCTCACCCCTGAATCGACTGCTGAGCGCCATAGGCAATCTGACCCAGCGCAAGCCGGGCTGGATTCTGGCCATCTCCGTAGTCGTCGCCATCATCGCCGGCTTCGGCATCAGCAAGATCAACGTCAACGACAACCCCACGCGCTGGTTTGAAGCGGAACACCCCATCAGAGTTGCCGACCGGGTTCTCAACCACCACTTCGGCGGCACCTATATGGCCTACCTGGAATTCTCTCCGCAATCCGACACTCAGACCATTGACCTGAATCGGGTTGCCAAAGCCATTGCCACAAGGAAACAACAGGGACTGCTGCTCGGCAATACCGCACCGCCCTATGATCAGGCCATGGAGCTATTGACCAATCAAGGCGACTGGCAGCAACTCACCCAACTGGTTGACGCCGGCCTGCAATCGGCCGAAGGCGATGACTATTACAGCTGGGACGACCTGCAACTGCTGTTGGATGAAGAGCGACAACGCGGGCAAATATTCAAACAACCGGAAGTCCTGCGCTGGCTCGAACAGCTTCAGGCGCACATGCTCACCAGTGTCGCAGTAGGCAAAGTCAACTCGCTGACCGATGTCACCAAAACCGTGTTCCGGGAACTGCAACTGGGCGATCCGGCACAGTTTCGCATTCCCGACAGCGCCAACGCCGTGGGCCAAACCCTGATCACCTATCAGAACAGCCATCGCCCCCACGACCTCTGGCACTTTGTCACCCCGGACTTTCGCCACAGTGTGATGTGGCTACAACTGACCAGTGGCGACAATCAGGACATGGAACAGGTGGTGGAACACTTTAACCACTTTGTCGCTACCAATCCTGCGCCTCAGAACCTCCAGAGCAATTGGTTCGGACTGACGTACATTAATGTTATCTGGCAAGGAAAAATGGTGAACGGCATGATGGAGGCCTTCCTTGGATCCTTTGCCATTGTACTGGCCATGATGACCCTGCTGTTTCGCTCACTGAGCTGGGGCTTGCTGGCAATGATCCCCCTGACCCTGACCGTGGGGCTGATCTACGGCATTATCGGCCTGATCGGCAAAGACTACGACATGCCTGTGGCGGTACTGAGCGCCCTCAGCCTGGGACTGGCGGTGGATTACGCCATCCACTTTCTGGCTCGCTCGCGTGAACTGGTGCGCGAAACCGGCAGTTGGCAGCAGGCCGCGCCATTGATCTTTGGCGAGCCAGCCCGAGCCATTTCACGCAATGCCATCATTCTTGGCGCCGGATTTACGCCATTACTGATGGCACCACTGGTGCCCTATCAAACCGTAGGCGTTTTTATCGCTTCCATCATCATCAGTGCCGCTATCGCTACCCTGCTGATTCTGCCGGCCTGCCTTAAACTGTTACAAAACCTGTTATTCCAGGCGGAAACAGAGGAGAAGAATCCATGAAACTGATCAAGACCCTTGCCCTTTTGCTGGCCACAGCAACGACCTGGGCACAATCTTTGAGCGTCGAAGACATCGTCAATCGCGCCAACCTGACCGCCTATTATCAGGGCAAAGATGGCCGCGCTCAGGTCCATATGCTCATCACCGACAGTCAGGGGCGTCAACGCGAACGTCGCTTCACCATCTTGCGCCGCGATCAGGCCGATACAGACAACCTGGAAGGCAACGCCTACAAGAGCGATCAGCAGATGTACGTACATTTCCAGCGCCCGGCGGATGTCAACAAGATGTCCTTTCTGGTGTGGAAACATTTACAGGAAGATGACGACCGCTGGCTCTATCTGCCAGCTCTGGATCTGGTAAAACGCATTGCTGCCGCGGACAAACGCACCAGCTTTGTTGGCTCCGATTATTATTACGAAGACGTCAGTGGCCGCGCAATTGATGCCGACCACCACGAATTGATCGACACCACCGACGATTACTACATTCTCAAAAACACCCCCAAGGATCCCGCCAGCGTAGAGTTCAGCCACTATATTGTGCACGTACACAAGGGCACGTTTATTCCGGTGCAAACCGAATATTTTGATAACAACGGTGAGAAATACCGCATCGCTAAAGCCCATAAAGTGGAAAAAGTTGGTAGCTATCCCACGGTAATTCAGGCGAGCATGCAGGACCTGCGCAGTGGCAGCACCACAGTAATGAGCTACACCCAGGTCAATTACAACATCAACCTGCCCGATGAGATTTTCAGTGAACGCTTTTTGCGTCGCGCACCCATCAAATACTTGCGATAACACCGGGAGAACTGCCATGAAACCTGCTCTGGTCTTTACTCTGTCGCTCTATTTGGTAGCTCACCCGGCACTGACTGAAGAGTTATCTTTACCGGGCCTGCCCGATGGACTGGATGGCGGAATAAGCAGTGATCCCCTGCCGCAACTGCCAACTTTCGATAACAATTCCAGCCTGCACGATCCGCAACCTGAGACATTCAGCCCCTGGCACAGCGAAGGCTTTCTCGAGTGGCGCGGCGGTCTGCGACTGCAAGATGACCCCAATGCCAGCACGGGCAGCATCAATGAGCTGCGCCTGCAAACCGCAGTGGATTATTCCGGTAATCTTGTTACTGCACGGGTAACCGCCGACCTGCAGGGCGATGCTCTGGCGGACCACCCCAACCACATCCATCTGAACCGGGGCGAGGGCTATATCGACCTGAGAGAAGCCTGGTTACAACTGCCCATTGGCCATCATCTGGATGCCAAACTGGGGCGACAGATCCTTACCTGGGGTGTCGGCGATCAGCTTTTTATCAACGACCTCTTCCCCAAAGACTGGAACAGCTTCTTTATTGGTCGCGATCAGGAATACCTCAAGGCCCCTTCGGACGCTCTGAAACTGGCGTTCTACTTTGATGCCATCAATATCGATCTGGTCTGGACGCCCGAGTTTGATCCAGACCGCTATATCGACGGCCAACGAATCTCCTACTTTAATGCCATGACAGGTCAGCCTGCGGGGGATGAAAACCCCATCATGCCTCATCCCCCAACTGGCGACGAATGGGCGCTGCGGCTGTACAAAACCCATCGTGGCATTGAATACGCTGCCTATGGCTATCGAGGCTACTGGAAAAGCCCCAACAGCTTCGACCCCGAGCGTAACCAGCCCGACTTTGCCCGACTGAATGCCTGGGGCGCCAGCATGCGCAGCCCTCTGGCGGGTGGCATCATCAGCGCTGAGGCCGGTTATTACGATTCCGTTTCAGACAGCTCGGGCGACAACCCGTTTATCGCCAACTCCGAATTAAGACTGCTGCTGGCCTATGAGCGAGAACTTGCCAGCAACCTGACCGGCTCGTTGCAGTGGTATCTGGAACAACTTCAAGATTACAACCCGTACCGGCAGTCACAACCGGCAGGCAATACTTACCGGGATAAAGACCGGCAACTGGTGACGTCCCGTCTCACCTGGCTGCGCATGAACCAAAATCTGGAGTGGTCACTCTTTATCTTTTACTCCCCCACCGATCAGGACTGGTTTGCCCAACCGAAAGTCAGCTACAAGTACAGTGACCACTTACTTCTAACCGCGGGTTTCAACCTGTTTGCAGGCGAAAAACCATCCACTTTCTTTGGCCAATTTGAGGATAACAGCAACGCCTATGCCGGGATTCGCTACAGCTTTTAAAAGCCCTCTTGCGAATTCTAGGTTTTTTATTCTACTGAGCGCTGGTAATCTAGCCAGACTCCCAGCTGTAAGTGAGTAATCACAGGGATGCACCAGGAGCCCCAAAAAGAACAAGAATGTACCCACAAGGACCGTGGTTTAGAGCAAGTGAACCGTTGATCATGACCACCCGAAACACCCTATTGCTGGCGGCAGCCTCTCTGGCCGCGTGCCCGGCTCTTGCCAACACCGCCAATTACTTTGATGAAACCGATGTTTTTACCGACATCCCGACCATCAGTTCCGGCTCCCGAATGGAGCAAACCCCCTCAACATCGCCTTCCTCGGTAACCGTCATCACCGCTGAGATGATTGAGGCCCTTGCCCCCAACAGTCTGGTGGAAGTGTTTCGTCTGGCACCCAGCTATATCAGCTTTTACATCAACGGCTCTTTGCCCGGAGTATCAGGCCACGACTCAACCGATGACGACCCGCGGCGACTGGAAGTGCGCGTTAATGGCCGCAGTGTCTATCTGCCCTCCTACCCCACCGTCGCCTGGGAATCACTGGGCATTACCCCGGACGACATTGAGCGCATCGAAATGGTGCGAGGCTCCAATGTCCCGGCCTATGGCTCCAATGCCATTATGGGCGCCATCAATATCATCACCAAAAGCCCGCTGAAAGAAAGCGGCACCCATATCACCAGCACTGTTGGCGACAGAAACACCCGTAATCTTAACGTCCGCTCCAATTTCAGTTTTGAGGGTGGCTACGGGCAGTGGCGTATGGCACACCGGGAGAATTCCGGTTTTAGCGGCTTTGATATTGAAAACTGCCTTCGCACTCAGGCATCCGGCACTGTTTTTGGGCTTGATGACATAAGTGACTGCCAGAAAGACCCAAGCTACCGCCCCGACAATTCGGACAATGTTGACGACGACACAGAGGTCGACCACCTTGTTCTTAACGCCGTACTCACGCCAAACCTGACCGACAGTTTCAGTTTTGAGCTCGGTTACAGCGATGGCCGGTTTGGTTATGGCGACGGCGACGCCCCAGATGAATTCCGCGACGATGAAAATACCAGCTGGTGGATTACCAGCGCCTGGAACCGCACCAATGAAAATGATCAGTGGGATGCGCACTTTTCGTTTTACGAAAGTGACTCAAACCATGAACTGATCCTGCCCCTATCAGCCACTGACAGCGATCTGACCCCAGCCATCGTCATCGGTGCTCTGGGTGAGGACCCAATTGCCAACTGGGGTCTGGGTCAGCGAAAAGCCCAAAGTCTCGAGGCAGAGCTGGAGTACCAATTCAATCCAGTTGCCAGTGTTCGTGCACTGGTGGGCGCCGGCTATAAATTGCAACGGCTGAAATCCAAACAACAGCTCAATAACAGCGGTTACGTTGATAACGACATACTGTATGGGTTCTCAAACATCGAATGGCAGATTTCCGAGCGCTGACTGACCAACGTCGGGTTTATGGTTGAAGACCACAAATTGGATGAAGCCAACATATCGCCACGTGCTTCCATTCACTTCCAGATAGCGCCACAACATACTTTGCGCGCCAGTGCATCAAAGGTATACCGGTCTCCTTCCATTGCCGAGGCCAAGCGTGAACAACGTTATCAGGCTGGCGCTTATGTCGATTATCACCTCATAGGTGATGACGATCTGGCGGCGGAAGAACTCAATGAATTACAACTGGCCTATTTCGGTAGCTTTTTCGATGGCAAGCTCAGCATCGATTGGCGCGCCTTCCATGAAGATATGGAAGGCGCCATTGATCATATGAAGTGGGAAATCCCCCATCAGGGCTGGTCCCCCGCTATGGAGCCCTTGGCCAATGGCAAGGCCTATTTCTTCACCAACAACAAAGACTGGCAGGTTTCCGGCTACGACATTCAAATTACTGCCAAGCCCATCGATAATACCGCCATTTATTTTCAACACACCAACAGTCGTGTCGATGCCTGGCGCCAGACTGACTGGGATGAATACGAAGGTCGACGCCGCTTCCATGAAGTACCTGAGCACGTAACCAGCGTGCTACTTACTCATAAGCTGGACTCAGGCTGGACTTTTGCTGCGATGGGCTATCGCCAGAACTTCACCAACTGGCGTGGCGGCAGTGACATTGATCGTTTCCGTCGTTTCGATGTTTCCATCAGCAAGAACCTGTCGATTAACGAATACCAAATTGATCTTAATTTGAAAGTCGAGAACGTCACGGATGACGAATACCAAGAATATCAGGACGGCAACTTCTTCCGTCGCAGCGCTTACTTTAACGCCGCCCTACGCTGGTAATGCATTATGAGTAAACCGGGGTCCACAAAACCAGAGCCGCTAAAAATAGTCATTGCCGATGACCATGTCATTACCCGCATGGGCATCAAAAACTCTCTGGAAGAGATATTCCCGGCATCGCACGTCACTGAATGCGAAAGCTCGGCTGAAGTGCTCAAACTTTGCTCTGCAGAGTCGGTCAATCTGGCTCTGGTAGACCTCTTTATGCCCGGCGATGACGGCTTTGGCTTTCTGAAAAAGCTCTGTCGCAAACACCCTGAACTGCCTGTCGTGGTGTTTTCCGCTACCGAAAACACCAGCCATATACAGAAAGTGATCGACATAGGCGTGCGAGGTTTTATCCACAAAAGCTCAGGATTTGATGTGCTCAGTCAGGCACTCAATACCATCCTCAGTGGCGGCAACAGCTTCCCCGAAGTTTCTATCAATGATTCGGCATCACAGGAAGCGGAACTGGATCTGGAAATCCCCAGTAACCGCGACGCCATTCTCAATAATCTGACCCGGCGTCAGCTCGATACACTCTCCTGCCTGGCCAAGGGGATGAGCAACAAGGAAATTGCCAAGACCCTGTTTATCTCAGAAAACACGGTCAAGACGCATTTGAAAGCAATACTCACTGAGCTAAACTGTCATAACCGAACAGAAGCCGTGCTTCTGTCGCAAAGGCTTGGCTTGATCCATAGCTGATACAGCACTTAACAAGGATTGTTCAATGTGCTCGCGCTGCATCATACAGATTATTTTGCTCGCGTCTCTGATCGTTGGATCGGAGGCTCGTGCCGAGTACAGCCTGCGCATAGTCACCTCCTCACCAGCCAGCGTCTACCAGCAAACCGCTCAAACCCTCAGTGATGCACTGCGTAACAGCCATTCTCATATAGCCATCGAACAGCAGGTACTGCCCAAGGGAGTTCCAAACGACAAGGGCTTGACGCCAAACTATGCAATACCCCACCCGGACTGGCAGGTAGCCATTGGCTCAAAGGCCTGTGAAAACCTGTTGCGTCACACCCGGGAAACGGCCACCCTCTGTGCCTTTATCACCGCAGCCGCTTTCAAACAACTTCTTCAGAAATACCCGGAGCGTGACAGGGTTCACGGCCTCTGCATTGACCAGCCTCTTCCCAGACTGATTCGCCTTGCTACCCTGCTGCACTCGGAACAGCCGAATCACCGCATAGGATTGCTGTCTACCGACAACGAATCGGAGACAGCCATCGCATCAGACAAAGTTGAGTTGCACATTACCCAGCTGGGCATTGATGACAACCCGATCCAGCAACTCAAGCCTCTGGTCAGCAACAACGACAGCGTGATTGTCCTGCCGGGCAACAGTCACCTTAACCGACTGTCGGCCCGCCTGATCCTTCAGCTCAGCCTTAAACACAAAACCCCGGTCATCGGGTTCTCAAAGAAATACACAGATGCCGGAGCACTGCTGTCGATACACCCTTCGCCAGAAGACATTGCTCTGGACATCACCAGAATTCTTGAAAGCAAACCCGACAGCGCAGCCACGCCAACGCTGCAACCGGGAAGCAACTTCAGCTTAAGTATGAATAAAAACGTCGCCAGGAAGCTGCGTTATCAACTCGACATGGAAACCTTGAGGAAGTCCCTAGATACGCAGCATTCCGGGTTATGATAAATACTACTTTTTCTAACTGGCCGATCCGTTCGAGGATTATGGCTCTGGTAGCCTTACCGATGATAGCGGCCACCCTGCTGATTACCCTGTATCACACAGCGACGGGTATCGAGCGGGAAAAATCCAACATCCGCAATAATTCCGAGCGTCTATTGATGCAGACGGCCATCGCTTCAGAACTGGCTATCTTCGCAGCAGACCGGGAAACGCTGGAAAATACCGCCCGCAATATTCTGGCAGATCCGGATATCGATGCCATTCAGTTTTACGACGACGAGCAGCGCCTGTTTCCTCTGAGCAACAGCGGCAAGGCGCTCAAGATCAATACCAAAGAACTGGCTCACAGTCGCAATTATGTTTACGACAATCACTGGATTTTTATCAATGCGGTCTACCCCAACCCCATCAGTTTTTCCGACACTCCGGAAACCGACACCCAGATTCTGGCCACCACTGGTGCCACTCGTAAACCCGTTGGCTGGGTAGTTATTGCGGTTAATCTGGAAGCCAGCCAGAACCGTCAGATGGCCATCATCCGCAACAACCTGATGATCACCTCCGCAATTCTGGCCGTGGCCTTATGGCTGGCTCTGCTGTTTTCACGAAGCGTGACCACGCCAATCCGCAAAATTTCTGAAGCCATCGAACAATACAGCCACAACAATTACGACCATCGAATTGATGAAATCAGCGGTGCCGAAATTGGCCAACTGGAGCAAGGCATTAATCAACTGGCCCGCCAAGTGGGTGAATCACAGCAGCAATTACAGGATTCGATCATTGAAGTGACCGACCTCTGGAGTCACTCCGTGGATGATTTGCGCCAGAAGAACATCGAACTGCGTGACGCCACACTGGAGGCAACCAAAGCCAATCAGGCCAAGGATGATTTCCTGGCTCGAATGAGCCATGAACTGCGCACCCCTCTGACCGCCATCATGGGTTTTCTCGGCATTCTGGAAAAAAGTGACGACCCTCAGGTTCGCAAGGAATACATTGATATGATTGCCGCCACTTCCGAAGTGCTGCTTTCTACCATCAACGACATTCTCGACTTCTCCAAACTCAACTCCGGCGGCTTTGAATTGGAAAAAGAGACCTTCAATCTGGAACTGCTGTTACAAAACATCCTCGATATGCACGCCTTGTCGGCATACAAGAAAGGAATCGAACTGAACTTGCTGATCGACTCCGATGTGCCCCGTCAAATCGAAACCGACCCGGACAAACTGGGCAAAGCCTTTAACAACATTGTCGCCAATGCCATCAAGTTTACTGAAAACGGCGACATTGTTGTGTTCGTGTCCGTTGAAGATGACAACATCAAATCGCCGCTATTGAGCATTGAAGTAAAAGATTCGGGGCAAGGCATTGAAAGCGAACACCTCACCCAATTGTTTGATCCCTTTTATCAAGTGGACAACAGCACCACCCGCAGCCACGAAGGCAGCGGTCTGGGGCTGGCCATCACAAGAGACTTTGTCACTATGCTCGGTGGCAGTATCGATGCAGAAAGCGAACTGGGCAAAGGCACGGAGGTGCGCTTTACCCTGAGAGCGACAAACAGGGAAATGCCAAAAGTTTCTACGGCTTTGCCGCTGCGTCGAGCCATTATTCACGAGAGCAACAACTGGTCGCAAAGAAGCTGGCGCAATCTGTTGCTCAAGCATACCAGCCATGTCACCGCCATACCGGCAGCCAACGAACTGCTGGAAACTCTTGACAAAACACCCGACAACTCCCTGCTGTTACTTGGCCATACACCGACGGCTACAACACAGAATGATCCCGGTGAATGCCACCTTCAAGCCCGACTCAGGGAAATTCGTGAACACTTTCGCGGCCCAGTCCTGGTGGCGGCCAATGATCACAGCGAACTGGACCGGGTTGCCATACAAAAGAACTTTGCACCGTTATTGATTACCCGCAAACCCCTGACAGCAAACCGGCTGCAGAAAGCCATCAGCATCCTTAACAGTGGCACAACCGATAAAGACTCAGGCACCACCGCGGAGATTGAAGGGCCAGCCACAGGCATCAATACAATCCGCCCCATGGCGGAAAAGCGCATCCTGATTGCCGAGGACAATGGCTTCACCCTGCGTCTGCTGAACGACCTGCTCAGCAACGCCGGAGCCAATCTGACACTGACCGAGGATGGCGAGGCGGCGTGGCAACAAGTCACTGACCATGCATTTGACCTGATACTGCTCGACAAAAGAATGCCACAACTCGACGGCATTGCCTTGAGCCAGAGGATTCGCCAGCAGCACAACCCCAACAGCAAAACCCCCATTGTGCTGTTAACCGCCGATCGACTGGACGACCACACGCTGTCGACCAAAGAGTTCAAAGGCATCAGTGCGGTATGCTACAAACCGATCGAGGAAGAAACCTTCTTCTCAACGTTACGGCAATTACTAAAACTGACCGGCTCACAAAAAAGCCTCCTGCAAGTCGACAGCAAACAGCTGTCCGGTGAAATTGAATCCCAGTTGAGGGCCATTCGCGCTGCAGCAGACGAACGAAATACCGAACTGCTCGCCCACCACTGCCATCAACTGCAGGGGGTTATGGGCATGGCCGGACTCAGGCAACTGGATCAGGATCTTCGCTACCTCAATCAAGCCATTGAATATCGGGACTGGCAGAGAATAGCGAATGGTGTCACAGCTCTGATCAGCACCTGGGAAGCCAATCTGGCCAGCCAATAAGCCAAAAAATATAAAAATCACCCGTTCGGGTGAAGGCAAAAGCCAGCGTAGTGGATATATTTATTTCCAAGATGAGTTGTCGCAAGGACTGCTACAAGGAATGTGGCAATGCGACAAGGACCGACAGGGATGTTGCTCTCTTACCTTTTGAAAAGCCCGCTCAGGGCTTTTTTCATTTCTACCCTAAGCAATTTCCATTTTACCCTGCCCGCCTGACCCTATCCTTTGATGCAAAGCACTGACTTTAGGCAAAACTTGCGTACAATAAGCGCCAACTGAATGCTTTCTGTGACATATCGCTGCCGCAGAATATAAACCTCTAAGAATAAGTTACTGTTTAGAAAAGTTACTATGGATTTTCTCTGGATTTTTGTCGCCTTCATTTTTGGTCTGGGCGTCCGCATGATCAACCTGCCCCCCATGATTGGCTATCTGCTGGCAGGCTTCGTACTGCATTACGCTGGGGTAGAGCCCGACGAGCAGCTGGAAACTCTGGCGAATCTGGGCATTACCCTGATGCTGTTCACCATCGGTTTAAAACTGAACGTCAAAGACCTGTTCAAACCGGAAATCCTCGGCGGCGCCCTTACCCATATGGGCATCTGGACACTGGTAGTCAGTGCTACCCTGCTGGCTGGCGGAGCGGTGGTCGGCTCACATTTTGCCGGGCTGGACTGGCATTCGGCGGCATTGCTGGGCTTCGCTCTGAGCTTCAGCAGTACCGTCTGCGTGGTAAAACTGCTGGAAGAAAATGGGGAAATGAAAACCCGTCACGGTAAAGTAGCCATTGGAGTCCTGGTGATTCAGGACATTGCCGCGGTTATTTTTCTGGTATTTGCCACCGGTAAAACCCCGTCGATCTGGGCAGTCTGCCTACTGGGACTGGTATTTCTACACCCCTGGCTCAGCCGAATTCTGGAAAAATCGGGTCACGGGGAGTTGCTGCCCCTGACAGGCTTTTTCCTCGCGCTCGGTGGTTATGAGTTGTTCAGTCTGGTCCACATCAAAGGTGACTTGGGGGCCCTGATCATTGGCATGCTGCTCAGCTCTCACAACAAGGCCAGCGAATTATCCAAGTCCCTGCTGAGCTTCAAGGACATTTTCCTGATCGGCTTCTTCCTCAACATTGGTTTTGCCGCCCTGCCGGATCTGCCGATGATCGCCACGGCTCTGTTTATTTGCCTGTTGCTGCCACTGAAATTCATTCTGTTTTTCTTCCTGTTCACCGGTTTCCGACTGCGCGGCCGTACCGCCTTCCTCAGCTCGCTGGCAATGAACAACTACAGTGAATTCGGTCTGATCGTCGCCCTGCTGAGCGTCAATAATGGCTGGCTCAGCAATGAGTGGCTAGTGATCATGGCTCTGGCGGTTTCCTTCTCTTTCATCTACACCAATCTCTGGTACTCCAAGGCCCACCATTTCTATTCGGGTCACAAACAATGGTACCGCCGTTTTGAAAGTGACAAGCTGCTTAAGGAAGATGTTCTGGAGCACCCTCAGGGTGCCGAAATACTGTTGATCGGTCTCGGCCGGGTGGGCAAAGGCGCCTATATGGCTCTGCACTCGGAAGTCGGAGATAAAGTCTGGGGCATGGACGCGGACTCGAACCGCATCAACAACCTCAAACAAGAGGGTATGCACGTCTTCTGTGGCGATGCCGAAAACGCCGACATGTGGGAGAACCTGAATATCTCCACCGTCAGGCTGGTGTTGATTGCCGTCCCTTCAATTGAAGATTGTATCAATGTCACCGAACAGCTGTTGATCGCCGGATACACCGGAAAAATTGCCGCTATTGCCCGCTACGAGGACGACCGCCGCACCATGCTGGAAGCCGGTATCAACAACGTATTCAACTTCTATACCGAGGCCGGCAGCGGCTTTGCCGAGGAGAGCCTGGCGATGCTCAAACAGGAAGAACACATCACCCCATTCTGGGATGAAACCATAGCCAATCAGAAGGTCTGAAACTAAGAGTGGAGTCTGCCCCGCCATTCAGCGGGGTAAACAATCAGCTTGCCAGCAGCGCTTTGGCCTCTGCCAGCAGCGCCTGAATATCAGCGTGCTGCGCCAGCTCCAGCTGCTCATCCAGCACCCCGGCCAAAACATCGCGGGTGGTTAACGGATTGGCCAACACCACCCGGAACACCGTGATCACCTGCTTATCGTACAGATCAACATCGACACGTGTCCGCGACACAAAAGTCTGGCCGTCGGCTCGCTGTGCCTTCTGAATCAAGCGGGTAATCTGATCAAGACATCTGTTCACTTGTTGCGTTCGCTGAGAACTGGCCTGCTGTAATCCTTGCTGCAACCAGTCAGGGGCAAAGCGGTAACCCAGAATATTGAGTTCCGGCTCAACCACCAACTCAAAATCCTGATGGCATTTGATCAGCTCGGCAAAGTACCTGATTTTATCCATGCCCTGATCAATCAGCAGCTCATAGCCTTTGCGGCCAATAATATTGAGCCCGGCGTGTACCAGTAGAGCCATGCCCGGACGGGACCCCTCAAGGGTATGACTGCCCAGGTCTTTCGAGCCCTTGCGAATGATGTATTCAGCGTGGTGCTCAATCGCTGACAGGCGTTGCGGATCTTTGAATAACACCATTCCCGCCCCCATGGGCACATAGAACTGTTTGTGGGCGTCAATGGTGACCGAATCCGCCTGCTCAATACCTTTGAGTCGGTGTCGATGCGTATCCGAAAACAATGTCGCCCCACCCCAGGCCGCATCCACATGAAAATGGCAGCCCAGCTCATTACTGAGCGCAGCCAGTGATGACAGGTCATCGACACTGCCGGTTTCTGTGGCGCCGGCCAATCCCACAATGCTCAGAATGCCAAAGCCGTCAGCCTGCAGCGTCAGAGCCTTGTCACGCATGGCATCAACATCGACCCGATAGTGGCTGTCAGTATCAATAGCAATCAGGTTGTCGCGACCAATGCCCAGTAAATCCACCGCCTTGGCCAGAGAGTAATGCCCGCGTCTGGATACCAATATGACCAGACCTTTTAGCCCCTTCGCCTGCATGGCACCATGCAGCCCCTGTCTGGCAACGGCCTCTTCGCCCAGCGCATGATTGCGAGCCGCCCACAGGGCCGTAATATTGGCCACTGTCCCCCCCGAACAAAAAGCGCCCATGGCATGGGTATGATTGTGCATCCAGGTCTGATAAAAGCCGTCATCAAAGCCATAAATCAAGCCATGCAACATGCCCAGTACCTGACGCTCCAATGGCGTAAAGGCCTTTGATGTTTCAACCTTCACCAGATTTTGATTTAACGCCGTAACAATTTTAGACAGCGGCAACATAAAGTAAGGCAGAGCTGAGGTCATATGGCCGATAAAGCCGGGCGCGGCCGTATGCACAGACTGCGCAACCAGATGGTCGAGAATGAAATCGGTATAACCGGAGACGTAATAGGGTTGATCAGGGATATGCGGTGACGAAAAAGCGTCTTCGATTTCGGTTAAATCCTTCTCTGAAGCAACAATACGCTCGCTCAAAAAGCCGTCGAGATTGTTAGAAATCTCGGCATCGATTTGCGCCAGAGTTGCTCCGCTGGATTCCGGGATGGTGAAAATACGCTGTAAGCTGGAGAGATTCGCTTCAGCCTGGCCTTTGATGTCCGCCATAGTGACTGTGATATTTGCCCTAAAATTAGGGGGAGCATAATAAAGAGTCGCAGCAGGAGGGGCAACAAATCACTCGAACATGACGGTCAGCCTGCGACCGCCATGGCCAATTACTCTGCCAAAGGTTTACGCCTCATGCGACAGGCTCAACCGTCAAGGTCATGCCTTCGGCAGCAACAATTTTAACGGCAGCGCCTTCTTCAAGATCCGGTCCATGTACCGCCCACAGGGCATCGGCCACCTGAATCTTGCCTTTGCCATTGACAATGGGTTCCACCAATACCGATGTCTGCCCAATCAACTGCTGGGCTCGCTGGTTCAGCAATGGCTGATCACTGGTCTGTTTCGAGGCACGAAATTTTTTCCAGTAAATCACGGTGGCCACAATTGACAATACCGCAAACCACACCAACTGCATCTGCCAGCTAAGTCCCGGATAAATCTTATGCACCAAGGCCGTCAGTAAAGCGCCAATGCCAATACCCAGCAACAGTTCGGTCGATGCCATTACCTCGATGGCAAGAATCACAATCCCCAGCGCCATCCAGTGCCAGGGCTCCATTTGAGTAATAAATTCCATAGGATCTACCTGTTAAGCATTTTTACTGGAGGCGGATTCAATCAGATCCTTGATGCCTTCAACCGAGCCAATCAGTGAGCTGGCCTCCAACGGCATCATAATCACCTTGCTGTTTTCGGCCATGCCAATCTGGGCAATGGCATCGGTGTACTTCTGAGCCACAAAGTAGTTGATGGCTTGCGGGTTACCCTTGGCGATGGCTTCCGACACCATGTAAGTTGCCTTGGCTTCGGCCTGTGCTTCACGCTCCCGGGCTTCTGCCTCCAGAAATGCCGCTTCTTTTTCACCCTCTGCTTTCAGAATCTGACTTTTCTTTTCACCTTCAGCCACTTTAATCGCTGCCTCACGTTCACCTTCAGCTTTCAGGATCGCGGCCCGTTTTTCACGCTCGGCCTTCATCTGGTTTGCCATGGCATCCACCAGATCCCGCGGCGGGGTAATATCCTTGATCTCAATACGAGTCACCTTGATACCCCAGGGATTGGTGGCCTCATCCACTTTTTTCAACAACTCGATATTGATCGTATCGCGATTGGAGAGCATGGCATCCAGCTCCATAGAACCCAGCACGGCACGAATATTGGTCATCACCAAATTGCGCATAGCTCGATCCAGATCATTAACCTCATAGGCCGCTTTAACCGGATCAATAATCTGGTAAAAGCACACTGCATCCGTGGTCACCATGGCGTTATCGGAACTGATCACTTCCTGGGGTGGCACATCGAGCACCTGCTCCATCACAATTTGCTTGCGACCGACATCATCAATAAAAGGCACAATCAATGTCAGTCCAGGGTTCAGGGAGCGGGTGTATTTACCGAAACGCTCCACCGTCCAGACCTCACCTTGAGGAACACTTTTAACCCCTTTTACCACCAAAATAATGCCGAGCAGCACAAAGGCCACTGCGAAAATATCAAAACCGAACATACCCATTCCCCTTGTTGATTAATTTCTTGTTGTAGATTGTTTATTAAGCATTAACGACATGCTGCGGCCGACCGGACAAAAATGCCGCAACATTGGCCACCGCGATGTTCATCAGGCGGCCTCTGGCAGCCAGAGTAGACCAGGCAATGTGCGGCGTAATTGTGCATTTCTCCTGATCGATCAGCACGTGCTGCTGCGGTGGCGGCTCAACCGCCAGCACATCCAGTGCGGCACCGGCAATTTCACCGCGCTGCAGCGCTTCGGCAAGCTCTGCTTCATTTACCAGTGGACCCCGGGCGGTGTTAATTAAATAGGCCGAAGATTTCATTTGTTTTAAGAACGCCTGATCGATCAGGCCCTGATTCTGCTTGGTCAACGGACAGTGCAGACTGATCACATCACTGTCCTGACACAGGGACGACAAGGATACTGAGCTAACTCCCTCAGGCAAAACCTCCGGCGGAGTACGAGTGTGCACCAATACCTTCATATCAAAGCCTCTGGCTATGCGTGCCACTTTTTGACCGATGGCACCATAACCGATAATGCCCATAGTCAGCCCGGCCAGCTCAGGCATGGAGTGATCGTAGAAACAAAAATCCGGCGACTTTGACCAGCGGCCATTGTTGACTTCATTGCTGTAATAATGAATAGGCTGAACCTGATTCAGCAGCAGGGCAAACACGAATTGCGCCACCGACTCGGGGCCATAGGCAGGGATATTGGTCACCACGACGCCCAGTTCGCGGGCGGCCTCCAGATCCACCACGTTGTAGCCGGTGGCCAGCACACCGATATAGCGCAGCTCTGGTAATTGCATCATCAGCTGTCTATCCAGTATGACCTTGTTGGTCAGGACCATTGTCGCTCCAAGGCACCGCTCAACCACCTGTTCAGGTTCCGTGCGATCGTAAACCACCAGATCGCCAAACGGCTCAAAGCCGCTCCACGAGAGATCGCCGGGGTTCAGAGTATAACCATCGGTTACTACCAGTTTTTGCAAGGCATTCATTTCAGTCGCTCAATATTTCAAACAGGGGTGTTGATAATCATTGCTGTCTATTCGCTCTTGCCACACCTCTGCCAACGACCAATCCTCGGGAAAAATACTGTAGGTCATTAAGGCCGGCTCGGGCAGGAATCGGGACAATCCGACCGTATTGATAACATGCATAAAAATTTGGGGATCTTCGCCAGGAAACCGGACCCGGGTGTACATACCGGATGTCGTCAATCGGTTAGAGCCCCGGGAACGCCAGTCAGTGGGAATATCACTGTCGCGCAAATAGCGCTGCAAGGTATCGATGGAATTGCGGTCCTGAAACATCAGCACTTCCTGCTGCAAAAACACCAGCAGAGCACAAACAATTGACTCCCAGTCCTCGATATAGGGCCTGAGCCCATCTTTGGAGACCACCATATCAATGATATTGAACTCATCCGTTTCAGCCATCATGGGTACTCGGGAACCAATAACCTCCATCCAGCCTTTATTGATACGGTAGACGTCACCAAAGCGATTGATAATCGCCATAGGGAAAGGGTCGGCGCCGCGCAATATGGCCGTCAGCGACTTCTCCATAAATTCCGACTCGACCGATTTGGGCTTGACCGACTGCACTGGGGACAATCCGGCAGCTGCCAGAAGGTAGTTGGTTTCCCAGTTGTTAAGATGAAAAAAAGCGGCAAGGCGCATGGCGATATCGCGACTGGGCAAAGATCGGCCATTTTCCAGAAAACTGATGTGCTTGATTGAGGAATCGATTTCCAGAGCGACATCCTCCTGACTCAGGCGTCGCACCTGGCGCCAATAGCGCAACAGACGACCGAAAGCCCCCTGTGAAATCTGATCACCAACATCCATATTTTTTCCCTGGAAGTAATTTTTTCAAAAAAGTAGCACTACTTTACCTAGGATGTAAAAGACGTGTCACCCATCTTGGTCAATACTTAGCTCATCCCAACATTCTCACATTTAAATAAGGACTAACCACATGAATGTTTTTCTGACAGGCGGTACCGGTTTTATTGGCAAGAATCTGATCAGCGAGCTGGTCAAGCGCAAAGGCGAGATCTACGTCCTGGTGCGCGAATCCTCCAAGTACAAGCTCGATGAAATTGCCCAGAAGTACGATTTTGAGCCCTCGCTTCTGACGCCCGTTATCGGCGACATCAACCAGCCTCTTCTGGGTCTGTCCGAAGAAAGCATCAAAGATCTGGACGGCAAAGTGGACGAATTTATCCACGCCGCTGCCATCTATGACATTGAAGCGCCAGCCGAAGAACAGTATCAGAGCAACGTTGAGGGTACCCGTCAGGCTCTGGCGCTGGCCGAACAGATCAACGCCAAGTGCTTTAACCAAATCAGTTCCATTGCCGCCGGCGGCCTGTATAAGGGCACTTGGACCGAGAAGATGTTCAAAGAAGCCGTTGACCTGGACAGCAACCCCTACCTGCGCACCAAGCACGATTCCGAAGGCATTGTGCGTGAGACCACCACCATTCCATGGCGTATCTTCCGCCCCGCGATTGTGGTAGGCCACTCCCAGACCGGTGAAATCGATAAGATCGATGGCCCTTACTACTTCTTCAAAGTGATTCAGCGTCTGCGCAATATCATGCCCAGCTTTATCCCAACTCTGGGCATGGAAGCCGGACCTATCAATCTGGTGCCCGTGGATTTTGTCGCCCAAGCCATTGACCACATCGTTGCCGAAGGCGGCAATCACGGTCAGTGCTTCCACCTGACAGATCCCAAGGCCTACACCATGGGTGACGCGATTCAGGTATTTTCCAAAGCCGCCAACGGTCCAAAATTCCCGATTCGGGTAAACGCCAACAAGCTGCTCAATCTGGTACCCAAGCCCCTGTCATCCGTGGTCAATCACATGCCCGTGGTCAAATTTGCCACCGACCGCGTGTTTGACCAGCTGGACATGCCTCGCGAACTGATCGGGATGCTGAAATTCGGTGCTTATTACGACAGCCGCAATACCCAGCGCGCTCTGCAGGGTACCGGCATCAAGGTTCCTGATCTGCGTGAATACGCCGGCACGCTGTGGGAGTACTGGGAACGCAATCTGGATAAAGACAGCGCCTCTCTGAGCACTCTGGAAGGTCGCATACGGGGCCGTGTTGTGGTCGTCACCGGCGCTTCTTCCGGTATTGGTAAAGCCCTCGCCTACCGTCTGGCAAAAGCCGGTGCCAAGGTAATTCTCGTTGCCCGCGGCCTTGAGAAACTGGAAGAAACCCAGCGCGACATCATCAGCCTCGGTGGCGAAGCCTATGTCTACCCGTGCGACCTGTCTGATCTGGACGCCTGTGGTGAACTGTCCAATCGCATTCTCGCCGATCACGGCCGCATCGACATTCTGGTTAACAACGCCGGTCGCAGCATCCGTCGCTCACTGAAGCTCACCTATGACCGCTTCCACGATTTCGAGCGCACCATGCAATTGAATTACTTTGGTCCAGTGAAGTTGATCATGGGCTGCCTGCCAAGCATGTCAGAGCAGCAAAGCGGACACATTATTAACATTTCATCCATCGCCGTAGCCGCGGGCGTTATGCCTCGCTTCTCGGCCTATGCTGCCTCAAAAGCCGCACTGGATGCCTTTTCTCGCTGTGCCGGCGGCGAATACCGCAGCGACAATGTGAAATTTACCAACATTCATATGCCACTGGTTAAGACCCCGATGATCGGCCCGACTTCAATCTACAACTCGGTACCGACTCTGACACCGGAAGAAGCGGTTGATCTGATCGAAAAAGCCATCGTCAAGCAGCCTCACGAAATCAACAACCTGACCGGCAGCGCCATGAAAGCGGTGGGCATGATTTCTCCAGATTCCATGGAGCAGCTGATGAATATTGTTTATAAGGTATTCCCGGACTCTGCTGCCGCCAAGGGTCAGAACCTGCCAGCCAAAGATCAACCAGCGCCAACTTCCGAACAGGTTGCTCTGGCCGCCGTATTAAGCGGTGCACACGTATAGTCAGTTTTTTATGCTGAACTTTTCGGGGGCCAAATCGGCCCCCTTTTTTATTCCAAATTCACATTACATCAGCCTGGGTCGCCACCCGATTGCGGCCATTTTCCTTAGCAAAATAGAGCGCCCGATCGGCTATGGCGATGATCGCCTCTGCGGTCTCACAACCCGCCAGTTGCAATTCCGCCACACCAAAACTGGCGGTTACGGACAGACTTTCTCGATCACCTGTGCTGGCAATGGCAAAATCGCACTCTTCGATCTCGCGGCGGATACGCTCGGCCACCTTGACCGCATTTTTGAGCTTGGCATCGGGCAACACGGCCATAAACTCCTCTCCGCCATAGCGGCCCAGAGCGTCAATTTCCCGCAAGTGCACACTGATACAGTCGGCAACGGACCTGAGCACCTCATCACCGGCCTGATGACCATAGGTATCGTTAACCCGCTTAAAGAAATCGAGATCAATCATCATGACCGATAATTTATGCTGCGCCCTCTGCGCCCGCTTGAGCTCATTATCCAGTGTCGAGACAATGGCATTGTGATTCAACATCCCCGTCAAGCCATCGACTTTAACTTCCTGCTCAAGCAACTGGCGGCGCTCCTGGCTGACCTGCAACTGGTTTTTCAGCAGCCAGACACTCAAAAACAACGCTATTGCCAACCCCAGCAGAACCAGAAACACCAACAGATGAAATTGGGTGGCACCGTGTATCTGCTTCTCAATCAATTGAGTTGAATGGGATACCGGGAATTTAAAGGACAAACCGCCTCGAACGTCCCCTAATTGATAACCCAATGCACCATGACACTGCAGACAACTGTCCTTGATATAGAGCGGTGCGATGTAGCGATAATGGCCTTCAACCACTTCGAGCAACTCATCCAGCTGGCCCACCTCAAACTGCTCCAGAGCCTTACGCTCCCAATCATCGGGGCGGTTGACGGGATTGATGGGCTTCAGGCTGATAAGGCTTGATTCAACCCCACTGCCTTTAAGAAGATCGGATATTTGCCGGGTCATGTAGGCCGGATTGACCTTTGTCAGTTGCCGGCCCAAAGAATCAGACACGTCCCTGTCGGGTACATTGAGGTAGGGGTTAGAAGGCGTGGTGTCGGTCTCCGGCACATACACGCCGCCATGACCGGCATTCCAGGCACGAACCGTTTGCACAAGATGAAACAAGGATTGCCCTCGTATCAGGGCAAAGTTATTGGAAGTGGCGTGCACCCGCTGGTAATTGACATACCAGGACAAAAACACCACTGCGGCACACATCAAGACCGCCAATAGAAACGCCAACACCCATCTGGAAAACTGCATCTCCTATCCCTCGGAAATTCCACAGCACCAGTATATACCGGCTTGCAGATATAAAAATGATTCAGCTCAACAATCATTCAGACAAAAAAAACCACCCTAATTGGGTGGTTTTTCAAAGACTGACAGGATCAGGGGGAAGCCATCATCCGTAAACCGGGAAACGCTTACACAGAGCCAGAACCTTGTCTTTAACCTCAGCAATTACCTGCTCGGAAGTACCGTTTTCCAGACTTTCCAGCACGTCACACATCCAATTGGTCAATTCAACGGTTTCCTCAATGCCAAAACCGCGAGTGGTAATGGCTGGAGTACCAACGCGCAGACCAGAGGTCACGAACGGAGAACGAGGATCATTAGGTACCGAGTTCTTGTTCACGGTGATATTGGCCGCACCCAGAGCCGCATCGGCGTCTTTACCGGTGTACTCTTTGCCAATCAGATCAACCAGCATCAAGTGGTTTTCAGTACCACCGGAAACGATCTTGATACCGCGCTCAATAAAGGTAGCAGCCATGGCTTTGGCGTTGGCAACAACCTGCTTTTGATACTCTTTGTAATCATCAGACATGGCTTCTTTAAAAGATACCGCCTTGGCTGCAATCACGTGCATCAAGGGACCACCCTGACCACCCGGGAATACCGCAGAATTCAACTTCTTCTCAATCTCTTCATTGGCCTTGGCCAGGATAATACCGCCACGAGGACCACGCAGAGTCTTGTGAGTGGTAGAGGTAACAACGTCAGCAATCTGGATCGGGCTTGGGTAAACACCGGCAGCAACCAGACCTGCAACGTGAGCCATGTCCACAAACAGGTAGGCGCCAACCTTGTCAGCGATCTCGCGGAAGCGGTTCCAGTCCATGATTTGAGAGTAGGCAGAGAAACCGGCAACGATCATGGTGGGCTTGTGCTCAACGGCCAGGCGCTCCACTTCGTCGTAATCCACTTCGCCAGTCTCAGGATTCAGGCCATACTGGATAGCGTTGTAGGTTTTGCCCGAGAAGTTTACCGAGGCACCGTGCGTCAGGTGACCACCGTGGGCCAGACTCATACCCAGAACGGTGTCACCGGGCTTGCACAGCGCTTGATAAACCGCGGCATTAGCCTGAGAACCGGAGTGCGGCTGAACGTTGGCGTAGTCGGCACCGAACAGCTCTTTGGCGCGCTCAATGGCCAACTCTTCAGCGGTATCCACGTACTCACAACCACCGTAGTAACGCTTGTGCGGGTAACCTTCGGCGTATTTGTTGGTCAGCTTGGTGCCCTGAGCCACCATAACCATAGGGCTGGTGTAGTTTTCAGAGGCAATCAGCTCAATGTGCTCTTCCTGACGAACCTCTTCGTGCTGGATCGACGCCCACAGTTCCGGATCAAAGTCTGCGATGGTGATAGATTTATCAAACATGGAAAAACCCTATGGTTAAAAACTAATAAATTTTCAGGGGGCGAATTGTACACTATTCAGCCAGAAATTTGAGCGTTATTTTCTGACTCTGGAACAGCCAACAACCAAAAATATTGCTGCCCTTTTAACCACAATGCGTGTATAGTCCGCACCCCCTCTGATCAGGGCTATTATGACCTGGCGAGATGAATATTCTGGAGATTGGCCAGCACCTATAGAAGATCCGCTTGTGAAGCGGACAATTGGGAAGGTGAATGCCATACCTCCCACTATCTATAGGCACACTCATGTCCAATGATTCCGTACGCTTTGCCGATCTCGGCTTGGCGGAACCCGTATTGCAAGCCATTGAAGCCGTTGGCTACGAAACCCCATCGCCGATTCAGGCAGAAAGTATTCCTCACCTGCTCAAGGGTGAAGACATCCTCGGTATGGCACAAACCGGCACCGGTAAAACCGCGGCCTTTGCCCTGCCACTACTGACCAATATCGACCCCAAACTCAATAAAACCCAGGCCCTGATTCTGGCACCCACACGCGAACTGGCGATTCAGGTCGCCGAGGCGTTCCAAAGTTACGCCAGCAAACTCAAGGGTTTCCATGTACTGCCAGTTTACGGCGGCTCCGATTACCGCAGCCAGATTCGCGGCCTGCAACGTGGCGCCCAGGTGGTTGTCGGCACACCAGGCCGAGTGATGGATCACCTCAAGCGCGGCACCCTGAAACTGGACCATCTACAAAGCGTGGTTCTGGATGAAGCCGACGAAATGCTGCGCATGGGCTTTATCGACGACGTCACCTGGATTCTGGATCAAACCCCGGAAGAGCGTCAGGTCGCCCTGTTCTCAGCCACCATGCCCAAGGAAATCCGCCGCGTGGCGGACACCTACCTCAACGATCCGGCAGTCATCAAAATCGAAGCCCAGACCCAGACCGTTGATAAGATCGAACAACTCTACTGGCTGGTTCGCGGCGTCAACAAACTCGACGCCCTGACCCGAATTCTGGAAGTGGAAGAATTCGACGCCATCATTATGTTTGTGCGCACCAAAACCGCCACCGCTGAGCTGGCCGAAAAACTGGAAGCGCGAGGCTATTCCGCCGCTGCCCTTAATGGTGACATGAGCCAACAGCTGCGCGAGCGCGCCATTGAACGTCTGAAAAACGGCAAATTGGACATCATTGTCGCCACTGATGTCGCCGCACGCGGCATCGACGTTGCCCGCGTCAGCCACGTCGTCAATTATGACATCCCCTACGATACCGAAGCTTACGTCCACCGCATTGGTCGTACCGGCCGAGCTGGCCGCAGCGGTAAAGCCATCCTGTTTGTTGCGCCTCGCGAAAAACGCATGCTGCGCACCATTGAACGCGCCACCCAGCAACCCATCACCCAGCTGGAATTGCCATCCAAAGTTCAGGTGGCCAACAAGCGTATCGATGATTTCAAGCGCCAGATCAACGACACCATTGCCAATGAAGATCTGGCATTTTTCCGCGATCTGATTCTCGATTACAGCGAGGAAAGTCAGGGTGACCCACTGGATATTGCTGCAGCTCTGGCGGCCATGGCCCAGGGCGATAAGCCTCTGCTGGATCCAAAAAACATCAAGGAAGAGAAATTCCGTCCTGAGCGGGAAGATCGTGAGCGTGGCCCTCGCCCCAGTCGTGACGATTACGCAGCAGGCCGCAAAGAGAAAAAACCTCGCAAAGAACGCAAGCACCACAAAGACGGCGGTAAGCCCGAAGTGGGCATGGAGACCTTCCGCATTGAAGTGGGCTACGAACATCAGGTTCGTCCGGGCGACATCGTCGGCGCCATCGCCAACGAAGCCGACATCGACAGCCAGTTCATCGGCCACATCAAAATTCACGACAGTCACAGCACCGTGGACCTGCCAGAAGGTATGCCCGATGAACTGCTGGGTTATTTGAAGAAGGTCTACATCCGCAATCAGAAGATCAATATTTCCAGAGCGGATGATTCAGGCAAGTCCTCCAGAAAAGAGCGTGGCAGCAAGCCGAAATCCGGCAAACCGAAATCCGCAAAACCCAGAAAGCCACGAGACAATCGCGACTGATTGAAAAAGCCTGTTAGACTTGCCCCATGGAAACGACCGAAGCGCGACTGCTCAGTAAAATCGTAGAGGGGCTTGATATTGTCGGCGACCGCTGGTCGCTGATGATATTGCGTGAAGCTTTCTATGGCTGTAACCGCTTTGAACAATTTCGAAAAAACACCGGCATCAGCAGAGCAACCCTGACCCGTCGCCTGCAAGATCTGATCGACTATGACGTTCTTTATAAACGCCCAATCCGCGACACCAAGCACGCCGAATACAATCTAACCCCCAGAGGCATGGGTCTGTTTGGTGCCTCATTGATTGCCTCGCAACTGGAAACCCAGTGGCAACCGAACGACACCGAAAAACACCCGCCCCTGGTTCACACAACTTGTCACCACGAGTTTATCGCCCTGTCCGTGTGCGAACACTGCCACCAGCCTGTAACCGCCGACGACATCCAATGGCAGGTCCGCTCGGAAGGTGTCGAAGAGTTGAAAAACCTGAGCAGTTCATCCTCACCAAAACGCTCAAGAGCCTCAAAATCCGGTAGCAGTGTGGCAGAACTGATCGGTGACCGTTGGAGCCTGCTGCTGTTGATTGCCGGCTTTCTGGGAATTACCCGCTTTGACGATTTTCAGAAAATGCTCAATATAGCGCCGGGCATACTCAACAGCCGGCTTAAATCCCTGATCGCCGACGGCATGATGGAGCGCGTGGATTGCGCCGAAGGCCGAACTCGCCACAAATACAAACTCACGGCAAAAGGCCGCAGCACCAATAATTTTGTACTAGCTCTGCGCCAATGGATTGTTGATGGTGTCAAAGAACCCCTGCCGCCACCGAACATGTTTCACAAGCAGTGCGGCAAACCTCTGCGCCAACAGGTGGTATGCGCACACTGTCACGAAAAGCCCTGGCCACAGGATCTGGTGAGATCCGGTGCCATGACCAAGAGTACACTCTGATATCAAAAGCGGGGAATCAATACCGGAGTACGCGCCTTGTAATCCTCATACTCGGGTTGACCCTGCCAGCGCTCATCGGCGGTAGCCTCCAGCATGGGAATACCGCTGACCCGGGTTAACAGCAACGTAACAAACAACGGGCTGATCAAACACAGGTACTGCCAACCCGACAACATGGGCGCCGCAATGATCGCCACACCGACCCACAGCAGAATCTCACCGAAATAGTTGGGGTGACGGGATACAGACCAGAGCCCCGTCTGGATAAACTGTCCTGCATTCTCCGGATTGGCCCTGAACTGACGTTTTTGCCGATCCGCCACCACCTCCAAAGCAAAACCCAACACCCAGATGATCAGACCGATCCAGCCCGCCAAACCCAGATCGGATTCGGCCGTAGAAGTAATCGCCGCCAGCGCCGCCGCACTGGTAAAAGAGACCCACAACCCCTGAATTGTCCAGGCGGCAAAAAAGCGCAGAAAGTTCGGTTTGATGGCATCAAATCGGTGATCTGAGCCGTCTTGCAGAATCCTTACAAACAAAAAACTCCCCAGACGCAGAGCCCAAACCCCAACCAGCACCGCCAGTAAAATACTGACAGGATCGGTTTTGCCGGATCCCCAAAGCGCCAGAGCCATAACACTGAGGTAAGTCAGACTACCGGTCAAATCATAGTAGCGCTCGGTTTGCCAGATATAGGCCGGAACAAACATCAGCCACTGCATGGCAAACGCCAGCAACACACACAAGGCGAACAGGGGAACCCCTTGAAAATCAATCCCCTGCCAACTGCCAGCCAGCGCCAGCAACACCCCTACCAGCAGGGTTGTCCCCAGAAAAATTATCGAACGTTTTTTATTTGCCATTGAATCTGCGCGACCTCCTTTTATTGAACACTTGCCATCCACTGCAAGTACGACACCCACTTTCAGGCAGATGATTACACAGCCTTATAGAGCAAAAAATACTTAACAGGGAATTGTATAGAAAATAAAAATCGTGAAATTATTTTACTATCGTTATGAGACTATATATATTCATACGGTCTCTAACAATAAGAATTACTAAATATAAGAAAACAAGAAGGGAGATATCACTATGAGACTTAAAAGAAAATCTCTGGCTTCTGCCATTGCCCTGACCAGCCTGACACTGAGCACACCCTCACTGCAGGCCGCAGAGAACCTGATGCTGGAAGAAATCATCGTCACAGCCCAAAAGCGCGCCGAGGGGCTGCAGGACGTCCCCATTTCCATTAACGCCGTCAGCGGCGAAAAACTGGAGAGTTACAACATCAGCTCTCTGGGCGACCTGTCCGGCTCCATACCGAACCTGCAAATCACCAAAACCGGCATTACCAACCAGATCGGTATGCGCGGTGTCTATTCCGGCTCCAACAAAGGTTTCGAGCAATCGGTCGCCATGTACGTTGACGAGGTTTACTACGGTCGAGGCCAGTTAATCCGCCTGCCACTGGTTGATCTTGAGCGAGTGGAAGTACTGCGGGGACCACAGCCAACCCTGTTTGGCAAAAACGCCATTGCCGGCGCCATCAGCCTGACGTCCGCCAAACCGACACGGGAATTTGAAGCCTCCATTTCAACCCTGTACGAATTCGAGCACGACGAAAGCAAAACCGTCGCCATCGTGTCCGGCCCCCTTTCCGAGCAAATGGCCGGCCGCCTGGTGCTGTCCTACCGCGACATGGACGGTTGGATGACCAACACCAGTCTGAAAAGGGAAGAACCCAACACTCAGGAGACCTACGCTCGCGGTACCCTGCTATGGGAAAACGATGACAACCTGAGCATCACCCTGAAAGCGGAAACCGCCGAGTTCGATACCGCAGGTCGCTCCATGGAGAATCACACACCGGTCGGCACCTATTCTCTGGTACCGGATTTTGCCGATGTGGACACCCGCAAAGATTACAAACGTCAGGACAACGGTCAGGAAAGCGACAATCAGGTCAACAATCTGGTACTGAACATTGACTACGACTTGGGCGATTACACCCTGACCTCAACTACGGCCAGCGTGGAGTTCACCACCCGTGAACTGATTGATGTCGACTACACCGATCTGGACGTGTTCAATGGCACCAATCAGGGTGAAGACTTCAAACAGTTCAGTCAGGAATTCCGCATTGCCTCTCCTGCAGATGGCAACTTTGACTACATCGCCGGCCTCTATTATCAGGACAGCAAATCCGATGTGTTTGACAACCTGTTCTTTGGCGACACCCTGCTGACAGCCGGCGGGGGCGCATTGGCCACCGCGGTTAATGGCGTTGCCAGTAAAACCTTCGAGCAGGATTCGGAAGTCTGGTCTGCTTTTGCCCAGTTCAACTGGCGCATCACCGATCAGCTCACCCTGACCGCCGGCGGCCGCTACAGCGATGAAGAAAAAGACGGCAGCCGCACCCTGATCAATGATGGCTCCGCCACATTGGGCGGACAGGCCGGCTTTGACGCTACTCTGGCCGTGCTGGGTATCTATGGCCACAGCATTGAGGATACGCGCAACGAAAGCCAGTTCGATCCTCTGGTTAACCTTCAATACGACTGGAGCGACGACACCATGTTTTATCTGTCGTACACCGAGGGCAGCAAAGCGGGCGGTTTTGATATGCGTTCCAACAACCTCCCCGGTGCACCCGCTTCACCCGGCACCTTTGAATTTGAAGACGAACAGGCCAGCAGTTATGAACTGGGTGGCAAATTCCGTTTCGAGCGTGGCGAAATCAACGCCGCCATCTTCCACACCACCTACGAAGACCTGCAAATCACCCAGTTTGATGGCTCCGTGGGTTTCAATGTGCAAAATGCCGCCGAAGCCATCATTCAGGGTGTCGAAATCGATGGCCGCTTCCTGTTGATGGAAGACCTGCTACTGAGTGCCTCGGTAGCCTATCTGGATTACGAGTATCAGGACTATGATGTCGCCGAGTGTGCGCCGGCTGTAGCCGCCACCCAGACACCGAGCAACTCCTCTGCCGGACTGTGTAATTTCGACGGCGAGCGTGCGGCCAATACTCCGGAGTTCGCCGCCAACCTCAGTCTGGATTACAGCCACAGCGTGGGCGACTGGGGCATGATGTACTGGGGTCTGAATCTGGACTACAGTGATGACTACTACGCCAGCAGCACGCTGGATCCAAACTCCCTGCAGGACAGCTACGTCAAAGTGGGCGCTCGCATTTCACTGGCCAGCAGCGACGACAGTTGGGAGCTGGCCCTGATTGGCAACAACCTGACTGACGAGAGAGTTCTGACCCAGTCAACCGCACTGCCGCTGTCTGAAACACTCACCGGTGATACCGGCGTGGCCTACTATGGCATCTACGAAAGACCGAGAAGTGTCTCCATGGAGTTCAGTTATAACTTTTAACCGCAACCGGGAGCATTCAGTCCTGAACGGCTCCCAAATGCCCGGTTTTTAACCACAACAGGGTATCCTGGTTGGCGTGCGCCACAATTTTTTGTGGCGTGCGCAACCAACCAAAAAGCCTGAGATCTGACGCCACCCCTGCTACCCTCAAAGCACCTCGCAGTAAAAACAGTTCAACACCCCTGCTGTCTTCGATAACCACTTGTGTCCCGGATTTCACTTTGATCAGGCTGACCTGCTCAGAACCAAACTCATGCAGTGGCAACTTTTCGATGCCATCGACTTCAGGTAAAAATTTCTGCTGATCGGTTTTGATTGCGACCCGAGTCAGATCTCCCTCGGCAAACTGATGCAATTTGACGAAGATCAGGCAACCATGGCGGCTGAAAGGCGCATGGACAAAACCCGGGGGGTTGCGAAAATAGGTTGCCTCGCCAAAATCACCTGTCTCATCGGAAAACACCCCATCGAGCACCAGTATTTCTTCCCCGCCAGGGTGATTGTGCGAATAGAAGGACGCGCCTGGCTCATAGCACACCACACTGGTTGCATGACCTCGCTCAGCGTCTTCCCGGGCAAGGGGCTTGCGTAACACTTTCGGCATAGGGCTCGCAGACCACTCCTGAGCAGCGGTCTCCACCACCACGGTTTTGGCGAAATCCATATTCAGCATTGCCAAATCCTCCATCAATCTTCGTGCTTAATGATGGTCAACACCACCTCACCAACGTCGATCCCCCATTTACTGAGGCGCGACTCGTTGATCACCACCGAATCGGAAACCCGATACATGCGATCATCTACAAACACATCGATACTGCGGCCCTGATAAGGGATTCTCAAGGTGTATTCAATAAACAGGGCGTTGCCGGCGGTACGCAAACGGGCATCGCCCACCACATCTCCGGCACGTCCTACAAAAACAGACGATTGGTCGGTGGCAATCATTTGCCAATCACGCAACTGCACCTCACCATCATCGAACCGGAACACTTCTTTCAACAGTCCCTCAGAGGTACCGTCCGAACCCGCCTGCCACTGCCCATTGAGCTCGGCATTGAAGGTCCTGATCACCTTACCGAAACGGTTTTTAACAATCCCATGGGCCGACAGCCGGCCATTGAAATAATCCTGCAGAACAAAGGGTGGCTGGCCATTCTGATAGTCATCAATGGACTGGTGACTGCAGCCAAGCAGAAGAGAAAAAACAAACAACAATAAAAACAAGCGCATTCTGGCAACCCCGTAAACAATTCAGTCGTTGTAAAGGATTACGGGATTGCCGCGGCATCGGATGGATCTGCCTGAAACTAACTCTCTGCTCGTTGCCTCAGGGCCTCGTACAGGCACACACCGGTGGCCACAGAGACATTAAGACTGCTCACCTCGCCCGCCATGGGGATATGAATCAGACTGTCGCAACACTCGCGAGTGAGACGGCGCATGCCGGAACCTTCCGCCCCCATCACCAATGCCAAAGGCCCTTTCAAATCCGCCTGATACACCGAGCCATCGGATTCTCCGGCGGTGCCAATCACCCAAACACCCAATTCCTGCAATTTCTTCAGGGTTCGGGCCAGATTGGTGACAGGAACGTATGGCAGCACCTCAGCAGCTCCACAGGCCACTTTACGTGCCACCGCGGTCAGACTCGCGGAGTTATCCTTGGGCGCGATCACCGCATGTACGCCCGCGGCATCGGCCGTACGCAAACAGGCACCGAGATTATGGGGATCGGTCACACCATCCAGCACCAGCAAAAAGGGCGCCTCATCCAGTTTTTCAATCAAGGACAACAGGAAGCGCTCGTCGTGCACCTCACCGGGAAAACAGAAGGCCACCACACCCTGATGATTTTCCTCTTTGACCAACTTATCCAGTTCTTTGCGTCGCGCCTGTCTGACTCTGATATCGTTGGTTTTGGCCGCGCCCAAAATTTTATTGAGACGCTGATCCTGCCGACCTTCCAGCACCAGAATTTCATTGACGCGCTGGGGCGCACTTTTAAGAATGGCCTGCACCGAGTGCAGGCCAAAAACGGTTTCGAGTTTTGCCATAACAACTTCCAATATCATCTCGAGCATACCGCACAGAAGTCATCTCGGACGACTGTGAGAGATCTCTCCGCTGCGCGTCGAGATGACAGATTCAATAATGTAATACTTTAACGCTTGGATTTACGTCTTAAACCGCTGCCGTTTGAGCTCTTGGGCTTGGGCTTGCGCTTCTTGTTGGCCGAAGCCGTTTTCGACTTGGACAGGCTACCTTTAATGGCCTTGGCCGTTTTATTACCAGCCTTAACCGAGCGAGGCCCCTTGGCAGGTTTCTTACCCCTGGTTTTGGCACCGGCCTCTTCGGCCATCATGCGTGCCGCAGGACTGACCTTTTTTCGCGATTTTGAAGAAGACGTCTGTTCAATAAATTCAAAATCCACCTTGCGATCATCCAGATCAACCCGCGCCACCCTCACTTTCAGCTCATCACCGAGACGGAACATCCGCCGAGTGCGTTCGCCAATCAAGCGATGATGTGCCTCGTCATAGTGGTAATAGTCATGCGGCAAGTTGGTGATATGGATAAGCCCCTCGACGTAGAGATCTTTCAACTCCACAAACAGGCCGAAGCTAGTCACCGCACTGATCATGCCCGC
Source organism: Candidatus Pelagadaptatus aseana (assembly GCF_040362265.1). Classification (NCBI taxonomy): domain Bacteria; kingdom Pseudomonadati; phylum Pseudomonadota; class Gammaproteobacteria; order Cellvibrionales; family Cellvibrionaceae; genus Candidatus Pelagadaptatus; species Candidatus Pelagadaptatus aseana. The sequence goes on from NZ_BAABNJ010000007.1 coordinate 209,361, forward strand.
AAACTCATCGCCTACATGATCCTGCAAATATTCGCACTTGAGCCAGCTCACTACATCACGGGTGGCCTCGTCGGCGCGGCGTTCGGTTAATGAACTCTGCTCACCCAGCGCCAGAATATCCGCCATTTCATAGGGATAGATTTTTGCTTTGGCAATAACACCGGCACCTTTAACCCGCTGTACTGTGCTGTCCTTACCAGGGCTAACCACAGAGCGAATCGCACGTTTCACGACAGAAGAACTTTCTTTTCGCGATCGAATTACATGACGAATCGCCCGATGCACCAACAAATCCGGGTAGCGACGAATGGGCGAGGTAAAGTGGGCATAGGCCGTATACCCCAGACCGAAATGGCCCTTATTGTCTGGCTGATACACCGCCTGACTGAGGCTGCGCAGCATCACGGTCTGAATCAGGTTTTTATCGGGCCTGTCACCCAATGATTGCAACAACGTCTGATAATCGGACGGCTTGGGATTATCACCACCGCGGATGCCCATACCCAACTCACCCAGAAATTCACGTAAATTTTCCAGACGCTCACTGCGGGGGCCTTCGTGGACCCGGTAGAGGGAGGGCAGTTCGTGCCGCTCCAAAAAGCGTGCCGCGCACACATTGGCACATAACATACACTCTTCAATTAATTTGTGAGCGTCATTGCGAATGGTGGGCACAATCCGGGAAATCTTTCGTTGCTCATCGAACAGGATACGGGTTTCAACCGTTTCAAAATCAATCGCGCCGCGCTCGGTTCTGGCCGCCCTCAATGCACCATACAGATTGTGCAACTCATCTATGTGCGGCACCAGCGCGTGATGCGCCTTGCGCACACCGCTGTTTTTATCAGCCTTCTGCTCCAGCATCTGGCCCACAGTGGTATAGGTCAGACGCGCATGAGAGTGAATCACCCCTTCGTAGAACTTGTAACCACTGACCCGCCCGGCCTCGGAAATAGTCATCTCACACACCATACACAGGCGATCAACCTGCGGATTCAGTGAACACAGGCCATTGGACAGAGCTTCTGGCAGCATGGGGACCACAAAGTCCGGGAAGTACACCGAGTTACCCCGCACCTGTGCTTCGCGATCCAGCGCCGAACCAACCCCCACGTAGTGGGAAACATCGGCGATGGCGACATAGAGGCGCCAGCCACCGGACTTTTTAGTCTCACAGTAAACCGCATCGTCAAAATCCCGCGCATCTTCACCATCGATGGTAACAAAGGGCAGATGGCGCAGGTCCACGCGCTTGGACTTGTCCTTGTTCGCCACCTCGGCGGGCAGCTGCTCGGCTTCGGCCTGCACATCACTGGGCCACAAGTGGGGAATGCCGTGCGCGCGGATGGCCACATCAATCTCCATCCCCGGCGCCATATGATCGCCCAGTACATCCATGACCTTGCCCGTGGGCAGATTATTGCGCCCCGGCTGTTGGGTTACTTCAGCCACCACAAACTGGCCTTTACTGGCGCCACCAATGTCTTCTTTTTGCAAAATCACATCGTGGGTCAAACGGGGATTATCCGGCCGCACAAAGTAGATGCCATTTTCCAGAAACAGCCGCCCGACAATCTGATTGGTGTTATGCGCCAGCACTTCCACAATATGGGCTTCTCGACGACCGCGCACATCGCGCCCCATCTTGCGTACCAGCACCTCATCGCCGTCAAACACCTTGCGCATTTGCCGAAACGACAGATACAGATCATCACCGCCATCAAAGGGAATCAGAAAACCAAACCCGTCCTTGTGCCCCTGAATCCGACCGCGAATCAGATCCATCTTGTCGATCAAACCAAAACCGCGTTTGCGATTGCTGATCAACTGACCATCGCGGGACATGGCAATCAGACGTCGCCGCAGCGCCTCGATGGAATCGTCATCCGTCAACGCCAACACGTCGCACAGTGCTTCGTGGGTCATAGGTCCCGGGGACTGAGCCAGTACTTCCAGAATGTACTCGCGACTGGGAATGGGGTTTTCGTATTTCTCCGCTTCCCGCTGCTGATAGGGATCATGCTTGCCCGGAGTGCGTTTGGAGGGGGTGCGCTTGGCCAAGGTAGCCTCTTTATAAATCAGGTTTTTAAACCAGGAGTGTTTCCGGAACTATAACGGAAAACCCCGCAAAGCGCCTGTGCTTATTGGCAATCGGTCAGGTGTCGCCTTTGCCGTCATCGTCCTGCTGCGCCTCACGCAAGCGGTCACGATAGCGATCTTTGGCCAGCGCCTGCAGGTCCACCACTTGATCATGCTCATCGACGATTTCACGTCCGAGCAGGGTTTCAATGGCGTCTTCCAGTGACACCACTCCGGAGGTTTGGCCGAATTCATCCTCCACCAGAAACAGGTGCTCTTTCTGCTTGATAAAGCGATTCAGCAACCCCTGTACCGGCAACTTTTCAGACACCCGGACAAGCGGCTGGGCAAACTGACGAATTTCTTCATCCCCCTGGCCGTTTCTCTCCGCCTCGAACAAATCGGTTTTGATCACCTTGTTTTGCACATAATCGACCCCCTGACTGTAAATGGGGATGCGACTGAACTGACTGGTACGGGGGTGATCCAGCGCCTCTTTGACCGTGATATTTTCCTGCAGCATGTGCACGACCGTACGCGGGGTATGAATTTGCTCCGTTCTGATTTCTCGCAATTGCAGCAAATTTGAGAGGTACTCATTTTCCTGTTGCACCAGTGCGCCTCCCTTATGACCGAGTGACGCCAAAGCAATGATTTCCTCACGGGTAATTTCATTGCCTTTACCGGAGCTGAACAAGCGGGTCAGGCGAGTGGAGATCCACACCAGCGGATAGACCAGCTTTACCAACCAGCCAATGATAAAAGAAGAGGGCACGGCCAGCTGCTTCCAGAAGGTGGCACCGAGAGTCTTGGGTATGATTTCGGAAAAATACAGAATGGCCAGAGTCAGCAACACCGCAATCAGTGTTTCCCACTCTTCCCCAAACACCTGCAACGCCTGCGAACCAACACCGGCTGCGCCCATGGTGTGGGCAAAGGTATTGAGAATCAGAATGCTCGATAGCGACTCATCCAGATTGTCTTTTACCGCTGCCAGCTGCTTGCCGGCCCGGGGCCGCTTGGCCTGCACCTGCTGCACATAGCTGGGTGTTATCGACAGCAACACTGCCTCCAAAATGGAGCACAGAAAAGAAACGCCAATGGCGACAGCAAGATACAGAAAGAGCAGAGTCATAACATTTAAAACCAGTGATCACTGGACACAAGGGTAACAGACTGTATCCAGGGTTGGGAGTTTCAGGGTTCAGTCCATCCTGTTGCGAATACTGCGAGACACCAGAATCATCACCGTCAGAATCAGAGGCACAGTAAATACCGCCACATCATCGGGATTGACATCCAGACCCAGCCAGCGGCTGCCCGGCACAGTCAATTTGATCAGCTCCACCAGGTAGTAGCTGATGGCCACCACCGACAACCCCTCAACGGTTTTCTGCAGACGGTACTGACGCCGTCCCCGCTCATTCAGCGACGACAGCAATTTTTGGTTCTGATGTTCAATCTCCAGATCCACCCGGGTGCGAATCAGATCGGTGGCGCGATCAATACGGGTCGACAGATCGTCCAGCCGCTTGGACATTCCGGCAATGGTGCGCACCGCCGGCGCAAACCGGCGACCAAGAAAATCATCCAGCGACTGCAAACCGGGATGACGCACCTCGGCCAATTCATCAATACGCTTTTTTACCAACCGGGCATAGGCCTGAGTGGCATTGGAACGGAAGTTGATTCGCGCCCTCAGGGATTCAATCTCTGTGGAAAAGTCGGTCAACTTCTGCAACAGGGCCTTTTCTTCCGCGTGGCCATTGATACTGGACACATCTTTAACGGCTTCGCACAGGGCTTCATCCATGCGATTGATTTGTGGCAGTGACTCTTTTGCCAAAGGCAAACTCAACAGCGAAAACAAGCGATAGGTTTCAATCTCCAATAAACGCTGAACCAAGCGCCCCATTTCACACTTATTAAGCGACTTATTGTGGATCAGAAAGCGGGAGAAACCATCTTGCTTGGCCAGAAAACTGGTCCAGATGTGGGCACGGTCATCGCCGATGCGACTGCCAATCAGACGCTGCTCCTCAAAGTGTTGTCGCAGAATATCCAGACTATCCAACTCATCGGGCATCGCCATCACACTGACATGAGCCGCACTGACCACCTCACCCGGGATGCCTCTCAACCACTCCGCCGGCAACAACTCAATCGCTGTTTTGGCAAAAGGCACCGCTTCAATCCTGCTGCCAATAAAGGTGTATGAGCAAAACTCGGTATGCATTTCCCAGCGCAATTCAAAGTCATCGGTCTTTACGTAAAGACAGGAGGCATCCTCTTCCGGCAGAGGTAATTCATAGCGCTGACATAGCACACTCAGATGTTGCCGTGCCAACTCACCGCCACCAATGTCATGTCGACAGGCAAGCTGGCTGACCTGGGCATCCCCCTGAATAAAAGGAAAAGGACGGGCATGCAGCTCTTCATAGAGTTCCTGTCGCCACGACGGTAATGCCACAGAGAAATTTTCAGATGTATTGGCCTGATTCATAACACTCTCACAAACGATCTTTTGAAACGCTATTACTGGCGATATTGCGCATCAAGCGCGGCAATAAAATCATCCAGCTGATCGGCTGGCAAATCATTAATACCGGCGGCCGCGGCTCGACCGCCACCTGTCGCAAACTGGCGACACAAATCCACCGCGCCGGATTTATTACTCAAAGGCGCACGCACACTCACCAGATAATTACCGTTGGCTTTAGCCGTTACCACACTGTGAGCCCGGTCCGGAAATTTATTGGCCAGATCATTGCCAAATACACCGCTCACACGTCTGGCCCAGGGCTGGTCGGGCAACATGTACACCGCGCTGATATCCGTAGCCACCTCCGGGGTGAGACTCGCAGCGTTGGCCATATCGGTGTTATAACCGGCTTCAAGTTTGGCAAAATCGTCATTACCATCAGTCACAAAATCCAACGGGTTACTGTAGGCCAGCAAGGCGCGGAACAGATCCGCTGGCGCAAAATGCAAATCCGCCAAATCGGAACCGTAGCCATTGTAATTGATATAAATGCCCAGATTCTCCAGCTGCTCGAGCTCCGACGGACTGAGATTGAGGGGCTTTGCCAGAGCGGTAGCGCTGGTTTTCAGGTTGTCACCAAAGGCGCCGACAACAGCCCAGCGACTGTAGGCTCCCTTCAGGTGCTTATTCACCAGCATACTGGTGCAGGTATCAGCGGCTTCGTTGATGATCGCCATCAGCTGCTCTGATTCGGGAATGTCACCGGGATAGTGATGATCCACATAGAGAACATCGGCTCCCTCATTCAACAAGCGCTGCAGATCAGCACTGTTTTTATCCATGGAAATATCCAGCGCTGTCACCCGATCACCGGAACCCGCCTGCACCTGTTGTAACAGAGCAATATCGCGCTTTACCCCTGTAATCAAGGTCGCTTCACGAGGCTCCGCCAAGCGCAACTGCAGCAGTGAACAGATGCCATCGGCATCGCCATTAAAGACATCAAAATCCGCCATAAAAATCACCCACAAAAAACAAAAAACGTCATCCCCGTTAACCGGGAATGACGTTCGATACGAACACAAAGAAATCAGAGTCAGGCTTGATTCAACAGCTTGTAGAGTGCAATCAACTGCGGCTCACTCAGATCGTCCAGACCTTCAGACAGGCTTTGCAATTTATTGCGCAACTCTTGCTTCAGATCCGCATTGGAAATATTGGTATCAAAACCAGCCAGATCCAGGTCATCGACAATCATACCGGCACCCACTGTACCGTTGGTGATTCGGTCGATAATGATAAAGGCACCGGTGACACGATTGTCATTGTACTTATCGAAGATAACCGGCGTCTCAAAACTCAAATCGCACAAACCGATTTCATTCAGCTCAAGCGTATCAGCAGCGCTGGTGGCCATGGTATTGACATCAATCTTGTGCTCAATCGCCACCACATTGCCCAATGACTTCTTACTGACAAATTTCACCGCGTATTGCTTGTGCAGTTTCAGCTGCTCTTCTGCCATCCAGATAACGTGCGCTTTGACACCATTACTGACACTGGGCAGATTTTCTTGCTTGACCAGCATATCGCCACGAGACACATCAATTTCATCTTCCAGTGTCAGTGTTACTGCCATCTGGGCACTGGCTTCGGGCAGATCGCCATTAAAGGTGGAAATGCTTTTTACTTTACTGGTTTTACCGGAAGGCAGTGACACAACCGCGTCGCCCGGCTTGATGGTGCCCGAGGCGATGGTTCCGGCGAAACCACGGAAATCGAGGTTCGGGCGAATCACGTACTGCACGGGCAGACGGAAATCTTCCAGATTGCGATCCTTGGAAATTTCGATGGTCTCCAAAGTCTCCATCAGGGTTTTGCCTTGATACCAGGGCGTATTCTCCGACTTGTTGACGACGTTATCACCGCGCAGTGCAGAGATCGGGGCAAACTGGATATCCGGAATATTCAGGCTCTTGGCGAACTCTTTGTAATCGGCAACGATTTCGTTGTAACGATCCTCGGAGAAATCCACCAGATCCATTTTATTGATGGCCACCACCACGTGCTTGATACCCAGCAGGGAGGCAATAAAGCTGTGGCGACGGGTCTGAGTCATCATGCCATGACGGGCATCCACCATCACAATCGCCAGATCACAGGTAGACGCACCGGTCGCCATGTTGCGGGTGTACTGCTCGTGCCCCGGGGTGTCGGCAATAATGAACTTGCGCTTATCCGTGGTGAAGTAGCGATAGGCCACATCAATGGTAATGCCCTGCTCACGCTCGGACTGCAGGCCATCCACCAATAACGCCAGATCAAATTCTTCGTCGGTGGTATTGAATTTTTTCGAGTCGTTTTTGATGGCTGAAAGGTGATCTTCAAAGATCATCTTGGAGTCGTGCAACAGACGGCCAATCAGGGTGGACTTACCGTCGTCAACACTGCCGCAGGTCAGAAAACGCAGCAGTTCTTTGTTCTCGTGTTGATCCAGGTAACCCAGGATATCTTCTTCGAGTAAAGCGTTTGATTCGATCATGGTCTTTCTCTTTGTATTCGTTCAGTTAGGCTCCAGACCTGTCATTCTGACGACCAACGGGAGGAAGAATCTCTAAGATCCTTCACTGCGTTCAGGATGACAGCGGAGCTGTACAGCTTGGCTTAAACACAAGCCATTATTCAGGCTGTTTAGAAGTAACCTTCCATCTTTTTCTTCTCCATGGAGCCGGCGGAATCGCTGTCGATCACACGACCCTGACGCTCGGAGGTTTTGGTCAGCAGCATTTCCTGGATAATCTCAGGCAGCGTCGCGGCCTCGGACTCAACCGCTCCGGTCAAGGGGTAGCAACCCAGAGTACGGAAACGCACCATTTTCATTTCCGGCTCTTCGCCTTCATCCAGCGGCATACGATCGTCGTCCACCATAATCAGCACACCGTCTTTCTCTACTACCGGGCGCTCTTTGGCAAAGTACAGATCCGGGATCTCAATATTTTCCATAAAGATGTACTGCCAGATGTCCAGCTCGGTCCAGTTGGACAGAGGGAATACGCGAATGCTCTCACCGGGATCCACCGCGCTGTTGTAGATATTCCAAAGCTCCGGGCGCTGATTCTTCGGATCCCAACGATGATTTTTATCACGGAAAGAATATACGCGCTCTTTGGCGCGAGACTTTTCCTCATCGCGACGTGCACCACCAAAGGCCGCATCAAACTTGTAGTGATCCAGCGCCTGCTTCAGAGCCTGGGTTTTCATGATATCGGTGTGCTTGGCCGAGCCGTGAGTAAACGGACCAACACCCATAGCCAGACCTTCCGGGTTGGTATGGGTCAACAGATCAAAACCGTATTCCTTGGCAATACGATCGCGAAATTCAATCATCTCGCGGAATTTCCAGGTGGTGTCCACGTGCAGCATGGGGAAGGGAATCTTACCGGGGTGAAAAGCCTTGCGCGCCACGTGCAGCAGCACCGAAGAGTCTTTACCTACTGAATACAGCATCACCGGATTTTCAAATTCGGCGGCCACTTCGCGGAAGATCTGGATACTTTCAGCTTCCAGCAACTTCAAGTGCGTCAGAGTTTTCTTGTCCATTGTTACAACCTGTTAATGTTTAACTTTAAAAATAAAAACGTTTTAATCTGATGTTTCAGATGTCTCAAGCAACCCCATATCACGCAGGCGGTTAATCACCTGTGATACGGCATCGGTCATTGAAAACTGTGAGGTATCAATCCTCATTTCCGGGTGTTCCGGCACGTCATAGGGATCATCGATACCGGTAAAACCCTTGATTTTTCCGGCACGCGCCATGGCATAAAGACCTTTGCGATCCCGCGCTTCACACACCTCAAGCGGGGTTGCCACGTGAACTTCGACAAACACCCCCTCTTCCTCAATCATGTTCCGCACCGTCCGGCGGGTTTCAGCATAGGGGGCAATGGGTGCACAGACTGCCACACCACCATTGCGGGTAATTTCACTGGCCACATAACCAATACGCTGAATATTGAGATCGCGGTGCTCTTTGGAAAAGGTCAATTCACTGGACAGGTTTTTGCGCACCACATCGCCATCGAGCAGCGACACTTTGCGACTGCCCAACTCGCGCAATTTTACCATAACCCCATTGGCAAGCGTTGACTTGCCGGATCCGGACAACCCGGTAAAAAACAGGGTAAAGCCCTGCTTGTGACGCGGCGGCATGGTTCGGTTCAACTCTTCCACCACTTGCGGATAGGCAAACCACTGAGGCACGTCCTTCCCCTCAACCAGTAACTGTTTAAGCTCCGCGCCACTAATATACAGCCCCGCCTCTCCTGACAGCAGCTGCGACTCCTCTACGAACTCTCCCCGGTCTGCCACATAACGCAGAAAGGGCGCCTTGAGAATGCGGATGCCAAGCTCATCCTGGTAATTGCTGACGAACTCCTGAGCCTCAGTCGCCCCATAAAACAAACCACCGAGATTGTTGCGGCCAGGCCCTGCGTGATCACGGCCCACAATAAAATGGCTGAACCCATAGTTTTGTCGGATGATGGCCTGCCACAGAGCTTCGCGAGGCCCTCCCATGCGCATGGCCAACGGCAGGATTTCCACCTCGGCCATACCATCAGGAAAGTACGGCAGGATCTTTTCATAACAGCGCACCCGGCAATAATGATCGATATCACCCGGCTTGGTCTTACCCACGGCCGTATGAATCACCAAGTTGGCCTGCTCGGCACCCATCAGGCGCTTCATCATGATCACATGGGCTTTGTGAATGGGGTTTCGGGTCTGAAAGGCAATGACCTTATCCCATCCAAGATCGGCAAAATGCTGACGCATAGCCCGAGGGTCTTTGCGGTATTGGGCAAAGTCATAATGCAGCGGCGGAGTCACACCAGTCAGGCTACCGCCCACATAGACTGGATTGCTGCAATTGATCAGGTAATCAGCCCCCGGATGCGAACCATCGGTCGTACCAAACACCTGCTTTGCTTCCAGCTCGCGATCCGGCACCCAGATATCCGTTACCGAGAGATTGGCAATCACCACACCTTCCGGGTCACGCAGGGTAATCTCTTCCCCTACGGCGATCTCATCGGCAAATGCCTGAGTTACATCCAGATTAATCGGCATCGGCCACAGGGTGCCATCAGACAGGCGCAACTGTTGCACCACAGAATCATAATCCGCCTGAGACAGGTAACCCGTCAGAGGTGAAAAGCCACCATTGAGCAACAACTCAATGTCGAGCATCTGTTTGTTGGTCAAATCCCAGGAGCGATTGTCTCTGGCCCTTGCTTTGGCTTGCTGCAGGTTGTCTCCCTGCGCATAGAGATCAATCAGGGCGCCACCATGGGCTGGATGACTTTGCATAAGCGTGTCCGAATTCCGGTTACTGCCATTGAAAATGGCGGCCATTATAGCCCCACAGGCAAATTCGAAAAACCAGAATATTCAGGAATCAAGCATCGAAAAATCAGGACAAAATCAAAGGCCGTAGTGACCCACAATCATGAGTAAAGAAACCGTGCAGTAGACCAACAGCACCGGCAAGCCGAAGCGCACATAATCAACCACACGATAATTACCCGCACTGTAGACCATCAGATTGGTCTGATAACCATAGGGAGAGAGAAAGCTGGCACTGGCACCAAACGCCACCGCCATAACAAAGGGCATATAATCGCCCCCCCACTGTGACGACATCGCCATGGCAAGAGGGAAAATAATGGCAGCCGCGGCATTATTGGTCACCAACTCGGTCAGTATCCAGGTCAGCAAAAACAATCCGATCAGCGCCCCGACAACCCCATAGCCACCCAAATACTCACCGGCAAAATCGCCAATCAGATCACTCAAACCACTATCAAAAACGGCCTGAGACAGAGCCAGTGCCCCGGTGATCACAATCACCAACTCATAGGGAAAGCGGGCCTTGATGTCATCAACCGTCAGAATCCGCAGCGCCAACAACAGTGCCACCAGCACAATCAGCCCCTTGAGCAAAGGCACAAAGCCGGTGGCCCCCAGCGCTACAATCAACCCGAACCCGGCGTAGACCGCCAGCTCTTCACGCCGCGACAACAGGCGACTGACATCGACCCCACCCACGGGAATAAAGTCGGATGACGCCTTGTTATGCCGCTGAAACGCCGGACCTGTAGCCAATACCAGCGCATCCCCCGCCTTTAACACCAGCTGTCCAAGCCCTCCCTGCAGCCGCTCATTACCGCGTCGAACCGCCACCACTGCGGCATCGAATTTGGCCCTGAAATCCACCGCTTTGATGGTTCTTCCCACAACATTGGCCGTGGGCGACACAATCACTTCACGGACATTGTCCCGTACAGTCCAATTAAAAGCCTCGGGTGACTCCAAGCCGTCGAATTCATCCAACAAGTCTATGGCCGAAACATCGCCGGTAAACACCAGCACATCCCCGGCCTGAACCACAAACTCAGGGCTTACTGGCGCCACCACGCGCTCACCGCGAATCACCTCCACCAGAAAAATTTTCTCCAGCCGACGCAGACCATTCTCCTGCAGCGATCGCCCGATCAACGCCGATCCGGGCACCACCTCACGCTCAAGAAAATACTCCTGCGTCACCCTGTTCAATTGAATTTCCCGCTTCGGCAACGCCCAGGGTGCAATAACCACCATCACCAGCAGACAACACAGCACCACTGGCAAAGCAATCATCGAAAAGGCAAAGAAATCCAGCGGCGGATAACCCGCCTGCTGGACAAAACCGTTCACAATCAGATTGGTGGACGTACCGATCAACGTCAGGGTTCCGCCAATAATGGAAGCGTAGGACAGCGGCAACAGCAGCCTTGAAGGTGCAATCTTTTGCTGCTTTTTAAGGGGGCCCAACAGCGCCGCCACCACCGCAGTATTATTGACAATTGAAGACACCAACGCACCCAACACGCCGAGTTTGAGGGTGGACGACCGGACAGAGCCATTGACGATGGCCGCCACCAGGCGGCGCACCAGAGCCGTGCGTTCCAATGGCATGGACACAAAAAACAACAACACCAGTACCAGCAACGACGGATTGGAAAAGCCCGCCAAGGTTTTATCCAGAGGCAGCAGCCCGGTCATATACAGTACACAGCTGGAGGCAATAAAAATTTTCCAGGGGCGAATACGGGTAAAGACCAGCAGCAAAACGATGGCGACCAGATTCAGGGCCACCAACCAGGGGGCAAATTGCTCTACAAACATCTATCGATCAAACCCAAAAAAATCCCGGTGCACGGCACCATTGAAAATCAGTTGCAACCAGCCAAAAGGTCAAAGGCCGGCATTTCGACACAACGTCAGCCACCAGTCAACCGCCTGATTCGGCGCCATCTGCCTGTGAGTAATAATGTAGAAGCGCCGATCGATGGCCCGCGACTTCAATGGCAGTGGTATCAGCACCCCCTGCTGGATTTCGTCCTCTATGGCAATTCGCGACAGGCACCCAACCCCCAATCCCGATTTCACCGCATTTTTAATCGCCTCGTTATGGGTCAGCTCCAGTCTTATATCCAGCCCCGATAAGAGATCATGCATGGCACCATCAAACGCCTGACGGTGCGCAGTCCCCGGCTCGCGCAGAATCCAGTGACAGCCGAGAATGTCGTGATCACTCAAGCAACTCTTGCCCGCCATGGGATGACCCGGCGCACAGAAGGCGATCATACTGTCATCCCGCCAAGGTTGAAGATTGAGGTTGTCGTGGTGCCACTCGGCCTCAATCAAACCAACATCCACCTCAAAATTCAGCACCTTTGCGGCTACTTCCGGGGTATTGGAGACATCGATGGCCACCTTGGCAGCGGGGTGCTGCTGCACATAGGTCGCCAGATATTTATAGGCCAGGTAATTGCCAATGGTGAGACTGGCACCCACCCGCAAATGTCCCTGCTCCTCGTGCTGGGTCAGCTCGCGATCAAATTCCTGAGCATGCGCCATCAACCCTTCCGCCTTGGTGCGAATCGCTGCGCCCAAAGGATTAAGCTTAAGCCGCTTGGCCGAGCGATCAAACAACTGCATATCATAGCGTCGCTCAAATTCCTGAAGAGCCGCACTGGTGGCAGACTGGGACATGGACAATTGCTCAGCCGCACGACTGATACTCTGCTCGCGGGCAACCGCCAGAAACACCTCCAGATGGCGCAGGGTATACTTCATGAAAACTCCGATTAAATCGATAACTTCATTCTAGAGCATCCATTTAATCGATACAAAAAGGAGTGAAGGAGATGAGCCAAAGCCTCATGCCTTCCTGAGATCCGAGATGACCGCCTGCAACGCCTGATCAAACAAATCATCGGAAGCCACCAAGCGAAAACGCTCATCACGAATCGCATCAGCCACGGCCCGACGGCTCATTTCCGCCACCTTGGCACCGTCGCGATCCACAAACACCAACCGATCGGCATCCCGGATAAACGCCGCCAGCCGATAGCGCAACTCACCATCGTCTGCGGAGACATCAAAGCAACAGCCAGGGCGCAGTTGCTCAACCTGCTCCAACCACTGATCCACCGGCTCTGCAACCGGCACACCCCGGGCAACCGCGACCACTTCAGCCTCTGCCCGCACAGAACCCGGCTGCATCGCTGCCAGATGCACCTGTTCCAACTGCCGAAATAACTCATTGACCTTGAATAAATCATGGGGAACAGACTCAATCCCCGCCCGCAGACGCTGCAACAAGCCCGGCAAGGTCCCCAATAATTCTGACACAGACTGATAGTTGCCACTCACAGACCAAGCCAGATCACGCACCACCTGACGCTGTTCCTGCCACGCTTCGGAAGCCTCCCCCTGCTGCAAATAGGTCAATAACATCGCATTCAGCCAGGGCCCCTCCAGCAGCTGCTGCACCACATCAGGCAGCACCTCACCGGCCATCGCAGCCTCTGACATCAGATCGATCTGCTGCTGCACATAGTCTCTGGCCAGATCGGCTCTGGCCCGGTCACCCTCCACCTGACATAACCGCTGTTGTTGCAAGTTCTGCCCGACTGGCTGAGCACACTGCCGTACATTTTCCAGCGCCACCTGAAAAATAGCCGCCGCCGACTCGGAGGAGTCACCCAAGCCCGCCTCGATCACCTCAGCCAGAGACATCACCTCGGATGCAAAAACCTCGGGATCATCAGCCGTGGCACAACCGGCCACGACCTCATTGAGAAGAAATCGTGCCGGGTGCTCACGGGAATTCAAAAAATCCCCATCATCCAGAGCCATGGCCAAAACTGCTGGCAGCAATCGGCACAAACAACGCTCGGCCAGCTCCGGTCTGGGACTGCCCTCGACCATCAACAGTGATAGACCAACCACCACCCGACAGGTATTGTCTTCTTCCTCGGGAATGTCGATTCCCTCTGGCAGACGCTCCTGCAGCCAGTCATTGAACTGCCCCAGCCGCGGCAGCGAGCAATCACCCTGCATTAGCTGCCCCTGCAACCAGGCCCTGAAGTGAAAATCTTCCGCTGCCGCATCAGTCAAATCGGACCGGCCAAATTCCGGTTCAGCGCCAGCCCCAGTGACAGTGTCAGCTCCAGCAACAGGACCCGAAGCCTCCAGGCGGCGGCGAAATTCCTGGATCAGCATTTCTCCCACCACCGGCGTGGTCGCCAAACGCCCGAGAGCCCGATGATAGGCACCGGTCAGAAAGCTGATGGAGGCTTGATCAAAGTCCAATCCCTGCAGCGCCAATCGATCAATTTCCTGATCCATTGCCACCAGCAACTGCTGCTCCACAACCTGTCTGGACACCCGCAGGTGGCGCATTATCTCAAACCAATCGTTCTGCTCTTTATTAGTCGCCGCGCCATCGGCCTTTTCAAACAAGGCGTCATCAACACCAGAAAATGCTCCCTGTACTATCCGGCGCAGCCGCACACCATGACGCATCTTCGCGGCAGAGCTGGAAACACCGGATTCTTGGGCTGTCGCAGGGTTATTCATACTTCGACCATCAAACTGAAACGCTGTGACTGGCAGTATAATCGCCCTGACAGTGACTCACCTCCTCAGCAGATCAAATTCGTGAACGATTGCACAAACCGAAACCGATAAATATCACACAAGCGCGTGACATCCAGACTGACAGGCCCCGAAGCGCCTGATAAAATCGCCACCTTTCCAGCCAACAACCAAGTAATTACACTGAGCTCACCATGCTAGATACCATCGCCGGCCTGAAACAAGACATGATCCACAGCGTCGAGAACGCTCTGGCAGAGGACATTCGTGACGGCGACATCACCGCCCAACTGATCCCCGAGACCGAACAGGCCAGCGCCACCATCATCACGCGTGACAACTGTGTGATTGCCGGAGCCGAGTGGGTTAACGAAGTATTTCGCCAACTGGACCCCAGTGTCGAAGTGCGCTGGCAGGTCAATGACGGCGATCAGGTCGCCGCCAACAGCACCCTGTTTACCCTGAAAGGCAGCGCCCGCTCACTGCTGACCGGCGAACGCACGGCACTGAACTTCCTGCAACTGCTGTCCGGCACCGCCAGCATCAGCCAGAAGTACGCCGACATTGTCGAAGGCACTGGCGTCAAACTGCTCGACACCCGCAAAACCATCCCGGGCCTGCGCACTGCCCAGAAATACGCGGTCACCTGTGGCAACTGCCACAACCACCGCATCGGCCTGTACGACGCCTTCTTGATTAAAGAAAATCATATTGCCGCCTGTGGCGGCATCACCGAAGCCGTTACCACCGCCAAGCAACAGGCGCCGGGCAAACCGGTGGAAGTGGAAGTAGAAAATCTGGACGAGCTAAAGCTGGCTCTCGATGCCCAAGCCGACATCGTTATGCTGGATAACTTTTCCAACGACGACATGCGCGCCGCAGTCAAACTGAACAAAGAGCAATATGGCGGCAACGCCAAACTGGAAGCCTCTGGCGGCATCACCAATGAGACCTTAAGACCCATTGCCGAAACCGGCGTGGACTATATTTCCATCGGTGCACTAACCAAGGATTGCAAGGCGGTGGATTTGTCGATGCGGTTTAGTATGTAAGGCCACGCAATCACAGCCCTATAAACCGGCCCCCTCTTGACACATGGCACCACCACCAGCGGCATAAGTCAGTTGGCCATTATCCTCAATGGTGGCCACTACACTGCAGGTATCTTCCGTCCAAGTAATGGTGTTACCCGCCCCCTGGGCAAAATCGCCGCCATAGGTAAGCTTATCATTCAAGTCATCGTCATCGTTGGCATCATCACAACCGACGCCCGACTGAACACACAGAGCCGCCTTATTGACAAATACCGAAGCGCCCTTCATGGCCGCCCCACCCTCGGCGCGAAGGGTATAATCCCGGAACACTGGCGCCGCAACCGCAGCAAGAATGCCAATGATAGCGACCACAATCATCAATTCAATCAGGGTAAAGCCTTGTTGTATCTTCATGGGAAGCCTCCGAAGTAACCCGTTAGAAATCCACTAGCACTCAAGCCAAAATTGACATCCAAAACTGCTGAGCTTTTGACAAAAAAAAAGCCAGCAAGGAGTACACCAAGCTGGCTTTCGACCGAAGTCAGGACTGATTAAAGACCCGCACCCTCGGTACACAGAGCACCACCGCCCGCAGCGTAGGTAACCTGACCATCATCAGTAATGGTAGCAACAACACTACAGGTATCTTCAGTCCAAGTAATGGTACCACCAGTACCCGCAGCAAAATCATTAGCGTAAGTCAACTTAGCGCTCAAATCGTCGTCATCATTAGCATCGGCACAACCAATATTGGACTGAACACAAATCAGCGCTTTACTCACGAACGCACTGGCGCCTTTCATCGCCGCACCACCTTCAGAGCGAACCACATAGTCGCGATAGGCTGACAGGGCAACTGCAGCCAGAATACCGATAATGGCAACAACGATCATCAATTCAATCAGGGTAAAACCCGCTTGACCTTTTTGAGCTTTCATAGAAATTCTCCGATTATTTATCAATTTCATTAAGCACCACGTTAAGCACTTACGCGATTATATATCAGCGTTTGTGCCAACAAACAAAAAAACCTTTAAAAACAACAGCATAAGAACAAATCAATATTGCAAGAGCGCAAAATCGGCTTTGACCGGCTCTGACAGAAACACAAATGTGACATTTTTTGTCATATTCACCCCCTGTTCGACACATGCCATCAAACTGCTATGCTGACAGGCAAATACTGAAAACCGCACACCGAAGCTTTCTTGGCACCATTCCGAACCATAAAAATATTTACATTTCAGTCAGTTAACATACACTCTTAGAGCTAATTTAGAATTATATAACTAGGGATATCCTGATGAACGAATCAGTCAAGGTGCTGAGTGGACTCGCCCGTCGTCTGGTTGCTGACCAACTAATTGACGAAGACATAGCCAGAAGTGCCCAGGATGCCACCCAAAAGAACAAAAGCACCTTTGTTGCCGAGCTGGTTCACAACTTTGACATACCCTCTGACAAGATCGCCGCTTCTGCCGCCGAAGAGTTTGGGTCACCTATTTTTGATTTAAGCGCCATCAACGAAGACAGTCTTCCGCAGAAGCTGGTGGACAATAAACTGCTGCAAAAACACCATGCCCTGCCACTGTTCCAACGGGGCAATAGGCTTTATCTGGGTGTTTCGGATCCGACCAACCTGCATGCCCTCGACGAAGTCAAATTCAATACCGGCCTGAACACCGACGCCGTATTGGTTGAAGAAAACAAGCTGGCCACCCTGCTTGACAGCTATCTGAATGCCCAGGAAGAAAGCATCGGTGATGCATTGGGCGGGCTCGATGACGACGCGCTTGACGGTCTCGACATTGAAGCGGTTGATGAAGACGGCCCTAAGGATGACGACGATACCGAAGCGGATGAGGCTCCGATTGTAAAATTCATCAATAAAGTACTGTTGGATGCGATCAAAACCGGCGCTTCAGACATCCACTTTGAGCCCTACGAAAAGTCCTACCGAGTACGTTTTCGAACCGATGGCATACTTCAGGAAGTAGCCAAACCGCCAACAACACTGGCAACCCGACTGGCAGCCCGACTCAAGGTCATGTCACAAATGGACATCTCCGAGCGACGCGTCCCCCAAGATGGCCGCATCAAGCTGAAGATCACCAAGACCCGTGCCATTGATTTCCGTGTTAACACGCTGCCAACACTGTTTGGCGAAAAAATTGTATTGCGGATCCTTGACCCGAGCAGCGCGAAACTGGGCATTGATGCTTTGGGCTACGAAGACGACCAAAAACAAATGTACATGGATGCTCTGGCGCAACCGCAGGGCATGATTCTGGTAACTGGTCCTACTGGTTCGGGCAAGACGGTCTCCCTTTATACCGGCCTGAACATCCTCAACACCACCGAAAGGAATATCTCGACAGCTGAGGATCCGGTTGAAATCAATCTGGAAGGCATCAATCAGGTAAACGTTAACACCAAAGTCGGCCTGACCTTCGCCGAAGCCTTGCGCTCCTTTCTACGTCAGGATCCTGATATTGTCATGGTGGGTGAGATCCGCGATCTGGACACCGCTTCCATTGCCATCAAAGCGGCACAGACGGGTCACTTGGTATTGTCCACCCTGCACACCAACAGCGCTCCGGAAACATTGACTCGACTTCTCAATATGGGGGTTCCGGCCTTTAACGTGGCCACCTCCGTCAGCCTGATCATTGCGCAACGTCTGGCTCGACGCCTCTGCAATGAATGCAAAAAGCCAGCAGAAGATATTCCCGACGACATTCTCAGCGAAGAGGGCTTTGACGACATCGGCATTCCCCGTGAAGAACTTCAACTGTTTCACCCGGTGGGTTGCGACAAATGCACCAACGGCTATAAAGGCCGGGTTGGCGTCTATGAAGTGGTCAGAGTTACCGATGAAATCTCACGCATCATTATGGAGGGCGGAAATGCGATCCAGATCGCAGACGCCGCACGCGAAGCGGGCTTTAATAATCTAAGAATCTCGGCTTTACGAAAAGCAGCACAAGGTCTAACCAGCCTTGAAGAAGCCAACCGCGTAACTAAGGACTAATTTGTAAGGATAATAAAATGGCGACGGCAAATTCGACGGAAATTTTTGTTTACAAAGGCACCGACAAAAAAGGCGCGAAAGTTGAAGGCGAAATCATTGGCAACAGTGTCGCTCTCGTAAAAGCGCAACTGACAAAGAAAGGAATTAAGGCCCGCAGCGTCAGAAAAAAGCCCAAGCCCATGTTTGGTGGTGGTGGCAAAAAAATCACCCCGCAGGACATCGCCATTTTTACCCGACAAATGGCCACCATGATGAAAGCTGGTGTGCCACTGGTGCAAAGTTTTGAAATTGTTGCCGAAGGCTCAGACAACAGCAATCTCAAAAATTTGATACTTGAGATCAAAGACGATGTGGCATCTGGCAGCGGCTTTGCGGTTGCTCTGGAGAAACACCCCAAATATTTCGATGAGCTGTTCTGCAATCTGGTCGATGCCGGTGAGCAATCCGGCGCACTGGAAACCATGCTCGACCGAATTGCCACCTATAAAGAGAAAACGGAAGCACTGAAAGCCAAAATCAAGAAAGCCATGACTTACCCCATTGCCGTCATTGTCGTGGCCCTGATTGTAACCGCCATTCTTTTGGTGAAGGTGGTGCCTCAATTTGCCGATACCTTCAGCGGCTTTGGTGCAGAACTGCCCGCCTTCACCCTGTTTGTGATGGGCATTTCAGAATTCATGCAAGAAGTTTGGTATCTCGTGCTATTTGGTTCCATAGGTGCGGTCATGGCATTTGGTTACCTCAGACGAACCAATAAAGCCTTCTCGGACGGAGTGGATAAACTGGTGCTCAAGCTGCCTGTAATTGGCGGCATTGTATACAACTCCATTATTGCCAGATTTGCGCGGACCCTTTCCACCACCTTCGCAGCAGGCGTGCCTTTGATTGATGCACTCGAATCGGTTGCCGGTGCAACATGCAATTCCGTTTATCAAAAATCCGTAATGAAGATCAAAGATGAGGTCGCCACAGGTTTGCCACTTAACCGCTCCCTTAAATCTGAGGGAATTTACCCCACCATGCTGATACAAATGACCGCGATTGGGGAAGAATCAGGTGCTCTGGACGATATGCTCGACAAGGTGGCAACATTTTATGAAGAGGCCGTAGACAACATGGTTGATAATTTAACTTCGCTGCTGGAGCCAATGATTATGGCCGTTCTCGGCGTGCTAGTAGGTGGCTTATTGATTGCCATGTACCTGCCAATTTTTCAACTCGGCGAAGTTGTTGGCTAACTCCCTCAAACAAAAGATATCTGTATGAACGATTTTATTGCAGCCGGTGGCAACACCGGCTTTCTTATTTTCAGCATCACCCTGCTCGGCCTCGTGGTTGGCAGCTTCCTTAACGTCGTCATCCATCGCGTCCCACTGATGATGCAAAACAGCTGGAAACGGGACTGCTGCGAACTGCTGCAACAACCGGCACCCGACATCAAGAAAATCAGTCTGGTCTACCCCAATTCCCGCTGCCCCAGCTGTGAGGCACCGATTCGCGCCTGGCAGAACATCCCGGTCATCAGCTACCTGTTTCTCGGCGGCAAGTGCGCCAACTGCAAGACCTCGATCAGCAAACGCTACCCCATTATTGAGTTGGTAACCGGTATTCTCAGCGGCTTTCTGGCCTATACCTTTGGGCCCACTGAACAGCTGCTCTACACCCTGATACTGACCTGGGCACTGATCAGCCTGACCATGATCGATATTGATCACCAGCTGCTGCCCGACAACATCACCCTGCCGCTGTTATGGCTTGGCATTATCGCCAATATCAGCGGCACCTTTACCGATCTGGAGAGCTCTATTCTGGGTGCCATTTTTGGCTACCTGTCACTCTGGTTTGTTTACTGGCTGTTCAAGCTGGTTACAGGCAAGGAAGGCATGGGCTTCGGTGACTTTAAATTACTGGCTGCCCTTGGCGCCTGGATGGGTTGGCAGGCCTTGCCGCAAATCATCATCCTGTCTTCAGTGGTGGGCGCTGTCATTGGCATTGCCGGCATACTGATTCAGGGCCGTGATAAAAACGTGGCCATTCCCTTTGGTCCTTATCTGGCCATTGCCGGATGGATCGCCCTGATCTGGGGAGAGCAGATAACCGCGGCGTACCTGCAATACGCAGGGCTGGCTTGATCCCGTGACATTGATTATCGGCCTAACCGGCGGCATCGGCAGCGGCAAGACCGCCGTATCCGATCACTTTGGGTCACTGGGCATCACCATTGTCGATGCGGATATTGCCTCGCGCGTGGTAGTAGAAAAAGGCAAACCGGCACTGGATGCGATCGCCAAAAAATTCGGCCCTGACATTTTGACTTCTGCCGGCGAATTGAATCGGCCCTTACTGCGTGAAAAAATTTTTGCCAACCCCGACGACAAACTGTGGCTGGAGCAATTACTGCACCCCCTGATCGGCGAGGAGATCCGCCAGCAGCTGGAAAACTCAAGCTCGCCCTATACTGTGTTTGTCTCGCCACTGCTGCTTGAAACCGAACAGCACAAACTGGCCAATCGCATTTTGCTGGTGGATGTAGCCGAAGAGTTGCAACTGCAACGCACCATGGCCCGAGACAACAACTCGCAAGAGCAGGTAAAAGCCATCATGGCGAGTCAGGCATCACGTCATACCCGTAGAGAAATGGCTGACGACATCGTCATCAATGACAGTACACTGGAGGCACTTCACAGTAAGATCGAAGACCTTCACCAGCAATACCTGACTCTGGCAAAGAACTGAATTATGGCCACCAAACTCAACTGCCCAACCTGCCAAAAAGAAATCGAATGGAGCGATAAATTCGCCAATCGCCCCTTCTGCAGTGAGCGCTGCAAGCTGATTGATCTGGGGGAATGGGCCAGCGAGACCCACAAAATTAAAGGGCCCACGCTACCTATCGACCCGAACCTCATCGACAACGATGATTTTTATTTTGATGAGTAACACGACCCTGTCATTCTGACGACAATTCAGCCCTGTCATTCTGACGACAGCACAACCTTGTCATTCTGACGACAGAATGGAGGAAGAATCTCTCCGCCTAAAAAGATCCTTCACAGCGTCGCCACTCAGGGTGACAAAAAATTAAGCCAACAGCTTTTCAATAATAGGCTGGTTCGCCTCAGGAAACGCATAGTGTTTCAGGTCGGATCTGAGAACCCAACTGATGGGCTGACCTTCATTGCCTACCGCCTCACCGGCAAACTGATCCACCAACCAGATATCCAGAAACACCGACTTATCCGGATACTCGTGGTGAATCTCCATAAAAGGGGCCGCACCACGCACATCAATCGCCAGTTCTTCGCGAAGCTCCCGATTGAGTGCCTCCCGCGCCGTTTCACCGGCATCCACCTTGCCACCGGGAAACTCCCAGAGACCACCCTGATGAGTATGATCAGGTCGTTTGGCAATCAGGATTTCACCGTCGGCGTTTTTAATCACGGCCGCCACAACGTGGATATACTTCACAGTCATCTGCCTTGAAGCTCTGGATTAGGTACGGTATTCAGCGTTGATCTTGATGTAGTCGTGAGACAAGTCGGTGGTCCAGACGGTCTCGGCCACTTCGCCACGCCCCAGATCAATGCGAATCGTGATCTCTTCCTGATTCATCACTTCCTGCCCCGCCTCTTCCGAGTAGCTCTCGGCGCAGCCGCCGTTTTCGACAATCAAGACATTATCAAGCCAGACTTTGACCTGCTTGTCATCCAGACCTTTGACCCCGGCATAACCGATGGCAGCCACAATACGCCCCCAGTTGGGATCGGAAGCAAACAGGGCGGTTTTGATCAAGGGGGACTGGGCCACGCTGTAGGCAACGCGCAGCGCCTCTTCCCGATTCTCAGCGGCTTGGACTGCTACGGTGACAAACTTGGTTGCACCTTCGCCATCGGCGACAATATTTTGCGCCAACAATTTGTGCACCGCGATGACCGCATCGCGCAGCAGAGAATAGAGTTCGCCATCGGCTGAAATAATCTCCGGCGCCTCCGACTTACCCGAGGCAGCCAGGATACAGGAGTCGTTGGTGGAGGTATCACCATCAACCGTAATACGATTAAACGAGCTGTCCACTGCCTCTTTTAACAACTGATCCAGCACCGGCTGGGCAACAGTGGCATCGGTTGCGATATAAGCCAGCATGGTCGCCATATCGGGCCTGATCATGCCAGAGCCTTTGGCGATGCCATTGACTCTGACCGTTGCCCCCTGATATTCGAACGTGGCCGCAGCCCCCTTGGGGCGGGTATCAGTGGTCATAATGGCTTCGGCCGCAGCTTGCCATCCGGACTCACTCAGGTTGCTCAAGGCTTCAGGCAATGCATTCAGCAATTTATCCATCGGCAAATTGACACCGATGACACCCGTGGAAAACGGCAACACCTGAGACGCATCCACCCCGGTTAATTCGGCAATACGCTCACAGGAATCAACCGCATCCTGATACCCCTGATCACCGGTACAGGCATTGGCATTGCCTGAATTGGTGAGTAGGTAGCGGGCCGGCGACTTGGCCAGATGCTCCTTGCTGACAGTCACCGGGGCTGCACAGAAGGCATTCTGGGTAAAAACACCGGCTACGGTAGCGCCTTCGCAAACCTCCATCACCATCACGTCTTTGCGCCCGGGTGATTTGATTGCAGCACTGGCGGTACCAAGGCGAATACCCTGTACCGGATTCATATGGGGAAAGGGAAAATCGCCTACAGGCATGATCTACTCCAAATTAAACCAACGGCAATTAACTCAATTTGCCATGACACTGCTTGTACTTTTTGCCAGAACCGCAGGGGCAGGGATCGTTGCGGCCAACCTTGACACCTTCGCGCACGAAAGGTTGTGGCGCCTGTTCTTGATCCTGATCCTGTGCAGGCTCGGCGTCACCCATGGCGCTGGCCTGAGCATGCTGCAGCTGCATCTGCTGTTGCTCCATGGCGCGCACGCGCTCGGCTTCCATGGCATCCATTTCTTCCTGAGTGACCGGTTCAACGCGGGATAAAACCCGCACCACTTCGTGCTTGAGGTTTTCCAGCATATCCTGGAACAGCTCGAAAGATTCTCGCTTGTACTCTTGCTTGGGGTTTTTCTGACCGTAAGCACGCAAGCCAATGCCCTGACGCAGGTGATCCATATTGGCCAGATGCTCTTTCCACAGCATGTCGAGCACCTGCAGCATGATTTGTTTTTCAACCTCACGCATAACCTCACCAAACCGCTCGCATTTATCAGCATAAGCGGCTTGTGCGGTTTCAGTGATTTTGGCCACCAGTGTTTCTTCGTGGAGTTTTTTGTCTTCATCCAGCCATTGTTGCACCGGAATCTGCAGGCCCATTTCAGCCTCCAGATATTTTTCCAGACCCGGAACATCCCACTGCTCTTCAAGACTCTGCGGCGGAATAAAATCGCTGATCAGACTCGCCACCACATCATCACGAATGGCCGTTACGGTATCGGCAATGGAATCAGCTTCCAGCAGTTCATTGCGCTGTTGATAGACCACCTGACGCTGGTCATTGGCAACATCATCAAACTCCAGCAACTGCTTGCGGATATCAAAGTTGCGACCTTCTACTTTACGCTGCGCTTTTTCAATGGCATTGGTGACCATGCGATGTTCGATGGCTTCACCATTCTCCATCCCCAGAGCCTGCATAAAACCTCGCACTCGATCCGAGGCAAAGATCCGCATCAGACTGTCTTCCATCGACAGATAGAAACGTGACAAACCGGGATCACCCTGACGCCCCGCACGACCACGCAGCTGATTATCAATCCGGCGGGATTCGTGACGCTCCGTGCCAATAATATGCAGACCACCGGCCTCCAGTACTTGCTGATTGCGCTTTTGCCACTCAGCTTTCAGATCGGCAATTTTGCCTTCTGAAGGATTATCGAGGGCCGCCACTTCCGCTTCGAAGTTACCACCCAAAACAATATCGGTACCTCGACCAGCCATATTAGTGGCAATCGTCACGGCGCCTGGCTGTCCCGCCTGAGCGATAATTTCGGCTTCTTTCTGGTGGAACTTGGCGTTCAACACCTGATGCTTGATGCCCGCTTTTTTCAGTCGTACCGACATGGCTTCTGAGGACTCAATGGATGCCGTCCCCACCAGTACCGGTGCACCGGCTTCCATCAGAGATTTCACGTCCCGCACAATGGCGTCATACTTTTCCTCGATGGTAAGGTAAACCAGATCGTTAAGATCTTTACGCTGAATCGACTTATTGGTGGGAATCACCACCACGTCCAGAGCGTAAATCTGATTGAATTCGTAGGCCTCAGTATCAGCGGTACCGGTCATGCCCGCCAGTTTCGGAAACAGACGGAAGTAGTTCTGGAAGGTAGTGGAAGCCAGAGTCTGGCTTTCATTCTGAATGGACACACCCTCTTTGGCTTCCAGCGCCTGATGCAGCCCTTCCGACAAGCGGCGCCCGGCCATGGTCCGGCCAGTGTGCTCATCGATCAACACCACCTGACCATTCTGTACGATGTAATCCACATCTTTCTGGAACAGGGTATAAGCACGCAGGGCCGCGTGTACATGGTGCAACAAGCTCAGATTAGTCGCGGCATAGAGACTATCACCTTCCTGCAGAAGACCATCACTGGCAAGCAGCGATTCAACTTTCTCGTGCCCCTGCTCGGTCAGCTCCACCTGCCGGCTTTTTTCATCCACCACGTACTCGCCAGGCTCAGCCTCGGTTTGCGGCTTGAGCATAGGAATCAGGACATTCATGCGTTTATACAAACGCGAGCTGTCTTCAGCTGCACCGGAGATCACCAGTGGCGTTCGCGCCTCATCAATAAGAATCGAATCCACCTCATCGACGATGGCAAAGTTCAGTGGTCTCTGCATCTTATCTTCACGACGCAGAGCCATATTGTCGCGCAGATAATCAAAACCGAATTCGTTATTGGTGCCATAGGTGATATCGGCCTGATAGGCGTCGTACTTGGTTTGCGGGTCTTGCTGAGATTGCAAAATGCCCACTTTAAGTCCCAAAAACTCATACAGCGGGCGCATCCAGTTGGCATCCCGGCCAGCCAGATAATCGTTCACCGTCACAATATGAACGCCCTTGCCAGATAAGGCATTGAGATAAACCGCCAGAGTAGCCATCAAGGTTTTACCCTCACCGGTACGCATCTCGGCGATACGGCCCTCATGCAAAGTGATGCCGCCAATCAGCTGAACATCAAAGTGGCGCATTTCCAGCACCCGGCGACTGGCTTCGCGACATACCGCGAAAGCTTCTGGCAAGATCGAGTCGAGACTTTCGCCGCCCTGTACACGACCTTTGAATGCTTCGGTTTTGGCCGTCAGCTGCTCATCGGATAACGCCTGCAACTCTGGCTCCAGCTCATTAATGCGCTGAACCAGCTTGCCCATACGTTTAAGTTCGCGATCGTTTTTCGTGCCAAAGACGGCCTTGACCATTTTGCCAAACATGAGAATTTCCGTTTAAAACTGTAGTAATAATGAATTATGAGTATGCAGCCCAAATGCCGGCCACAGTAAACCGAAAGGTGCCTGCAGACGCAAGCAAAAAGGGGGAATTATCGGTTGGTTCGGTGGATATAAGCAGCAGGATCTACCGCACGGCCGTGCTTGTAGACTTCAAAGTGAACATGAGGGCCGGTAGAACGACCACTCGATCCCATCAGGGCAACCACCTGCCCTTTTTTAACCACGTCACCCACCTTCACCAGATTATCGGTATTGTGTGCGTAACGGGTTGAGAAACCATTACCGTGGTTGATCTCAACCATCTTGCCATAGCCATGACGCTCACTGGCCCAGGTCACTACGCCGGCGGCAACAGCGACAATGTCCGAGCCCAGCTTGCCGGCAAAGTCGACACCACTGTGCCAGGCGATTTGACCGTTAAACGGGTCGGTGCGACGACCATAGCGAGAAGACATCCAGCCTTTTTTGATCGGTCGACCAGCCAAGAAAACATCGCGCTGGATTTTGCGGTTAGCCAGCAACGCCTCAAGGGTTTCTAGCTGCTGCTCACGACTGGCAATCTGATCGGTTAACTGACCGATTACATCGAGAAAATCAGGTGCCTGATAGGCCTCACCCAAATCGACACTTTCCGGACCACCCACAGCCGGAACCTGACTGAAATCGAACTCACCCTTATCAAGTTTGGCGATAGTGGTCAGACGCTCACCCAGAGCATCCAAACGCAACAGGCGAGCCTGCAACTCAGCCATGCGCAACGTCAGCGCCGCCAGCTGCTCTTCGGCATCACGCTTGGTGGTTTTAATTTGGGATTCTTGCTCAGCCAGCGCCTCGTTCCACACCTTGGTGGAGTCACTGGTGAAGATATCGGAGCCATCGCCTCTGGCCAACTCGGTACCAATCCAGGCACCCACAATCGGCAACCCCAGTAAACAGGCAGATACGACGGCACGAGTCCATCCCCCAAAGGAGAGACTGCGGGTGCGGCCGTGGCGTTTACTGACGATGATGACTTTCATTATGTTTTTTTCTCGGCTGACTCAACCGTGCCTTTTTCTACAATATGACATAGAAAACAAGGAATTACCAATCCCTATTCAGACACTGGTTGAGCTTATCGCAGCAACTCCGATCAGTTGTTAGCCGACAGCCAGAATTGGCTTAATGTAAGAAATAGGCGCTTCAGCCTCATCTTCAAAGGTCACCATTTCCCAGGCATCTTCCTGGGCAATCAACTGGCGCAGCGACATATTATTCAGCGCATGACCGGACTTGTGAGCCTTGAACTCACCAATCAGGCTATTACCCAGCAGATACAGATCACCAATGGCATCGAGAATCTTGTGCTTAACGAATTCGTCTTCGTAGCGCAGGCCGTCTTCGTTGAGAATGCGGTACTCATCCACCACGATGGCATTGTCGACACTGCCACCCTTGGCCAAACCCTTGGAGCGCAGGTATTCAATTTCGTGCATAAAGCCGAAAGTGCGGGCCCGACTGACCTCTTTAACGAAAGAAGTACTGGAAAAGTCTACCGCGGCATCCAGCGTGCGCCCCTGGAAAACCGGATGATCAAAATCAATCGAAAACGATACTTTAAAGCCTTCAAACGGCAAGAAGCTGGCTTTTTTATCACCATCTTCAACAACCACAGGGCGCTTGATACGGATAAATTTCTTCGGCGCGTCCTGCTCTTCGATACCTGCAGACTGGATCAGGAACACAAACGGACCAGCACTGCCGTCCATAATGGGTACTTCTGCAGCACTCAGCTCGACAATGGCATTATCAATGCCCATGCCTGCCATGGCCGACAGCAAATGCTCTACGGTTGAAACCCGGACATCGCCTTTCACCAGCGAAGTCGACAGAGTGGTATCACCCACATTCTCGGCCGTAGCTTTAATTTCAACAACAGGATCCAGATCCACACGGCGAAAAACGATACCGGTATCAGCGGGGGCCGGCAGCAGGGTCAAATAAACCTTATCACCGGTATGCAGGCCAACGCCTGTGGCGCGAATGGCATTTTTAAGGGTGCGCTGTTTGATCATAAATCTGTCTCAATCAAAAAACTGTGAAAAAAAGATGCGGCATGATAGCAAAATAACCCGCCCAGCACCATCCTCACGGGGCCTGGAGCGGCATCCGTGCTCAAGAGGGTATTAGAGAAGACTCCAAAACCACCGTAAGGTTCGACTCGGTTCTGCGACCTTCATCACAGAAATGATCTCACTCAGACAGGCTTTGCAATCCTCCGCATCCAGTTTTTAACGGCTTCGATCAATCCGCCTGACGACGCAGGAAGGCGGGAATATCCAGATATTCCATATCTTCCTTACCTTCAGTCATTGGCTTCTGGGCAACCGCCGCAGATCCCTGACGCATAACCGTGGGACGATCCAGTGCCGCGTAATCCGGTTTACCGGTAGTACGGGAGGTATTATCGACCACCACTTTGGTTTCCAGTGGCTCACGCGCCGCCGCAACACCACCCAGACCAGTCGCTACCACAGTAACGCGCAACTCGTCGCTCATTTCAGGATCAATTACGGTACCCACCACCACAGTGGCATCGGCTGAGGCAAATTCTTCCACGGTATCACCAACCTCAGAGAATTCACCCAGAGACAGATCCAGACCAGCGGTAATATTAACCAGAATGCCGCGAGCACCTTCGAGATTAACGTCTTCCAGCAGCGGGCTGCGAATGGCGGCCTCGGCGGCTTCACGAGCACGATCTTCGCCCGTAGCACTGCCGGTACCCATCATCGCCATACCCATCTCGGACATCACCGTTTTCACGTCTGCGAAATCGACGTTGATCATGCCCGGACGGATAATCAGGTCGGCAATCCCCTGCACCGCACCCAACAGAACATCATTGGCAGCCTTGAAGGCATCCAGCAACGAAGTCGCCTTACCCAGCACGGCCAGCAATTTTTCGTTTGGCACGATAATCAGTGAATCAACATTTTCCTCGAGTGCTTTAATGCCCGCCTCGGCGATGGCCATACGCTTCTTGCCCTCAAACGGGAAAGGCTTGGTCACCACCGCCACAGTCAGAATACCCAACTCTTTGGCCACTTCTGCCACAACAGGGGCCGCACCGGTACCGGTACCACCGCCCATACCGGCAGTAATAAAGACCATATCGGCACCCTGCAGGACTTCGGCGATGCGATCGCGATCTTCCATGGCAGCCTGACGCCCGACTTCCGGATTGGCACCCGCGCCCAGCCCCTTGGTCATATTGCTACCCAACTGCAAAACCGTGCGGGTATCAATATCTTTCAATGCCTGGGCATCGGTATTGGCGCACACAAACTCTACGCCCTCGATGTGATTGGCAATCATGTGCTTAACGGCGTTACCGCCACCACCACCGACGCCCACCACTTTAATTTCCGCGTTTTGCGGTACGTTATCAACGAGTTCAAACATGGTTTTCCCCTCTCTTTCTTCCCCTAAGAAATTGCAAAAAATTGTTATTAAAAGCTTTCCTGGAACCAGGCCTTAGCCCGTCCCCAGAAGGATTCTTCTGTTGGCGCCTTGACCGACTTCTTGGTCACTACCGCCCCGTCATAACTCTGCTGCTTGGCGTAATGCAGCAGCCCCACACCGGTCGAATAAATGGGATTGTTGACAATATCCGTCAGACCACTGACATTCTGTGGCGCCCCCAAGCGCACTGGCATATGGAAAATTTCTTCCGCCAGCTCAACCACACCTTCCATCTTGGCGGTACCACCGGTCAGCACAATGCCTGCGGCAATCAAGTCTTCAAAACCACTGCGACGCAACTCGGCCTGCACCAGAGTAAACAGCTCGTCGTAACGTGGCTCGACCACCTCGGCCAACGCCTGACGAGACAGATCGCGCGGCGCCCGATCACCCACGCTGGGCACTTTAATGGTTTCGTTTTCACCCGCGAGCTTAGCCAGCGCACAGGCGTATTTGATTTTGATTTCTTCCGCGTGTGGCGTTGGCGTACGCAATGCCATGGCAATGTCATTGGTTACCTGATCACCGGCAATCGGAATAACGCCAGTATGGCGAATCGAGCCCTCGGTAAAGATGGCGATATCCGTTGTGCCGCCACCGATATCCACCATGCACACACCCAGCTCTTTTTCGTCATCGGTCAGTACGGAATAACTGGAAGCCAACTGCTCCAGAATAATTTCTTCCACTTCCAAACCGCAGCGCTTGATGCACTTCTCAATGTTCTGCGCGGCATTAACCGCGCAGGTGACCAGGTGTACCTTGGCCTCCAGTCGCACACCGGACATACCCAACGGCTCTTTTACGCCTTCCTGTTCATCGATCAGGTATTCCTGCGGCAGGATGTGCAGGATTTTTTGATCTGCGGGAATGGCCATGGCCTGAGCCGCATCAATGACTCGCTCAACATCCTCTTCAAAGACTTCTCGGTCCTTGACTGCGACGATGCCATGGGAATTGAGACTGCGAATATGACTGCCCGCAATACCGGCATAGACCGAGTGAATCTGACAACCCGCCATCAGCTCCGCCTCTTCGATCGCCCGCTGAATGGATTGCACCGTGGATTCAATATTTACCACCACGCCTTTCTTCAACCCGGTAGAACGATGCGAACCGATACCGACAATCTCCAACTCACCTTCCGCTGAAACTTCCCCGACAATGGCGACCACTTTGGATGTGCCAATATCCAAACCAACGATCATTCTGTTTTCATGTACCTGCGCCATTATCCTGCCTCTTGAATGGACTGCTCTTTAATCATTTTTTCTTTTTGGTCTCACCGCCCTGCTGACCTTCCAGCCAGGACACGGCAACACCGGTTTCGTATCTCAGATCGATGGCATCGACTCGCTGCCACTGACCTTTTAATTGTTTCTGATAGACCAGCAAAAAGTGCTCTACCTTTTCCATCAATCTGTCGCGACCGACGGTGACCACCTTATCGCTCAATGTCATCTTCCAGCTGCCCGTGCTGTCGCAATGCAGCTCCGTCATCGTCAAGCCCTGCGCACCAAACACCTGCATCAACGCCTGATAGCGATCCATCACCGCTTCAGCCATTCCCCCTGCACCGGTGAGCTGCGGCAACGCCTGCAAGGCATTGAGCATGCGATTGTGGCTATCGAGCACAATCACTTCACCGCGGTGATTCAGCACACTGTCCTGATTCCAGCGAGCGATGGGTTTGTGCTCCACCACCGTGACCACCAGAGTGCTGGGCCAGCGGCGCTGAACCGCCACCCGATCCACCCAGGGGTTGTGCTTGAGTTCAACCCCAATGGCATCGAGATCAAGCGCCAGAAAACCCGCGTCAATCGCCGCCGTAATTTCCTGTTCAATCTGCTGACGCGGGACATAGTTAAAATCTCCCTGCACCACCACATTGCTGACCGGTTTGCCGGTCCAGTAGAGCCAGTATTCGCGACCGAAGTACCCGACCGCTGCAACAACACCGAGCAACAACACCAGCTTGAGCAATCGCAACAGCGCTATAAAAAACGCCTTGATCGATCCTTTACTCCTCGACTGCTCAACTTCTCGCCGATTGCTGTTTCGGGTGGCCCCCTTGGTACCACCGGTTTTTGCTTTGCCCTTTACTGCCCCACTGGTTTTGTCTTTTGTCTTTTTCATCCGTGCGAAATCTCACGCACTATTGCGCCTGCATCAAAATATTGCAGACCAGCTCTTCAAAGCTCATACCCTTTTGTTTCGCTGCCATAGGCACCAGACTGTGATCGGTCATACCGGGCACCGTGTTTACCTCCAGCACATAAAAGTTGCCTTGGGCATCGGCCATAAAATCAGCCCTGCCCCAGCCGGAACAACCCAGCGCCTGAAACGCCCGCAACGCCAACTTCTGTAACTCCGCCTCCTTTTCTGCCGGCAAGCCGCAGGGGCAGATGTAGCGGGTATCATTGGCGATGTACTTGGCGTTGTAATCATAAAACTCGTGATCCGTCTCCAGACGAATGGCCGGCAGCGCCTCGCCATTCAAGACCGCGACGGTGTACTCCGAGCCGACAATGACCTGCTCGGCAAATACCCGGTCATCGTATTCACGGGCCTTGCGATAAGCCGGCAATAACGCCTCTGCCGATCCGACCTTGCTCATGCCAATACTGGATCCTTCATGGGCCGGCTTGACCATCAATGCCTCACCCAATTCCGCCACCACCTGAGCCAGGCCCGCTTCATCGGTTAAAGGTCGGTACGCCGGTGTCGGAATGCCACTGCCAGCGAAAATCTGCTTGCTGTACCACTTATCCAGCGCCAACGCAGACGCTTCTACGCCACTGCCGGTGTAGGGAATATTCAAAAATTCCAGCAGCGCCTGCATCCGGCCGTCTTCACCCCCGACGCCGTGCAGGGCAATAAAAGCCCGATCCACTTTTTCCTGGTGCAGACGATCGACAATGTCATCGCCCACATCAATCAGCACCGCATTCACACCAGCACTCACCAGCGCGTCAAACACGGCTTTGCCACTCTTTAGTGACACGTCACGCTCGGCAGACTGCCCTCCGTAGAGAACGGCGACCCGACCAAATTGACTGCTATCGACCTGTGTCATCGCTAAGCCCTTACTGCAACTTTCTCTGTGCCAATTGCTGACACAGAGCACCGACACTGCCGGCCCCCTGGGTCAGAACTATGTCGCCGGGCTGTACCAGCTTGGCAACCACTTCAGGTACTGCGTCTACGGTTTCTACAAACACGGGGTCCACGCCTCCGCGGCTGCGAATGCTGCGACACAAGTGCCGGCCATCGGCACCGGGTACCGGCTCCTCTCCGGCGCTGTAGACCTCAAGCAACACCAGAGCATCCACCTGGGACAGAATTTCTACAAAATCTTCATACAGATCCCGCGTCCGCGAATAGCGGTGCGGCTGGAAAACCATCAACAAGCGGCGCTCCGGCCAGCCCTGACGAATAGCGGAAACGGTTGCCTGCAATTCCCGGGGATGATGCCCATAGTCATCCACCAACATGGCTTCACCCTTGGTGGCTTCACCAACCTCATAGTTGCCATACACCTGAAAGCGTCGACCAACTCCCTGAAACCCTTCCAGACCAGACTTGATCGCCGCATCGGAAACGCCCTCATCGGTGGCCACAGCGATAGCCGCCAATGCATTGAGAATATTGTGCTGACCGGGCATGCCCAGGGTAATACTCAGGGGCGCGTGGCCATCGGGGCGGAATACTTTAAATGTCGAAGACGATCCGGTTTGAGCCACTTCCACTGCGCGATAATCGTTGTGCCCTGCAAAACCGTACGTCACTGTCGGACGGGCAATATCCGGAATAATTTCTCGGACCACCGGATCATCGCCGCACACTACAGCCAATCCGTAAAAAGGCAGATTGTGCAGAAACTCGATAAACGTCTTCTTCACATTGGCAAAATCGCCGTCATAGGTATCCATATGATCGGCATCGATATTGGTGACGATCGACACCATGGGCTGCAGATGCAAAAACGAGGCATCACTTTCATCGGCCTCAGCCACCAGATAGCGACTGGCACCCAATTGGGCGTTACTGCCTGCACTATTCAGCAAGCCTCCGATGACGAATGTTGGATCCAGATCGCCAGCCGCCAGCACCGAAGCCAACAGGCTGGTGGTGGTGGTTTTGCCATGAGTACCGGCCACGGCGATACCGTGACGATAGCGCATCAATTCACCCAGCATTTCGGCACGACGCACAATCGGGATACGACGCTCACGGGCGGCAATCATTTCCGGGTTGCTCTCATCCACGGCCGAAGAATTAACCACCACATCAACACCCTTGATGTTACTGGCGCTGTGACCAATAAAAATTTGTGCACCCTTGGCCTGCAGGCGCTGGGTTACCGCTGAAACATTCAGGTCTGAGCCGGAAATGCCATAACCCTGATTAAGCAGAACCTCAGCAATACCACTCATACCGGCACCACCGATGCCGATAAAGTGGATCTTTTTAATCCGGCGCATTTCCGGAATTTGAATAATATTTTGGTTAGCCATGGGCTTTCTCTCTGTAGGCTTGCTGACAATACCCGGCCACTTCATGGGCCGCCTGCGGCATTGCCAACTGCTTGGCATTAGCGGCCATCTGGGCGGCCTTTTCTGTTCCTGCCAATTCAATCGTTTCTTTCAGTTTTGCTGCTGTCAGTTGTTCCTGCCGGCACATCAGCGCGGCATCATTGTTCACCAACCACTCGGCGTTTTTGGCCTGATGATCGTCAATGGCGTAAGGGTATGGCACCAACATGGCGGCACGACCGGCCATGGTTAATTCCGACACGGTCAAAGCCCCGGCCCGACAAATCACCAGATCGGCCCACTCATAGGCCTTGGCCATATCCTCGATAAATGGCCGAACATTGGCCTCCACTCCTGACTCGGCGTAACTCTGCTGCGCTTCATCAATCAAGCGCGTGCCGCACTGGTGTAAAATTTCCGGCCTCTGCTCAACCGCCATCAGGGCGATGGCCTGTGGTACCAACTGATTTAACGCCCGGGCGCCGAGACTGCCACCGAGCACCAACAACCGTGCCGGCCGTTCTGCCTGTGGGGTTGCAAGGGCTGCTACCGAGCCGATTTCACTGCGCACCGGATTGCCCACATGCACCGCATTGGGCAAACTGCCGGGAAACGCCTCCAGACAGAAGCGGGCCACTCTGGCCAACCAGCGATTGGTGGTACCCGCCACGGCATTCTGTTCGTGAATCACCACAGGAATGCCCAAGGTTTTGGCGGCTACCCCACCGGGCCCGGAGGCAAAACCTCCCAATCCGAGCACCACATTGGCGCCTTCGCGCCGCAAAACTTTTCTTGCCTGCATCACGGCCGACAGCAATTTGAAAGGCGCCTTCAGCAACGCCATCAGGCCTCGCCCGCGCACGCCCTCGATGGTCAGGCAGTTGAGCTCAATGCCCGCCTTGGGCACCAGATCCGCCTCGATGCCACGGGCGGTGCCGAGCCAGCAAACCTCAGCGCCGCCTTGACGCAACTGCTCAGCGACGCTTAGCGCCGGAAATACATGGCCCCCGGTACCGCCGGCCATCACCACCGCCTTCATCCCCTGATAAGGCATTGCCTGCGACGTCATGCGGCCACCTCCAGAGTCGGGATGCCATCGTTGGTCTCAGCCTGCGCCACCGCCGGCTGCTTAGCCTTGGCGTTTTTAACTGAACGCCCCCGCGGTGACGCCGGAGCCTGTTTCATTTCCCAATCCAGACGCAGCACCAGCGCCATCAAAGTACAGGAGACCAGCAAACTACTGCCGCCATAGCTGATAAAGGGCATAGTCAGCCCCTTGGTAGGTAACAGCCCCGAGGCGACGCCGACATTGATAAACGCCTGCCCGGCAAACATCACCACCACAGCAAACGCCACCAACCCTGAAAACAACCGGTCCGATGCAAATGCATTGCGTGCAATACCGAGCACCCGGCCCACCAGTGCTGCAAAAATCAGCAACAGGCACAGCACACCGATCAACCCCGTTTCCTCGGCAATGATGGCCACAATAAAATCGGTGTGGGCCTCTGGCAGGTAAAACAGTTTTTGCACGCTGTTGCCCAGACCAAGGCCAAACCATTCACCACGACCAAAGGCAATCAACGACTGGGTTAACTGATAGCCGCTGTTGAACTGATCGGCCCAGGGATCCAGAAAGGTAATCAATCGCTGCATCCGGTAAGGCGACAACACCGCCATCAGAGCCAAGCCAGCAAGGGCCAGCAACACCAGAGTCACAAACTTGACCAGCTTGACACCCGCCATAAACAACATGGCCATCACCGTACCGGCCAGCACCACCGAACTGCCGAAGTCCGGCTCCAGCAGCAACAGCAAAATCACCACGGACAGCACCATCAACGGCTTAACCAGCCCCTTCCAGCTGGCGGTAATCTCCTGCTGACGGCGGGATAACAGACTGGCAAAAAATACGATCATGCAAAATTTCGCCACTTCCGAGGCCTGCAGATTCATGACCCCCAAGCGCAACCAGCGGCGGCTGCCATTAACCTCTTTGCCGAGGCCGGGAATCAGCACCAGCAGCAACAATCCCAAGGTGACAATCAACAGCAATCCGCCATAGCGCTCCCAGAACGAAACCGGTATTGCTGCCACCACCAGTCCGGCCAACAGCCCCATTGACAGGTACAACAGGTAGCGCTTGGTAAAGAACCAGGTATCACCGTAAACGGTTCCCGCATGCGAGACGGAAGCCGAGGTAACCGC
This sequence comes from Candidatus Pelagadaptatus aseana, assembly GCF_040362265.1. NCBI lineage: Bacteria > Pseudomonadati > Pseudomonadota > Gammaproteobacteria > Cellvibrionales > Cellvibrionaceae > Candidatus Pelagadaptatus > Candidatus Pelagadaptatus aseana. Next base: position 245,692 of record NZ_BAABNJ010000007.1, read on the forward strand.
CACCAGACCTATGGACATTAACGCCAGCACCAGCGTAACCAGAGTCCAATCAATGGCTTCAAACCAGGCTTGTTGTCCCATCATGGGCACCGGCGGTATGGCAGAAATCTTCATGAGATCGCCTCCCTGACCGCCGCCACAAACGCCTCACCCCGCGCCTCAAAGCCACTGAACATATCGAAGCTGGCACAGGCAGGCGACAGCAAAATATCATCATCGACTTGTGCCATAGCCTGCGCCTTAACTACGGCATCGGCCATATCCACCCCATGGACTATGGGTACCGCGCCGGACACTGCCGCTTCGATCAGACCGGCGTCTTCGCCAATCAGCACCAGACCCCGACACTGTTGCAGAGGCCCTCTTAAGCCAGAAAAATCGGCGCCCTTACCAACACCGCCAGCAATCAAAACGATTTTGCCACTGGCTTTGGCCAGACCATTCAAGGCCGCCAACGTGGCCCCCACATTGGTGCCCTTGGAATCGTTGTAATAATTGATGCCATTGGCCTCGGCGACCCACTCACAACGATGCGGCAACCCTTTGAACGCTTTCAGGGTATCGAGCATGGGCTGCATCTCGAGCCCGGCCGCATGCCCCAACGCCAGTGCCGCCAGAGCATTGTCCAGACTGTGACGGCCAGGCATACGCACTTCCGATGCGGGCATCAACGCTTTGAATTCAAACGCCAACCACTCCTGTCCACCCTTATTGAGCAAACCAAAGCCATGGCGATCAGGAGCATTCAAGCCGAAGGATAGACGCTCCACACCCTCAGCCAGAGGCGGGTTGGTCAGTGGATCGGCGCGATTGACCACCACTTTTTTCGCACCAAAGTAAATTTTCTGCTTGGCACGGTGGTAGTGCATCAATGAGTCGTAGCGATCCATATGATCTTCTGACACATTCAGCACGGTCGCCACAGCCGCACCCAGGTTATCAATGGTCTCGAGCTGAAAGCTCGATAATTCCAGCACATACAAGTCGTTGGGCTGCTCGAGCAAATCCAGCACCGGCACACCGATGTTGCCACCCACACCCACCTGCTTGCCGGCTGCTTTGGCCATCTCTCCCACCAGCGTGGTCACGGTAGACTTGGCATTGGATCCGGTAATCGCAATCACCGGTTCTGTGACCTGGCGCAGAAACAGCTCAATATCGCCCACCAGAGAAACACCTTCCTCGCGAGCCTGAAGCAGAGCGGGCAGCTCGGGACAGATACCCGGGCTCAACACAATTTCTTTTACCGCACACAGAGTCTCCGGGTTCAGCTCACCCAGTTCATAATTCAGGTTCGGATATTCCTGCAAAATGTCTTGCAAGGCCGGAGGTTGCTCGCGGGTATCAAGCCACACAAAGGCCTCGCCTTGAGACGATAAATAGCGCGCAACAGAGCGGCCGGTCACTCCCATGCCGACAATCGCTGTTACCTTGTTAGTCGCTATCATGTCCATTCAGACAATCCCAATACCCTTGCTTATGTTCTGTGCGTTTGTTCGCTGTTAACGCAGTTTCAATGTTGCCAGACCAAACAGCACCAGCATCACGGTAATAATCCAGAAGCGCACAATCACGCGCGGCTCTGGCCAACCTTTTAATTCGTAGTGATGGTGCAACGGCGCCATCCGGAAGATGCGCCTCCCGGTCAACTTGTATGAAGCTACCTGCAGAATCACCGAGACGGTCTCCATGACAAAAATGCCGCCCATAATAAAGAAGACAATTTCATGGCGGACAATCACCGCAATCACACCCAGTGCTGCCCCCAGAGCCAACGCACCGACATCCCCCATAAACACCTGAGCGGGGTATGTGTTAAACCATAAAAAGCCCAATCCGGCGCCACCCAGTGCCGCACAGAACACCACCAACTCACCGGCGCCGGCGATGTAGGGAATGTGCAAATAGCGGGCAAATTCCGCGTGCCCTACCAGATAAGCGATCACGCCCAGCGCACCGCCCACCAGCACGGTTGGCATAATCGCCAGACCATCGAGACCATCGGTCAGGTTCACAGCGTTACTGGAACCCACAATCACAAAATAAGTCAGCACAATGAAAAACGGGCCCATATCGATGGCCACGTTTTTAAAGAAAGGCACAATCAATTGAGTCTCTGCCGGCGAGGTCGCCGTGTAATAGAGATACAAGGCCGCACCGAGACCGGCCACCGACTGCCAAAAATACTTCCAGCGCGCCGGCAAGCCACGGGAGTTGGATTCAATCACCTTGCGGTAATCGTCCACCCAGCCAACAGCGGCAAAAATGGCGGTGACAATCAGCACCAACCAGATATAGCGGTTGCTCAAATCACCCCACAACAGGGTGCTGATAAAGATGGAGGCCAGAATCAGGGTGCCGCCCATCGTTGGTGTACCGGACTTACTCAGGTGGGATTCCGGACCATCGTCTCGCACCGACTGGCCAATCTGCAGTTCGTTGAGCTTGCGAATCATCCAGGGGCCCAACAACAGCGAGATAGCCAACGCCGTCAACACGCCAAGGATCGCTCTCAGGGTCAGATACTGAAACACCCCGAAGAAGGAAGCGTATTGTTGCAGATACTCTGCGAGAATCAGGAGCATGTCAGTTATCCTCGTTCGTCGTCAGACTTTTCACGACGTCTTCCATGTGGGCACTGCGTGAGCCCTTGATTAAAATTACCGACTCAGACCAAAGCTGAGACTTCAAAAAATTCTGGGCCTGCTGCTTGTTGGCGAAACGGCGCACGCTCTGATTGGCCGTGGCACCCTCGGCAAACCCCTCGGCAATCGCCGCGGCGTTATCCGAAACCACCACCAGCGATGGCACACCCAGTCGACGGAGATCCTGCCCCAGCTTGCGCAACGCCTCGAGTCGGCGCACGCCCAGTTCCGCCAGGTTACCCAGCACCAAAGTGACTTTTTTACCCTGGCGATCGAAGTCCATCAGCACCTGCGCCGCGGCCAGCACCGAACCGGGATTGGCGTTATAGCTGTCATCGATCACCAGCAGATCGTCGGACACCCGACGGGCCTGCATGCGACCTTTAACCGCTGTGACCGATTCAAGACCAGTGACAATGTGCGCCAGCGAGATACCCGCAGCATAGGCACAACAGGCCGCCGCCAGAGCGTTGGCCACATTCTGCTTGCCCATCACAGGCAGACAAACCCGACCGGTCTCATCGCCTATGGTCAGATCAAAGGCATAGCCCCCACTGCTTTCCAGGGTCACGTTGCTGGCATAGCAATCACTGTCAGTGGCACTGGTGGAAAAGCGCATCACCTTAACATCAGGGCGATCCTCTGCCAGCCACTCCAGCCAACCCGGCGCGTAGCGATCGTCCCCATTGACCACAGCCACACCGCCCTGACGCAGATGGCGATAAATTTTCGATTTTTCTTCGGCCACACCGTCTTCAGAACCAAAGCCCTCAAGATGGGCCGCAGCCACATTGTTCACCAGCGACACCTGCGGTTGCGCCAGCGAAGCCAGATAATCGATCTCGCCCATGCCACTGGCACCGAGCTCAACCACGGCGTACTCATCACCCGGCTCAATCGCCAGCAGGGTTTGCGGCGCGCCGATGTGATTGTTCAAATTGCCCCGGGTGACAGCCACCTGACTGTGCTGCTGCAGAATCACCGACAGCATTTCCTTGACGGTGGTTTTGCCACAACTGCCGGTCAGGGCCAGCAGTATTCCGGTGTACGCCTCGCGATTGATGCGACCCAGATCACCCAGTGCACGCGTTGTATCAGCGACCAGCAATTGCGGGGCCTCAACCCCTTCCACCGGATTGCTGACCACGGCGGCCACAGCTCCCTGCGCAATGGCACTGGCGACAAAACGATGGCCATCAAAATTCTCACCCTTGAGCGCCACAAACAGATCGCCGGACTGAATGGTGCGGGTATCGGTACTGACCCGGGTAAAACTGGCGTCATCACCAATCACCCGGGCACCCATGGGCCCGGCAACTTGTGACAGAGAGAGAGCCTTGATCATGGTTGCGCCTCCATGCGCTTGCGCAGCGCCAACCGGGCACAGGCAAAATCACTGAACGGCAACTTGTTGTCGCCAACTATCTGATAGTTTTCATGCCCCTTACCGGCCAACAAAACAATATCCCCGGCCCCCGCCTGAGTGATCACCGTTTCAATGGCCTGCGCACGATCAACCATAACCGACACTCGCTGCTCGGTCGTAAAACCCTGACGAATCTCTTCTATAATCGCCAGAGGGTCCTCCGAGCGGGGATTATCACTGGTCACCAGCACCTGATCTGCCAGTGCTTCAGCCAATGCCGCCATCATCGGACGCTTGCCCTGATCGCGGTCACCACCACAGCCGAACAGACACCAGATTTTGCCACTGGCGTGCTTTCTCAGAGCCTTCAGGGCGGCACTCAGGGCATCGGGGGTGTGAGCAAAATCCACAACCACCGAAATATCCGAAGCAACCGTTACGGTCTCCAGTCGGCCTGAGACCGGCTGCAAATCGGCCAGTCGAACAACGATGTCTTCAACTTCGTACCCACAGGCGTATGCCGCGGCAGTTACCGACAGCACATTATGCAAATTAAAATCCCCCCACAGCGGGATCCGCACCGGGAATTCCCCCTCAGGCGTGCACAACTGCGCGGTAATACCCTGAGCGTGATAAGCAAGCTCACGGGCATAAAAATCTGCCGCCGGATCAAGCAGAGACGTCGTAATGATGTCGCTGTGACAGGCAGAGGCAAACTCATCAAAATAGGCATCATCGCGATTGAGGACGACCTTCTTCAGCGACGCAAACTTCATCAGCTCACACTTTGCCGCCACATAACTGGCCTCATCACCATGAAAATCCATGTGATCGCGGCTGATGTTGGTCATCACCGCCACATCAAATTCCAGCGCACTGACGCGCCCCAAAACCAGTGAATGGGAGGACACCTCCGCCACCACCGCTTTGACATCAGCCGCGACAAAATCCCCCAGAATCTCCTGAAACTGGATGGCATCGGGTGTCGTCATGCCGGTGTAGTTCAATTCCTCGCCCACCCGGCCATAACCCAGGGTTCCGATACTCGCCACAGCCCCACGACCAGCATCATTGAGACCGCCGAGCAGCTGCGCCAACCACTGACTGCAACTGGTCTTACCATTGGTACCGGTAATACCAACCAGAGTCACTGCTTTAGAAGGCTGGTTAAAATAGCGCCCCGCCACCTCACTTAGCTGACCGCGCAGATCAGGCACCGACACAATCAGACATCCCTGACGAGTCTCAAAATCAACCGCAGTCGAATCTGATTCACTTAAAACAAGCGTCGCACCCTGGGCAATGGCGACATCGATAAACGCCCGCCCATCAACCCGGGCACCGGGCAGCGCCACAAAGCAATCACCAGACCTCAGATCACGACTGTCGAGACACAGGCGTCCAACCACCACATCGGCGTACTGCGCTGCAACAACGTCAGGCAGCAATTGCGACAAGGTAACCTGCTCTGTAACGGAATAGGCCATCACGTCCAGGGCCTCCCTGTTGCGGCGGCCACACTGATCTGAGGCGGCACATTCATCAGCCGCAGCGCAGACTCCGCCACCCGGGAGAAAACCGGGGCGGCCACTTCACCGCCGTAATACTTGCCGCTCTTGGGGTCATCCACCACAACCACCGCCACCACCCTTGGCGCTTCAGCCGGAGCCATGCCGGCAAAGATGGAGATGTACTGATCGTCGGCATAGCCCTCAGCCGTCACCTTGTGAGCCGTACCGGTTTTACCCGCTACCGGATAACTGGCAATTTGCGCCTGCTTGCCGGTACCACCTGGCAATACTACGGTTTTCAGCATATCGATAATCTGGCGACTGACCCGGGCAGACACCACACGCTCGCCGGGCACTGGCTCATCGTGGCGCAGCAGTGAAACCGGTTTTCTCATACCGTGATTAGCGATCACCGCATAGGCCTGCGCCAACTGCAATGGCGTGACACTCATGCCGTAACCAAAGGCAAAGTTGGCCCGCTCAATTCGAGTCCAGCGGGATTTATTGGGCAGCACACCAATGCGTTCACCGGGAAAACCAATGGCGGTACCCTGCCCCAACCCCATCCGGAAATAGATATCGCGAATCGTGTCCAACTCAAGATCCAGCGCCAGCTTGCTGATACCCACCTGACTGGACTTGGTAATCACCTTGGTCAGATCGATCTTGCCGTAATTGATGGGGTCGAGCAGTGTTTTGTTATCAATATGAATGTAACCGGGACTGGTATCGATAACCGTTCCGGGGCGATAGCGACCAGTCTCCAGCGCTGCCATCACCGTCAAGGGCTTCATGGTTGAGCCCGGCTCAAACTGATCGGTAATGGCACGATTGCGCAACGATGCCACCCGGATGCGAGCCCGATCATTGGGGTTATAGGCGGGCTGATTGGCCATGGCCAGCACCTCGCCGGTTTTCACATCCAGCAACACCACCGATCCGGCCGCAGCCGAATGCTCAGCCACCGCTCGCTTCAGCTCCCGATGCGCCACATACTGCATGCGCAAATCGATGCTCAGCCGTATGTCCTGCCCGGGCTTGGGCGCCTGCACCAACCCGGCATCCTTGATCACATGACCCTTAAGATCCTTAATTAAACGCTTGGACCCGGCCTGCCCCTGCAGCCACTCATCAAAGGCCAGCTCCAGCCCTTCCTGACCCTTGTCATCAATATTGGTAAAGCCAACCACATGGGCTGCCACCTCACCCGCCGGATAGAAGCGCTGATACTCGCGACGACCGTAGACCCCGGGCAAGCGCTGAGCGAGAATTTGCTGCGCCTGATCCGGCGCCATATTGCGTTTGAGGTACATAAATTCGCGACTGGCGTACTGCGCTATCTTATTTGCCAGCGAGTCACGCTCCACCCCCAACTGCCCGGCCAGAGCCTGCAAATCAGCCACACTGCCCGACCACTCCTGAGGATTGAGCCACAATGTCTGCAACGGCGTACTGACAGCCAGAGGTTCGCCATTGCGATCGGTGATCACACCGCGATGGGCTGCCAAACCCTCAATACGGACCGTACGCGCATTGCCCTGCCCCTGCAGAAATTCAAAACCGCGATCCTTGCCCGGCACCACTTGCAACAGCGCAACATGCCACAACAACAACAAAACCAGCGCGCACAGCAGCACCAACACCAGCGCAAAACGCCAGCGTGGTACCGTCACAGTCTCTGCTGCCTTGTTATTTTTCACGGTTTAACCATCACCAATTGCTCCCCCTGAGGAAGCGTCATATTCAATTTTTCAGAGGCCACAGCCTCGATACGCCCATAAGCCGACCAGGTACTCTGCTCCAGCAGATAGCGACCCCAATCGACGTGCAATTGCGCCGCCTCGCGCCGCAAAACCTCCAGTTGATCCAATCGGCTCCGGGATTTATGGCTGACCGACACAACCGCCAGCGCACTCACCAGAACCAACCCCCACAACACCGCGACAGCTACAACCCGCTTATTGAGCATCACCACTGTCGCTACTGTATTTTTTCAGCCACGCGCATAATGGCACTGCGCGACCGGACATTGACCGCCACCTCATCAGCGCTGGCCTTTACAGCCTTGCCGACAGACTTAAGCCGCTTATTCAGTTGCGATTCCATCACCGGCACACCTTTGGGCAACACCTGACCTCGCTCATGCCGGCGAATAAACCGCTTGACCATGCGATCTTCCAGCGAGTGAAAACTGATCACCACCAAACGACCGCCCGGTTTCAGAACCTCCAGCGCCTGATCCAGAAACGCTTCCAGATCAGCCAATTCTTCATTGATAAAAATCCGGATTGCCTGAAATGCCCGGGTCGCCGGATGCTTGCCTTTCTCCCAGGCAGGGTTGGCCTCGGCAACGATATTGGCCAACTGCAACGTTCTCTCTATCGGCTGCTCCTGACGAGCAGACACAATGGCCGCCGCCATCCGTCGAGCGAAACGCTCCTCGCCGTAGACTTTCAGCACCCGGGCAATATCCGCCTCTTCCGCACTATTGACCCAATCCGCCGCACTGATACCCGCTTCGGTATTCATGCGCATATCCAGCGGACCATCCTGCAAAAAACTGAAGCCCCGCTCAGCCTCATCCAGCTGTGGCGACGACACCCCGAGATCCACCAGAACACCATCCACGGCACCGATCAGATCTCGACCATCAATAAATTGTTGCAACTGAGCAAAAGAGCCATGCTCAATATCAAAGCGCCCATCGTCTTTATTTAATTGCAGGCCAGCCTCAATGGCTCTGGGATCCTTATCGATACCCAGCAACCGACCTCGCTCACTCAACCCCTCGAGCACCAGCCGACTGTGACCGCCGCGCCCAAACGTGCCATCAACGTAAAAGCCGCTCTCATCCACAACCAGCGCATCCACGGCCTCTTGCAACAGGACCGTAACGTGTTTATCACTCATGGCGTTCACTCTTACAGCGACAGCGACAGCATTTCGGCGGGCATTTCATCATCGTCATCCGCCTCGTCCAGCCAGGCCGCCCAGCGTGTCTCACTCCACAGCTCCAGCTTGTTACCCTGACCAATCAACATCAATTTTTTATCCAGCCCCGCGTATTCGCGCAGCGTCGGTGGCACCAGCACCCGGCCATTACCATCCATCTCCAATGGTGTGGCATGCCCCATCAGCAAACGCTGAGTGCGCTGAGCCTTTTTATTAAAGGTGGGAAGAGCCTGAATCTTGGGCAGAATTTCCTGCCACTCAGGCTCTGGATATACCCACAAACATCGCTCTCCCCCTTGGGTATCGGGATTCACAGTAATCACAATCTTTCCCGCACAGGCATCCGCCAGCGTTTCGCGAATGCGCGCCGGTATCGCCATACGCCCTTTGGCGTCCATGCTGATTGAATGACTACCTAGTAAGTGCACCTTTCCCCCGAATTGCGCAGCTGTACGTGATTAAAAATCCCACTATTACCCACATATATCCACTTTTTCCCACACCGCCACTATAAATCTGCACAATGCAAAGTCAAGGACAATTCCGGGGAAAAAAGCGACATCTGGCAGCGATCTGCAGCAAACGGGTCGACATCAAGTAAAAAAGGAAAAGTAAATAAATATAAAGAACAACAAAATCAAAGCAATAGAGAGCAAACTTAAAGTAACTTCTTAAGTTTGATATTTTTTCGGAAAGCAAAAGGATTGCAGATAGAGAAATAAATTATAAGACGACCAGAAAATCGCAAAAGAAACGCTGCGGCAGACCGATAACTTTCAGGCCATGAAACCGAAGCGGAGCTCAGAATAACTCAATCTGACCAATATTCAACCCCCGGTCGCGACCGCCCATCAAAAACCGGCGAAGGGTTTAGCGACACCAGCAAGTTCTAACGCGTATACTAAAGAACCTTTGATCGCAGCCACAAGCCATTCAAGCTAACGCCATAACGAGCACGCAACCAACCCCAATGAAACATATCGACATCATTAAACTCTATCACGACAAGTCCTGCCTGATCGTTGATGACCAACCCACGATCCGGACCAGCCTGAAAGAGATGATGATTGCCTTTGGCATCGAAACTGTCGACACCGCCGCCACCAGCGAACAAGCCATAGAGCTCTGCGAGAGACGCTCCTACGACCTGCTTCTGTGCGATTACAATCTGGGCGAAGGGCAGGACGGCCAGCAGGTTCTGGAAGAGCTGCGCTATCGCAAACTGCTGCGCAACAGCAGTATGTTCATCATGGTCACCGCCGAGCGGGCTCGGGATATGGTACTCGGCGCCCTGGAATTCCAGCCCGATGACTACCTGAGCAAACCCGTTACCCAGTCACTGCTGCAAAAACGGCTGACACGCTTTATCCTGCGCCATGAAGACCTGTTGCCAATCAAGCGCGCCATCGACAACCAGAACCACAGTCAGGCACTGGAGATCTGCCAACAGAAAATCGACAACCAGGAAAAGTATCAGGGCAGCTATCTGAAAACCAAGGGCGAACTGCTGCTGGAAATGGGGCTGTTTGAGGCCGCTGAAAGCTTTTACCGCGAATGCATGAAAGAGCGTGAGCAGGTCTGGGTAAAACTCGGACTGGGACGCGCTCTGCTTGAGCAGAACAAATACCCCGGCGCCGAGAGCACACTCAAAGAGGTGATCAGCCATGACGAGCGCTTTGTCGAAGCCCACGACATGCTGTCTGCCCTGTACGAAAAAAATGGCGAACTGGACAAAGCCCAACACGCCATGGAGGATGCCGCGCGCATCTCCCCCAAATCCGTCGTCAGACAACGTCACCTGGCCAATCTGGCCCATAAGAACAACAACCTGAAACTCAGTCTGCGCGCCCATCGCGCAGCCCTTAAGGTCGGCGAGCACTCCTGCCGCTATTCACCCCAGGACTACTACGACGTTATCGACGGCCTGATGGAGGCCCCGGCAGACAACGCCAACGAGCGCGCCAAAAATATTCAAAACTCGGAAATGTACCTGCGCCGGGTCGAGAAGAAACACCCGGGCGACCCGGCCATCAAAATGCAAACGGCCGCCAGCCGCGCGCGACTGCTGCTGAGCCAGGGCAAGGTCGACGAAGCCCAAAAGTTTCTCGAACAGGCCATGGATCTCTACGAACACGGCAGCAGTTCAGCCTATGCTGAAATTGAACTGGCACAAACCCTGATCAAAAATGAAGAAGAACCGCTGGCCACGGAAATACTGGTCAAAACCGCCCAGGCCAACCCCGACGATTCAGATATTTCCGACCGGGTGGACCGCCTTGGCGAAGAGCCCATCAGCAAGCAAGGCCGCAAGCTGGCCGCGGACATCAACAAAAAAGGCATTGGATTATTTGATGAAGGCCACTTTGACGAATCCATTGAAACCTTTATTCGCGCCAGCAACCTGTTCCCGCGCTACATTGGCCTGCATCTGAACATTGCCCAGACAGCACTGGAAAAATTAAAACAGGAACCGGAAGACCAGCACGCCAAAGACGTCATCGCCATGCGACTGGAAACCTGTCAGGGCATGAAGCAGAGCAACAAACACTTCCCCCGCTACCTGCACCTGATAGAAACCAGCCTCAAGCGAAAAATACCGCTGGAGAGCCTCTATCAGCTGGAAAAAGAAAAGCAGGAAGAGCCGGAGTAACCCTTTTTACTCCTCGGACCAGACCACCACACAATTACGGCCGCCAGCCTTTGCCTGATATAACACCGTATCGACACAGTGAAATTCGCGGCCATCAATCTGTTCTGACCACTCCACAATACCAAACGACGCCGTTACATCGATGGATTCACCTGAAGGCAACTCAAAGTTTCTCTCACTGATCAGGCGCCGCAGCCGCTCGGCAAGATTACGCGCCTCTTGCTCTGCCGTCCGCGGCAACAACAACACAAACTCCTCACCACCAAAGCGAGCCACAAAATCACTCTCGCGCCGGGTACGCTGCATCAACCCGGCAAGATGCTGCAACACATCATCGCCCACCAGATGCCCGTATCTGTCATTAACGCGTTTAAAGTGATCCAAATCCACCATCACCAGGGAAAAAACATCCCCATAGCGCCGGGCCTTGGAAACCTCGACATCAAGGGCATTCATAAACGCCCGGCGATTCGCCAAACCCGTCAGGGCATCGGTATCGGCCAGCATACGCATTTGTTCTTCGGCCTCTTTGCGGCGATGCACCTCTCTGACCAACTTGCGATTCAAATGCAAAACAACCAGAGCCACGGCAACCGCAATCAATGCCACGGCAGCCAAAACCACCAACCCCAATCGCAAGCGTTCATTAACAATCACCGGCAAGCGGAACATAAAGCCATCGAGACGCAGGGTATCACTGATCATACCCTGCTGCTGAAACACCTCAGCCATGGCCAGAAAGCGCTGATCATGCATGTGCCCCAACGGCACCAGATCCGATTGAATCAGGCTGCGCACCACATTGGCCTCATAGCGCAAATGATTCAGTGACTTGGACGACTGATATTCATTCTTGATCAGATGAATAATCTCTTCGGGATGATTCAGCGCATACTGCCAACCCTTGAGCGAAGCCTGTCGAAACCTCTCGACCCGATTGGGGTTTTCCCTTGCCGCCTGCTCGGTGGTAAACAGAATATCGCTGTAGAAATCGACACCGTAATCACGGGGATTGAGCACGTTAAACGCCACGCCCTGGCGCTCGAGAAAATAGGGCTCATTGGACAAATAGGAGTTGAATGCATCCACCCGACCATCGACAAGATCCGTGAGATCGTAAGAACTGTCGATCAAGCGAATTTGATCCGCTTCAAGCCCCACCGCCCGAAACATCGCATGAAAATCTGCGTCGGCCCCGCCCTTAACCAGCATCACATTTTTATCTTTGAGCAACACCGGGTGATTGATGGCGGAATCTTTCAAGGTGAGTAATACCGAAGGCGAATGCTGGTAGACAGCCGCCAAAGCCACCAGAGGCTGCCCTTTAAGGCGCTCCAGTAACACCTCACCGTTGCCCTCGGCAAAATCTGCACGCCCGGACAACACCTCGGAAACCGGTTGCCGGTCGGGAGCACCGGCGACAATGGTTACATCAAAACCCGCCTCGCGATAAAAACCCTGCTGTTTGGCCGCATAGTAACCCGCAAACTGAAACTGATGATGCCAGCGCAACTGCATGGTGACCTGCTCCAGATCATCCGCTCGCAACGTCCCTGACAGCCCCAGCAACAGCAGCAACAAACACAAAAACTTCATAACCAACCAATCCGTGGTCCCAACATCTGTTGATGAATTTCCGCCAACATTAACGATATTTCAAGCGGCATGGAGGTGTCTGAACGGAAGAAAAATGGGATTGGTCGATAAGCCCCGACCCATCAAAAACAGCGGATCGAGCTCTGCTCGCGACAGAACCCGGCACACCTGCACGTGA
>NZ_BAABNJ010000008.1:0-188995 GCF_040362265.1 Candidatus Pelagadaptatus aseana
AGGTAATACCCTTCATACCACCCATTACGGCGTAGAAGAATACGATAACCATACCTACCAGCAGGCCGGCCTCATAGCTCACTTCCAGGAAGCGGGAGAAAGCAACACCCACACCTTTCATCTGACCGATTACGTAAGTAACAGAACAGATAATCAGGCACACAACCGCTACGATACGAGCGCCGCGGGAGTAGAAGCGATCACCGATAAACTCGGGAACAGTGAACTTACCGTGCTTACGCAGGTAAGGAGCCAGCAACATCGCCAGGATTACATAACCACCGGTCCAGCCCATCAGGAATACAGAACCACCGTAACCCAGGAAGGCAATCAAACCCGCCATGGAGATAAAAGATGCCGCAGACATCCAGTCCGCTGCAGTCGCCATACCGTTAGCAACAGGGTTTACACCACCGCCAGCAACGTAGAACTCTTTGGTTGATCCAGCGCGCGCCCAGAAAGCGATACCCAGATACAGTGCGAAAGTTAAACCTACGACGATGTAGGTCATTGTCTTGAGATCCATGATCTACTCCTTATTCGTCGTCTACGCCGTATTTACGGTCAAGCTCACCCATTTTCTTTGTGTAGTAAAAAATCAAACCCACAAAAGTGTAAATAGAACCCTGCTGAGCAAACCAGAAGCCCAACTTGTAGCCACCCAACTGGATGGTATTCAACACATCGACCAACAAGATGCCGCAGCCAAAAGACACTACAAACCAGATCACCATCAGCTTGACCATCAAGCTGAGATTCTCCTTCCAGTATGCCTGCGCATCAGCTTCAGATTTAAAAGCCATAATGCAATTCCTCATGTAATAGTTGTTATGATTACATCTTTAGTTTTACGTAGACCAACGCCGGTTAATATTGGACGTTGGTCTAGTTGGGCAATTAACTTACCAAGCGTACTTGGCAGTAAATTGAACACGAGTGGCATCGCCATCATCGCCATTTTTCAATTCTTTCTCGCCAGTAACGTACTCAGCACCCAGAGACATTTTTGGAGTTGGAGAATAAATCAGATTGATATTGGCGTTATAGATAGACTCTGTAGAATCACCATCCAGAGGATTGTCTGCTTCAGATGCCGCATAGACAAAGTTGGAGCGCCATTTGCTGTTCCACTTATGCTTATAAGCGATATACCAGCCATCCACATCCAATGCCTTAAGGTCAGAGCCGTCTACATAGGCATCTTCCCATGTACCCAAAGCCAGATAGCGACCGGGGTTCCCTGTGGTGTACATAAACTTCAGGTCGTTACCGTTTTCAAATGCATATTTACCGGAAACACTAAACGCAGTCAGGTTTTCAGTCTCATCATCGTAGTCTTTGTCAGCACCAGGATCGTTATCGGTAGTAAAATCCACCTTACGAGACATAGCTGCAAGGGCATAACTCAAGTTACCCCATTTGCCATCTTAGCGAACAACCAAATCCGGTGTATCGGTCGTATCGTCAAGATCGCCATCAACATAGGAGAAAGGATTTTCAGCCGCTAACATAAATGAGCCACCGCCCATCTTAGTAGTCCAGCGCAACTGCTGCTGACGGATAAACACGATACCACTGGTTGGGCCAACCCAATCCAGAGTTTCCGGATAGGCTCCGGTATTCATAAATGTTGACCAGAATTGACCGGCCAGCAGCGAAGAGTCTTCAGAATAATTCCATTTCAGGAATGCATGACGCAGTCGACTGGCATTATTATTGGTCAGTCTCTCCTGATCATCACCACCAGTAAAGTCCATCTCAATGTAACTCACGATATCACCAGCAGAAGTTTCATGATTACCTTTCAGCCAGAAGCGAGATTGCTTGGCGGATGTGCCAAATTCACGCTCGCCTGATGCTTCATCCTCGATGCCAATACTGTTCGGATGAAAGTAGTGAGGAATCTCGGTGGTATCCGTAGATGTCATATCCATCTTGATATAACCGCCATACTGAAAACGGGTCCCCTTTTTCAGCTCGACACCCTTTTTCAACTGCACTTCTTCTTTTTTCTGCAGCGATTCCTTCAGAGCCTTAAGCTCCTGCTCCAGCATTTCCATGCGCTTTAATACCGCATCATCCGCTGCAACAGCAGGCAATGCAGCAGCACCCAACGCACAAGCTGCAACGGCGGCGACTAAAGGTTTTTTCATTATTTGTATTTTCATATTATTCCCCAGCTCTCCAGAGTCAGTTAGTTGTAGAGGACAAAAACAACAGCCCAATGCTTTTTATTTCGCACTAACAGTAATACTCAGGTGGGGCAAACCGAGGTATTAGTCGTTGGTCTAATTACGACCAAGGTCTAAGAAACTTTTTCACTATCTGTTAACCATTACAGAAATCCTGCTTTCTAATTCAGGCACCGATAGACCATTGTCTAATGGCAAAAGACCGCACTTCTAATAAGAATTTCCATCATCAAAATGATTAATGAATGGAGCGGTACATGGTGCAGGCAAGCGATGGCGCAGACAACGTCACTGAACACTGCCTGGGTCGTCATGCCCAAACCAACGCCCAAAAGGCTGCCATTGTCTGGCAATCTGAAAACGATGACGAACAACGAACCATTACTTATGGTGAGTTAAGTGATGAAATGAATCGTCTGGCCAATGGCTTAAAAGCACTCGGGGTAAACTCCGGGGATGCAATTACATTGTTTATGCCTGCGGTTCCGGAAATCGTAATCGCCATGCTGGCCTGCACTCGTATCGGAGCGATCCACAGCACACCGGACAAGAATTTATCCGCAAACGAGCTGGCCAACCACATAGAACAACAGCAGTCCCTGATCGTTATAACCGCCAACAGCGATGACAATGGTAAGAACAATTTCAAGGATCAGATCGATAAAGCATGCAACCAGCTGGAAAAGACCAACCACGTCCATCACGTAATTGTGCTTGACCTTGATCCGGACACAGCTCACGCACGGGATATTGATTTTTACGAACTGGCTTCAGCGCAAAGTGATTTTTGCGAAGCCGAAAGCCGCTGTGACAGGCAAACCTGTGGACCTGCCGCCCAGAACCATCAGATTTACCGGGCGCTGCTGAACAATAAAACCATTCAGATACAAAATGGAGAAATTACTATCCACTGAAAATCCGCTAATGGCTTCTTAGTAAAATCCGCTAATGGCTTTTCGATTAAATCCGCTAATGGCTTCTCGATGAAGAGCCCGTTAGGGCGACAGTCAAATCCCCCCTTGGGATTGCTTAGGGTCTGCTGTTCAGGCCCTTTTTTTTGCCTGTCTGCATACTGGAAACAGGTCAATAAACCCGACCAAACAGAGGTCATTCTGCGACTCACTGGCTTGATTTAAAACCTAAAATAGCGCTATGTTTAGACCATCTAAAATAATAAATTATTCGGCGGCAACCCATTGCCAAAGCCGCTATCAACGGAGAGACCCAATGGCCTTGAGCCCCACTATCATTATCGCGGACGACCACCCCCTGTTCCGTATGGCTCTCAAGGGGACTCTGGAAAGTCAGTTTGACCAGCCCTGTCTGGTAGAAGCAGAAGACTTTTCCTCACTGCAGAAAAAACTGGAATCCACCGACGACATTCATTTGATCCTGCTCGATTTGCACATGCCCGGCGCAGAGGGTTTCAGCGCCCTTGTTTTTCTGGTGGCTCAATACCCCAGCATTCCGGTGATGATCGTCTCAGGTCATGAAGAACCAGAGATCATGCGCCGCGCCATTGACCATGGCGCCAGTGGCTACCTGCCCAAAAGCGCTCCGGTCGAAACCATGAGCGAGGCATTGCATACGGTTCTGGAGGGTGGTATCTGGTTGCCGGAAGGTACCCCGGAAACGGTGGTCAGCGAAGAAGAACTGAACGTGGCGGATGCGCTGGCCAATCTGACCCCCCAGCAATTTCGGGTGGCCACCATGGTCAGTCAGGGCTTATTGAATAAGCAGATTGCCTATGAGCTGAATGTCACAGAGACCACCATTAAGGCGCATATGACAGAGATTTTTCGTAAGCTGGGTGTTCACTCACGGACTCAGGCAGCTGTGGCGCTAAGTCAATTGGCGGTGAATCCCGGGGTGACACTGGATGAGTTTCGCAAGACTCAGGGTGATTAGTTTTCTTTTTCGTATCGGTTTCGCCCTTATGGGCGAGTCAAGACCTTTGGGCGCCCAAAGGTCTTAACAATCTAAAACCGCCCCTGCGCACGGCCCTTCGGGTTCCTTCGAGAATTCAATTTTTCCAGGGCCGGTTCAATGCGCCGTCCTGGCGCTTGAACCTTAAAAGTGCATCCCTGCACTTTTAACCCCAGAAAAATTCAATTCTCTCAGCCGCGCTGAAGGGGATTCGGTGTGCCAAATTCGACAGTGGCACCCTGGGCCCCTGTGAGTTGCCGAACGACGAGCTGAGATTAGGGTAAATCGCACAGGGATGTGCGATTTAGGTGTACCGCGCAGGGACGCGCGTTACACCGACCCGTGAGATCAGCTCACAGTGAGGGGAGCCGAAGGCCAACGAACCGGGGTGTGCTTTTCTTTGCTTCGGTTTCTTTTACACAAGTAAAAGAAATGAAGTCGCCCAGCAGGGCGAAACCTCACTTCAAAGCTAATCAAAAAAATAAATTAATTACCCGACATCAAGCCGCACAATCCGCATCAACAACACGCAAAGCTTCGGTTGCTTCCACATACGGATAACCCAGCACATCAGCAACCGCCTGGTAAGTGACCATACCGCGGTGAACATTCAAACCATTGAGCAAATGTTGATCCGCCAGTAGAGCCTCAGTGCCCTTATTCGCCAACTGCAGAGCGAACGGCAGGGTTGCATTAACCAATGCCATAGTAGAGGTGCGAGCGACACCACCGGGCATATTGGCCACACAGTAGTGAATGACACCATCCACTTCATAGGTAGGCTCTTGATGGGTGGTGGCCCGTGAAGTTTCGAAACAGCCACCCTGATCAATGGCCACATCCACCACGACCGCACCCTGCTTCATGCGACTGATAATGTCCCGGGTCAGCAGCTTGGGGGCGGCTGCGCCTGGCACCAAGACCGCACCAACCACCAAATCGGCTTCGAGCGCATGTTGCTCAATCACATCGGTGGTGGAGAAAATGGCGTTGACACGACCATCAAACTCGACATCCAGCTCGCGCAGACGCGGCAGGGAGCGATCCAGAATCGTCACATCCGCGCCCAAGCCAACCGCCATTCGCGCAGCCTGTGTACCGACTACGCCACCGCCAATGATCAACACTTTGGCAGGCGCTACACCAGGCACACCACCAAGCAGGCAACCCAACCCACCCTGGGATTTCTCCAGATGATGGGCACCGGCCTGAATCGACATACGCCCAGCCACCTCCGACATGGGCGCCAGCAATGGCAAGGTACCGAGGTTATCCGTTACCGTTTCGTAAGCAATGCAGGTAGCGCCAGATTTAACCAGCAATTCGGTTTGCAGTGGATCGGGAGCCAGATGTAAATAGGTAAACAGCAACTGCCCTTCGCGCAGCATTTTACACTCTTCAGGCTGGGGCTCTTTGACCTTGATGATCATATCTGCGCGACCAAAGATTTCCTCTGCTGTATCAATAATCTGGGCGCCGGCTGCAAGGTACTGGTCGTTATCAAAACCAATGGCAGCACCGCCATTATTTTCCACCATCACCTGATGACCGTGGGCTGCCAGCTCTTTGACACCCGCCGGAGTCAGACCGATTCTGAACTCGTTGTTTTTGATTTCTTTGGGAACACCTATCAACATTTCGAAACTCCTTATAATAATTAGATCAACTGCTTCACATCGCTTCAAAAAGAAGTTCGTCTATCTTAGACAGCAAAAAGCAGTGTTTTTCACAGTATTTTTGGTAGTATCTGGTTGTTTCAACCAAAAAAGATTCAGAAAGTTATCTGCCGGTAGTGAATTCCCATGGAACAGCTCGATAGTATTGACCGCAACATTCTCCGCACCCTGCAAAAAAACGGCAGAATCAGCTTTGCCGAATTGTCACGCACCGTGGGCCTCAGTGCGACACCCTGTGTCGAGCGCATAAAGCGATTGGAACGCGAAGGCGTTATTCGCGGCTACACCGCCCTGATCAACCCCCACTACCTCAAGGCCGGTCTGGTGGTATTTGTACAGGTCACCCTGTCACGCAACTCTCAGGATAACTTTGAAGCCTTCAGCAAGGCGGCTGAAGCCCTGCCGGAAATACAGGAATGCTATCTGGTGTCGGGGACGTTTGATTACTTACTGAAAGCCCGGGTTGCGGACATGACGTCCTACCGAAAATTTTATGGCGAGACCCTACTGACGTTGCCAGGGGTTAAAGACTGCACCAGTTATGTGGTGATGGAAGAAGTGAAGGACACTCTGGAAGTGCCCGTTCACTACAACCGCTAATCTGCATCGCTAGGAGGCCTTACCCTGCCTCAGGGCACGGCGCATAAAAGTGCGCAGGCCAGCGGGCTGAACCGGCTTGGACAAATACAGCAATCCCGCCTGCTGCACATGCTCCAGTACCGCATCACTGTTATCGGCACTGATCACAATACCCGGCAATTTCTGATTCCAGTGGTACGACAACGCCTCAATAACATCGATGCCGGTTTCTTCGTCGAGATGGTAATCGGCCAGAATCAACTGAGGCGGTTGCTGATGACTCCAGTTGCTGAGCGCCTGCCGCAGATCCGAGGCGGTGACCACGTCACACCCCCACTGCTCCAGCAACGACTGCATCCCGGCCACAATGGCCGGCTCATTATCGATACACAGAACCTGCAAGCCATTGAGATGTGGATCCGCCATGCGCTTGGGTTTTTGCTGCCGCTGTTGCTCTTCACCCAGAGGCACCACAATGCGAAATACCGACCCCACGCCCTGTTTCGATTCGACACTGATAGGATGCCCCAACAGCTGAGCTATCCTCTGGGCAATCGACAAGCCCAATCCCAGCCCCTGAGACGCCACAGTACCGGGCAACCGTTCAAACTCTTCAAAAATGCGCTGCAAATCTTCCTCGGCGATACCGGGCCCGGTATCCCAGACCTCGATCACCACATGGCCACTCTTGCGCCGGCAGCCGAGCAGAACCTTGCCCTCTTTGGTGTAGCGCAGAGCATTGGAAATAAAGTTTTGAATCACTCGCCGCAACAGATGCGGGTCCGAATAAACCCAGACACTGCTGTTGACCCAGTCAAACTGCAAGTCCTGCTTCAGTGACAGAGCGTTTGCCTCCTGAGCCAGGGGGTGCAGGAAACTGTTAAGAGAAAAGTGCTCGCGCTTGGCGCGCTCCTTCCCTGATCCCAGTCTGGAAATCTCCCGCAGTGAGCTGATCAGATGTTCGGCCGATGCCAACGCCGAATCCAGATGGCCCACGTCTGGCATCAGCGCCTCTTCGTGGGAGTCGTGAATTTTTGAGCTGAGTGATGTCACAAACAGCCGCGCCGCATTGATGGGCTGCAATAAATCATGACTGGCCGCTGCCAGAAAACGACTCTTGCTGGCGTGGGCTTCCTGCAACTCCTCCTCAATGCGACCACGCAACTCATTCTCTCGCTGCAGGGACAAGTTGGCCTGACGTAACTCTTTGGTGCGCGACGTCACCCTGTCCTCCAGCGACGCCTTGGTTGCCTCCAGCTGCCCAACCATCTCATGGTAATCGGTAACATCGGTGTAGGTGGTCACATAGCCACCATTGGCCAGCGGGGTGCCTCGAATTTCCAGAACCTCACCAGTGGGCAGCACCCGTTCAAAGCGATGAGATTGCCCGGTTTTCAGCTGCGCCAGACGCCGTTTGACCGCGGCATCCACATCATCATCATCAAGTGCCAGATAACCACGTTCGGCATTGAAGTAATAAATTTTTTCAATATCACAACCAACGTAAAGCAAACGCTGAGGAAAACTGAACAGGCTTTGATACTGTTGATTCCAGGCAACCAACTTCAGATCTTTATCAACAACGCTGATGCCCTGCGGAATGGTTTCCAGCGTTGTCTGCAACAGCGTCTGACTGAATTGCAATTGGCGCGAGCTGCCCCCCACCAGATTGACAAAATCCTGCAACTGCAACGGCTGTTGGGTCAGCAACAGCTGCATTGCCTTATGGGCCGATACCGCGCCAATGATGGCGGCCAGATCACTTTCTGTGGCCTGTACTGCAAACTTGGGGGTCTGATCGTGGGGCAGCAAGCGGTGACCTATGACCTGTTCAAACTCCTGCCAGATTTCGCGGGTTCGCTCCACTCCGAACAAGGGCTCCACCAAGGCCTGTAACTGGCGCACCTCAATACCGGAGGGCTCCATATCCAAGCGCTGACGACGGATATGCCAGCGCAAGCGGGTAAAAGCCGCGGCCTGTCTTAAATCCAGAGAGCTGAACCGGGAGATCCGGGACAGGCCAACAAAAACCAGAGAATTTAATAACAGACTCCAAAGGACGCCGTGACTCAGAGAATCCAACCAGCCCAACCCCAACAGATTGTACGGAGACAGCCAGCCAATCCCCCAGGGACCCTGTGACACCAATGGATGGGAAGCGGTTAAAATCGCTGGCATTAACAAACAGTAAAACCACACCAGCATCCCTGTAATCAGCCCACCGATCACCCCTCTGGAGTGGCCCTTACGCCAGTAAAGCGCGGCCAGTACTGCCGGCACCAGCTGAGCAGCGGCGGCAAATGAGATCAACCCCATGGACGACAGCGCCGCCACATTGGCCATCATCCGCTCCAGCCCCCAGCCCATAAGCAACACCGCAACAATGGACAGGCGTCGAATCAGCCGCAGCGACGTTCCCAGATCAGCCGCGGAGCGACCGCGCCGTGATGTCAGGCGCAACCACACGGGCACAATCAATTCGTTGGAGATCATGATGGACAGGGCAATGGTTGCCACCACGGCCATCCCGGTCGCGGCAGACAGAGCACCAATAAATGTCAGAGCCAGAATCGATTCTGAGCCTATCCACTGGGGCAGAGTCAAAATGTAGCTGTCGGACGAAATACCGGAGCCGCCAAACAACTGAGTACCGG
Source organism: Candidatus Pelagadaptatus aseana (assembly GCF_040362265.1). Lineage (NCBI taxonomy): Bacteria > Pseudomonadati > Pseudomonadota > Gammaproteobacteria > Cellvibrionales > Cellvibrionaceae > Candidatus Pelagadaptatus > Candidatus Pelagadaptatus aseana. The sequence continues at coordinate 9,028 of NZ_BAABNJ010000008.1, forward strand.
CCTGAGCCACCGGAATAACCACAACGGCGAAAATGGCCAGATACAGTGGCAGCAACCACCGGGTATAGCGCAGATCACTGCGATGCTGGTACTCCACCACCATCACGTGAAACTGCCTGGGCAAACAGATAATGGCAGCAGCTGCCAAAAAAGTTTGTGTCAGAAACAGCGGACTGGTCAATTGCGACAGAGAAAAATTGGGTGCCAGCTTGGACACCTCCATATCGTTCTGAAATAGCAGACTGACCGCGAGCATCCCCACCACAATAAAGGCGACAACCTTGACCACGGATTCCGCCGCAACAGCGGTAATCATGCCCCGCAAACGCTCCGGGCCATCGATGATTCGGGTACCAAATAAAATGGCAAACCAAGCCATCGCCATGGCGGTAATCAGACTGGAAATGGCATCAAAACCGGGGCTGCCTTCATCGTGCCAATCAATGGTTTCCCAGGCTATCCCCACCCCGCGCAGCTGCAAAGCAATGTATGGCAGGGTTCCCACCACCACCACCAAAGTCACAATCGCAGCCAGCCGTTGATTTTTACCGTAACGTGAACCAATAAAATCGGCGATGGAGGTCACTTTGTTGCGGGAGCTGATCACCAGCAGACGCCGGATAAAAGGCCAACCGAAGATCACCAGTAAAATCGGACCCACATAAATGCTGGCGTAGTGCCAGCCACTTTCCACTGCGGTTCCCACCGCCCCCAGGAAAGTCCAGGAACTACAGTAAACGCCAATGGCCAGCGTATAGATCAGAGGTCGCCACCAGCGTTGTTGCATTCGATAGGAATAGCGTTCAGCCAACCAGGCAATGCCAAACAACAGCGCTCCGTAGAGCACAACAAGAAAGAGAAGCAGCTGGCTATCCACCGGGACTCCCGTATTTTTATTATTGGAGTCGTGAAGTCTAACCCGTTTTAGCCCGCTGTGGACAAACTGCCTGACAGGAAATCAAAACAAAAATACAAAGACTCAGGAGCCAGTGGTTTAACTGATATCGCTGAGACGCTCCATGATGACTTTTCTGATGCCATTGCGCTCCATGGCCGACAGATCTTCCATCTTGTCGAGATCCAGACAATGCAGGTGCAGGCAGGGAGTTTTGGAATCCAGTTCGCGCAAATCGCCTTTCTTTAGCACAGGAAGCAGAGGCTTGTTTTCCGGACGCTGGCGGTTAATGACTTCCAACCCCATTTGCAGGGGAACAGCGCGGTAACGATTTTTTCCAGAGCGGAATGGAATGGTCAGATAGAGTCCCTTCTTGCCCACAGTTTCACCGGGAATGATATTCAAACCCGTAGCAAACACCGCATCTTCAGGCAATCCCTGAAACACATCGTGATGGGCATAGGGGTTAGGTAATATGACCAAACGGCGCTGCTCTTCCTTGGGGAAGAAAATATTGTAATTGGTATAGAGCTGCTCAACAGAATCGGAATAAACACAGAGCTTGTTTTCAAAACCCATAACATAGTCAATGGCCCTTTGCCGCTGATTAAACGACTCGAGATCCCAGACCAAATCCTTATTGTCTGTGGCAAGGTCTTCCACAGTTACCTCCAATGTTGTTTCTGGTGTCTTCACTGACACCTTATCTCACCACTCATCACCGTTAGTTTACGACGAGAGGTTCACTCCTGTTGACAGTGTAGTCGGAGTATTCCGCTTATAACAGTGCTCGGGCTCACAAAACTCTGAACAAATGCGTACGCCAATGACCTTTTGGTCTACACTCACTGAAAGAATACGGCAATGACTTTGCCCCACCTTCATTTACTAGGAACTGACCGTATGCCCGGTGAATCCCCATCACTGTCAGACGCTGCTCAAAAATTAATCGCCGACATAGAAAGTCGCATGGATAAGGAAGACATTCAGGTTCCCCTGCTACCGGAAGTTGCCAACAAGGCGGTCACCCTGTCACAGGATCCTGAATCCGATGCCATCCAGCTGTCTCAATTGATCCAGAGTGACCCCTCCCTTGCCGCACACGTCATGCGCATTGCCAATTCGGCGGCCTACACCCCCAGCGCCAGCCTGGTGTCTCTGCAGCAGGCCATTACCCGGCTGGGGATGAACCTGATTTGCGACATAGCCGTCGCGGCATCCGTCAGCACCAAAATGTTCAATACCCCCGGGCACGAGTCGCACATCGAATACATCTGGCAACACGCTCTGGCAACCGCCCTGTGGAGCAAAGAGATAGCACGCAGCTGTCGCCTGAATGTAGAAGCCACCTTTCTCTGCGGCCTGTTACACAGCATTGGTCGTCCCGTATTGATTCAGACTGCATTGGATTCCTGCTCAAGGTTGCAGCTGACCATCAGTAGCGACGAGCTCTATGCCATTGAAGATTACCTGCACATGGAGGTGGGCAGCTGCGTATTGAAAAAGTGGGAAATGCCGATGATCATCTGTGAATCCCTGCAGTATTTTTACCGTTACAACGACGCCCCCCATGCCATGGAACAAACGGCCATCATCAATGCCGCGGCGGACTTCGCTACCGTGACACTGAAACCTGAAACATTGAGCCAGCAGGAGTTGCTCGATCGCGAGGTACTCGGCGACCTCAATCTCTACCCGGACGAAGTGGAAGCACTGTTGGATAAACAGGGGGATATCATCAGCAGCATGGAGGCGATGACCGGTTGATGAGCGACAGCAAGGCAAGCAGCAGTAACATCAAGCACTACGACCTCATTGTCATCGGCAGCGGCCCTGCCGGCCAAAAGGCCTCGGTTCAAGCGGCCAAAGCCGGGCGCAAGGTCGCCCTGATCGAGCGTGACAGAATGCTCGGAGGCGCCTGCGTTCACCGCGGCACCATCCCTTCCAAAACCCTGCGCGAAAATGCACTGCGGGTTCAGCGCATGCGACATACGGCAGCGCTGGCCGAGTTTGAACTGGATGAAGCCACCGAGCTGGCCACCCTGATTGATCGTCTGGATCAGGTATTGAAATCACACGATGAATATATGCGTCAGCAAATCGAGCGCAATCACATCGACCGGATTCACGGACGCGCCAAATTTCTCAATCCCACTCAACTTCAGGTGGACAGAGTCCGGGGAGAGCCCCTGCTGTTAAGCGCCAATGACATCGTAATTGCCAGCGGCTCCTACCCAAGAAAACCGGATAACATTCCCGTCGACCATGAGCATATTTTCGACAGTGACTCGATTCTATCCATGCTTTACCTGCCCAAAAGTCTGGTGGTGCTTGGCGGCGGCGTGATCGCCAGCGAATACGCCTCGATCTTTCAGGCTCTGGGGGTAAACGTCACCATGATTGACAAATACCCTCGCCCTCTCGGCTTTCTTGATCAGGATTTAACCGACACCTTTGTGGAGGAGTTCACCCAGATGGGCGGCATCTGGATGGGCAACACTCAGATTAACAAAGTCTACTGGGACGGCCTGTCGGCGGTGGTGACCGAGTGCGATGACGGCTCCGTCATTCGCAGTGAAAAAATGCTCTGTGCCGCCGGCCGGTTAGCCAATGTCAAAGACCTGCATCTGGAAAATGCCGGCCTGTCATTGAACGAGCAGGGTACGCTCAGTGTCGATGATCAACTGCAAACTGCCGTAGCGCATATCTATGCCGCCGGCGACGTTATCGGCCCCCCCCCTCACTGGCTTCAACCTCGATGGAACAGGGACGTCGATCCAGTTGTAACGCCCTCAATCTGCCGATCGGCTCCATGAGCCAGATGATTCCGTCGGGCATCTATGGCATTCCGGAACTGTCCTCGGTGGGCCTCAGTGAAACCGAGGCGCGCAAACAATATCCCGAGGCCATCACGGGGAAAGCCATCTTCGCCGAAATTGCCCGGGGCCATATTTCCGGCACCGAAAATGGCATGCTGAAAATTGTCTGTGACAATCAGGGGCGCAAGATTCTCGGCGTCATGATTGCCGGGGAAGGCGCTACCGAATTAATCCACATCGGTCAGATGGCCATGCTGGCCAACGCCGATGTGGATATCTTTGTCGAGAGCGTGTTCAACTTCCCCACTCTGGCCGAAGCCTATCGGGTGGCCGCCCTCGACATCATTGGCCGACGACCGAAAGATCGGGACGTGTTTTAGCCAGGGCCGTCTCCGGCCGCCCAATCGACAGATAACGCAAGCCATAACGGGCCACGATCTCTGGTGCAAAGATATTGCGACCATCGACCACCAGCCGATCCTGTAAAGATTCGGCGATCAGTTCGAAGTCAGGGGCCCAGAAGTTTTTCCACTCTGTGCAGATCACCAGTGCGTCAGCGCCCTCCAATGCCGCCTCCTTGGAACCACACAACGTCAGTGCCGGATGATCGCCATACAAACGCCGGCATTCGCGTTGGGCCTGTGGATCAAACGCCTGCACCAGTGCGCCGGCCTGCCACAGCGACTCCATCAAATAGCGACTGGGGGCCTCACGCATATCATCGGTATTGGGTTTAAACGCCAAACCCCAGACAGCAATGCGCTTGCCCGCCAGGTCTCCATGATAAAAAGCCTCAAGCTTATCGAACAAACACAAGCGCTGGCGGTGATTCACAGCATCCACCGCCTGCAATAATAGCGGCTGATAATCATGCGCTCGGGCGAGATGCTCCAGTGCCGATACATCTTTTGGGAAACAGGAACCCCCATACCCACAACCCGGATAGATAAAGTGGTAACCAATACGCGGATCAGCACCTATGCCGTTGCGCACAGCTTCCACATCAGCCCCCAGATGCTCGGCTATATTGGCCACTTCATTGATAAAGCTGATCTTGGTCGCCAGCATGGCGTTGGCAGCGTACTTGGTCAGCTCTGCCGAGCGTACATCCATAAACATCAAGCGATCGTGATTGCGATTAAATGGCGCGTAGAGTTCGCGCATCATGTCCTCAACCAGCCCCTTTTCATCAAGCTGCTCACTGCGCCCCACAATAATGCGATCAGGTTTCATAAAATCGTTTACCGCCGCTCCCTCTTTCAAAAACTCTGGATTGGAGGCCACGCTGAAGTCGAGCGCCACATCGCGCAATTGCAGCGCCATTGATATCTGTTGGCGCACCCGATCCCCGGTACCCACGGGCACGGTTGACTTGACCACCACCAGCGCACGGCGTTTTAACTGATCGCCAATCTGGGCTGCCACGGCATCCACAAACCGCAGATCGGCACTGCCATCAGGTCCAGAAGGTGTGCCCACGGCAATAAACTGAATTTGACCATGGGCCACAGCGGCAGAAGAATCTGAGGTAAACCAGAGTCGCTGCTCCTCCAGATTGGTCTGGACTATCTCCTGCAATCCGGGTTCGAAAATAGGGACTTCGCCTTTGTTCAGGCGCCCCACCCGAAAGGCATCCACATCCATACAACAGACATTGTGTCCAACCTCCGCCAAACAGGCGGCTGTAACCAGACCCACATACCCGGAACCAAAAACTGTTACCTTCATATCACGCTCCTCTCAGGCAGAGCCAACCATTGCAATGGCACTGCACCCCACTGGATTACGCCATAATAGGAAGCTTAGTTGACGTTTTCGGGTCGCTTTTAAGTCAACCGGGTGAACGAAGTACTGCAGTTTTATGAACGCCGAACAGGCACAAAAAAGCCAGCACTGGGCTGGCTTGATCGTCTGCGATGCTAATAAAAATCAACCGAACTCGAAGAAGGCCAATTTATTGCCATCGAGATCGCGCACATAGGCTCCGTAGAACATATCCGGAATACGTTGCCCGGGCTCGCCATCACAGGTAGCACCCAATTCAAGCGCCTTGGCGTGCAGCTTGTCGACGTTCTCCTTTGAGCCCGCAGGAATGGCTACCATATTACCGTTACCGGGGTGCGGCGCCTGCTCATCAAAAGGGACACACACTGCAATCATGGGCTCCTGCATTGAGCGACCAATCATGGCAATGCGATCCATATCCACCAGCACCTTGACGTCCATATCGGCAAGCAGTTTGAGGTAAAAGTCTTTGGCTCGGCCCATATCGTTAACGCCGAGAGTTACGTATCCGATCATCTGTTTTCCTTTTTATTCTCAAGTGAATGTTTATTCGCACGGTTAACATATCACGAAAGCACCAGAGCGCATGGGCCATTTACATTTCCTTCCACTCTGGCAAAGCCGTCAAAAACGCCAAAGACCGGCTAAACTTTGGGCTTGACGAGTGATTTCTGATAAAATCCGCCCCCTTTTTCTGCCAAGGCCGCACCAGACGGCCCATTATCCCAAGAGAACATCATGTTTAGACTGATTACTTCCAATACGACCAACGTCAAAGCCGACTTCCTGTCCGGTTTTACCGTAGCCCTGGCGCTGGTCCCAGAAGCCGTGGCCTTTGCCTTTGTCGCCGGGGTTGAACCCATGGTTGGCCTCTATGCGGCCTTTATGATGGGACTGCTGACCTCCATTTTTGGCGGACGCCCCGGCATGATTTCCGGTGCCACCGGCGCAACTGCTGTAGTGATGGTTTCTCTGGTCGCCGGCCACGGTGTCCAGTATCTGTTTGCCGCCGTCATCCTGGCCGGACTGATACAAATTACTGCCGGGGTCTTGAAACTGGGTAAATTTATCCGCTTGGTGCCCCACCCGGTGATGCTGGGTTTTGTAAACGGTCTGGCGATTGTGATTTTCCTCGCACAGCTTGGTCAGTTCAAAATCGAAACCACGGACGGTGTGATGGAATGGATGCAGGGCGAAATGCTCTACACCATGGGCGCACTGATCCTGGTGACCATGTTCATCATGCACTTCCTTCCCAAGCTGACCACTGCCGTGCCATCGGGTCTGGTAGCCATTGTTGCCGTGACACTGGCGGTGATCGGACTGGATCTGGAAGCCCGTACTGTGATCGATTTTGTGCGTGACATGCTACCTGCCGATCAGGCGGACAGCGCCACCCTCAAAGGCGAACTGCCCACCTTCGCCATTCCCATGGTGCCTTTCAATCTGGAAACCCTGAAAATCATCTTCCCCTACTCGCTGGTGATTGCCGCTATTGGCCTGATTGAATCCCTGCTGACCCTGACTCTGATTGATGAATTGACCGAGACCCGCGGCAAAGGCAACCGCGAGTGCATCGGTCAGGGCATCGCCAATACCACCAACGGCTTCTTCGGCGGCATGGGCGGCTGCGCCATGATTGGCCAGTCCATGATCAACATCAACTCCGGCGGCCGTGGTCGTCTGTCTGGTATCACCGCCGCTCTGGTACTGCTCGGGTTTATTCTGTTCGGTGCCAAATACATCGAAATGATTCCGCTGGCGGCGCTGGTTGGCGTCATGTTCATGGTGGTTCTGGGCACCTTTGAGTGGTCTTCTTTCCGCATCATCCACAAGATTCCACCCACCGATGCAGGCATCATTGTTCTGGTTTCCGGTGTTACCGTTGCCTACGATCTGGCCATTGCAGTTGTGGTGGGTGTGATTGTTTCCGCACTGGTGTTTGCCTGGAAACACGCCCAGCACATTCAGGCCGACATCTACAAAGATGAAAACGGCTACAAGGTTTACGACCTGCGTGGCCCGATCTTCTTCGGCTCCGTCAGCTACTTCAAAGAATTGTTCGATCCGGTAAACGACCCGGAGCATGTGGTCATTGAATTCAAGCGCTCCCGCGTCAGTGACCATTCCGGCATTGAAGCACTGGACTCTCTGGCAGAGAAGTACAGCGCCCAGGGTAAAACCCTGCATCTGCGCCATCTCAGCCCCGAGTGTCGCCAACTGCTGACCCGCGCCGGCGATCTGTGTGAGGTCAATGTTATGGAAGATCCGACCTACCATGTAGCCACCGACAAACTGGCCTGATCTCAGACCACGGTCATCCTGAGGCCACTTCACTGTCATCTCGAGCCCAGCGAGAGATGACAGTGATAACTTGTCAAAGCAAAGAATTCATCAACCCCAACGACCCATTCTGTCATTTGTCTCCCGGACACCTGAGCGTTACTCTGAACCTGTAACCTTTCAGGAGCTCGTTATGCAAGCAGCCCTCCAGGCCTGTCTTCAAGCCACCCCCACCATCCAGAGCGATGATCCAGCCATTATTGCCTATAGTCAGAAAGCCATCAGCGGCTGTAACACCGATAAAGACAAAGCACTGGCACTCTACTATGCGGTTCGCGATGATATTCGCTACGATCCCTACAAATTGCAGCTGACTGTCACCGGCATGAGCGCAGTTGAAACCCTCAACAGCGGACGAGGCTGGTGTGTTCCCAAGGCCATATTGCTGGCCGCTTGCTGTCGTGCCGTGGGCATACCGGCAAAACTGGGATTTGCCGATGTTTGCAATCACCTTTCTACGGCTCGTATGCGTGCTGTCATGAAGACCGATGTTTTTTACTGGCATGGCTATACATCCATTTACCTGGATAACCAATGGGTCAAGGCGACCCCCGCATTCAACCTTGAACTGTGTGAAAAGTTCGGTTTACACCCGCTGGAATTTGATGGCGAACACGACTCCCTCTATCACGAGTTTGATCAGAGCGGTAACAAACACATGGAGTATCTCAATGACCGGGGCGAATATGACGATCTGCCACTGGAAACCATCCAGCGAGATCTGGATGAGCTCTACCCGGGGATGATGGCGATGGTAAACAATCAGCCCAGTTTTGATCAGGACGTCGCCGCCGAGGTATCTCACTAACAACACAAGGGGCAGGGCTCATGAAAAAAACCATAGTCAAAGATCAAAACGAGTACTTTAAAGCCCCTCTGGCGACAAAATATCAATCCACCGCTGGCAGTCAGGAAAAAATTGATCCAGAACTGTTATCCGGCTATCTCAAGCAACTGGATGAAAACGGCTATTTTATTATCGAGAACATGATTAGCCGCGAACAATGCCAAGAGATCAAACAAACCGCTCTGGCATTGTTCGAACATGAAAGTGGGCGCAATAATTTTGAGGGTTTTAAAACCCAAAGGCTCTACGCCACCTTTGAAAAAACCCTGATCTGCAATGACCTGGTGGATGACCCTCTGGTATTGAACGTACTGGATGAGCTCTTTCACCCCAATTATCTGTTGTCGCAACTGCAGATCATCAACATCCTGCCGGGCGAGGCACAACAACCCCTGCACCACGACGATGCTTTCTACGATATCCCCCGGCCGAGAAAACCGCTGGGAGCAGCCACCATTTTTGCCATCGATGATTTCACCGAAACCAACGGTGCCACCACCATCATTCCGGGTAGCCACAAATGGGGCAATGAACAACCTCTGCCCAACAACGACCCGAGACAGATTCCGGTGATTATGCCCGCAGGCTCCATGCTGTTTTTTTCCGGCACCTTATGGCATGGAGGCGGAGCCAATCAATCCGACAATGCCCGTATGTGCGTCACAGCCCAGTATTGTGACAGCTGGCTCAGGCCACAGGAGAATTACAGCCTGTCGATTTCCAAGGCAACGGTAAAACAATGCAGTGAGCACATCCAACGGATGCTCGGCTACAGCATTCACCCCCCCTTCCTTGGGTTTGTAAATGGTATGCACCCCAAGCGACTACTGGAAGATTAACCGGACCAACTGCCTTCTCCCTGTATTTGCCGAAACCCGCTCCAGTGCTATTGTTATTTAAACACACGGGTTAATGCCGATGAGTACTGAAGAGAACAACCAAACGGCTGAGCAGCAATCAGAAGCGCCTCCTCAACAGGAGAGTGAAACCAAACTCCCCTACGCCAGTGTGCAAGTAATTCTGGATGGCGACGACCTGGTCGCCAGACTGACACCAAACGACAGTGACACACCCACCAGCAAGTTTCACTTGCAGGAACTGATCAAACAACAAAAGCTCGACACCATCCCCCTTGACGAAACGGCACTGCAGGAACTGTTAACCAAACTGCATACTGACGAATCACTCCAGGTCATCATCGGAGCGAGACACCACGCCAAAGCCGAACTGTTTATCAGCGGCGACAAGATGCAATGCACACTGTCTATTACCCCCGCCAACGGCGGAGATCCATTAACCATGGAACAACTGATAGAGTTGTTGGACGAAGAAAAAATAGCACCTGACTGCCGTGACATAACCGCACTGAGCTCAGCGCTGGAGCAAAGTATTTCAGGCACCCCCGTTGAACAACAGCTTATTGCGACCGGGACAGAGCCTCTGCACGGAAAAGACAGTCAGTTTATTCTGCTACTGGAACTCCCAAAGCAACAGGAAACGACACTGGAAGAAGACGGCACCACCAATTACTACGAAACCAGAAAATATCCAGCCATCTCACCGGGCACCGAATTAATGCGCCGAACCGAACCTAGCAAAGGTACACCGGGCAGCGACGTTTACGGTAAAACGTTAAAAGCCAAAGATGGCAAAGTGATCAACTTTGCCAAGCACACAGGTTCAGAAATCTCAGCAAACGACACCAATGTTCTGATTGCCACCATGAAAGGTCATCCGGTGATCGGCCCCAAGAGTGTCAGTATCAGTGACACCCTGGAATTAAAAAATGTCGATCTCAGCACCGGCAACATTCATTTCGATGGTTCCATTACCATTACCGGCAACGTTTGCTCACAGATGCTGGTTGAGGCCAGTGGCGACATTGCCGTGCGAGGCTTCGTGGAAAATGCCACCCTGAAAGCCGGCAACAATATTCTGATTGGTGCAGGAGTAATCAGCGAACAGGTGGATGACGGCGACGAAGAGGCCCCAAAGTTCACCTCGACACTGACCGCCGGCGGTAATATTCAGGCACTATTTTTCAACCAAACCGACGCCAGAGCCAATGGTGATATCAGCGCCCGCCAGTACGCCATGAACAGTCAACTGGTGGCCAACCACAAAATAGTGATGGGCGAAGGTGGTGGCAAGGGCGTGCTACTGGGAGGTACCGCGAGCGCTGGTGAATCCGTCGAAGTGAATACGCTTGGCAGCTCTGCTTACGTCAAGACTCAACTGAGCTGCGCCTCAAAGAAACGCCTAAAACAACAACTGGAACTCTTGGTCAATGAGCGCGAGCGGCGTCAGAAAGAATTGACGCAACTGCAATCCTTTATGGATAAAGTCAGCGCCAGCGGTAAGAAAGAAAATCTGGGCAAAGTACTGATCGACAAAACCCGAAAAATAGATGCCGCAGTAAAACGGCTGAACAACCAACTGGAGATTCTGGAGCAGCAGCTGCAGAGCCTGGAAGACCTTTTGCAAAACGCCAGTCAGGCTACCATCAAGATCAACAAAAAGCTGTTCCCCAACAGCCAGATCAGTATCAATGACATCCCTTACATCAACAATGATGAGCGCAACCAAACAACCTTAGCAGTAAAAGGCAAGCAAGTTACCGATGAATAAAACCGCTACGCATACTGTGGCTGAAATCATGACCACAACCCCCAAAACCGTAACCCCAGATGTATCACTGGAACAGCTGGCCAATATCTTTGAGCGCGTCAGCTATCACCACATCCCGGTGGTCGATAATGGCAAGCTGGTCGGCATCATCTCCGATCGCGACATCAGCGTAAGTATGAGCCCCTTTTTAGGTACCGAAGCTGAGCGCAACATGGATCGCGATCTACTGCAAAAGAGCGCGAACGACATCATGACCAATCAGGTGGTTTGCGCAGATGAAGACACCGATCTTGATACCGCATCGATTCTGCTGTTGGAAAATAACTTTTCCTGCTTACCTGTGACCGACGCAGAGGATCACCTGCTGGGGCTATTAACCTGGAAAGACCTTTTGCAGTATTTTGTCTACGCCCGCTAGCGGCTTATCGGGGCAAACAACGGCGCAGTAACAGACTACACTCTCGCTGACTCATATGCTTTGGCACCGGGTAGTTTAAATGCGCCTCCGTTCTGGCTGCCCGAGCAATTCGATTAATATCTTCAGCTTTAAGCTCGTTGATCACTGGTGGCAACCCAAGACGCTGATTCAGTTCAAACAGCGACTCAACGAACTGCTGCGCCAACACAGAGTGTGAATCCAGGGAATTGCCCAATCCAACAGCGATCGCCAGGCGCGCCAATTTGTCGGGTACAGCATCACGGGAAAACTCGACAACATGCGGCAAAATTACCGCATTCCCCAAACCATGCGGTACACCATAACGCGCTCCCAACTGGTGAGAAATGGCATGAACATAACCCACTGACGCCCTGGTAAATGCCTGCCCGGCCCGATAAGAAGCCAGAGCCATGGCTTCTCGGGCCTGTAAATCCGAACCGTCTGCGCAAGCCACTGGAAGGTTCTGATAAATCAATTTCACCGCCTCCAGAGCCCAGGCATCGGTCTGCCGGGTGCCCCAGCCACCAATGTAGGATTCAATGGCATGAGTGAGAGCATCCATACCCGTAGCCGCAGTCAGCAAGGGAGGAATACTGAGCATCAGTTCCGGATCCAATGCCGCAGCCCTTGGCAATTGCTTGGTATCCAAAACAAACGCTTTGCGATGAGAGCGGTCTTCGGAAATCACGGAGGCAATGGTCACTTCAGAGCCGGTGCCTGCCGTGGTTGGCGCCGCATAGAATGGTAAAGAGCGTTTTCTGGCCTTGAAATAGCCTTTCAATTTTTCCGGAGCACAATCATTACCAGCGGCTAGTGCCATCACCTTGGCGGCATCCATGGCTGAACCACCACCGACTGCGAGAACCGCGTCACAGCGTTCACTCAACAACATCTGCAAGCCATCATTGACGATGGCAAAGGTTGGATCCGGTTCAATACCATCGTAAATCGCGTATTCGACACTGCGAAGATCCAGCATCCGCAATAACTGATCCAATTGCCCTCGCTTGACAGTGCCGGCGCCTGTAACAATCAACAGTTTGCTGTGGCCAGAGTCGGCGATTACCTGACCCAATTTTAACAACGACTCAGCGCCTTGATACAACTGAGGCTCACGAATAGGAATCACCCGGGTGGCAACCCCCATTGTTTTCATCAACAATTTATTTCCCGTGTGCTCCAGCTTCGCCAACATGGTCATTACCTGCCTGATTTGAATGAATATAACCCGGTTATTATCACCAAATGTTCTGGCAGGGTCTTTTACCCACTAGGTAAAATCATGATGTCTACAATAATAAAAAAGCATCGAGACTGACGTTATGAACCGCATCGCCGCGACCGTTTCCCGGGTTGCCAACAACACCTACAGCCATACTCGCCGGATTATGCCCGAGCAGCCCTGGTGGGATTACCTCGAGAGCAGTTTTCATAAATTTCCGGATGATTTCGAACTGGACATAAAAACCGAAGCCATTGTCGAAAGCACAGCATGGGGCGACTATCTGTTGAGAACGGTCGGCTCCAGCCTGGTGGGATCTCTGGCACTGCCGCTGAGCATGTCACCGGGTCAGATCAGACGCGATCAGAAAATGGCTGAATTCTATAAAGGCAAAGCCGATGAAGGCGATCCGGGCAGCTTTTTTATCCCACCCGACAGCGCCAAAATAAAAATCGATATACGATCCGCGGGCTTATTGCGGTTTCGCCCCAAAGACGGCGAGTGCAGCCTGTTAAGCTTTGAAAGCCCGTTTGAACCGGTCAACCCATCGATTCGAGCAAGATACAATCAACGCAAAAGAAACAGCCGAGCCTGGGCCCAATATTGGAAACACAACGACGGCCCCAGACCGACCATTGCCATTGTGCATGGTTTTATGGCCGATCCCTACTGGCTCAATCGCATGTTCTTTGCGCTGCCATGGTTTTATAAACAAGGCTACGACATCCTGCTGTACACCCTACCCCACCACGGCAAACGACAATCCAGATTCTCGCCATTCAGTGGCCATGGCTTCTTCGCCGGAGGCATGGGGCATGTCAATGAATCTTTTGCCCACGCTGTCCACGACTTCAGAGTGTTTATGGACTATCTCGAAAGTCAGGGAGTGACCAATATTGGGGTCACGGGTATCAGTCTTGGCGGCTATACGTCGTCTCTGCTTGCCAGTGTTGAAGACCGGCTTAAGTTCGCCATCCCCAATGTACCGGTGGTATCACTGCCCGATCTGATGCTGGAATGGTTTCCGATGAATACCGCCATTAAAGCCATGCTGAAAATAACCGGAACCCCCATTTCAGAATTCCGTCATCGCATGGCAGTATGCTCGGCGCTGACCTACCAACCCAGGCTTGAGAAGAATCGCTTGATGATTATTGCCGGTGCCGGGGACCGCCTGGCGCCACCCAAACACGCCCGCCTACTCTGGGACCACTGGGACAGACCCAATATTCATTGGTTTCCCGGCAATCACCTGATGCATTTGGATCAGGGTAAATACCTGAAAGAGATGGCGAAATTTATGAGAGATATAGGCTTCGACCAGCAATTATAAAGATCGACCTAACGGTATAACTGGTAGTAAACATAGGCATGGAGGATCAGCGTTATCTCTTCTGACATGCCGGAAAACGCCATACCATACTTGTAAATGCCATTTTCCTCCTGCTGATTCTTAATTTCAGCTGGCAGTGGAAAGCGACGCGAAGTATCCGCCACTTGAATATAGGTCAGCAGATTAATGGTTTCACCCGGCTGGCCCAGAGGCTGATCCGATTCAACCCGACAACCTGAGGTACTCAGGTCCACAATGGTAGCCCCAATCGGCTCACCCTCAACCTCGACCACAGTTTTCAGATTGGTGGCAACGCGGGCCGCCTTCCTCACTTCGTCGGTATCGACTTTCTGTGGGTAGGACAGGTGCAAATGGGGAAACGGCACAACCGACACATGGCTGACCTGGGTGGTAAAGGCCGCAGCGGAATTGGTCTTTGAAGAAAACAGGCGCACATTCAGCTGCTCACCCACTTTTGTGGATCTGGGACTGCCATTGGAAATCTCAGGAGTAGTAATCAGAATGCTACGACCACTGCGATAACCAACCAGGAACGAGTTTTCACGACTGTCTGGCGTCTTTTTAAACTGTAATTGCAGCCTGTTACCCGGCACCAAGCTGAGGTCATCAAACTTCATAGGTCTAATTTTTATTAGTAATAATTATTTACAGACAATCTTAAAGGAAGGTTATGGCATTTACCAAGCCCGACACTATGTTTATGCAGCACGTCCTCGCCACTTCCGGCATCCATGCCTCCCGTGGCATACACTCCATCCCTGGAGATAAAAAAAAGGGCCGCTTATGCGACCCTTTTCGGTAGATTCTAAATCAATGATCACTCAATGATTTTAGAAACAACACCTGCACCAACGGTACGGCCGCCTTCACGGATCGCGAAGCGCAGACCTTCGTCCATGGCGATTGGGCAAATCAGGGTAACTTCCATCTGGATGTTATCGCCTGGCATAACCATTTCTACGCCTTCTGGCAACTCACAAGCACCAGTTACGTCAGTTGTACGGAAGTAGAACTGTGGACGGTAGCCTTTGAAGAATGGAGTGTGACGACCACCTTCATCTTTGGACAGGATGTAAACCTCACCTTCGAACTTGGTGTGAGGAGTGATAGAACCTGGAGCAGCCAGAACCTGACCACGCTCAACTTCGTCACGCTTGGTACCACGCAGCAGAACACCTACGTTCTCACCGGCACGGCCTTCGTCCAGCAGCTTGCGGAACATTTCAACACCGGTACAGGTAGTCTTGGTGGTTTCTTTGATACCAACGATTTCAATTTCTTCACCAACTTTAACGATACCGCGCTCAACACGACCGGTAACAACGGTACCACGACCGGAGATGGAGAATACGTCTTCGATAGGCATGATGAATGCACCGTCGATGGCACGCTCTGGCTCAGGGATGTACTCATCCAGAGTCTCAACCAGCTTCTTAACAGCAGAGGTACCCAGCTCGTTGTCGTCCTGACCGTTCAGGGCCATCAGAGCAGAACCAGCAATAATTGGAGTGTCGTCGCCTGGGAACTCATAGGTTTCCAGCAGCTCACGCAGCTCCATTTCAACCAGCTCCAGCATCTCAGCGTACTCTTCAGAGTCAACGCCACCACAGTCTTCAGCCAGCAGGTCCGCTTTGTTCAGGAATACAACGATGTAAGGTACACCAACCTGACGGGACAGCAGGATGTGCTCACGAGTCTGAGGCATAGGACCGTCAGTCGCACCACATACCAGAATAGCGCCGTCCATCTGAGCAGCACCAGTAATCATGTTTTTAACGTAATCGGCGTGACCCGGGCAGTCTACGTGAGCGTAGTGACGGCTTGGGGAGTCATACTCAACGTGAGAAGTTGCAATGGTAATACCACGCTCACGCTCTTCTGGAGCATTATCGATACCAGCGAAATCGATGGCTTCACCGCCCCATACTTCTGAACATACGCGAGTCAGAGCTGCGGTCAGAGTGGTTTTACCGTGGTCAACGTGACCAATGGTGCCCACGTTTACGTGGGGTTTACTACGTTCAAATTGTTCTTTTGCCACTGTATTAGTCCTCTAAAAAAGTGTCAGTAACGATAATAAAAATAACTGGCGAACCTTACTCGCCTCCGCCGTTTTTGGCAATCACTTCATCAGCGATGTTCTTCGGAGCTTCAGCGTAGCGCTCAAACTCCATGGTGAAGGTCGCACGCCCCTGAGTCGCGGAGCGCAAATCAGTGGCGTAACCGAACATTTCGGCCAGTGGCACTTCTGCATTTACAACCTTACCAGATGGGTTTTCATCCATACCTTGGATCATGCCGCGGCGGCGGTTAAGGTCGCCCACCACGTCACCCATATTCTCTTCGGGGGTAACTACTTCCACCTTCATCATTGGCTCCAGCAATACCGCACCACCTTCCTGACGCAGCTTCTTGGTCGCCATGGAGGCCGCAATTTTAAAGGCCATTTCGTTGGAGTCAACATCGTGGAAAGAGCCATCGTACAAGGTCGCTTTCAGACCCAGCAGCGGATAACCGGCTACCACCCCGTTTTGCATCTGCTCGGAGATGCCTTTCTCTACCGCCGGGATGTATTCACGAGGAACAATACCGCCGACGATTTCATTTACAAATTCCAAGCCTTCGGCATTGGTGTCTTCGGCAGGCTCAAACTTCACCCACACATGACCATACTGACCGCGACCACCAGACTGACGCACAAACTTGCCTTCGATATCCGCCACTTGGGTAATGCGCTCACGATAGGCCACCTGCGGCTTACCAATATTGGCCTCTACGGTAAATTCACGACGCATGCGATCGACAATAATATCCAAGTGCAGCTCACCCATACCGGAAATAATGGTCTGCCCGGTTTCTTCATCGGTTGCCACTTTAAAGGAAGGGTCTTCTTGAGCCAGTTTACCCAGCGCCACGGACATCTTTTCCTGATCCGCCTTGGTTCTTGGCTCAACGGCTACAGAAATTACCGGCTCAGGGAATTCCATGCGCTCCAGAACGATCTTGTCGTTTTCGGAACACAGGGTGTCACCAGTGGTGGTGTCTTTCAGGCCAATGGCAGCAGCGATATCGCCGGCCAATACTTCTTTAATTTCTTCACGGGAATTGGAGTGCATCTGCACCATACGGCCAACCCGCTCCTTCTTGCCTTTTACGGAGTTGTATACCGCCGTACCGCTTTCCATCTTACCGGAGTAAACACGGAAGAAGGTCAGGGTGCCCACAAACGGATCGGTGGCAATTTTAAAGGCCAGCGCAGAAAAAGGCGCATCATCATTGGCTTCGCGGGTCTCAACGATTTCTTCACCGCCCTTGCCTTCAACCATACCCTCAATCGCCTTTACCTCTTCCGGGGAAGGCAGATATTCAACAACGGCGTCCAGCATGGCCTGCACACCTTTGTTTTTAAAGGCAGAACCACCGATAACCGGAACGATTTCGTTAGCCAGCGTGCGCTGACGAATGGCAGACTTGATCTCTTCCTCAGTCAGCTCACCCTCTTCCAGGTACTTATCCATCAGCTCTTCATTGGCTTCCGCTGCCGCTTCCACCAAGTATTCGCGCATTTCTTCGCACTTATCCTGCAGATCCTCCGGGATATCACCGTACTCGAAGGTCATGCCCATATCGTCTTCGTTCCAGAGGATGGCCTTCATCTTCACCAGATCGACCACGCCTTTGAAGTTTTCCTCGGCACCAATGGTCATTTGCAGAGGAACCGGATTAGCTTTCAAGCGCTCTTTGAGCTGATCAACCACCATATCAAAGTCGGCACCCGCACGGTCCATCTTGTTGACGAATACCATGCGTGGTACTTCGTACTTGTTGGCCTGACGCCATACGGTTTCGGTTTGCGGCTGAACACCAGAGGAGCCACACAGAACAACCACGGCGCCATCCAGTACACGCAGGGAACGCTCTACCTCAATGGTGAAATCCACGTGCCCCGGAGTATCAATGATATTAACTCGGTGCTTGTCGAACTGCTGCTGCATACCAGACCAGAAACAGGTGGTTGCCGCAGAGGTGATGGTGATACCACGCTCTTGCTCCTGCTCCATCCAATCCATGGTGGCAGCACCGTCATGCACCTCACCAATCTTGTGAGACAGACCGGTGTAGAACAATACGCGCTCGGTGGTGGTGGTTTTACCAGCATCCACGTGGGCGCAAATACCAATGTTACGATAGCGTGCAATAGGGGTTGAACGTGCCACGGATTGTGTCTCCGAAAGTGTTGTTAGTCAGCGGTTCTTTACCGTTTATTAAACTGGCTTTTAAGTTTTAAGCTCGCAATCGCGACTTTAAAAGCGCTGAAGGCTCTTAATTTTTCGCTGAGGGCTCTTATCATTACAGCCTTTAAGCAAGCTTAATAAACGGCAAAAGGCAGCCCATAAATGGTGCTGCCTTTTGGTGCTAAACAATGTGTTCCAGCTACTCGTATTAGAAACGGTAGTGAGAGAACGCCTTGTTCGCTTCGGCCATGCGGTGAACGTCTTCACGCTTCTTGACTGCTGCACCCTTACTCTGGGAAGCATCAACCAATTCACCAGCCAGACGTTGAGCCATGGACTTCTCGCCGCGACCGCGGGAGTACTCCACCAACCAACGCATGGCCAGAGCTTGACGACGTGCAGGACGCACTTCTACTGGCACTTGGTAGGTAGCACCACCAACACGGCGAGATTTAACCTCAACCATTGGTGCAATTTTTTCCAGAGCCTCATCGAATACTTCCAATGGATCCTGGTTGGTTTTCTCAGCAACGATATCCAGAGCACCGTAAACAATGCGCTCTGCAACGGATTTTTTGCCGCTGATCATCACCATATTCATAAATTTCGCCAGCGTGATATTACCGAACTTAGGATCTGGTAATACTTCACGCTTGGCGACTACGCGTCTTCTTGGCATTTTAAATTCGCCTCTTCTTCAGGTTTGTTCTAAGACAACGCTCTCACAACTTAAACTGCCTCCGGGTTTCTACCCTTTGACTCTTACACTATGAGCGCGCTTAGCCTTACTCGGTTCTACCGAAAACGTTGGGTATCAAGTCTTACTAGGCCTGTTGCCAGACCATGCAGCCCTTACTTAGGACGCTTGGTACCGTACTTGGAGCGACCTTGCTTACGATCACTCACGCCAGAGGTATCGAGGCTACCGCGTACAGTGTGGTAACGAACACCAGGCAGATCTTTTACACGACCGCCACGGATCAATACAACGCTGTGTTCCTGCAAGTTGTGTCCTTCACCACCGATGTAAGAAGTCACCTCAAAACCACTGGTCAGGCGCACACGGCAAACCTTACGCAGAGCAGAGTTAGGCTTCTTAGGAGTAGTGGTATAAACGCGGGTGCAAACACCGCGACGCTGAGGACAGTTTTGCAGAGCAGGTACATCGCTCTTCTGAACCTTACGTTTTCTAGGCTTACGAACCAATTGGTTAATCGTTGCCATGAAAAATAACTCCAAAAAATTAAAAAATAGTCTTTTAAAATCAAAGACTTGTTAAAACTCACCCCATTACTTAGCACAGAACTGCAAAACAGCCTGCCCAGACACAGGGCTACCCACCACTAAAAAGCGGGAGGCGCATTGTAATGACACCCCCCGCTTTCGTCAACTGTGACGGCCTATAAACCTAAGCCATCCACTGTCGTTTGGAGCTGCGTAGCGATCGAATAATCTCCTGCAATCAAAACTCTGCCTGATTCAGGAGATCATTCGCCGCAATTGCGGCTCACGATGACAGCGCAGCTGTCAGTTTTTGGACTTATCGATGATCTTATCAATCCAAGGCATCATGGAACGCAGCTGCTCACCAGTCTGCTCGATTGGGTGAGCCGCATTATTGCGACGACGAGCGGTCATGGATGGGTAGTTGGTTTGACCCTCAGCAATGAACATCTTGGCGTACTCACCGCTCTGGATACGCTTCAGAGCGTTGCGCATGGCTTCACGAGACTGCTCGTTGATCACCTCAGGACCAGTTACGTACTCACCGTACTCCGCATTATTGGAGATGGAGTAGTTCATGTTGGCGATACCGCCTTCGTACATCAGGTCAACGATCAGCTTCAGCTCATGCAGACACTCAAAGTAAGCCATTTCTGGAGCGTAACCCGCTTCGGTCAGGGTTTCGAAGCCCATTTTAACCAGCTCAACGGCACCACCACACAGAACCGCTTGCTCACCAAACAGGTCAGTTTCGGTTTCGTCTTTGAAGGTAGTTTCGATAATACCGGAACGACCACCACCCACGCCGGAAGCGTAGGACAGAGCAACGTCTTTGGCCTTACCGGAAACATCTTGCCAGATAGCGATCAAATCAGGGATACCACCGCCGTTAACAAACTCGTTACGTACAGTGTGGCCAGGCGCCTTAGGCGCAATCATGATCACATCCAGATCGGAGCGAGGCTCAACCTGGTTGTACAGAATGGAGAAACCATGAGCGAAAGCCAGGGTAGCGCCCTGCTTGATGTTTGGCTCGATTTCTTCGCGGTACAGCTGGCCCTGAAACTCGTCTGGAGTCAGGATCATTACCAGATCCGCAGCAGCAACGGCAGAAGGCACGTCAGCTACTTTCAGGCCGTGAGCTTCGGCTTTGGCAACGGAAGAGGAAGATGGACGCAGACCAACGGTCACGTCAACACCGGAATCTTTCAGGTTACAGGCGTGGGCGTGACCCTGAGAACCGTAACCGATGATGGCAACTTTCTTGCCCTGGATAATGGAAAGATCGCAATCTTTATCGTAATAAACCTGCATTTGGAAACTCCTTCAGCAATACAGTGATTCAGCTCCAGATTGGGAGCCACTAGAAATGAACGCTGCGCAGTCTAGTAAATTGCCTTTGTTGCGTAAAATGATATATTTGCAACACTATATTTCATTTAACGCAACGAAAAATCTTGATAGCGCCTGCTACGGACAATCACTATGGACAGCCGTTCCCTCAGCCTGTTTCTCAGCCTGTCAGAGACCCTGCATTTTGGCCGCACCAGCGAGGCCTGCCACATCAGCCCGTCCGCCCTGAGTCGCAGCATCAAACAACTGGAAGAATCACTGGGCGTAGTCCTGTTTGAAAGAGACAATCGGTCGGTAACCCTGACTCAGGAAGGAAAACAGTTGCAGGAATATGCCAGAGAAACCCTGCAGGGGTGGGATAACTTCAAAGAAAACCTACAATCGGGAAGCGGTGAACTGAAAGGCTCCATCAGCATCTATTGCTCGGTCACCGCCAGCTACAGCTTTCTCTACGACACCCTCAGAGAGTTTCGTCAGGAACACCCTAAAATCGAGCTGAAGCTGCACACCGGAGACGCCGCCTATGGCATATCCCGCATCACCAACGAACAGGAAGACATTGCGATTGTGGCGCGCCCTGAAGCACTGCCCGACAAATTGGCCTTCAGAAGAATTACGGTTTCACCGCTGGTATTTATCGCCCCCAAAAGCGGCTTGAGAATCCCCACATCGAAAGACGACTGGGCACAAACCCCCATGATCCTCTCGGAGGAAGGACTGGGCAGAGACAGGGTAGATCAATGGTTTCGCAAACTCGGCATTGCGCCTCTGATCTACGCTCAAGTAGCAGGCAACGAGGCCTTGGTCAGCATGGTGAGTCTGGGGTTTGGTATTGGCGCCGTTCCGCGCATTGTGCTGGACAACAGCCCGTTGGTAGACAGAGTACAAATACTGCAAATGGATCAGGAACTGGGGTATTACGATGTAGGCTTATGCACTCTGAAAAAACGCCTCAAGAGCCCCATCATTAACGCATTCTGGAGTGGCAAACATTAAGTTCAGCGGCGATCCGCTGGCAACCCCTCTGTCTCGCCCTCAAAACCATGACGCATATCGGCAATCGCCCCATTCAGCAGGTGCAAAATGGGATCAAAATCCTCTTTGGCCACCACTTTATTGAGAGAATCTTCAAGAAAACCCTGCTTTAACTGAACCTCCAGAACATCAGCCTGTTGCTGCGCAGACTTTTCCAACAATTCATTGAGGTGCATTTCAAGGTTTGCAACCTTGCCTTCCAACTCATGATTAAATACAGAGATATCCAGATCCCTGAAGCGCTCGGTCAACTCCCTGACACTGGCCTCAAGCGCCTTAACCTGATGATCACAATCTTTTTCAAGCTCTGAAAAGTTCATTTCTCAATCTCACACAGTTACCCAAACGTTGATGTCAGTATCACCAACAAAGCACAAAGAGGATGTGTTACAGAGGGAAAATATTGTGTAAAACAGCTTTTGCAAAATGCAAAAAAAAAGAGCCTGAGGGGGCAGGCCGCTCAGACTCTTTTATCGTCTCAATGGTCGAGATGCAAAGCTACAGACTCAGCACTTTTTCTCCACGAGAGATGCCGGAAACACCGGAACGCACCACTTCCAGAATGGCAGCGTCACCGACAGCCTGGACAAAGGCGTCCAGCTTGTCGCTGGTACCGGCCACCTGAACGGTGTAAACGGAACTGGTCACATCAATCACCTGACCACGGAAGATATCAACACAGCGCTTGATTTCAGCGCGCTGAGCACCAGTAGCCTTCACTTTGATCATCATCAGCTCACGCTCAATGTGCTGACCTTCAGTCAAATCAACCAGTTTAACCACATCAATCAATTTGTTGAGGTTTTTGGTAATTTGCTCAATCTTGTGATCATCACCAATGGTGGTCAACGTCAGGCGTGACAGGGTCTCGTCCTCGGTTGGCGCCACAGTCAGGGTCTCAATATTGTAACCACGCTGGGAAAACAAGCCTACAACTCGCGACAAGGCACCCGGGGCATTTTCCATCAATACCGAAATAATACGTCTCATCTTAGGTGCGCTCCGTCTTACTGATCCACATATCGCGCATGGAGCCTTCCGGCGCTACCAACATTGGGTAAACGTGCTCGGCTGGGTCCACGTAAACATTTAAAAATACTACTTTGTCTTTCAAGGCAAAGGTTTCTTCCATCTTGGCTCGCAATTCGGAGCGCTCAGTCACCTCGATACCTACGTGGCCATAGGCCTCCATCAGCTTGACGAAGTCGGGCAGCGAATCCTCATAGTGGATTTCAGAATAGCGGCTATCATAGACCATATCCTGCCACTGCTTCACCATGCCCAGCGCCTGATTGTTCAAACAGATTATTTTCACTGGCAACCCGTACTGCGTGAGGGTAGACAGCTCCTGAATGCACATCTGAATCGAGCCTTCGCCGGTCACACAGACAATGTCTTTATCGCGGTGCGCAAACGCAGCTCCCATAGCCGCAGGCAAACCAAAACCCATGGTGCCAAGACCACCGGAGTTCAACCACTGCTTAGGACTGTCGAAGCGATAGTACTGGGCAGCAAACATCTGGTGCTGGCCAACATCGGAAGACACAATGGCCTTACCTTCAGTAACTTCCCACAGGGTTTGGATAACTTCCTGAGGCATGATCTTGTCACCACCGGTATTGTAACGGGGCTTGACCCACAGGCCATGGCGATCACGCCATTCGTTGATTTGTTTCCACCAATCGCCCAGCGCAGTCTCGTCCGGCTTTTCATCGCTGGATTTGACCAACGCAACCATTTCTTTCAGAACACTGTCAACGGAACCCACAATAGGCACGTCCGCATTGACGGTTTTGGAAATAGACGCCGGATCAATATCAATATGGATAATCTTGGCGTTCGGACAGAACTTGCTTGGCGTATTGGTAACACGATCATCAAAGCGTGCGCCCACAGCCAGAATCACATCACAGTGATGCATCGCCGTATTGGCTTCAAAGAAACCGTGCATACCTAACATACCCAGGAACTGGGGGTCTGATCCTGGAAACGCCCCCAAACCCATCAAGGTATTGGTTACCGGGAAATTTAATTCCCTGGCCAATTCCGTCAGTAAATCACTGGCCTGACCCGTGACAACGCCACCACCGGAATAGATGACAGGACGCTTGGCCTCCATCAACATCTGTACCGCTTTCTTGATTTGACCACTGTGGCCTTTTACAGCCGGAGTGTAAGAGCGCATTTTTACTTTCTTCGGGTACTCAAACGGGAACAATTCGCCCGGAGTGGTAACGCTCTTGGGTACATCGATAACCACTGGCCCCGGGCGACCGGTTCTGGCGATGTAATAAGCCTTTTTGACGATTTCAGGAATTTCACTGGCGTGCTTCACCAGAAAACTGTGCTTAACGATCGGCCGGGAAATACCGATCATGTCGGTTTCCTGGAATGCGTCTTCACCAATTTTCTCTGCCGGCACCTGACCGGAAATCACCACCATCGGAATGGAGTCCATATGCGCCGTGGCAATACCAGTAATGGCATTGGTGGCACCGGGACCCGATGTTACCAGCACGGTACCGACCTTATCGGTAGCGCGCGAATAGCCGTCCGCAGCATG
The DNA here is from genome assembly GCF_040362265.1 of Candidatus Pelagadaptatus aseana. Classification (NCBI taxonomy): domain Bacteria; kingdom Pseudomonadati; phylum Pseudomonadota; class Gammaproteobacteria; order Cellvibrionales; family Cellvibrionaceae; genus Candidatus Pelagadaptatus; species Candidatus Pelagadaptatus aseana. The sequence goes on from NZ_BAABNJ010000008.1 coordinate 33,770, forward strand.
CGTCGCAGCCTGCTCGTGACGAACCAGAATGTGTTTGACCGCCTCATTCTTAAATATGGCGTCGTAAATATGCAGTGCTGCCCCGCCCGGGTACCCGAAAACGAGCTCAACACCCTCTTCTTCCAAGGAGCGAATCAACATATCGCCGCCTGATAGCATTTCCACCTGCTTGTCCTCTTTCAAAACAATTCAATATTTGCGTACTGTAATCAGATACGAATCGCCACCCACCACCGGATGCATTTTTAAGCACACCGACTCAGCAATACCCGTCTACCGGCTATTGTGATGGTCAACAAGAGCGATTCAAAACGAAGCTTTATCGACCCGGAGCAGCGGGTTAGCTGCACCAGCGCCGAATAGGTAACGCCGGTGGACGCACCTACGCAACTGGGATGGTCCGGTAAGCGGTTGACTTACCGCGAGTAGACCCGGTCAAGAATAGAACCGGGGCCAAGCCTCTACTTCTGAGTAGCCGAGCCTGGTTGAGATGCATTGAGGTTACAATGCGTTCTACACGCCATCTAGCGAAGCCCGCCATTCTCGCAATTTTAATCCCAAAGTCAAGCCCTGTAAGGCTTTTGGTCAACATCAGCCTTCTGCCAACGCCTCAAAAGGCTGCCATATGCTCGCCAGTAGTTTATGCTTAATGCATTACATCTCATATAAAAGTAAAGGACTTGGACTATGCGCCCAGCACGAACACTCACAGGCACCCCGATGAAACAGCTTATGGCACTGTCACTTGGCTTGCTGATCTGCGGTGAGGCTGTGAGCAAGGATTTTTACCGCTGGACCGATGAAAACGGCACCACCCACTATTCCTCGCACCCCCCTACCGACAAACCATCCATCAAAGTGCACACGTCCAACATTAAAGGCGAACCAGCCGCTCCCAAGGCAATCGCACCGAGCACGGAAAGCCAACCCGCAGGCGACAGAGATAATTTCGACGAACAGGCTAACGCTCCTGCGGACCCCAAAGTCGCCTCTCAAAACAAAGAAAACTGTAAGCGCGCCAAGTTCAATCTTAAAACCCTGAAAGAGAAACCTCGAATTCGGGTAAAAGAAGGGGATGACTACCGTTTTATCGACCAAAATGAGCGCAAGGAAAAAATCAAAACCTCTCAGGAAGCGGTGGACAAGTACTGTAACTAGCTAACGAACAACCACAACTGTCATTCTGACGACTGAAAGGAGGAAGAACCCCCAACAGATCCTTCACTGACGCTCAGGATGACAAACACCTCAAAGCGCTTGCCAGCAGACATAAAAAAACGGAGCCAAATGGCTCCGTTTTTTGTTTACTCACTTATTGAAAAGTGAATCACGCATGCTCTTGCTTTGGCTTCAGCAGGAAGTAAGCCAGAGCCGGCATCAGGATTAATGCGCCCACCATGTTCCACAGGAACATAAAGGTCAGCAGAATCCCCATATCCGCCTGGAACTTAATGGGCGACCAGGCCCAGGTAATTACACCCGCGGCCAGAGTCACGCCAATCAGCGCAACCACACGACCAGTGAAGTTCAGAGTCTCGTAGTAAGCCTGTTTCAATGGCAAGCCGGCAGCCTCTTTTGCCAGAATCACAGTCAGTACATAGAGTGCGTAATCCACACCGATACCAACACCCAGTGCAATTACCGGCAAGGTAGCCACCTTAACACCCATACCCAGTACAACCATCAGAGCCTCACACAGAATCGAGGTCAACATCAGAGGCAGTACCGCACAGACCACACCGGCTACGGAGCGGAAGGTCAACATACACAGACAGATTACCGCACCGTATACGTAGAACAGCATCTTGGTATTGGCAGCCTTCACCACGATATTGGTGGCCGCTTCAAAACCAGAGCTACCAGCGGCACCCAGGAACTGAATCTCATCGGTTTGATATTCTTTATTGAATTCCTCAAGAACATTAACAACCGATGTCAGGGTCGCTGCTTTGTGATCCTTCAGATAAACCATCATTGGGTAGATTGAACAACCCGGATTCACCATACCCAGCGTCACAAGCTCTTGTACTGCGTAGTTGATGGTGTCCTGATTGCGGAAGAAATCCATCCACTTGGGGAAGCCTTCATTAATACCAGCCATAATGCTGCGAGCACGAACATTGAGGCCGCGAATATCATCCACACCTTCCAGTTGACGGAAGCGCCACTCCAGTTCATTGGCCAGACTCATTTCTTTATAGTTGGCACAGCGGTCACGTGGTGTTTTGACAATAACCGCAAAAATGTCACTGCTTACCGAGAAGTTGGCACCATTAAAAGCGATATCGCGATTGTATTTGGAGTCAGGGCGCAACTCAGGAGCACCGGGATCCAAATCACCAATCTGGATATTTTCACGGATTTTAAAACCGCCAACAGCCAGAATCACACCGATCACGATAGCGACGACAGCCCAACGCTTTTCAGTGAACAGCAGCAGGAAACGCCACAACCAGTGCATCTCTTCCATACTTTTCTGTGGTTTGGAAGCCAGCCTAACGGAGCGCTCACCACAACCGATGTAAGACAGCACAACTGGCGTCAGAATCAGGTTGGTAAAGATCAGAACCAGTACACCAATACTCGCAGTTACGGCCAGATCCTGAATCACATCAATCTGAATAATCATCAGTACGGCAAAGCCCACACCATCAGACAGGAGCGCTGTTACACCCGCAAGGAACAGGCGACGGAAGGTGTAACGGGCAGCCACATACTTGTGAGTACCCCGACCCATATCCTGTAACACACCGTTCAATTTCTGCGCCGCGTGACTCACACCAATGGCAAACACCAGGAATGGAACAAGAATCGAGAAAGGATCCAGCGCATAACCAAACAGGGACAGCAGACCCAGCTGCCAAACAACCGCAATCAAAGTACAGAAAATCACCATAACCGTGGCACGGAAGCCTTTGGTGTACCAATACAACAGGGCAGTCGCAATCACTACAGCAATAGCAAAGAAGCCAATCACAACGGTCAAGCCATCGATCAAATCACCAATCAGCTTGGCAAAACCGGTAATGTGAACATCCACATCCGCGCCTTCAGCCTTGGCCTCAGCGAGAAAGTCAGCAACAATTCTGTTTAACTCGTCACTCAGCTCTTTGTAGTCCAGCTTCTCACCGGTGACCGGATTAATGTCCATCAATGGCACCATAATCGCCGATGACTGATGGTTGTTGGCTACCAGATCACCAATGATACCGGCACGGCGCACATTGATCTTAATCATATCGATGGTTCTTTGAGAGCCATCGTAATCACCCGGAATTACCTGACCACCTTCAAAGCCCGCTTCGGTCACAACACGCCAGCGGGTGTTTGGTGTCCACAGGGACTTCAAGGCATTTTTGTTCACGCCTGGAATGAAGAACAACTCATCATTGAGTTTTTCCAACAGCGTCAGATATTGCTTATTGTAAATATCGCCCTGCTTGTTGGACAAAACCACACGAATATTATTACCCAAGCCTTTCAGATATTCGCGGTTGTCGTTGTAGTTCAGTACAAACTCATGCTTCTTGGGCAGCATCTTTTCGAAACCGGCCTGCAATTGAATTTGCGCTGCAAAATAGCCAAGAATAATCGTGGTGATAACACAAAGAATCACCACGGTGCTGCGATGGTTAAACACCAGCTTTTCAAGGAAAGTACCCGTGCTTGGGTCAAAATCCTTTAGATCGGCGATTACCGGCAGATCATTGTCAGATGAAGTTGCCATTTAAAATTCTCCAAATACCTATTTTCTTATCAGGTTTATTCAGTCGGCAAAAGCGACCTTGATAATGCCTCTGGGGCCGGCCAACAACAAGTGGCCGTCTCCGCCAGCGCCAACTGCAAAAATTGGCCCTACGTATGGGATGGCAGCCTTGTTAAAGCTGTTGCCATTATCGTCACTCACCAAAACCTCACCGGTCATTGCCACAGCAATCACGCGGCCATCCGCCAGAGTAATCGAATCAACCACGGAACCGGTCTGCGGCTTTTTCGACTCCTGCCAATTTTGACCGTTATCCTGACTAACAAAGGTAAATCCGCGCAGACCGGCGACAATCAAACTGCCATCTGATGCAGTCGTACTGGTAAAGAAGCTGCCCTCGTAGGGAGAATTCGGAAGTAACGTTGTGTAATCATCCTCAACACTGGCATCGAAAATCAGACCAGCCTCACCGTTTAACAGAAAACGGCCGTTTTCCATCATGGTGTAATCGAACAGATGGTAGTAGCTGTCGTTTTCCACTGTGTGCATCCAGTGCACCCAGGTCTTACCCCCATCTTCCGTCTTAACAATAATGCCGTAGGCACCAAAGGCATAACCTACGGTCTCGGAATCAAAATAAACACTGAAAAAGGGCTTATCCGCACCTTGTGAAACGGCGTATTCCATTTCATACACCAGTGTTTCCATTAATTCGCTCTCGGGGTCTTCCTCAGCTCTTTGCTGATAATACTTGAGCCCCTCTTCGCCGAAGCGATAGCCGTCATATTGCTTTTCCCAGGTTTCACCGCCATCGGCAGAGTGCAAAATCACGCCACCATGGCCTACGGCCCAACCCTTATCTGCATTGACAAAATAAATATCCAGAATACCCAGACGAACCGGCACCTGAGCTTGTGTCCAGGTGTCGCCATTATCATCAGAATAGAGGATATGACCTTTATGACCTGTTGCGAATGTACGATCACCAAACGTCTTTACGTTGTAAATTAAAGACTTGGTTGCCATCTTGCTTTCGACAGCAGGCAAATCCAGCACATCGTAATCAACCGACGCCTGGGCCAACTGCGAAATAAACAAGCAGATTAGCAGACAGATTCTGGTTTTTGTCACCAGCATAACGACTACCTCAAAAATTTTTAAACACTAAATTTCTTACAAAAAAGGGGCGCCGCCATAGGCGGCACCCCCTTCAACACGGGGGTGTTCGATTAACGAACACCGCCACGAGCCAGACCTTTCGGAGTGAAGAACTTATCACCCTTGGTCACTTCCAGCTTCAGCTTGCCTGGAGTTGGCTTGGTATTAACGTTGTAGATACCTTGCAGCAGGTCATAACCGGTGTAGCTGGTACCCCAGTTCATGCCTTTGTCGTAGAAGTGAACTGGGTAGTTCAGCTGTACACGCCACAGGTTGTCACGGGCATCGTAGGCGTCAGAAGCCATAGCACCCCAAGTATCTTCGTCCAGGTAGAAGCGACGCTTCTTGTAGATGTGACGCTTACCGTCTTTCAGGTCAGCCTCAACAACCCATACACGATGCTTCTCCCAACGAACGTACTCAGGCTTGATGAAGTTCTCACCCAGTGCGTCGGCGATTTCGGTTTCCATAACGAACTTGTTGGCGTTGTAAGGGATGTACATCTCTTTCTTGCCAACCAGAGTCCAGCTGAAACGCTCTGGAGAACCGTTGTAGATGAAAGAATCATCGTAGGTAGAAGTACCGGCGATACCTGGGTTTGGCGTATCGAACGCTACCGCAGGTGCCAGACGTACACGACGCTGCCCAGTCAGGTACTGCCATGCTTTACGGCCTTTACCTTCGGTAAAGTCAGCACCTGGCTCGTGTACCAGCAGAATCTCACCGGCACGACGGGCTGGGGCAGAGTAGTTAATACGCAGCTTCAGCCAAGGCACATCAGAAGCAACCTGATTAACCATTTCACCTTCAAAGGCTACCATCTTGTAGAAACCTTCAGCGGTAGTCGACAGAATCGGCTTACCGGAGCTGGTTACGTAGTAGCTGTCGTAGGTGTAGGTGTGCGAAGGAATCGGACGAACCATGTGGTTCCAGATCGCTTCCAGACCAGACTTAGGAAACGGGAAAGGCACGCCCGGCTTGTTGCCGTTTACGCGCTGACCGTCGTCTTCCAGAGTTACATGCTCAGCGTTGTACTTGGCATTGGCAACAATCCAGTCGGCGTAGCCAATGTCACGGTGAGATGGGTAAACATCCAGAGAGAAGCCGTTGCCTTTGGCGATCAGACCTTTAACACCTTCGGTCAGGTTGTCAGCGTACTGATCAACGTTGGAGGCATCGATGGTAAACAGCTTGGCTTCACCGGCGTACGGATCAGGGTAAGCGCCACCAGCGGCATCAAAGTTGGCCGGGCCGTTAGGATTCCAAGCAGGGATGGAGCCGTCGGCGTTGCCTGCACGCTCTGCACCTACAGGGGTGTACTTGTCGCCGCCGAGCATGGCAGCTTCTTCAGCAGAGCCAGCCCAAGCCTGGGTAGCACCCAGAGTCAGGGTGCAGGCCGCTGCAATCAAAGATTTACGAAATAACATTAGGTATATCTCCTTAGATTATTCTTATATCGCTACTTAGAAAGTGCGCTTGAAAGTCAGAGAAATGTTGTCACGGTCTTTCAGGCGGTTACCAAAGCCGTTATCAACAGGACCGAAGAAGCTGTTGTACTTGATAGCTGCAGACCAGGTTTGGTTAACGTTGAAGTCCAGACCAATAGAAGCACTACCGGACTCTTCATCACCCAGGAAGCTGGAAGTACCGTTACCGTCGATACCGATGCTCACAGAAACAGGCACAGTCAGGTCAACACCCGGGAACACTTGATACCAGGTTGGACGGAACAAAACAGCCAAGTGGCTGGCGATACGGCCTTCGTCAACATAGATATTACCGGAACCTTCGAGATCCTGAGTAACCAGGGTCAGATACTCTGGCTGACGGCTGTAATCGATGTCTTCAACCCAGTTAAAGGTGGCTTCGATAATGTAGCTACCACCTTCCCACCAGCCGTTGTCATTCAACAGACCAAGGGCATTGATCACTACGTGCCAAGTGTCACCGGTATTTTGTGGGTAGTTATCTTCGTCAGCTGCCAAAAAGTCGGCATAAGTGAAGGTTGTTGCAAAGCCAGTAGCCACAAGCTCACTTGCAGAACGCCCAACCACACTGTTCAAGTCCACACGGATTGGCATGTCACGACGATGAACGATATCCAAACCGTAGCTGATATCGCCAATTTGCTTGGAGAAAGACAGGCCATACAGATCAATATCGGCCTTGTAGACCCACTTAGCATCACCGATAGAGGACGCAACAGTACCATCAGCCAGAATCAGGGCCTGGTCGGCACCCGGAGCATTGATGTAACGTGCATCGGTTACGCCATCCGCAATGTTATCGGCAATAAGGTTCGGAACAACACCCGCAAGCACACCTTGGGAGGCAACAACAAGACCCAGTGGGTTCAAGGACGCGGTCAAACCATTTTGAATCTTATCGTGATAGTTCAGGTAGAAAGCACTAACTTCCATACCCAGATCTTCGAAATAGTAGGAGAAATTCACACCCCACTCGCCAGAACCGGGCTCTTCGTCATCGTGAATTTCTGCCGCATAACCCAAATCCGGAGCCAGGAAGAAGGTCTCATAATCGTCAGTAAAACCGGTCGAAGGAGAGAAATAGGAGTTACCGGTAGGCAGACGTGTGTGCTGATACTCAAGACTGTAATAAGCGGAGAAGCTCAAGTTATCAGTCAGCTGCATCAGGGTAGAAATCTTGTTGGTGGGCATAAACAGCTCTTTGGCTTCAGAACCCGGTACAGACAGAGCTTTAGAGAAGTCCAGAGGGTTCATTGCACCGCCGGCGGAATTGATTGCAGCAGTACCCAGCAAGCTTTGACCCCAGTAGATCACGTGACGACCAGCACGCAAGTTACCCTGAACATCACCCAGCTCCCAGTTCCAGAAGACAAAGGCGTCCAGCAGCTCACCACCCTGATGGTGATATTTTTCACCACGATCGGTCAACTCACCAGGCAAGGTGCTCTTGGCAGTACCCCAGTTAACAATATCGATATCATCAGAGTTCATATCGTTTTTGTAAGCGTGGTCGTACCAAGCGGCGGCGGAAACACGGAAGCCCAAAGTGTCCTTCCAAACCACATCCAGCTCAGACAACAAATCAACACGATTACTGACGATATCGTTTTTTTCAAAACTGCGATCGGAATCAGCGGTAAAAGTATCTGCTACAACATCTTCGTCGTAGTCAGCAACACGCTGAATCAGGTTGTATTTAAAGGTGTTATCCCAGCGAACGTCCCAATCTTCATTTGTATCAAACTGGAAGGCAGACGCTTGGGTAGCCATGCCCGCGAGGACCGCGGCAGCTAAAGCTCTCTTTCTCATTTATTCTCTCCTCGAAGAGTGTTTATAAGTTATTTTGGACAGAGGATACTGCCTTTATAGATAGGCAGATTCGCAGAATCATAGAAGGGTTTGGAATGAATGTCCAAGCTTTTACCCGCATTTCTTAACAGTAATTAACACCGTCGCAGCAAGACAAAAACTTGTCCGTTTAAGACAAATTGAAATTGAAAAAGTGACCTTTTATCACCAAAAGAATCGTGTTAATGAACCACCGGTCAAATTATGACCCCCTGTTGCTTCAGGCGAGCAAGATCCGATTCGGACAAGCTCAACACCCCCTCCAGCACATCCCGATTATGACTACCCACTTCGCCACCCGGCCACAGGGTCTCACCCGGTGTACCCGAGAGCTTGGGCATAATGGCTGGTATATCCAGCGGCTTACCGTCTATTTCCACCCGCTCAAACAGGCCCCGAGCCTGAAAATGTGGATCGGCAAACATATCCGCCACATTGTAAATAGGACCTGCCGGAACCCGAACATCTTCCAGAGTGGCAAGCACGGCCTCGGACGGTCTTTCCAGACACCAGCAAGCCAATACCTTGTCAATTTCCAGCTCATGCTCGACCCGCCCGGCATTGCTCTTCAGCCGATCATCCTCAGCCATATCCTTGCGCCCGACAGCCTCCATCAGACGCTTAAACACCGAATCGCCATTGCCGCCAATCACCACGTATTTGCCATCACCGCAGCGATAAGTATTGGTGGGCACAATGCCGGTAACCGTGGTACCTGAAGGCTCGCGAATCGCACCCGCGCCGGAGTACTCTGGCACCACCGCCTCCATCAGGTTAAACATGGATTCGTACAGAGCCACATCCACCACCTGACCACTGCCATTACCCTTTTCCCGGGCCAGCAACGCCATCACGATACCCAGCGCCGCGTGAATACCGGCAATGGTATCGCCAATACTGAGATTGGGTCGCACCGGCGCCTGATCCGCAAAGCCATTGACGTAGCGAAATCCACTCATACCCTCACAGACAGAGGCATAGCCTGGACGCGACGCGTAGGGACCGGTCTGACCAAACCCGGAAATCCGCGCGTAAACCAGCTCAGGATTGGTCTTTTTGATCTCCTCAGGCCCCAACCCCCACTTCTCCATCACACCGGGGCGAAAGTTTTCCACCACCACATCGGCCTTATCTATCAATTGCCGAGCCAGCGCTTGCCCCTGTTGCTGGCGCAGATCCAGCGTCACGGATTTCTTGTTGCGCCCCAGACTGCGAAACCAATAGGAAGTGCCGTCTTCAACCAGACGCCAACCCCGAATGGGGTCACCGCCATTGGGCGGCTCAACCTTGATCACCTCGGCACCAAAATAGGCCAGCATGGTGCCGGTAAAGGGACCCGCCAGCAGCTGCCCCATCTCGATAACACGAATGCCCTCCAGAGGGCGTTTATTTTTCTCTGTCATGACAAACCTTTTCAGCCTCTCATCATTGCGACACTTTTAACACTACCTTGCCGAGCAATTGATTGGACTCCATTAACTGATGAGCCTCTGCGACATCGGCCAGATCAAACTCAGCGGCCATCACCGGCTTGATCCTGCCGGATTCAATCAACGGCCAGACCGTCTCCTGCAGTCGACTGGCGATAAGCGCCTTCGCTTGTGTCGATTGCGGTCGCAAGGTAGACCCCGTCAGGACTAATCGCTTGAGCATCACCGGCATACAATTGATTTCCGCTTTGGCCCCCTGCAAGAAGGCAATATTGACGACACGCCCCTCAATGGCGGCCATATCGATATTGCGCTGGATGTAATCACCGCCAACAATATCCAGCGTGACATCCACCCCCCTGCCAGCAGTATGCGCCATTACGACATCGACAAAATCCTGCTCGCAGTAATTAATTACCAGCTCAGCCCCCAGCGAGCGGCATAGCTCTGCCTTATCTTGTGAACCCACCGTGGCAAATACCTTGGCTCCCAGAGCCACCCCCATCTGAATGGCCGTGGTGCCAATGCCTCCGGCGCCAGCGTGAACCATCAGCGATTCACCGAGCTCTAATCCGGCCCGATCAAACACATTACTCCAGACGGTAAAGCAGGTTTCCGGCAAGGCAGCAGCCTCGGCCATGGAAAGCCCTTCAGGTACTGGCAGGCACTGCCCGGCCGGCACTACCACCTGCTCTGCATAGCCCCCGCCGTTGACCAAGGCACACACCCGATCACCCACTTGCCAGCGAGCCACACCTTCGCCTACAGCGGCAATTTCACCAGACACCTCCAGACCAAGCACCGGCGAAGCGTCCACCGGCGGCGGATACAAACCCAGCCGCTGCAATACATCCGGGCGATTGACTCCGGCATAGGCGACGCTAATCAGAACCTCTCCCGCACCCACCACAGGCGCAGCACCCTCCACCAAATGCATGCCAGTGGCATCACCAGGCTGTTTTACTTCGATGTATTTCATTACTAAAACCCATACTGATTAATGTCATTTCGACGCATTGCGGAGAAATCTCTTTCCGGCAAGAGAGCCTCCTTAGAGATCCCTCGCTGCGCTCGGGATGACAGGGACTGAGGGGTTACGGGGCTAATCGCTGAATATCCCAATTATCACCATCGCGCGAGTAAGAAAAGCGATCGTGCAAACGGCTCTCGCCCCCTTGCCAGAATTCAATTTCTTCAGGCACTACCCGGTAGCCACCCCAGAAACTGGGCAGCGGCACCTCACCCTTGCTGAATTTATCTTTCATGACACCGAATTGCTGCATCAATAATTGCCGGGACGACACCGGCCGGCTCTGCTCGGAAGCCCAGGCGGCCAACTGACTTTCCTTGGGGCGCGACAAGAAATATTTCAACGACTCGGTCTGGGAGACCTTTTCCACCCGACCACACACTTTTACCTGACGCTCCAGCATATGCCATGGAAAGTGCAGACTGACCAAAGGATTACCCTCAATCTCATCGGCCTTGCGACTGTGGTAGTTGGTATAGAAAACAAACCCCCGCTGATCGAGATTTTTCAGTAACACAATCCGCTGACTTGGCTGGCCATTGCTCGCCACAGTTGCCAGCGTCATCGCCGTGGGGTCTTTTAAACCCGCATCAATGGACTGCTTTAACCACAACTCAAACTGCTCCATCGGGTCATCGTTCAAATCATTGCGCCGCAATCCACCCGCCAGATACTCCCGACGAACCGCTTCCAAATCCATAACCGTTTCCTGATTCACGCTGGTAAAAAGTCTGTTTGTCCTGAATTGTAACAACAGCCGCTCTTTCTATCGCCGAAAAATTACCTAAAATAAGGACAAATGTGGCCGCTACTAAAAACCACAACCAAGGAGTCAGAGTGCCAAGCGATACCCCTCAAACCGCCCCGACCTGCCCGGTGGGCGAAAACCAGTGCAACATTATTGATGAGCTGATCAACAGCCGGGAAACCATTGAGGCACTCAACGAACAACTGCAAACCGATTCACTGACCCAACTGGGCAACTACCGCCAATTCTGTCAGATCATAGACAAAGAAATGGAGCGCACCCAGCGCACCGGTCAGCCCACCGCCATGATTCTGGTGGATCTGGATTTCTTTAAAAAGGTCAACGACAACTGGGGGCACGAGGTAGGCAACCTGGCATTAGTGCAGACCGCCAAGCTACTGAAAACTGCCATTCGCAAACTGGACATTCCCTGCCGCTACGGCGGTGAAGAGTTTATTGTCATTCTGCCCTCTACCGACCTTCTCACGGGCACTCAGGTTGCGGAGCGGCTGCGAGCCTTGATCGCCGACACCCCACTGGAATTTGAAACCGAAGCGGGCGCCCAGAGTATTCAGTTAACGGCCAGTATGGGGATCGACATCTACACCCACACACACCATGAAACCCGGGAAGAATTTGTCGCCCGGGTAGACAGCCTCCTCTATGAAGCCAAGCATGGCGGGCGCAATCAGGTTAAAGCAGGGGTGCGTCAAGATATGCAACCGACGGCCAATGTCAGCGCAGATGAAAAGGATGCTCTGTTTGGGATTTTTGGTGACGAGGAATAACTCAGCGACCGCTGCGCATCTCACTCAGATCCATCTCCACCTGCTCCAACACATCACCGGATTCCCGGGTCGTGGGCAACACCTCATACTCAAAAAAGGCGCCATAGCGGTAGCTATTCTTGCCCTGTCGGCGATTACAGATCACGGCATTGAGGTGCAGTGGCGGCCCGCCTGACAGTGACATATCCAATTGCAGGGTATCGCCCACGGCAAAGCGATTGCCAGACTGTATTCCCAACCCTGACCGACTGAAATCCACCACCTGGATATCCTGTGCAGAATAATTATCCGTACTGGCACCAACAATGACCGTGGTCACACCGGATTCCGGGTAAGGTATGCGCTCGCAACGCCTGCGATTCTCTGTATAAGTCATGGCTTATCCCTGCTCTGGCTTGTATTTACTATAGAACACCAATTTACACTTTACCGCCTAGCCACAGGTCCGGGCTCCGCGGTAAAATGCCACCCGATATTGAAGACACACAGCGACGCCCATGATCCCCAGCATCCAAGAGACCTCCCCGGTTCAGGCTCAATACCTGGCTTTTATCAACACCCTCAAATCCTGTGGTTTTGAAGGCGACCTGAACCCGGACTACGCCAATCGCACCGTTCTGGCGACCGACAACTCCATTTATCAGGTGCTGCCACAGGGGGTCATCTATCCGCGCAATATCGACGACCTGATCCGCATCACCGAGTTAAGCAACACCAAGGGCTTTCGCGATATTGTCCTGAGCCCCCGCGGTGGCGGCACTGGCACCAACGGCCAGTCGCTAACCGATGGCCTGATTGTCGACACCTCCAGACACATGAACAATATTCTGGAGATCAACACGGAAGAGCGCTGGGTCAGGGTTCAGTGCGGTGTAGTCAAAGATCAGCTGAATGCCGCCTTGAAACCTCACGGTCTGTTCTTTGCTCCGGAATTATCCACGAGCAATCGCGCCACCATCGGCGGCATGATCAATACCGACGCATCGGGACAGGGCTCATGCCTGTATGGCAAAACCCGCGATCATGTGCTCTCACTGACCACGGTGTTTCTCGACGGCAGCCAATGGACCTCAACACCGCTCAACAATGAGGAATACCAGTCGGTCGCCAGTCGTCAGGATCGGGTTGGCGAACTGCATCGCGTGGTTAACGACATTCAGCAGGAGCACCATCAGGCCATTGCCGACAAATTCCCGAAACTGAACCGCTGCCTGACAGGCTACGATCTCGCCCATATCCGCACCGAGGACGACCGGTTTGATCTCAACAGCGTTCTCTGTGGCGCTGAAGGCACCCTTGGCTTTATCGCCGAAGCCAAGCTTAACCTGCTCCCTATCCCCAAGTGCTCAGCACTGGTCAATGTGCAATACGCGGATTTCAATTCCGCCTTGCGCGATGCCACCGAGTTAATGAAAGCCGGCCCCACGTCGATTGAAACCATTGATTCCAAAGTGCTCAACCTGGCCATGAACGACATCGTCTGGCACACCGTATCGGAGTTTTTTGCAGCCGACGGCGAGAGTAACATTCAGGGCATCAATCTGGTGGAGTTTACCGCCGACGATGAAACCACCCTGAAACAGAATATGGCCCGTTTGACCGAACAACTGGATGCCGCCAACGGTCAGGGCGCAAGCATCGGCTATTCCATTGCCATGGGCTCTGGTGCGGTCAACAAAATCTGGGGTATGCGCAAAAAGGCCGTGGGCCTGTTGGGCAACGCTCAGGGTGAAGCCCGCCCCATTCCATTTGTGGAAGACACTGCCGTGCCACCTGAGCATCTGGCCGACTTTATTCTGGAGTTCCGCGCCCTGCTCGACAGCCATCAGTTGGCTTATGGCATGTTCGGTCATGTAGACGCCGGCGTACTCCATGTGCGCCCGGCCATCGACATGAAAGATCCGGAACAGGAAAAGATGATCCGCGAAATTTCCGATGGCGTCACCGCATTGACCAAGAAATATCACGGACTGCTCTGGGGAGAGCACGGCAAAGGCCTGCGCTCTGAGTATGCTCCGGAGTTTTTCGGTGATCTCTACCCGCAACTGCAACGCATCAAAGCCACTTGCGATCCTCGCAACCAATTGAATCCGGGTAAAATCGCCACCCCTAAAGCCAGCATCGAACTCACCAAAATCGACGAGGCACCGACCCGTGGCCAGCAGGACCGCATCATTCCGGTTCACGTGTGGGAGGGTTACAGCGAAGGCATGTACTGCAATGGCAACGGCGCCTGCTTCAACTGGAACCCCAATGACGCCATGTGCCCATCCTGGAAAGGCACGCGCCAGCGTATTCACTCCCCCAAAGGGCGCGCATCGTTGATCCGCGAATGGCTCAAACAACTGAGCGAACGTGGCATAGATCCCGTAGCCGAAAGCCAGAACCAGCGTCAGCAAAACTTTTTTGTGTCGCTGCCAGCCCGCATTAAAAACACCTGGGGTCGCAGCCGAGGCGACTACGACTTCTCCAACGAAGTGATGGACTCCATGAGCGCCTGTCTAGCCTGCAAATCCTGTGTCGGTCAGTGCCCAATCAAAGTGGACGTGCCGGAGTTTCGCAGCAAGTTTCTGGAAATCTATTACGGCCGCTACCTGCGCCCACTGAAAGATTATTTTATTGGCGGACTGGAGTATATGATCCCGGTCCTGACCCGCATGGCCTGGCTTTATAACGCTCTGATCAAGCCCAAATTCATGCAGAGCCTTATGGCTCGCACCGCAGGCATGGTCGACAGCCCCCTGCTGTCAGGCGTGGATCTCGACAAGGCCATAGCTGGCCTCGGGGTACGCTATGCCACCATCGAAAACATTCTGACCCTGTCAGATAAAGACAAAGCCCGGAGTGTGGTTCTGGTACAGGACGCCTTCACCAGTTACTTTGATACTCAGGTGGTACTCGACACCCTGCAGCTGCTGAAGAAACTGGGCTTCAACCCCATGCTGTCACCCTTTAAAGCCAATGGAAAACCCCTGCACGTGCACGGCTTTTTAAAGCAGTTCAAAAACACGGCCAGCAAAACCGCCGAGTTCCTGAACAGCTTGTCCGATACGGGCATTCCCCTGATTGGTCTGGAACCATCAATGACATTGGCCTATCGCAGCGAATACCAGAAAGTCATGGGTGAACAGGCGCCTAAAGTCGCCCTGATTCAGGAGTGGCTGGCACAACAGACCGATGCACTGGCGACACACCGCAATGACTTCAAGACAGGCGAGTACAAAATGCTGGCCCACTGCACCGAGAAAACCAATGCCGCAGCCTCCATGGCAGACTGGCAAACCATCTTTACCGGTCTGGGCCAGGCTTACTCACTGGAGGCGACTGGCTGCTGCGGCATGTCGGGAACCTACGGCCACGAAGCCAAAAACGTAGCGACCTCCAAGGCCATTTACCGTCAGTCCTGGGGTGAGATCATCAAGCAGCCGGAAAACAACGGCAAACTGATGGCAACCGGTTACTCGTGTCGCAGTCAGGTGAAGCGTGAGGATCAGGTACAGCTGCCACATCCGCTGCAGGTGCTTTTAGGGCAACTCAAATAACCTCTCGTCATTGCGAGGAGCACAGCGACGCGGCAATCTCTAAGATCACGTATCACCGCAAAGGGATTGCCACGTCGCTACGCTCCTCGCAATGACCGTATTTTTAAAGAACCCCAAGCTGCAACTCCGCACTGATCTCATCACCGTTATCTGACCGCTCCAGAATTTGCCGGCTCTGGCCACTCAATTCATAACCTGCCACCAGCGCATCGCGGGCCAGCTGCTCCCAGGCCGCACGCAGGCCATCGGCAGGACCGCTGTATTGCAATGAGGCGCACTTAAAGGCCTTCAATATTTTGCTCTTGTAACGCCCTTTGGAGGGTGGCGCACCCTTGATGGGAAAACCGGCACTCAGACTCAGGGACTCACCCTGCATGATTTCGTCACCCTTGAAAAAGATGTGCAGCGGCCCATCAATCGAACCACCGCTGCGGACCAAACGAACTCCCAGCGGCACCATCAAACGTCGCAGCTGCTGCTGCATCGTGTCGCGTTGCAGTTTGGCCGTGGTGAAATAGAAACGCTGTTGTTCCACCACCTTGATATTGAGCTCACTGGCCCCGTCTCCGGCGGATGCCTCAGACTCAGTGTTTTGCGCCCCGCCACCGGCCTGGTCGACGCTGGCCTGGTCGACGCTGGCAATCAGAGCATCTTCAACAATGCGAATGTCCGGATCGAGGGGCTGGCAGGGGCCTTTAATGGAGCGCATCTCTTTGGCACTGGCCGGTTCAGCCTGCATAAATTGCAGCCACTGATTGGCCTTCTGCCACTGGGAACCCATCAGGGTGGCATTGATCAGGGAGCGGCGCGCGCCAGCTCTATCGTTCAATTTGAGCTGACTGATACCCAGATACAAATTGGCGCGACCCACGTACTTGTCTGCCACGGTATCACGGCAGGCCTGCAAAATAGTCTGATTCATTTGCGCCCACTTTTCCCGCTCCATATACAGCTGTGCCAGCTTCAAATACAACTCCATCTCACCACTGAGACTGGCGGCCTGCTTCAAGGCCGTGGTTGCCTTGGCCTGTTCACGGGCCATCAGCCAGTATTCGAATGACTGCTTGTAATGCTCGGCGTTGGCCTCCAGCTCGCCGCTGCCAATGGCCTCGGACAATACCCTGGCACCCTTTTCGGCCGCCTTGGTGGACATATAAAGGTTGGCCAGTAACTTGATGTCCTGCTCGGAAAAATCCAGACGCTTTTCACGGGCCAGAGCCAACCGGTCCAGCGCCGCTTTCTGTTTGTTCTGAGTCAGATAAATGGACGTCAGTTGACGCCACAGGGTCATATCCTCCGGCGCGCGATCAATCATGGTCTTGAGAAGGGTTTCGCTCTGTTGATAATTGCGACTGCCCCAGCTCATCGCCAGCATTTGTTTCAGCTGTGGGTCAGACAAAGTTTGAAGACGATCCATCAAATCGTCCAGCGTATCGGCCAGAGCCAGATAATCACCGCTTTTGAACTGCGCCTGCCCTATCAGCAACAGCAATCCGTCATCGGGCTCGGGCAACTGGGCCCTGATATCCTGCAACAACGCCAGAGCCTTGGGGTAATCCTGCTTCAGTAAATAAACCGAGGCCAGCTCACGCTGCATCTCCCGATTGGCAATCTCCGACAGACCTTGATCGGCAAGGGCTTTGCGATAAAACTCGACGGCCTTATCGTATTGTTTGTTATTCAGATAGTGGCGAGCCAGATGGCGACCGGCACTGGAGCGGGCATAGGCATCATCAAAACTGCCAAGTTGCTGCTCCAACTGCTCGATCGACAGCGATACGCTTTCATCAATTTTCTTGCCTGGATCGAGATACACCTTACTGCGATACTCTGCGGATGCAGGTGTCACAATCACTGCCGTAAAGGCAACTGCCAGAGCCAACCCAATTCGCCTCACCACAGGCCCTTCTCCGGTCTGTAATCCTTCCAGTTGAGCTCGATTTTCTGAGTCAACACCATATCGCCCCGGTACCCACTGATACCCTTCACGGAGTAACGCCATGTCGAAACGGCCTCCAGGACCGCCTCTTCAAAAATGCCTCTGGGATTGGCATCGAGTATTCGGATGTTTTTGGTTGCACCGCGGGTATCCACGTTAAATACCACCAATACCCAGCCATTGACCTTATTCTTCCAGGCCAGCTCTGGCACTACGGGTTTTCGCGTTGTATAGGGCACCACCTCAACATAACCGCTGTTATCCTGCCCCAATCCTTCCAGACCGGAACCCGCCACGGCAGGCGCACTCCAGCCATCGCCTACAGGACCGATATCGATATTGCCCAGACCGACATCCAGAGGGGGGGCCTGACTATCCTGCAATGGCTGCGGACTCTCTACCGCCGCCGTCAAGGATTCCATTTGCGGCTCATCTTCTGCAGCTTCTGGTTCCGGCTCATCTTCCGGCTCCGGATCTTCTGGCGGTGGCGGTTTATACAGGGTCACCGCCGCCGCGATCTCGACCTGATCCAGATCCGAACCATCCACATTGATCAGGCGCTGCATAAACAGAAAAATGCCCACGGTGATGGCGAGCGCCACCGGCAGTAACAACAGACGCATCAGCCGGCCTCGTCGGCCGCAATGGCAATTTTCTCAATACCGGCCATGCGCACCTGATCCATCACCGCCACCAGTGTGCGGGTTGCGGAATCACTGTCGGACTGGATCACCACCGAGCCGCCGGGGTTTTCCGCATGCAGACGGGCCACCACCGAGCGCACGGCCCTGACATCCACCGGGCGCTTATCGATCCACACCTCGCCATCGCGGGTGATGGCGATAAAAATATTGGCACTTTCCTGTTTCGAAGCCGTCTGGGATTTCGGGGTATTCACCGTAATACCCGCCTCTTTGACAAACGAGGTGGTGACAATAAAGAAGATCAGCATGATAAAGACGATATCGAGCATCGGCGTCATATCCAGCTCGGCTTCGTCACTGTTTTTGTTATGTCGACGTAGACTCATTACGCAAAACGACCCCAATCAGGAATTCATTAAATGGTCGGTGGCGAGACTGACCTGTGCATCCGCCTGATGCTGCAAGCGAGAGGAGAAATACAACCCGGACAGCGACACCACCAATCCCGCCATGGTCGGAATTGTGGCTCGGTAGACCCCCTGAGCCATGGCCTGAGCGTCACTGGTCCCCACCACTGCAATCACTTCAAACACGCTCACCATACCCGTGACCGTGCCCAACAAACCCAACAGCGGGCAGAGCACAATCAAGGTTTTGATCATCGCCAGATTACTCTGCAACTGCAGCTTGCACTCGGATATGGTCAACTGGCGTCCACTGCGATCGAGCCAGTGATTGTGCTGGTCATTGCGGTTAGCCGTGCGCTCATGCCACTGACTCACCGCTCGTTGCAGACGCTTGGGAAAAGTCAGCTGCACAAACCAGAATCGCTCAAGAATCAAAAACCACAGCATCAGGCAGGTGGCAAACAACGCCCAGAGAACGTCACCGCCCTGATCCATCAGCCACTGTAAATCCTGCAATACCTTCATCTCGATTACCTGGGCAGGATATTGTCATCGGCGCCCATATGCTCAGCCATCAGACCCGCCGACTGCTCATCAAGGCGCTGAATCATATTGCGCGACAGAGAGGACACCAGACTGTGACCAAACAATAAGGGAATAGCCACCACCAGCCCCAGCACGGTAGTCACCAACGCCTGGGAAATACCGCTGGCCATTAATTTGGGATCGCCACTGCCAAACAAGCTGATGGCCTGAAAGGTCAGGATCATTCCCGTCACAGTGCCCAGCAGTCCCAGCAACGGCGAAATGGCTGCCAGCAGCTTAATAAAGTTGTGGCCTCGCTCCAGACTCGGCACCTCCACCAGCACGGCTTCATCAAGGGTATATTGCAGGGCTTCGCCTTTGTCGGACTGCTGCAGTGCGCCCTCGCTGTGTTGCTGAGCCTGCAAAATAACGCGCCCTAACGGGTTGTTATCCGAGGGCTGATGAATGTTGCGCTGCTGGCGACGAATCTTGTTGTAGACCCAGCTCAGATAACCGAGGCGCCAAAGAGTGATGGCAACACCCAGAGCACCCAGGCCAAGGATAATCATCCCCACCAGACCGCCTTGCTCAATGCGCTCGCGCAAATCGGGGGTGTAGGACAACAAACCCAACAAACTGCCCCCGGAGGGATCCACCGTAATCCGGGTCAGCTCGCCCGCGGCTGCCTCTTCATAATCGGCAATCGCCGCCTGAAAGCGACCGGCTGGCTGACGCTCCAGCGCCAACAACTCACCCACTTCAGGGATATAGCGCAAAAAGCGACCGTTACTGAATGCGGTAAAAGCCCCCGCACGAGTCACTGCCGCCATCTCGGTCATGCCATCGGTGGCCACTACCGGCACAGTCAATGGTTTGATCTTGGCCGTGGCCGTCATATCTTCCTGCAACAACAACCACAGGTTTTCCATATCGGTAATGCTGGCCAGGCGCTCGCGGTTGGCCAGTTGCTGCAACTGCTCACTGCGATCGGGAAATTCCACCGCCGTCATTGAGCCATTCAGAACCGTCGCCAGATCACCGGAAAACTCATTGAAGATACTGTAGACATCGCCCATTTCCTGTTTGCGCGTCTCCAGTTGCTGTTTCAGCTTCTTGATTTCCGCGGCATTCAGCTCGGTGATTTTTTGCAGCGGGTTATTGTCTTTCTGGGCAATGCGAAAGTCCCTCTTGGCCTGCTCCAGCAGAGCCTTCTGCCGGTTTCGGGCATTAAGGAATTCTCTCTCACGCCGCTGCTGCAGCTGCTTTTCCTGACGCCGGGTTTCGCGCACAGCATTCAACAGCTCATCGAGATTGGTAATTTGCCGGCCATCGTAATCCACACCGGTTGCCGGCTGCTCAGAGGCCAATACCAGCCCGGACCATGAGAGCAGACAAACAATTAACCATGGCATACTGCGCTTCATGATTCTCCCTCCTGCTGCTTGATCACAGGCAAGTTCATCAACTGCGGCGACAACTGGTTTCTGGCCACACGCATGGCCTGTTTGATGGCGTGATTCATGGTCTCGGGTAACACTTGCCATTGATCATTTTCAACATGCCACAAACCACTCTCCTGTCCGTCGAGCGTCTGATAGTAGAGCGCGATGCGACCCACTCTTAAAAAGTTTACAGAGCGCTCCACCTCACCTTCACTCAGTCGCCCCTGATAGGCGTCCAGAGTGCGACCATAGTCACTTTCTACCTGAAAGGCTTCCAACAGCATGCGATATTTATTCGGCACGGACAGACTGGGGTTGCGCAACTGCTGTTTTAACTGAACCACGGCACTGATGCGATCGGCCTGCTGAAAGGGCAAATCCAGAACCACAAACTTTTCCAGCGCATCGACCATGCTGAACATCAAAGGCACAATACGCATCTGAGTGACATTAATATCATTGAGTTGCTGTTTCAGGGCATCGATTTCCATCGCCTGATTTTGTTTCAACTGCTGCAACTGAGCATTGTAGGCATCCTGATATTCGGTATTGCGCAGGATGCGTTGATATTCTTCCAGCATCCGCTGGGTTTCCAGAGCCAGCTTGTCTACCTTTTTCTGAGAGGCAATGGCCGAGCGGTTGGTTGTTTCAACCACTTTGAGGCTGTCATTAACAGTGGCGGCACCAACCTGATTACAGGTCAGCAACAGAGTGGCCGCACACCAGAGGTGTTTGAGTGTTCGCATAGTATTAACAGATTAATTAACGTTATTCGGCAGTGTTATTGTTATTCGTAGTCGGGGTAGTAATACACCAGAGAGCGATTGGACAGTTCCAGTACCACCTGATCAAAGTTGACCCCCACCCCCAACAGGGCCTGAGCATAATCATCACGCAAGTGCGCGTATTGCTCCGACAAAAACGGGATAATTTTCTCTTTCGGGCCGGAGGCAATCAGATAGAGATCCCGCTTCACCTTGACGGTATTCATGGCATCCATAAACGGCGTCTGATAACCCAGTACATAATCCACTTCACCCTTGGAGATCATTTCCACAACCTGACGTACATCACCACGCTCGATCAGGTTTACACCACGATCCTGAAAATAGCGCCGCAAGTCGACCGGCCCCAGTGAGATGCCTCTGACGGCAGCAACACGACTGCCCTCTGGGAGCTCAAACAGGGATTCCTGCCTCAGCTGCTGACGGGCGCCCCACAACTGAATCGAAATTCTCGCCAACAGATAATCCACCGGCACCAGCGGAACACCCAAAGCGCTATCCAGAGAAACCGGGCGACCACAGGAGCCTCCGAAACGGCCATCAGCCAACCCCTGCTCTACCCGTAAAAAAGGCAGGGATTCCATTTTAAAAGCCATACCCAGTCGAGCAAAAGCCTGACTGTGCAACGCTTCGAAGGCATTACTGATTAATGACCCCGGATAGCGTGGACAACCAAAGACAATGGTTTCAGCACCAGGGGCAGGCAGCTGTCCCGGCATTTGCAGGGCCACCGTATTGTCCATAAAGCGCCGGGTGAGTATGGATAAGCGCGCCTCCAATGCCGACTTCAGATGGGCAAAGCGTTTGTGAATCATCGGATAGGCCTGAAGCTTGGAGATGCGCTCATAGACATACAGCCCTTCATGGCGCATACCAGCCACATGCTGATCAAAACCCAGCAAGCCCTCATCACCAAAGATGCCATCTAACTCACCCTGCCGCAGTGACTCAAACAGTGCCCCCGGTTGATCAAAAGCAACAGCATTGGCAAACCCCATGGCACTCGCCTGATCCTGAAACACTTCCATACTTTTCAGATAACCGATTTTGTCAGACCTTGGATCCAGCCTCTCGGTATCACGCCGCACCCAGATGGCGGTATGAACGGCCGCCACCGGGACATCCAGAAACACCATATCCGGCCAGATTTCTTGATGGTTACTGACCTTGAGTCGGCCGCAGGAGCCATCCAGCTCTCCGTCAATCAACTGTTGACTGGTGCCGGGCACGGTCATCTCACTCTGCCAGACCAGCTCCTTATCAAACGGCTCAAACAATTCACGCAGCAAAGATGTCAATGGTGAGTAGGGGCTGCCATCATCCGCGGCAAAACAATCCATCTTCAGCACGGACGCTGAAAGGGCAGAGGGTGCCAGCGACGCAAGCCAGATGACCAATAAGCATAGTTTGAGCAGGGGCATGGATGGGTATTTTTTATGAGTTATGGATTACTCAAATATATCAAAATACCGAAGAAGATACAGTCCCGGCACCGAAAAGTAAGGAATCGGGCCGGAACTGACAGATATCAGAGGTTGCGGAACTCAGAGTCCCGCTTTATCAAGAGCCTCTTCCAGATTGGCAACGGTGCGGTCGATATTGTGCAGCTTGTCGAGACCAAACAGCCCCAGACGGAAAGTCTGGAAACCCTCAGGCTCATCGCACTGCAAGGGCACACCTGCGGCAATCTGCAGCCCCAGAGACAGAAACTTCTTACCGGTTTGCACCTCGGCATCGCGGGTGTAACTTACCACCACCCCCGGAGCCTCAAAACCTTCAGCGGCGACACTCTGAATGCCACGGGCCTTCAGCAGGGCCCGAACCCGATCGCCCAGCTCCTGCTGCTCGGCGCGCACCTTGTCAAAACCATACTCTTTGGTTTCCAGCATGGTGTCGCGAAACTGGGTCAAGGCATCGGTGGGCATGGTGGCATGATAGGCGTGACCACCGTTTTCGTAGGCCTCCATAATCTGGCGCCATTTTTTCAGATCACAGGCAAAACTGCTGCTGGTCGTCTCAGCCAGACGGGCATTGGCCGCGGCAGTCATCATCACCAGACCACTGCAAGGAGATGCGCTCCAACCTTTTTGCGGCGCGCTGATCAGCACGTCCACACCCAGTGATTTCATATCCACCCAGATGGTGCCGGAGGCAATGCAATCGAGCACAAACAGGCCGCCCACAGAGTGAACAGCCTCGGCTACGGCTTTGATGTAATCATCGGACAGCATCATGCCAGAGGCGGTTTCCACATGCGGGGCAAACACCATAGCCGGTTTTTCAGACTTGATGGTAGCAACAACGTCATCGATGGCCGCAGGGGCGAAAGGTGCCTGCAGATCGTCAGATTGACGCTGAGCCTTCATTACAATGGCCTCAGAGGCAATGGCACCCGCTTCAAGAATCTGGGTCCAGCGAAAGCTGAACCAACCATTGCGGATGATCAGGCATTTCTGATCCGTGGCAAACTGACGGGCCACGGCTTCCATGGCATAGGTACCACCACCGGGAACCACCGTCACACTGTCGGCGTTATAAACGTCTTTCAGAGTGGCCGAAATATCGTTCATCACACCCTGAAACTTCTGTGACATGTGATTCAGGGAACGATCGGTAAACACAACGGAATATTCCAGCAATCCATCGGGATCGACATTGGGCAGCAGGCCTGACATAACTTCTCTCCAAAACAGGGTACTTAATTGTGGGCGCAGTGTGTCACCGCAAGCACCCGGAAGCAACCTCCCCCAGACCACTATTATCTGGAGTGCTGCCCTAGCAGAGGCGCTGAATTCTTGTACTCAACAGGCGTTCTGGAAAGCTTGATGGGATTACCGGCCATTTTCACCTGACCACCACTCTCATGAGGCAGCTCCACCACCATATCGCGAGCCTGAATCTGGGGATCAGCAAATACCTCATCGATGGTATTGATGGGGCCTGCCGGCACCTTGGCCTGTTCAAGAGCTGCCAGCCACTGCCACTTGCCCTGTTTCAGCAGTACCTCCTGCAACAGCGGAATCAATTCATCCCGATGCAGCACCCGCAGCTGGTTAGTGGTAAACCGAACATCACTCTTAAGATGATCCAGCCCCAACACCTCCAGCAGCCGTTGAAACTGACCATCGTTGCCGACGGCAATAATGCAGTGCCCGTCTGCTGTGGCAAAACTCTGGTAGGGCACAATATTGGGGTGGGCATTACCCAGCCGGCCGGGCACCTGATTGCCAACCAGATAGTTACTGGCCTGATTGGCCAGAGTCGCAGCTGTCACATCCAGCAATGCCAGATCCACCTGCTGACCCTGCCCCGTTCTCTCACGATCGGCCAGCGCTGCCAGAATACCAATGGTGGCGTAGAGCCCGGTCATGATATCCGTCAAAGCCACGCCAACCTTCTGTGGCCCGGCCCCCGGCTCACCATCAGGCAGACCGGTGACGCTCATCAGCCCCCCCATGGCCTGCACCAGAAAATCGTAACCGGGACGATCTTTGTACGGACCCGTCTGACCAAACCCGGTTATGGAACAATAAATAAGACGCGGGTGCAGCTGTGACAGACTGGCATAATCCAGACCGTATTTGGCCAAGCCCCCCACTTTGAAATTTTCCAGCAGGATATCGCTTTCAGCGATCAGTTGATGCAAACGCTGCTGCCCCTGTTCGGTGCGCATATCAATACATACTGACTTTTTATTGCGGTTTGTACAGATAAAGTAGGCGGACTCAGAGGTGGCATTGCCCTCGACGTCATCGAGAAAAGGAGGTCCCCACTTGCGGGTGTCATCGCCACCCTCGGGGTGTTCCACCTTGATCACCTCGGCCCCGAGGTCAGCCAGAATCTGACTGGACCAGGGGCCCGCAAGCACCCGAGATAAATCCAGAACCTTCAAGTGGGATAAGGCACCCATATCAGAAGGCCGCCAGATCCGTTTGCGCCCGACCAAGAATCAGCGCATGAATATCGTGGGTACCCTCATAGGTATTCACCACCTCAAGGTTGGACATGTGGCGCATGATTGGAAACTCATCGGAAATACCATTCCCGCCCAGCATATCGCGAGCGGTCCGCGCCACCTGCAGAGCTTTGCCACAGGAGTTGCGTTTGATCATGGAAATCAGATCCGGGGATATATTGTCTTCGCCCATCAATTGACCGGCACGAAAACAACCCTGCAAGGCCAAGCTGATTTCGGTCTGCATATCGGCCAACTTCAGTTGCACCAACTGTTTGGATGCCAGCGGCACACCGAACTGTTTGCGATCCAGAGTGTACTGACGAGCGGTATGCCAACAGCTCTCAGCCGCACCAAGCGCACCCCAGGCAATACCAAAGCGGGCATTATTCAAACACCCAAACGGCCCTTTCAAACCATGCACATTAGGCAACAACTGATCCTCACCGACAAACACCTCATCGAGCACAATCTCGCCGGTGATGGAGGCACGCAGCGCCAGCTTACCTTCAATTTTGGGGGCCGAAAGCCCCTCCATGCCCTTTTCCAGAATAAAACCCCGAATCTTGTCGTCATCGGTTTTGGCCCAAACCACAAACACATCAGCAATGGGGCTGTTGGATATCCACATTTTACTGCCGGTCAGACGGTAACCGCCGTCTACGGATCTGGCGCGGGTCACCATGCCACCGGGATCGGAACCGTGATCTGGTTCAGTCAAACCAAAACAGCCAATCCACTCGCCTGAAGCCAGCTTCGGCAGGTATTTTTCACGCTGCGCCTCATTGCCATAGGCATATATCGGATACATCACCAGCGAGGACTGAACACTCATCATGGAGCGATAACCGGAATCAACCCGCTCGATCTCACGGGCTATCAGACCGTAGCTGATGTAATCAACTCCCGGGCAGCCATACCCCTGAATGGTCGCGCCCAGCAGTCCCATTTCACCCATTTCCCGGAAAACGGCGGGGTCTGTCTGCTCATTGCGATAGGCTTGCTGCACCCGAGGGGCGAGTTTTTCCTGCGCATACTGACGGGCGCTGTCACGCACCATACGTTGCTCGTCGGTCAGTTGCTGTTCCAGTAAAAAAGGGTCCTGCCAATCCAATTTTTGCCAGTTCTTGCCATTGGTCATTCTGTTTATCTCCAATCCAATCTATGGGCCCACTATAAACGCAACAAATACATTAAAAAAATATATAATATATATCGAATTAATAACCATATGATTATCGATAATGGATTTACGTAAACTCAGTATTTTTCGTGAAGTGGCTGTTGCCAACAGCTTCCGCAAAGCCGCCGAAAAACTCCATATTGCCCAGCCGGCAGTCAGCATCGCAGTTAAAAAACTCGAGGATGAATTGGGAACCCCCTTGTTTAACCGCATAGGAAGAGGCATTGAGATAACCCGTGAAGGCAGCGAAGTCCTGCGGCGAGCAGAGACCATTCTGGCGGAGGTAAACGCACTCAAGTCCTCTGTGACCGCCACCGGACAACTGCTGCGAGGCCAACTATGCATCAGCAGCCCGGCCATGCTGGCCACTTATTTTCTTCCGGATTTGCTCAGTGAATTTCTGCAGACCTACCCCGGACTCACAGCTGCAGTATCCCAGCTCGGCACCCGGGAAATCAGCCAGCAGCTTCTGGACAGGAAAATTGAATTGGGCGTGATCACACTGGAGGACACCTACGACCATAGCGCACTGGAAATTGTCCCTCTGATCAGTGAAGAACTGGTGGTTTGCGTCCGGCCCGACAGCCACTTATCGCAATGCTCGTCCCTGCACATCAAAGACCTGCAAGATGAACCTCTGGCATTGTACGAAACCGGTTATTTTATCCGTAACCGCATCGATCAGATGTGTCGATCACAGAACATCGAGCTTGATGTTCGCCTCCAGACCAATTTCCTGCCTTTGTTGATCCGCAGTGTCAAACAGGGCATCGGTTCAACCATTGCTTTGAAACAACTCGCCGACCAGGAGCCCGAGATCAATGGGGTGCCTCTCAAGCCGCAAATAAAACTCAATCTGGCACTGGCAAAATTGAAGAATCACACCATCACCCAAGCCAATCAGGCCTTCTTTGATTGGCTCGCCAACCGCCACGGGTAAATTAGGAGGCACTTTCTAAAAATTATCCCTAAAGTGAACCTCACAAATTAACAAAGGGTGTTTCCATTGGCATAACGCCTGATGTTGAGAGACTTTTAAACCAATTATTCACTTTAGAAACAGAGGTTTTCACAATGAGCAAACTGAAATCTTTCCAGGAAAAAGTTCAATCCACCATCGTTAAAGGCATCGACGCTGCTGAGAAGCAACACCAGTCTGCTGCCAGCAAGTCTTTCGAAGCTGTTGAGAAGCTGGAAGAAAAAGCCAAGTCTCTGACTGTTGAGTCTGTTAAGACCAAGCACGACGACGCTGCTTCCAAGCTGTACTCCACTGCTCGCGAGCTGAACGAAAAAGCTGACAAGTTTGTTTCTGAGCTGATCGAAAAAATCGAAGAGCAAACTGACAAGGTAAGCAAGGCTGTTAATGAGCAGATCGAAAAGGTTAAAGGCACCAAGAAAGCTGCCAAGAAACCAGCTGCCAAGAAGCCAGCCGCCAAGAAAGCCGCTCCTAAAAAAGCTGCTGCCAAGAAAGAAACTGCCGCTGCTTAATTAGCACTGCAAGTTCTTACTGAAAAGGCGATGCCCCTCTGGGACATCGCCTTTTTTATGTACACGTACGGCATGCCGCGAGAGGCAGGATGCCGGTAGCGGCTCTGCCAACGACCTCCTAATTCAACTTCACCCCACCCGGGTCTTAATCGAATCACCCTCGATATAAGTCTCAATCACATCACCCGGCGCAAACTTTCCAGCCAACACTTCCTGCGCCAGCGGATTTTCCAGATACTGCTGAATCGCCCGTTTGAGCGGACGCGCACCATACACCGGATCAAAACCTGCCGCGGCCAGCTTATCCAATACTTCATCAGCCATGCGCAAATCCAGCTCGCGCTCTTTGAGCCGCTGACGCAGTAAATCCAGTTGAATATTGGCAATACCGCGAATCTGGCTCTGGCCTAGAGGGTGGAACACCACCACTTCATCAATCCGGTTAATAAATTCCGGCCGGAAATGTCCACCGACCACATTCATCACCGCCTCTTTCATGGCGTCGTAACGATTTTCGGTATCCAGCACATCGGTCACATTTTCACCGTCAAAACTGACGGTATCGAAGGATTTGTTTTTGGCAATATCCTGAATCGCATCAGAGCCGAGATTGGACGTCATGACCACCACGGTATTGCGGAAATCCACGGTGCGCCCCTGACCGTCGGTCAGGCGACCATCTTCCAGCACCTGCAATAAAATATTGAAGACATCCGGGTGCGCCTTCTCCACCTCATCGAGGAGCAGCACGGAATAGGGTTTGCGGCGCACCGCCTCAGTCAGATATCCCCCCTCTTCGTAACCCACATAGCCGGGGGGGGCTCCAATCAGGCGAGCCACGGAGTGCTTTTCCATAAACTCAGACATATCGATGCGAACCATGGCGTCCTGACTGTCGAATAAAAATTCTGCCAGCGACTTGCACAGCTCGGTTTTACCCACACCGGTGGGCCCCAAAAACAAAAACGAGCCATTGGGGCGATTGGGATCCGACAAGCCCGCACGGGAACGGCGCACAGCATTGGACACGGCCACCACAGCTTCCCCCTGACCAATGACCCGCTTGTGCAGTTCGTCTTCCATGCGCAGCAATTTGTCGCGCTCACCTTCAAGCATTTTGTTGACCGGAATGCCAGTCCACTTGGAAACCACTTCGGCAATTTCTTCGTCGGTGACCTTATTACGCAACAGCCGCATATCGATCATCTCGGCCTGGCTGGCCATATCCAGTTGCTTCTCCAGTTCGGGAATGATGCCGTACTGCAGCTCGGACATGCGACCCAGATCACCGGCGCGGCGAGCCGCATCCAGATCCAGTCGCGCCTGTTCAAGATTGGCTTTGATTTCCACCGAGCCGTGCAGCGCCGCCTTCTCGGCACGCCAGACTTCATCGAGATCGGCAAAGGCGCGTTCGCTCGCTTCAATATCCTGATCGAGCTTCGCCAATTGTTTTTTGGCGGCTTCACTGGCGTCTTTTTTCACTGCCTCGCGCTCTATTTTCAATTGAATCAGGCGGCGTTCAAGGCGGTCCATTTCCTCTGGCTTGGAATCAATTTCCATGCGGATGCGGCTGGCCGCCTCATCGATCAAATCAATGGCTTTATCCGGCAACTGGCGATCGGTGATATAGCGCTGTGACAGCTTGGCCGAGGCAATAATGGCCGAATCGGTGATATCGACACCGTGGTGCAATTCATAGCGCTCCTTGAGTCCGCGCAGAATGGCAATGGTGTCTTCTTCTGAGGGCTCATCAACCAGCACCTTTTGGAAACGCCGCTCCAGTGCTGCGTCTTTTTCAATGTACTGACGGTATTCATCCAGTGTGGTGGCACCAACGCAATGCAACTCACCACGGGCCAGAGCAGGTTTTAACATATTGCCGGCATCCATGGCGCCTTCGGCCTTACCAGCCCCAACCATGGTGTGCAGTTCGTCAATAAACAGAATGATGCGGCCTTCCTGTTTACCCAGCTCGTTGAGGACCGATTTCAATCGCTCCTCAAACTCGCCGCGGAATTTGGCACCGGCCAACAAAGAGCCCAGATCCAGTGACAATAGCCGCTTGTTTTTCAACCCTTCCGGCACTTCACCATTGACGATGCGCTGGGCCAGTCCCTCTACAATCGCGGTTTTACCGACGCCGGGCTCACCGATCAGCACCGGATTGTTTTTGGTGCGGCGCTGCAATACCTGAATGGTGCGACGAATCTCGTCATCACGACCAATCACCGGATCCAACTTACCGGCTTCGGCGCGAGCGGTGAGATCTATGGTGAATTTGTCCAGCGCCTGACGATTGCCCTCGGCGTCCGGATCGTCCACAGACTCGCCGCCGCGAACCTTAGCGATGGCCTTATCCAGCTTTTCAGCATCGCCATATTCTTTGAGAATTTTACCCAGAGCACTTGAATCATCAGCCATCGCGGCTTGTAGCACACACTCACTGGAAATATAGGCATCGCCATTATCCTGCGCTCGTTTGTCAGCCAGATTCAGCAAGCGTCCCATTTCCGCCGACATGTGCACATCACCGGTGGGGTTCTGTACCCGAGGCAAAGCATCCAGCGCAATGGCGAGTCCGTTACGCAAACCGGTGACATCAAACCCCGCCTGTGACAACAACGGGCGCACCGCGCCACCCTGCTGATCCAGCATGGCCTGGAGCACATGAGCGGGTTCCAGTTGAGTATGATCGCGCCCGATGGCCAGTGACTGGGCATCGGATAACGCCATTTGCAATTGATTGGTTAAGCGGTCAATTCTCATTGCATACCTCAGGTATTTGTTGCGATTGAATGAGAATTGGGGGTAGAAAGCGGGAATTCAAGCGCCGTTAGTCACCAGAATTCAACCTTTTGACATACGTCAACGTCAGTTTAGCCAGATCAGTGACGCCATCCGCCCGGTAATATCATCGCGACGATATGAATAATAGTGATCGGCATCCGCAAAGGTGCACTGATCTCCACCGGAGATACTGGTAACGCCCAAAGCACTCAATTCGGCTCTGGCCAGAGCGTAAATATCGGCCTGATATTTCATGGGTGACTGTTTCGATGGTTGAAACGCCCGGGTAACGCCCTGCAAATGCACCTCATTGATGGCAGCACCATAAAAGGCTTCCAAAACATCAATACCCACCTCAAAATTCGGCTGGGAAATTGCCGGCCCCAGATAAACCAAAACATCCTCGGGGGGCGCCTTAAAGCTTTTCACGGCACGCCCCACGATGCCATCAGCCAGTCCTCGCCAACCAGCATGAACCGCAGCCACCTGAGACCCCTGCCGATCGCACAACAATACCGGCAGACAATCTGCCGTTAACACCGCACAGACGTGGCCACGGTTGCAACTGTAGGCACCATCGGCGGTGCGCACCAAGCCATCGGTTTTCGCCTCCACCAGTTTGGTGCCATGAACCTGCTCCAGCCACTGGACAGACTTTAAGCCCAGTTCAGCCATCAACTGCTCACGGTTTTGCGTAACCGCCGACTCCTCGTCACCCACATGGGTGGCCAGATTAAACCCGTCATAGGGTTTGGCGCTGGCACCATCACCTCTCAGGGTAATGCAGGCCTTTACGTTGTTTGGCGCCGGCCAGTCTGGCATCAGATAATGATCTGCCATTACCAATCCTCTGCTCTGGCATCGTCATTCAGCAGGCCGATTAATGCCTGCATATCCTCAGGCAATGGGCGCTGCCACTCCATGTACTCTCCGCTGATGGGGTGGATCAACCCCAGACATTCGGCGTGCAATGCCTGTCGGCCGAAATTGCGCAAGCCATCAAGTAATTCGGGAATGGTATTTTTGGGGATTTTAAAGCGACCGGCGTAGGCGGTATCACCCACCAGCGGATAACCGATATGGGCCATGTGCACGCGAATCTGATGGGTGCGTCCTGTTTCCAGCTTCAAACGGATGTGGGTGTGGTTTTTGTAACGCTTGATTACGCGATAGTGAGTAATGGCTTCCTTACCACCAAAATCAAGCACAGCCATTTTCTGACGCTGCTTCGGATGGCGCCCAATATTGGCTTCCACCATGCCGCCACCGGTCATCACACCGGTTACCACGGCCTCGTATTCACGACTGACACTGCGCTCCTGCAGTTGCGCCACCAGATCGGCGTGAGCCTGCAGACTCTTGGCCACCACCATCAAGCCGGTGGTATCTTTGTCCAGTCGATGCACGATGCCCGCACGGGGAATATTGATCAGATCAGGGCAGTGAAACAGCAAGCCATTCAACAGGGTTCCGCTGGCATTGCCAGCCGCCGGATGCACCACCAGATTGGCCGGTTTGTTGATCACCAGAATATCGTCGTCCTCGTAGACAATATCCAAAGGAATGTTTTCGGCCTGCCAATCGCCCTGCTCCTCTTGCTCGGCCAGCAAGCGCAGCTGCTCTCCACCCAACATTTTGTCCCGGGGCTTACGGGTCTCGCCATTGACGGTCAAATTGCCACTTTTAATCCAGGCCTGCAGCCGGGATCGGGAAAATTCAGAAAACAATTCGGCACAGGCAAAGTCCAGGCGCGCGCCCATCATATCAACGGGAACAATGGCTTCGTATTCAACGGTTTCGGTCATGATAAGGGAGTATCTATGGCAAATATTCGGTTTCATCGCGAAGTCTACAGGGCCAAACCCTACTCCGCACGGAAAACCTGTGACACGGTGCTTTTCAGTGTGTTTAAATACAGGCCCTGCAGCCTATCGGGCCCGAGTCAGCCTCACCCACAAGGCCAGCCATATAAAGACAAAAAGATTGAGTTAAACCTTTTATGACCATCCGCCTGCTACTGATTATTGCCAGTGCATTTTTGATTGCCTGCTCAAGCCAGGAAACCGAAGAAGTTCGCCTGGATACCGAAAAAGCCTATTACGAATCCGCTCAACGCGCGCTCAAATCCAGCAACTGGCCCGAGGCCGTTAGCAGACTGCAAGGCCTGGAAGAATACTTCCCATTTGGCACCTACGCAGAACAGGCTCAACTGGAACTGATCTACGCCTACTACCGCAATTACGAGCCGGAAGCATCCCTGGCAGCCGCCGACCGCTTTATCCGCCTTCACCCCCAGCATCACAATGTGGACTACGCCTATTATATGAAGGGCCTGACCACCTTTACTGAAGGCACCGGTGTATTTGAGCGCTTTGTACCAACCGATTTAACCATGCGCGACCCCGGCTCTGCCCGTCAGTCGTTTGTGCACTTTGCCCAATTGCTGTCACGCTACCCTAATAGCGCCTACACGCCGGATGCCCGCAAGCGCATGATTTATCTGCGCAACCTGCTGGCTCGCTATGAAATCCACGTTGCCAACTATTATCTCAAGCGTGGCGCCTATGTCGCCGCCGCCAATCGCGGTCGCTATGTGGTGGAGAATTTCCAGCAGACCCCCGCTGTTCCCGATGGCCTTGCCGTAATGGTGCAGAGTTATCACGAGTTGAATCTGCACGATCTGGGTGACAATGCTCTACTGACGCTGAAGCAAAACTACCCAACCCACCCAGCTCTTAAGGATGGCGAGTTCGACTTTAAGTACAGCACCCGTCAGGATAAAGAGACCTGGCTGCAAAAGCTGACCTTTGGCTTATTCAACAAAGAAAATCCGAGAGGCTTCGACAGCCGTGACATCTACAATCCGGAATACGCCCGCTATCGCAAGGATCCGCAAACCGGTGAAGTAATTGAAGTGGAGGAGGTCAAGAAAGACCGCAGCTTCGAAGAATGGATGCGCGACGGCTTTGACTGGCTGACATTTGACAAGCTCAACCCGGAAAAGCAAAACAAAAACGTTAAGTAATAAAAAAGGCCGCTAAAGCGGCCTTTTTTATTGGCACCCTGACACCACTAATCGCCCAACTTC
Organism: Candidatus Pelagadaptatus aseana; assembly: GCF_040362265.1. Lineage (NCBI taxonomy): Bacteria > Pseudomonadati > Pseudomonadota > Gammaproteobacteria > Cellvibrionales > Cellvibrionaceae > Candidatus Pelagadaptatus > Candidatus Pelagadaptatus aseana. Next base: position 67,750 of record NZ_BAABNJ010000008.1, read on the forward strand.
CAACCATTGGTAATCGGGTAGCGACGATCACGGCCAAAGCCCCGCTGAGTGATACGCGGCCCCACTGGTGCCTGACGACGCTTGTACTCGTTGACATCCACCAAGCGCAGCACTTTGCGCACCTGCTCCTCATCAAAGCCCTCATCGACAATGGCCTGAGCACTGAAATCGCGCTCAACATAGAGTTCCAGAATCTGATCGAGGATATCGTAAGGGGGCAAACTGTCTTCATCTTTCTGATCTGGCGCCAACTCGGCAGAGGGTGGACGCTCGATCACACTGACCGGGATCACCTCGCCCAGAGTATTACGATAGCGCGACAACTCAAACACCATCACCTTGGGCACATCCTTGAGCACATCAAAACCACCGGCCATATCACCGTAGAGGGTCGAATAACCCACGGCCATTTCACTCTTGTTGCCGGTCGTCAGAACCAAATAGCCTTTCTTATTGGAAATCGCCATCAGCAGCACACCGCGACAACGGGCCTGCAGGTTTTCTTCGGTGGTATCGCGCGCAGTCCCGGCAAATTCATCTGCCAATGCCGCCATAAAGGATTCAAAAATGGGCTCAATGCTGATGGACTGATAACGCACGCCAAGACGCTGAGCCTCATCGGCGGCATCGTTCTTACTGAGGTCTGAGGTGTAGCGAAACGGCATCATCACCGCCTCCACCCTTTCCGGCCCAAGCGCATCCACGGCAATGGCCAGAGTCAAAGCGGAATCAATGCCCCCGGACAAGCCCAACACTACGCCCTTGAAACCATTTTTATTGACGTAATCACGCACCCCGAGAACCAGAGCCTGATAGACACTGGCCAGATCTTCCGGCTGCGGTTCAACCTGTTCGGTCACCACCGAGCACTGACCACCATCAACGGCAATTTCTACCGGCACCAGTCCGGTCTTATAACTGGCCGCCTGAACTTTCAGAGCGCCTTCAGCGTCGGCCACCATAGAGGCACCATCAAAGATCAGCTCATCCTGACCACCAACCTGATTGACGTAAATAATCGGCATCTTGCCTTCTCGTGCACGCTCATGCAGCAGCTCTCGGCGCTCCTCCAGTTTGCCCAGATGAAAGGGGGAGGCGTTGAGATTGAGCATGATCTGGGCACCCGCTTCATTCGCCTGACGCATAGGCTCGTACTGCCAGATGTCTTCACAAATGGTCAGGGCCGCCTTAATGCCGCGAACCCTTACCACACAGACACTGTCGCCGGGTACGAAATAGCGTTTCTCATCAAACACCCGATAATTAGGCAAATATTGTTTGGCGTATTCCGCCGTCAGCTCACCACCATCAATAACACCGGCCATATTAAAAACCCTGCCAGCGACCCGGCGAGGGTACCCCAACACGACAGCCGCTTGAATCGAGGCACCCTGAATCGCCTCCAGAGCACGATTAATTCGCAACTCCAGACTGTCTCGCAACAACAGATCCTCCGGCGGATAGCCGGTCAGGGTCAGCTCGGGAAAAACAACAATATCGGCATTGTGTTCAGCTTCGGCCTGGCGCACAGTTTCAATAACCAGTTCGGTATTGCCCTGAATATCCCCCACCAGAGGATTCACCTGAGCCATAACAATTTTTAGAGTTGGCATCTATGGGACTCGCGTAAGTTACGTCATACTTGGTCCTGCACAACAACAATAACTGCACAGGCCAAATTAAAGGCCGCTATTTTCGAACAATCGACAGGATTAAGCAAAGACAAGATGTCCGACCCTAAAGTTGATATCAATCAGGCACTGCTGAGGATTTACGCCTATTACCGCACCCTGCTTGGCTGCATTCTGCTACTGGCCTTCTACTCCGGTGTGGCCCCCTACACTTTTGGCCAGAACGACCCGGATATATTCGTCAAAACCGCCATTGTCTACACCATCATCAATTTATTCATTCTGGTGGCACTCTGGCTGGGTCGCTTTAAATCCCGCACCGACCGCATTTTTGCCATGCTGCTGTTTGATATCGGCGCAATCATTCTGGCGGTTCACGCCAGTGGCGGCATGGGTAATGGGTTGGTGTTTCTGCTACTGGTTTGTGTCGCGACCGGGGGCATTCTGTTGCCGCCTCAGCTGAGTGTGGTGGTGGCCTCATTAGCAAGTCTGAGATTGCCGAGACTCTCTACAATATTAACGCTGGCGCCAGTGACACCCGCACGCTGTTCTCGGCAGGCTCTCTCGGCGTCATTTTGTTTGCCACCGCTCTCTCCTTCAATTACCTGAATCAGCGTTTGCGCCAGAGTGCCGCCGAAACCGAAGTTCAGACCAAGCACGCCCGCCATCTGGAGAAAATTGCGCAACTGATTGTCGAGCGCATGCAAACCGGCGTAGTGGTCTGCGGCCCGGAGGGCAACATCGAAGTAATCAACCAGTCGGCACAGAAATTCCTCAACTGGCACAATCAGGGGCAAAAGAACCTTGAAGAGATACCGCCTCTGGCCTATCAGCACACCCGCTGGCTGGCCAATCCCAAGTACCGCCCCAGCAGCGAGGATTTCAACAAGGACATTCGTCTGAGTTTTTCCAGACTGGACCCCAACAGCAATGCCCAAACCGTTATTTTCATGGAAGATAACCGGGCATTGACTCAACAGGCACAGCAACTGAAGCAGGCATCACTGGGCAGACTGACGGCGAGCATTGCCCATGAGATCCGCAACCCGCTGGGGGCCATCAGCCATGCTGGCCAACTGCTGTCGGAATCCGAGTCACTGGAGCCGGCGGATCGTCGCCTGACCGAGATCATCGACACACATTCCAAACGGGTTAATCAGATCATCGAAAATGTGATGCAAATATCCAGGGGCACCCCTGCGCAACCCGAGATAATCATCCTCAATGAATGGCTGCCCAACTTTCTGACGGATTATCAAAACGGTTGTGAATTTAAAGCCCAGATCGATCTGCAATTGCTCGATGGCAATATTCAGGCGCGCTTCGACACCAGCCAGCTAAGCCAGATCCTCAACAATCTGTGCGACAACGGGCTGCGCCATGGGCACAAAACCACCGGTGAATACCGACTATTGATTCGCACTGGCATTGACTCACACACCTCACTGCCCTATCTGGAAGTTATCGATGACGGCGAGGGAGTACCCGGAGATAAACAGGCGACTGTATTTGAGCCCTTCTTTACCACCGAGGCCACCGGATCCGGATTGGGACTTTATCTCTCAAAAGCCCTGAGCGAAGCCAACCACGCCAACCTTGAATACAAGCCAAGCTCGGGTTTAAGCTGCTTCCGATTGTCCTTTGCCCACCCCAACCGAATTTACTGAGGCCGCATGACCAATTCACAGCCACACGCTCTGATCATCGACGATGAGCCCGATATCCCTGAACTGCTGGAAATTACCCTGCTGCGGATGGGCATCAGCTGTGACAGCGCGGGCAACGTTGCCGAAGCCATGCTGCAACTGCAGCAGGGCAAGTATCAGGTCTGCCTCACCGATTTGAAACTTCCCGATGGCGACGGCATCGATATTGTCCGCTGGATTCAGAAAAATCAGCCCGAACTGCCGGTTGCAGTATTCACCGCCCACGGCAATATGGACACCGCCATTGAAGCCATGAAAGCCGGCGCCTTCGACTTTATCTCCAAGCCGGTTGAGCTTGAACAACTCAGAAGCCTGATCAATACCGCATTAAAATTGAGTGAAGCCGATGCCGACCCGGTAATTAAAGGGTCACGGATTCTGGGTAACAGCGACACCATCCTGCGACTGCACAAACAAATCGCCAAGGTAGCTCGCAGCCAGGCGCCGGTTTATATCAGCGGCGAATCAGGAACCGGTAAAGAACTGGTCGCCCGAGCCATCCATTATCAGGGGGGGCGCTCCGAAGCCCCGTTTATTCCGGTGAACTGTGGCGCAATCCCAAAAGAATTGGTTGAGAGTGAGTTTTTCGGCCACAAAAAAGGCAGCTTTACGGGTGCCAATTCCGATAAGCAGGGTCTGTTTCAGGCAGCCAATGGCGGCACCCTGTTCCTCGATGAAGTAGCCGCCCTGTCTCTGGACATGCAGGTAAAACTACTACGCGCCCTGCAGGAAAAGGCCATCCGCCCGGTCGGGGCAGAACAGGAAATAGCCATTGATGTGCGCATCCTGAGTGCCACCCACAAGAATTTGGCCGATGAGGTTAGCCGGGAACGCTTCCGCAATGACCTGTTCTACCGCATCAATGTGATCCAGATTCAGCTGCCGCCCCTGCGCGATCGCACTGAAGACATTCCGCTGCTCGCCAACACGTTTCTGGAAAAGTTTGCGACTGAGGTAGGCTTTCAACCGCCCAAGCTCAGCAAGGATGCGCTTAATACACTCCAACAGTACAGCTTTCCCGGCAATGTTCGGGAATTGGAAAACATTCTGGAAAGAGCCTTCACTCTCTGCGAAGACGATCTGATCTGCATTGAGGATATCCAGCTACCCAATGCTTCATCGCCAACAAGCACAACCAGCGACTCACCTGAAATCAAAACCAGCAGTCAAACGATGGATGACAGTTTCGAGTCTCTGGATGAGTATCTGGAAGAAATCGAAAAAGAGGTCATTACCAGCACCTTGGAAAAAACCCGCTGGAATCGCACTGCCGCGGCCAAAAAGCTGGGCATTACCTTCCGCTCATTCCGCTACCGCTTGAAAAAGCTGGGGTTGGACGACTAGCCATTCGCGAGATTCATACCTGCCGGGGGTAATACTCGGAGCTTTAAGTAGGCAATGTAGTTCTGCTGATTCTCAGGAGAAATACATTGCTCACCCCACCACCCCGGAAAAACACCTTGGGCTATAGCCTGCTGGAAATGGTCATCACTCTGGCTGTTGCCGCAATTCTGTTGAGCATTGGCCTGCCTTCGTTCACCGAACAAATCGAGGAGCAGAGAAACGAGCAGGTTATAAACCGGCTATACACTATCCTGCAGCAGACCCGCCACAGGGCGGTCAGCCAGAAACAACCAACCACCCTATGCAAAACTGCCGACTTCAGCACTTGTGGCGGCGACTGGGGTCAGGGCATTCTGATATTTACCGACCAAAACCTAGACGGTCGCCGTGACGACAACGAAACAATCCATTTAACCGTCAACGACCTGTTTGATGAAGGCAACCTCCACTGGCGCTCTTTTGGCAACAAAAGGTACTTGCAGTTCTTGCCCACCGGCTCCACCAACTACCAGAATGGTACTTTTACCTACTGCGACAAGGACAACGACCTCAAAAAAGCGCGAGGTATATCCATTACCGTGACCGGCAGAACCCAGATCGCTTTCGACCGCAACGGCGATGGTGTCCGAGAAAATGCCAGTGGGCGACCACTGCGCTGCTAGCGGTCAAATACCGACAAAACGTGACCCGTTTCACACTAATGGCGACAATTTAGCCACTTATCCTCAGTCCCTGCCATTAGTCCTGTGCCAGTGGCATTTTCACCGCCCCTGTAGAAACATAAGAATCCCCAATTTGTACAAAATAATGGATTTTTATGAAGCAGCGCGGTTTTACCCTGATTGAATTGATGGTCACTGTGGTAGTCCTGGCTATTTTAGTGACGGTGGCATTGCCCGGCTTTAATACCATGATTGACAACCAGCGTATCCAGTCCACCCAGCGCACCATGTTATCTGCGATCAATCTCGCTCGCAGCGAGGCCACCCATCGCAATCAAACAGTGACCATTGCCTCTGCCGGCGGGGCTGACTGGGAAGATGGTATATCCATATATACAGACAATGATGCCGGTGGTAACACGGCGTTTACTGGTGCAGACACACTGATAAAGGATATCAGCGGCGCTATTTCCGATGCTGTCACAGTCCGTACCGATGGCAACGCATTCATCAGCTTTCAAGGCAACGGCATGCTTAACGAAGCCGGAAACACCGTCACCATGGCCATCTGCGATGAGCGCGGTCCTGCCTTTGGCCGGGCCATTAATATTTCGCGGGTGGGCCGAGCCAGTGTTTCCACCGACATTGCGTCCTGCACACCTTAATTGACCATTCCGAGAGCAAGGAACATGAATAAGCAACTTATACAATCTGGTATGACATTGATTGAAGTACTGGTGACCGTATTGATTGTTAGTGTCGGCCTTCTTGGGTTGGCATCACTGCAGGCCACATCTATCAAAGAAGGAATGGACACCTCCAAGCGTTCTCAAGGACTGTGGATGATCGATGAGCTGGCATCAAGAATGCGAGTTAATACTGCAGGTCTCGCCAATGGTTATACCGGTGCAGGCACTGTCGCCGCACTCTGCACGGGTGGTGCCGTAACCCAGTGCAATGCCGGTAACGAATGCACAGGTAATGAAATGGCACGCTTTGATGTGTGGCAAGTCATCTGTGGCGCCAATGCGGGCCCTGGCGTCGTAGCCAGCAGTAATGACAACATTAACATTACAGATTACAGCATCACCTGCGATGCCGCCCCTTGCGATGCCACCTCTAATTTCACCATTTCCATTAATTGGGTAGCTAAAGCCGTTCAGGATGCCGCTTCCAGCAGTGCTACATACAATGAAGACGATGAACAAAACATCACCATGACCATTCGCCCATAACTAACAATGAGTCCAGACACAGTTAAGAGCACAACCTTATGAAACAGTTTTACGCAATAGATACGACACGAACTGGTCAACAATCTGGCTTCTCCCTGATCGAATTAATGATCGCCATGGTTCTCAGTCTGGTTATTTTGTTGGGAGTCATGCAAGTCTTCTTAGGCAGTCGTCAAACTTATGTTCTAGCTGACGACATGAGTCGGATTCAGGAAAATGGACGCTTTTCTCTTGAGTTTCTTGCACAAAGTATCCGCATGGGAGGGTATCAAGGTGGCAAGGCCGACTTTATTCGATCATTTTACCGAACTACCTGCGAAGAGTTTGCGCCTTGCACCGACAATGGCGCTGGCACGGACAGTGATCGCCTTGCAGTGTGGCTAAACCCTCCTCCCGACGATGGGACCGATACCGATTGCACTGGTGCAGGCGTTAACAATGAAGACATTATCGCCAATGTTTATTACATCACCAATGATGCGGCAACCGGCATCAATAGTCTGACCTGTCGCGGTTTCAATATTACCAATAATGCGTGGAATGCTGCTGAACAACCCTTGATTGATGGCATTGACAACATGCAAGTGCTCTACGGAATTGACAATCCTGACCCGGCATCACCAGACGCTACCGATACCGGTGTAAATCAATACGTTAATGCCTCCCAAGTGGCAGACTGGGGTCTGGTAAAGGCTGTGCGCGTGGCTCTCTTGGTTAGTTCCGGTGCTGAAAATGGTTCCGGTGAAGAAATGACTCGAAACTACGTACTGCTGGACGCACCACAACAAGCCATTACCGATGATCATGTGCGCCAGATTTATACAACCACGATCACTCTGAACAACAACATCGGCACGGGAATTTAACATGAGAAATTCATTCACCCGACTCAATCATCCGATATCGGCCAAAGAACAAAAGGGGGCAACTCTGCTTGTCAGCCTAGTATTACTGTTATTGCTTACCATTATTGGCATCAGCTCCATTGAGGATGTTTCTCTGCAAAGCAACATGGTGCGCAACAGCCAATTTAAAATGCAGGCTTTTAATGTGGCATTAAGTGAAAGTAATGCCCAGTATGCCAATGTAAATCAAAACTTTCTGTCGGCTATTATTCAAAGCGCTGAAGCCTACATCTACTCCGGCGAAGAACTGGCCATGACCTCGCCTGATAATCCGTTTCAGCAGGATGTCGTTATGAACTATGACGGAAATGCTGGTGGTGTGGTCGCCAAAAAAGCCAGCAAAGCGATGGACCTGCAAGGCTTTGATACTTACTACTTTTCTCTTGATAGCGACGCTTCTTTAACCAATACGGGAACCCAATCCAGTCAAGTTCAGGGAATTGAATATATTGGCCCCAAAATGGACGCCGGCAACAGCGACCAAGTGCCTTGATAAAACCAGAGGATACGACAATGAAAACACCGATCACATTTGCACTGTTTTTTGCAGCAATAATCACCAGCCTAAGCACTCAGGCGGTTGTTATTGTCGAGATTAAGAATGTCACTCTTGAAGGTGCATCTCTGGAAATACTCCACAACCCGGAAACAGGCGCAGGGACTATTATTGCCCGCGAGTCGGACTGCGATAAATGCAAACCCGTTTCCCTTGGTTACTCCAAACCACTGAGCTTTAGCATCAATGGTGTCAAAGAAGTTTACACCGGCGACAGTCCGAAACTCGGTCAAGGCGACATAAGCTATGACCCGGAAGAGCTGACTGTTGATCACCTCAATCTGTATCAAGAATAACAGAGGTTACTGCCATGAAAATCAAATTCCCCTCGCTTCTCACTCTGATGGCGACCGCTTTTACTGCTTCACTTCTGTCGGCCCCTGTATATAGTGACGACACCGATATCTTTGTTGAAATTGAAGAAGAAGGCGCTGCCGACTATCAACCCAATGTACTGTTTATTTTTGATACATCCGGTTCCATGGGCGGCACTATTACCATCCGTGAAGATTACGACCCAACCTTCAGTTATGGCTCGTCGGACCCTTCCCGTGTCTACGTATACAATTCCAGTCTAACCACTTACATCAGATCAATCAGTGCATCGCAAAACAGTTGCAGTGCCATGACCTCTCAGATTGCGGATCGTGTAGCCTCTAATGATGGCGACCCCACCTGGTATGGCCGCGCCGGCTACTGGCAAATCCGGTCCAACCGCAGCGATCGCTGGAGAAGCATTTGCAGTAGCTGCAGCAGCTTCAAATCCACATCCATCGTGGATTGTCGGGAAGATCAGGGCAAGCACGGAATAGACGACGACAGCACCGCTGTCTATACCCGCAACTACACAAATGGCAGTCCCTACACCACGTCTTCTTCCAGCGCCTTCAACTGGAGCGGCATCAACAGCTACTACTATGTATCCGCGAATTATCACGATTACCTGCAAAACACTACGGCAGTGTCGCGTTCCAAAATTGACATTATGAAAGATGAAGCCATTGATCTGGTGAACAATTTTGAAGGTCTGAATTTTGGTTTGATGCGGTTTGATAATACCAGCGAAAACGGTGACGGTAGTGACGATGGCGGCTACGTTATTCAGGAATTTACCGACATCACCTCCACCACAGCCAAAAACACAATCAACAGTAAAATCACCGCACTGACAGCCAACGGCTATACACCGTTGGCCGAAAGCTTGTGGGAAGCTGCCCTCTATTATCAGGGAAACAGCCCGATTTACGGCAATGTTACCCCCGCAGACGGCGACGCTTTTGATGGCAGTAAGTACAAAACACCCATCGTAAACTCATGCCAGAAAAATCACATTGTCCTTTTGACCGACGGTCAACCTGTCAGAGACGGGGGTACAGATAGTATTATTCGTGGCAAGACCGGAAAATCCTGTTCTCACAGCGACAACACAACCAGTTCCAATAACACTTGCCTAGATGAACTTTCCGAATACCTGTTCAACGAAGACCAGTACGATGGCTTTGATGGTGATCAGACCATTTCCACCTACACCATTGGTTTTGCCATTGATATGGACCTGCTGCAACAAACGGCGGCTAAAGGTGGCGGCAAATACTACACCGCAGGTAACTCCACAGAGCTGAAGGCTGCGTTTACCGAAATTATTGCCGACATTTTGGATACCAACACTACCTTTACCGCTCCGGCCGTAACGGTGAATGCCTACAACAACTTGCAACATAAAAATGAGCTGTATTACGCCATCTTTAAACCGAAATCACGCACCCGCTGGCCGGGTAACATCAAGCGCTATCAGATTACGGCAGATGGTGAGGTTGTCGACGTTAATGGCATTAATGCCGTGGACGAAAACACCGGTTTCTTCCAAAGCGGCGCACAAAGCTGGTGGTCTGAAGCAATAGATGGCGACAAGGTTGAATCCGGCGGTTTCAGTGAACAACTGCAAACTATAAGCACCATGTACACCTATACATCCGAATCGGCACCTACCGGCGCGGTGCTAAACACTTCTGATCATATATTCAGCACAAGTAACACCAAACTGACCAATGAGTTACTGGGGCTACCCGATGGCACGGCAGATGCTGAGCGCGAAAAGCTGATCCAGTGGGCTCTTGGTGTTGATGTCGACGATGTTGATCCGGAAGACAACACCCACAACTTCGTAGCCGACCCACTTCATACACGTCCCGTGGTGGTTACCTACGGCGGCACCAGCACAGCTCCAGATGACGTGGTATTTTCCATGACCAATATGGGAATGCTTCATGCCATCGACACAGATAACGGCAACGAAATCTTCCGTTTTATGCCGCAAGAGCTGCTGCCAAATATAGATACCCTTTATGAAGACTTTGCTACTGAAGAAAAAGTCTATGGTCTGGATGGCCCCATCAGTGTGTGGCGCAAAGAAAGCAATGATGCTGACTTCAATATCGAGCCGGCTGATGGGGACAAGGTCTATCTCTACTTCGGCATGCGACGTGGCGGTAACAATTACTACGCTATGGACGTAACCGATCGCTACAACCCTAAACTGCTGTGGCGCATTGAAGGAGGCTCCGGGCAATTCTCCAATCTCGGACAATCCTGGTCTGCCCCTCAACTGGCCAACGTCAACTGGAACTGCGACAGCAATGGCGATAACTGCCAGAAGAAAACGGTGCTCTTCTTTGGCGGTGGCTATGACAATGTTCATGATACGGCCACTGGCCCTACAAGCGGTGATGTGGGCAGTACTATCTACATGGTTGATGCCGAGACCGGAGATCTGATTTGGTCTGCAGGCAACAGTGGTGACGACCTGTCATTGCCACTGCAAAACAGTATCCCATCCGACTTGGTTCTCGGTGATATGACGGGTGACGGTAATGTGGACGTACTCTTAGCGGTAGACATTATGGGTCACTTCTGGCGCGTGGACTTCAATGAGGAAACCACCAGTGTTGCTGACTTTGCGACAGGTGGGATGATCGCCAATCTTCAGGGCACCAGCGGAAGTGAACTGCGCCGTTTTTATCATGCCCCAGGCGTAGCGGCGGTATCACCGCCAGGTGAAAGCTCCTACTTTATTGTCAGTGCAGGTTCAGGTTACAGGGCATCACCCAAAGAGGAAGACATCAATGATCGTTTTTACACCCTCTTTGTCGACAGTGTGTTTGGCCCACCTACCGACAATGATGGGAATATTGAGTACACCACTGTTGAAGACGACGACTTGCTTGATGCCACCAATGAAGTGGCCGACAGGACAAGCAATGCACCTAACGGTTTCTATATTCGGCTGAGCGGTCAGGGCGAAAAAGTCCTCTCAACGCCGTTTATTTTCTCTGGAACGGTATTTTTCACCACTTACCTGACCAGCGGTACACCGAATCAATGCGGGGTCAATATTGGCTCTGGCCGTCTCTGGGCCGTTGGCGCAGGTACGGGGGTAGGCCTGATTGGTAATGACCGCAACATTGATCTTAAACATGGCGGCATTCCATCTTCTCCAGTGTTGGTTCTTGTAGGCAACGATGATGGCGCCACAACACCTGTATTGTGTATTGGTACCGAGTGTTTCAAAGATGGTGATGCCGGTGGCATACCTCTGCCAAACGATGTACAACTCAACAAAACCTATTGGCGCGAGGAATAACCATGATGAATTCAAACACTAGGAATAAACATCAGGGATTTTCCCTGATCGAGTTAATGGTGGTCGTCGCGATACTTGGCCTCTTGGCCAGTATCGTTATGCCTGCGTATCAAGAGAACGTCCGAACCGCCCGACGGACAGATGCGATGATTATTCTTGCCCAAATAATGCAGGCTCAGGAACGCTTCTTTGTAAATAACATAACCTATACGACAGCACTGACTGATTTAGGGTTTGCTTCCAACACCGTCACATCAGAAGCAGGCTTCTATCAGATCAGCGCACAGGCTTGTGGGGGAGGCATCAATGAATGTGTGAACTTAGTTGCCACAGCTCAGGGAGATCAAGTAGAAGATGGTGATTTAACCATTAACTCCCAAGGCCTTCGAACTGGAAATTGGGAGACCAATTAAAAAAAACCGGCTTATGCCGGTTTTTTTATTTTGCGATTTATCGAAGTTCTTTTGGCAGCGAAAAACTGATATTTTCTTCTCTGCCAGCCACTTCAACCGATGCCTGAGCGCCCAATTCCTGCAGCCTCGACACCACATCCTGCACCAGATTTTCCGGTGCAGAAGCCCCTGCGGTAATACCGATAGCGCGCTTACTGTCGAGCCAGGCAGTCTCAATATCCTGTGGCCCGTCAATCAGATAGGACTCGGAGCCGCAGCGCTCGGCCAATTCACGCAGACGATTGGAATTGGAGCTATTGGGTGAACCAACGACCAACACCAGATCATTTTCCAGGGCCAGTTGTTTCACCGCATCCTGACGATTCTGGGTGGCGTAGCAAATGTCGTCTTTGCGAGGCCCCTGAATATTGGGAAACTTTTCACGCAAAGCATCAATCACTTTGGCTGTATCATCCATGGACAGAGTCGTCTGGGTAACGAAATACAGGTTATTCGGATCATTAACTTCGAGGCGGGACACATCCGCTTCATCCTCCACCAGGTAGATAGCGCCACCCTGAGCAGCATCGTACTGCCCCATGGTGCCTTCCACCTCAGGGTGCCCTTCGTGTCCGATCAAAACACACTCAGCGCCGGAACCGGAATAGCGAACCACTTCCATATGCACTTTGGTCACCAACGGGCAGGTGGCATCAAAGACTCTTAAACCCCGATTTGCCGCTTCTTCCCGCACCGCTTTGGAGACACCGTGGGCACTGAAAATCACAATGACATCGTCCGGCACTTCATCCAGCTCTTCAACAAACACCGCGCCACGACCACGCAAACTATCGACTACAAATTTATTGTGAACCACCTCATGACGGACATAGATAGGCGCACCAAAAACATCAAGCGCCCGGTTCACAATATCGATTGCACGATCCACTCCGGCACAGAAGCCACGGGGATTCGCCAGATGAATATCCATAGTCATCACTTCTACCTGAACAGGTTATTACTGAGCCGCTGGGGCTACATCAATAATTTCAACTTCAAAGACAATATCGCGACCAGCCAGCGGGTGATTAAAATCGATGGTAACGGTTTCATCATCAAAACCATAAACAACGCCAGGCATTTCAGCCTTCTGGGCATCGGCGAAAGACAGCATTAAGCCTTCTACCAATTCGATATCTTCGGGAAACTGGCTGCGGGGCATTTCCTGCCGATTATTGGTGTTAATCGCACCAAAGCCATCTTCAGGTTTGATAACAAAAGCACCCTTTTCTCCAGTCTGCAAACCGAACAGCGCCTTTTCAAAACCGGGCAGCAGACTGCCATCGCCGACTGCAAAAGACGCCGGAGTTTTATCGAAAGTGGAATCCACCACATCACCATTTTCCAGTTTTATAGCAAAATGCAGGGTAACCTGAGTACCCTCACCAATTGTTTGACTCATAACTTTCTACTGCTGTTAAAAACTTTTAAAAATTAAGCCGCATCCGCCGGCTTCTTAAAACTGCCCAAAAGCAGGATAGCGGCACCGGCAACGATGGCACTGTCGGCCAGATTGAAGGCAGGCCAATAGTGTTGTTGATAGTGGAGCACAATAAAATCCACCACATAGCCCAACATCACTCGATCGTATAAATTGCCCAGCGCGCCACCAAGAACCAGAGCCAACGCCAGTGACTCCCAGAAATTGCTGTTTTTAAGACGAGCCAGCCACACCACCAGCACCACACTGACCACGCTGGCAACCACACCAAAAAACCAGCGCTGCCATCCACCGGCATCACTCAGAAAACTGAATGCGGCACCGGTGTTATGCAACAGTGTAAAATTGAAAAAATCGGTAATGACCCACGGTTGCCCATAGACAAAGCTGGCACTGACCCACATCTTACTGCCCTGATCGAGCAGCAAGACCAACAGAGCCAGCCCATACCATTTCCACACCGACTGATGCACTGTCATAACTCCGGCCATCAAGCGAACAGACGCTGCTCACCCTCGCCAGCAACGTTATCTACGCAGCGGCCACACAGCTCGGGATGCTCTTCGAACGAGCCAACGTCTTCACGGACATGCCAGCAGCGTGTGCACTTTTCACCCGCAGCTTTTTCTACCAATACGGACAGACCCTCAACTTCGGTCACTTCCGCACCTGCGACATCTCCCACAACCACCTCCGCTTTTGAGGCAATCAGGATAAAGCGCAACTCATCACCGAGCTCACTCAAACGATCGGCCAGGGATTGGTCGCAGGCCAGAGTAACGGACGCCTGCAGAGAGCCCCCCACAACGCCCTCGGAGCGTTTGGCTTCAATCACCTTGTTAACGGCGTCTTTGACATTGGCTACAAAGTCCCAGTAATCACTGCCCTTCTCTACCGAGGCCGGCAATCTTGGCAACTCGTACCACTCAGAAACAAACACCGGCTCACTGTGCTCACCGGGAATCTGTGCCCAGATCTCATCCGCGGTAAAGCTCAGAATCGGCGCAATCCAGCGGGCAAAGGCCTCAACGATATGATACAGCGCCGTCTGTGCCGAGCGACGGGCAACACTGTTTTCCTGAGTGGTGTACTGGCGATCCTTGATGATGTCCAGATAGAAGCCACCCAGATCCACCACACAGTAGTTGTGCAGCTTCTGGTAAATCATATGAAAGTTGTAGCTGTCATAGGCTTCAATAATTTCTTCCTGCAACTGCGCCGCGCGCTCAACCGCGTAGCGATCCAGCGACAACATGTCTTCCGGCGCCAGAGCATCGCTGACAGGGTCAAAACCGTTGAGGTTCGACAACAGGAAACGGGCCGTATTGCGAATCCGACGATAAGAATCAGCCGTACGCTTGAGAATTTCACCGGAAACACGCATCTCACCACTGAAATCCGTGGCGGCAACCCAAAGCCGAAGGACATCGGCACCCAAATCATTCACAACCTTCTGTGGCGGAATAACATTGCCTAGTGACTTGGACATCTTGTGACCTTTCTCATCCACGGTAAAACCGTGGGTCAGAACCGCTTTATAGGGCGGCACACCATTGATGGCCATGGACGTTTTCAGGGATGACTGGAACCAGCCACGGTGTTGATCTGAGCCTTCCAGATACAGATCCGCCGGAAATTGCAGCTCATCACGCTCACGCATCACAGCGTGATGGGTGACACCGGAATCAAACCATACATCCAGAGTATCGGTTACCTTGGTGTACTGGTCGGCGTCTTCACCCAACAACTCAGCGGCATCCAAATCAAACCAGGCATCCATCCCCTCAGCTTCAACCTTGGTTGCTACCTGCTCAATCAATTGGTTGGTGCTCGGGTGCAACTCCTGGGTGTCTTTGTGGACAAACAGAGCGATGGGCACTCCCCAGGTACGCTGACGGGAGATACACCAATCGGGGCTGGAATCGAGCATGCTGTCGATACGCGCGCGTCCCCAATCGGGAATCCACTGTACGTTTTCTACGGCTTCTTTAACATCACCCAACAGGTGGTTTTTGGTCATGCTGACAAACCACTGCGGAGTTGCACGGAAAATCAATGGCGTTTTGGTCCGCCAACAGTGGGGATAGCTGTGAGTAATCTTGGTGGCATGCAACAGTGCGCCCCGCTCTTCCAGAACAGCCAGCACCTTGTCATCGACCTTGTATACATGCTCACCGGCAAACAGCTCAACACCGTCACGATAGACACCGTGATCATCGATATAATTCAGGGTTTCAATACCATTGGCCGATCCAACGTTGAAATCGTCCACACCATGATCCGGAGCGGTATGCACACAGCCGGTACCCGCATCGGTGGTCACATGGTCGCCAAGAATAACCGGCACAATGCGATCATAGAATGGGTGATTCAGCTCCAGCCCTCCCAACTTGGCACCTGTGGTGCGACCCACAATTTCAAATGATTCAATTCCTGCACGCGCCATAACAGACTCATGCAGTGCCTCGGCCAGCAGCAAGCGTTCAGCACCGGCCTGCACCACCACATAATCCAGATCGGCATGCATACTCACTGCCTGACTCGCCGGCAATGTCCAGGGGGTTGTGGTCCAGATAACCACCGATACGGTTCCATCACCCCCGAGATCCGCAACGGCAGATTCCAGTTTTGCCATATCGGCCACCGGGTAGCGAACATCAATGGAGTTGGAGGTCTTGTCCTGATATTCCACTTCGGCCTCAGCCAGCGCGGAACCACCCACCACACTCCAATAAACCGGCTTAAAGCCCTTATGCAGATGCCCATTCTCGGCGATTTTCCCCAGCGCGCGAATGATGTCCGCCTCGAACTTGTAATCCATGGTCAGGTAGGGCTTGTCCCAATCACCCTGAATACCCAGACGGATAAAGTCTTTTTTCTGACCTTCTACCTGTTTGGCCGCATAGTCCCGGCACTTCTTGCGGAAGGTCTTGAAATCCACCTTGACGCCGGCCTTGCCAATTTTCTTCTCGACGTTGTGCTCAATCGGAAGGCCATGACAATCCCAGCCAGGAATGTAAGGGGCATCAAAACCGCTCAGGGTTTTCGACTTGATGATGATGTCTTTAAGAATTTTGTTAACCGAGTGGCCAATGTGAATATCACCATTAGCGTAGGGAGGCCCATCGTGCAGGATAAACTTTTCCCGGCCCGAGCGAGCCTTGCGAATCACTTCGTAGAGTTTGTTGTCCTGCCATTTTTTCAGCATCTGGGGCTCGCGTTGTGCCAGATTGGCCTTCATGGCAAAAGCCGTCTTGGGTAGATTCAAAGTGGCTTTGTAGTCGGTCATAGTTCTGCGTACTCTAAATGTAAATTTGGCTCAAAGTTGTTTACCCGCTCAGGGGTTACTCTGCAGCGGCAAAATAGGCTTTGGCCTGATCGATATCGTTGTATATCTGTTGCTTTAAAGCATCCAGTGATTCAAATTTTTGCTCATCACGTAACTTCTGCAAAAATCTGACGGTCAAAATCTTGCCGTACAGATCACCGGCAAAATCCAAAAGATGCACCTCAAGAATGGGCTTAAGCTGTTCGTTAATGGTCGGGCGAACTCCAACATTGGCAACACCGGCAGCGCTTGTGCCATCCGCCAAGGTAGCTTCCACGGCAAACACACCGCGCAATGGCGCCCGATAGCGATGCAGGGCCACATTGGCGGTGGGCACACCCCACTGCCGCCCTAACTGCTGGCCGAAACCAACGTGACCGGCAATGGTATAAGGTCTTCCCAACAGGGTTTCAGCCTGATGCAAATTGGCCTGTTCAAGCTCGCCCCGAATTCGGGTGCTGCTGACTCGCTGGCCATCCATTTCGAAGGTGTGGGTATCCTGAACCTCAAAGTCCGATGTCTTACCGACCTGCTTCAGCAATTGGTAATCACCACTGCGATCACAACCAAAGCGAAAGTCATCTCCCACCACCAGAAAGCGGGTACCCAAGCCATCAACCAAAACCTGATCAATAAATTGTTGTGCCGTCAGGCTGCGCAGGCGCTCATTGAATTGCAGACAACAAATGTAGTCGATACCGGCAGCCATTAAGGCGACGACCTTTTCACGCAGACGCATCAGACGAGGGGGCGCCTGTTCACCGGAAAAGAACTCGTGCGGCTGAGGTTCAAAAATAATAGCGACTGAGGGCAACCCAAGCTCGTGGGCGTGCTGCTTCAACTGCCGGATAATGGCCTGATGCCCCAAATGCACACCATCGAAAGAACCAATGGTGACAACGGTCTGCTTCGGCGCACGATCTAGGTTGTGCAATCCGCGGATAAATCTGAAGGGTTGTCTTGCCACTGGGTTTGTCTTTCGCTGGTTTCTTCGGGTTACTGATCTGGCTGACGCACTTGTGATCAAAGGGCCGAAGTATAACCCAGTCCTGGTGCCTGTTAATACCTGGAAATCAGGCCCGCGCCAGCATTTTCTTGAAATCCAGACCAGAGAACAGCAACACCAGCAGATAAACCAGCAAACCGGAACCACAGAGCAAGCCCAACACCCAGACTCTGTGCAGCCAGCCCCAAGCAGCCCAACCGCTCAATTGGGCCAACCACCAGACAAGCAACACTCCCATAGCGAGATTTGCCAACAGCAGCTGAACCCCAAAACGCAACCAGCCCGGTGCCGGGCGCAACACCTGATCACGACGCAAACCACGGTACAACAAACCGGCATTGAGAAACGCCGAGCCCGCCGTTGCCAGAGCCAACCCCACATGCCCCATATTGAACTGGGTATAAAAGATCCAGACAAACACCAGGTTCAGCCCCATATTGGCCACCATCGCGACAATGCCGATGCGCACTGGTGTCTTCATATCCTGCCGGGCAAAGTAACCTGGGGCCAGCACCTTGATCAGCATAAATGCCAACAAACCCAGTGCGTAGGCCCGCAAACTCCAACTGGACATCAGAATGTCATTGGCCGTGGTTTTACCGTACATAAACAGGGTCATCAGAATCGGCTCCGCCAGAATCACCAGCGCCACCGCGGCGGGCAAAGCCACCAACAGAATCATGCGAATGGCCCAATCCAACGTTGCCGAAAATTTTTCCGGATCATCGCCTGCGTGCTGCCTGGACAGCCCCGGCAGGATGACGGTCGCCACCGCAATACCAAACACCCCGAGAGGCAACTCAGCCAGGCGATCAGAGTAATACAGCCAGGAGACACTGCCGGTGGGCAAAAACGACGCCAGCACCGTATCGAGCAACAAATTGATCTGACTGACTGACACCCCGAACACCGCCGGGGCCATCAGAGTCAAAACCTTCTTTACCCCTTTGTCGTGCCAATCCACCTTGGGAGCAGGCATCAACCCCAGCCGCATCAAAAACGGCAGCTGAAACAGCAACTGCATCACCCCGGCGGCAAACACCCCCCAGGCCAGCGCCATTACCGGCTTGTCAAAGTGCGGGGCGGCGATCACAGCCGCCGAGATCAGGGCCACATTCAGCAGCACCGGAGTGAATGCAGGCACGGCAAAACGGTCATAGCTGTTGAGAATCGCTCCAGCAAGTCCGGTCAGGGAAATCAGCAACAGATAGGGGAAAGTAATCCGAATCATGTCGCTGGCAAGCTGAAATTTTTCCGGCTGATCAATAAATCCCGGCGCAAAAATTGCCGTCAATACTGGTGCACCCAATACCGCCAACGCCGTCACAAACACCAAAGTTATCCCCAGACAACCGGCAACCCGATCTATCAGCCCCTTGATCGCCGCCTGACTGCCCTGAGTACGATACTCCGACAACACCGGCACAAAAGCCTGAGCGAAAGCCCCTTCAGCAAACAGACGTCGTAAAAAATTGGGAATCTTGAAAGCCACAAAAAAGGCATCGGCACCGGCCTCAGCACCAATAAAGCGGGCAAATACCACATCGCGAATCAGACCCAGAATCCGCGACAGAAACGTCATCACACCAACCACCGCACTGGAGCGAAGCAAACTGGGGGGTGGTTTGACACCAGCCGGTTCCGTCACCTGACCTGCTTTTTGTTTTATTTCTTCTGGATTATCCAAACCAGCCTTCTCTTACCCTGCGATGCGTTTAAAAAAAGAATTTTACACACAAGATCACCAAAGCCGTAATTTTTGCTTTAATAGGCTCACAACACAGCACCATGACGCCTCTATTCAAGCTGGAGCCAAAGTGACCACACCGGATTACCTGCAACATTTTTTGCGCCAACACCGACTTCCCGACAGTTACCTGACGACCGCAAACCAGTGGTATCAATCTCTGGCAGAGACAATAGCCCGACAAAAGACAGCCGCAGAGACCTATTTTGTCGCCATCAACGGCACTCAGGGATCCGGTAAAAGCACCCTGGCCGCGTATCTGGAAACGGAGCTGACCCACCAGCACCAACTGTCTGTAGCCGTTGTCTCAGTTGATGATTTTTATATGACCCGCCAGCAGCGCAGCGATCTGGCTTCCGACATCCACCCTTTGCTGTTAACCCGTGGCGTCCCGGGCACCCACGACGTTGAACTGGCCCACAGCACGCTGGACCAACTGTCAAAATCGGAAGGAAATATTGCCCTGCCCCGTTTTGATAAAGCCATTGATGACCGCTACCCAAGGGAAACATGGCCACAACAACAATGCCCCTGCGACATTGTGATACTGGAAGGCTGGTGCATGGGGGCACAACCCCAGAAGACACTGGAGCCCGCTTGTAACCCACTGGAAAGAAATGAAGACCCCGAAGGAATCTGGAGACAATACGTTAACACCACCCTGCAACGGGATTACCTGCCACTGTTTAATCGCTTTAACCTGTGGATCATGCTCAAAGCGCCATCATTCAATCAGGTTTTCCAGTGGCGCCTGGAACAGGAACAGAAACTGGCGCAAGTCAGTGACGGCAACCAGATCATGTCGGAGCAACAAATCCAGCGATTTATCCAGCATTACCAACGCCTGACAGAAAATTGCCTGCAGGAGCTGCCAAAAAAAACCCACTACTGCTTTCAACTCGATGACAAACGCCAACCCCAGTCACTGGATAATAATCTGGATCTTGATGCGCGCGCCCTATTTTGAATGATGGGCGCGGCGGTATGACATTAGAACTCGTAGTTCACACTCAAATTGATTTTGTCCCCTGACAGACGAATCTTGTAATCAACTTCCTCTGCATCACTACCGCCAATAGCCAACTTGCCCTTGCCACTGACATCGGGGACCGCCTTGCTATTGAGGAATTCATTCTCACTGCGTATGCCATCCCAATAAGTTCTTAACCCCATCTGCAGCAAAGTGGAAACAACCTTGCCCCCAAACTTCAGATCTTCACCGTCACTGTCACCAAGCCAGCGATGATTCAGAGCCCGATGCTCAACACTCATTTCTGCAGAGCGAATGTCCTCTGCAGCTCGGATCAAGGCCTCGTTATCCAGAGCCGCCGCAGGCATCAGACTGCGATAACTGCGACCATTTTTGAGGGGATTGTAGAAATTCATTTCATAGGAGACAACATCATCCGCCAGCGGCTCCTGAGCCTGAGCCACACCTGAGGAAAAAGCCATAACTGCCACCAAAGCTGCACTTTTAGCAATAACTGCCAACCCACTGCAGCCGACCAGAACATTAACGCTTTCCAAAGTTTTCATTGTGACTTCCTCCACCGAACGATAGGTCTCGTTTGTTTTGACGGTTTCAGATTAAGCCCTGGTCGGCCAAAAGTGAGTGGTGCACAGTCGCTACGAAGTGACCTGAGAAACACGCTTTGTGCACTTATGCTTTTCCTAGGTGGACACAGAGCCTGAAAAAACCAAAACGACATCTCTTGACAGAAGCTCGCAAAGCAAATACTGTCTATCCATACAGTATTTATCTGTAAAACTTACTCCACCATATCTTTAAACACAGGAGAGCAGCGCAATGGGCGTGATTGCTGTATGGAAATGCGATAGGGACGGTTCTATGTTCGACAACAAAAAAGATGCCGAAGAACACGACAAAATGCTGGAACTGGCCGCCAACATCACCTCTTTAATTGAACAGGAGCTGGATATTGATGAAGCCCAGAGTGAGGCCATTGGCCTACTGCTGGCCAAGCGCCGGGAGACTCTCGCCAAGGCCTGCAAGGGCAAACCGGAATTACTCCTCGAGCAGCACCCTGCCGGCGACGATGCAGATGCAGATGAAAAGGTAACCAAAATCAGCGCCGCCTGAACTCCTTCAAGGGCTGAGCAAAGACTGTCGACGCACAATCCACAGCCAATTTTTAGTTGACTTTGGGCATTAAAACGGCATAATGTCGCGTCCCTGAATCTGGCTCACCTCACAGAGCTTGATTCAAACGCAGAATTTACTCAGTTATATCGAGATATACAGGAGCACAACGGTGGCCAATTCACCTCAAGCAAAAAAACGTGCGCGCCAAAACGAAAAGGCCCGCAAGCACAACGCCAGCCTGCGCTCCATGGTGCGCACCTACATCAAGAAAGTAGTTGCCGCTATTGAAGCAGGTGACGCAGCTGCAGCTCAGGAAGCATTCAACGCTGCAGTACCCGTTATTGATCGCATCGCAGACAAAGGCATTATTCACAAGAATAAAGCCGCTCGCCACAAGAGCCGTCTGAACGCTCAGATCAAAGCCCTGGCCGCTTAATTTTAGATTAGCGACCATCAGGCATAAAAAAACCGGCAACTGAGCCGGTTTTTTTATGCCTGCAATTTAACCATCACAAACTTAATCCAACAATCCTTCTAGCACCCAAAGCAAATGCTCCGTCTGCTCACGAGTACCCAAGGTAATCCGCAACCCCAGATTACCCTCCAGATCGGCCTTGGGGCGAACCAGAATCGCGGCTTTTTCCAACCCCTCAGACAAGGCCTCGGCATCGTCAGGAAAAGCCCAGATATAGTTGGCAGCACTCGGCCAGAAACGAATATTGCGCTCTTTTAAAAACGCCTCCAACATCGGCTTCGACTGCGTCATCACCTCATCCACATAAGCCATGGACGCTTCAGGCTTATCCAGAGCCGCGGCCACAGCCACGACCGCAAACTGATTAATATCGTAGGGGCCGCGCACATTGAGCAGGGCGCGTATATTATCAGCCGCACTGAGAATGTAGCCAAACCGGATAGAAGGCAAGCCCCAGGTCTTGGAGAAGGTTCGGGTAACCAGAATATTCGGGCACTCCTCCAGATGAGAGGCGACAGTAGCCTTCGAATACTCGTAATAGCACTCATCCACCAGAATGGCGGCCTCGGGAGCTGCGCGGGCGATCATCAATATATCCTCAGACGCCACCAGCGTGCCCGATGGATTATTGGGATTACACACCACAATAACCCGGGTTTTGTCTGACACAGCCGAGATCACCTCTTCAACCGGGTAACCGTGCTCGAAATCGTAGGACGGCTCAATCACATTGAGATTTTCAACACCAGCCACCTGGTTGTACATGGCAAAACTGGGGGCCGGAATAATAACCTCATCTCCCTCACTGCAAGCCGAGCGAATAATCAACTCAATACCGTGATCGGAACCATTGGTAATCATCACTTGCTCCGCAGGAACGCCACAGTAATCACCAATGCGATCAGTGATATCGCCATAGCTCGGATACATCTGTAAGCGGCCACTGTTGACATAGGCCAACAGAGCTTCACGGATATGATCAGCCACAGGCACAGTGCGCTCATTAAAATCCAGCAGCGTATAACTTTGCGGATCACGCCCTTCCAGAGGCGGCTTATAAGCCGACATTTGATCAATGTGTCGCTTAAAAATACTCATTATTCTTCCCTTTATGTCATCCCGAGCGCACGCGAGGGATCCCCCAAAAGATTCCTCCGCTTCGCATCGGAATGACACACTTTAAAAACAACCTAGAGAATCACCAGATTATCGCGGTGAATCAATTCTTCTTCATCAACATAACCCAGCAGCACCTCAAACTGCTCACTGGACTTACCGATAATCTTTGCCGCTTCACGGGCATCGTAATTGACCAGCCCGCGGGCAATCTCGTTACCAGCCACATCGACACAGGCAACCATATCGCCGCGTTTAAAGGCCCCAGAAACTTTGGTCACGCCTACAGGCAACAGACTTTTGCCCTTCTGCAGCAAAACCTTTACCGCACCATCATCCAGTGTCAGGGTACCCCGCATTTGTAAATGCCCTGCCAACCAGCGCTTGCGAGCTGCCTCAGGCTGCTGCCCCGCGGTCAGAAGTGTGCCCAATTCTTCACCGGCAAAAATACGATCAATAACCCGGTCGATTCGCCCACCCACAATAAAGGTATGCGCTCCGGAACGGGAAGCCAGTCGGGCCGCACGTACCTTGGTGATCATACCACCTCGACCAAGAGCACCGCCGTCCCCCGCTTTACCATCCAGGGAAGCATCATCAGCAGGCGCCTCAAGGATCAGCTCTGCATCGGGATTAGTGCGTGGGTCAGCCGTGTACATGCCGTCCTGATCCGTGAGAATAACCAACACATCTGCCTCAACCAGATTCGCCACCAGAGCACCCAGCGTGTCGTTATCCCCGAAACGGATTTCATCCGTTACCACCGTATCGTTCTCATTAACGATCGGCACCACACCCAGTTTCATCAGGGTTTTGAGAGTAGAGCGAGCATTCAGATAACGCTCACGGTTGGACAGATCATCGTGATCCAGCAACACCTGAGCAGTACAGATATTGTCGCGCTCAAAGAATTGCTCATAAGCGCGCACCAAACTGGTCTGACCAACGGCCGCGGCCGCCTGCAACTCATGCAGCGACTCTGGGCGAACATCCCAACCGAGACGACGCAAGCCCGCCGCCACCGCTCCAGACGACACCAGCACCAACTCCATGCCCTGCTGTTTCAGGCGCGCCAACTGCTCAACCCAACCCGCAATAGCCTCTTTATCCAGACCCTTGCCATCATTGGTCAACAGGGCACTGCCAATTTTAACCACCACGCGGCGACAGCCCGGCAATGTCTCTCTTATGCTCATCCCATTATCCGTTCGGAGTGATACTCAGAACCCCATATACTCAGGGCACGTATTCAAACTCAACATCGTAATCATCATCGTCAAAATCATCATCCTGATCATCATCGGACTTCTTCTGACGCTTATGGCGCATGCGCAGTTCTTCAATACGCTCCCGCGCCTCCTGCTGCATGGCCTCCTGAGTTTCCACCTCGGCGTCTACCAGCTCAGGATTTTCCTTCTCGGCATCCCACTGCTCTTCCAAATAATCCATCAACTGACCCGCCATTTCATTGGTGCCCTGCTTATTGATGGCCGCGATTTGGAATACCGGCCCCTGCCAACCCAGCGCCTCAACCACTTCGCGACAGCGATCCTCCACTTCTTCGGGAGGCAGCAAATCCACCTTGTTCAGCAGCAACCAGCGCTCGCGCTCGGCCAGAGTCGGCGAAAACGCATGCAACTCATCAATAATGGCCTTGGCATTTTCCGCAGGACTGCTGCCATCAAACGGGCTCATATCCACCAGATGCAACAACACCCGGCAACGGGTCAGATGCTTGAGAAAGCGGATACCCAAACCGGCACCCTCAGAGGCCCCCTCAATCAAACCCGGGATGTCTGCCACCACAAAGCTGCGATGCTGCTGCACCTTAACCACACCAAGATTGGGCACCAGCGTCGTAAACGGATAATCCGCCACCTTGGGTTTGGCCGACGACACAGCACGAATAAAGGTGGATTTACCGGCATTGGGCAAGCCCAGCAAACCAACGTCTGCCAGCACTTTCAACTCCAGCTTGAGGTTACGCTCCTCCCCTTCCTTACCTGGAGTAAACTGGCGTGGCGCACGATTCACACTGGATTTAAAACGGGTATTGCCAATGCCGTGGTAACCGCCTTTGGCCACCAACAGCAACTCATCGTGGGCGCGAATATCACCCAGAATTTCCTCGGTATCGGTATCGATCACCGTAGTCCCAATCGGCACATCCAGAATCAGGTCTTCACCCTTGGCACCGGTACAATTGCGGCCCATTCCTGACTTACCACTCTGGGCACGATATTTAGGCTGATAGCGGAAATCCACCAGGGTGTTGAGGTTTTCATCGCCGCGCAGATAAACACTGCCACCGTCACCACCATCGCCACCGTCGGGACCACCCTTGGCCACAAATTTTTCACGCCGGAAGCTGACGCAGCCGTTCCCACCTCGTCCCGCATGGACGTAAATAGGCGCCTCATCCACAAATTTCACGATCAACCTCCAAACGTTTCATTTAAAACAATAATAATCGATTGCCACTGACAAAAGCCAAACAGCAAAAACACAAAAGCCCCATCATTGGAAATGACAGGGCTTTCGGCTGCGCCCCGAAAGGCGCCAGAACATCAAGTAATTAAGCAGTAACGATACTTACAAACTTGCGGTTCTTAGGACCTTTAACGTCGAACTTAACAACACCGTCCGCCTTGGCAAACAGAGTGTGGTCTTTACCGATGCCAACGTTCTCACCAGCGTGGAACCTAGTGCCACGCTGACGAATCAGGATGTTACCTGCCAGAACAGTTTGGCCGCCGAAGCGCTTAACACCAAGGCGTTTGCTTTCGGAATCGCGACCGTTTCGAGTACTACCACCAGCTTTTTTATGAGCCATTGTTCAAACTCCTCAATTAACCTTTGATACCAGTGATCTTAACTTCGGTGTACCACTGACGGTGACCCTGACGGGTCATAGAGTGCTTACGGCGACGGAACTTGATGATCTTAACCTTTTCACCACGACCGTGAGAAACCACCTCGGCAGTAACCTTGGCACCATCAACAACCGGCGCACCGATTTTGATGTCGTCACCATTGGCAACCATCAGAACCTTGTCAAACTCAACGGTTTCGCCAGTTGCCACTTCAATTTTTTCCAGCTTCAGGGTCTCACCTTCCACTACACGGTGCTGCTTGCCACCGCTAACAAATACTGCGTACATAATTGCTCCAATTCAGTATTGGACGACACGAAGCAGCATTCAGAACCCTTCCTGCATTTTGTTTAAGCTTGCGTCGTATTCATAACCGCGATCCACCACCAGACAGGTCCAGCCGGCAAATCAGGGGCGGCAATCATACGGCAAACCCACCACACAGGCAAGCATGAAAGCGGATAAATAGTCACCAACACCCGCTGCGGCCGGGTTTTCCCGACAAAATCGGCGCATCCACTCTGAAACCGGGTGCGCAGCTTGACGTCAGCCCGCCTGCCCCATAGCATCCTCACCTCAAGTAACATCCGATTTTAGCCATATTAAAGAAACAACATCTATGCTGTCCTTCCACCAAGCGGTGGCCGAAGATTTTGAGGCCGTCAACCAACTGATTATCGAGCAACTCAACTCAAACGTGGATCTGGTGGAAAACATTGGCCACTATCTGGTAGAAGCCGGCGGCAAACGACTGCGCCCACTGCTGGTGCTACTGACCGCCAACGCTCTGAACTACAAGCAAAATTCTGGCGAGACCAAACATCTGGATCTGGCGGCCATTATTGAATTTATCCACACCGCCACCCTGTTGCACGATGACGTTGTCGATATCTCCAGCATGCGCCGCGGACGCCTGACTGCCAACGCCAAATGGGGCAATGCCCCCAGCGTTCTGGTGGGAGACTTCCTTTATTCCCGAGCATTCCAGATCATGGTAGCTATCGGCAACATGGAAATCATGAAGATCCTGTCGGATACCACCAACATCATCTCCGAAGGCGAAGTGCAACAACTGGTAAATGCCAAAGACCCCAGCGTCAGCGAAGACAACTACCTCAACGTCATCTACAAAAAGACCGGCGCCCTGTTTGAAGCGGCTTGCGAGACCGGCGCCGTGCTGGCCAATGCCTCCAACGAACAACGCCAGGCATTGAAACAATTTGGTTATCATCTTGGGTTAGCATTCCAATTGATTGACGATGCTCTGGACTACGAAGGCGACGCGGATACCCTGGGCAAGAACGTTGGTGACGATCTGGCCGAAGGTAAACCTACTTTGCCACTGATCTATGCCATGGCCAACGGCACCGCCGAACAGGCCGATACGATTGCCAAGGCCATCCGCGAAGGCGATATTGGCATGCTTGATGCTGTAGTAGATATCGTCAGAAGCACAGGCGCTCTGGATTACACTACCCAGTCAGCCAATCAACAGGCCGAAAAAGCCATTGAACAGCTGCAAGTACTTGAGAATAGCCCTTACCGGGATGCCATGGAGCAACTCGCCAAGTTCTCAGTCGGGAGAGACCACTAGAGCCTGTCTACACTAGTGAATGCACCAAGTTAAAGCAGGAGATATCCAATGGCGCAGGAAAGCACCGCAACCACCAACAGCGAAACCCGCTGCGCCAGACAATCGCTGAGCCTGCACCGCAAGCAGTGGCAAGCCTCCCTTGAACAATTGTTCAGCGAGCAACCGAACCGGGCCAGCAAGTTCAGCGCCTCCCTGGGGGACATCTACCTGGACTACTCCAAGTCACATCTAACCGAAGAAACCCTGACCCTGCTGACAGAACTGGCAGAACAATGCCAGCTGCCAAAGGCCATCGAGGACCTGTTCGAGGGCCAACAGGTCAACAACACCGAACTACGTCCGGCACTGCACACCCTGCTACGAGACAGCAACGCAAGCCAATCTTCGGACATCTTGCAGCAATACCACCAACAGGTCAGCGAGTGCCAACAACAGATGCAGGCACTGGTAGAAAAAGTTCACCAAGGGCAATGGTTGGGCTACACCGGCCAAGCCGTTACCGACATCATCAATATTGGTATTGGCGGCTCGGATCTGGGCCCGCGTATGGTGTGTCAGGCACTGGAAGACTTCCACCAAGAGAACATCAATGTCCGGTTTGTGGCCAACATAGATCCGGCCGAGCTGCTGATTCAGCTCAACCAGTTAAACCCTGAAACCACCCTGTTTATTGTTGCGTCCAAATCCTTTACCACCCAGGAAACTCTGGTTAACGCCCTAACCGCTCGCAAGTGGCTGATGCGCAAAGGCTGCCCCATGGGCAAACTGCAACAGCACTTTATCGCCGCCAGCAGCAACATCGATAAGGCCGTCGCCTTTGGCATCGCCGAAGAAAACATTTTCCCCCTGTGGGACTGGGTGGGCGGCCGCTATTCCCTGTGGTCCGCGATTGGCTTGCCCATTGCCCTGGCAGTTGGCTGGAGCAACTTCAAAGACCTGCTGGCTGGCGCCGAAACCATGGACCACCACTATCGCAACGCCGCACCAAGAGACAATCTGCCGGTACTGCTGGCCCTGATCACCTTCTGGTACAGCGAATTCTGGCAGGCCTCCAGTCAGGCCATCCTGCCCTATAGCCACAATTTGCGCAGCTTCCCCATGTTCCTGCAACAAATGGATATGGAAAGTCTGGGCAAGTGCGTGGACCGTCAAGGCACCCCCTTGTCTCAGAACAGCGGCCTGATCATTTGGGGCACAGAAGAGAGCAATGGTCAGCATTCTTTCCACCAACTGCTGCTGCAGGGTACCCGCAAAACACCGGTGGATTTTATCGCCTTCAGCCAACCCAACAACGATTTCTCAGAGCAGCACACCAAATTACTGGCAGCCTGCCTCAGCCAGAGCCAGGCATTGCTCAACGGCAAGAGCCGGCAACAAGCCACTGAAGAACTGCTCAGTAGCGGTTATGATCCAGCCACAGCTGAACAAATAGCACCGCACAAGGTGATAGCCGGTGACAGCCCCAGCAATACTCTGCTGGTGAAGCAACTGACGCCCCACAACCTCGGAGCCCTGATCGCCCTTTACGAGCACAAGGTTTATACCCTGAGCGTGCTAATGAACATCAATGCGTTTGATCAGTGGGGGGTGGAATTGGGCAAGCAGCTGGGACAATTCACTTACGAAGCATTAAAAAGTGGCATAACGCCAGAGGAGTGGGATAGCTCAACCACCGAACTGGTCAAGCGTATTCGCGATAGCAGCCAATAACAGGCGCCATTACTGCATAACAGCAATGGCACCTTATCAGCTTCTCAAAACCGATCAGGCATCCAACAGAGTTAGCAGCTCCTCGGTTTTGGCCTGCATCAACCCCTGATCACCACGACTCTCAACATTGAGGCGCACCACCGGCTCGGTGTTGGACATGCGCAAGTTGAAGCGCCAATCCCCAAAATCCATGCTCAAGCCATCGGTGTAATCCACCGCCTCAGCAAGGTCTTTGTAGTTGGCTTCTACCGAGGCAATAGCCGCAGGAGGATCGGCAATTTTCCGGTTAATTTCACCACTGCATGGAAACAGTTCTATGCAATCGTCCACCAGCTCGGCCAGTGCTTTACCGGTGCGGCACATCAGCTCGGTAACCAGCAACCAGGGAATCATACCGCTATCGCAATAGGCAAAATCGCGAAAATAATGGTGGGCACTCATTTCGCCACCATAGATGGCATCCTCGGCACGCATACGCTCTTTGATAAAAGCGTGACCGGTTTTGCTTTGAACCGCCTCACCACCGAATTTTTCTGCCGTGGCCTGAGTGTTCCAGATCAAACGCGGATCGTGAACCACTTTACCGCCCGGCTGCTTAAGCAAAAACACCTCGGACAACAAGCCCACCAGATAGTACCCCTCCAGAAACCGCCCTTTGGCATCAAAGAAAAAGCACCGATCAAAGTCACCATCCCAGGCCAAGCCCAAATCCGCACTACTTTGGAGCACGGCATCGGCAGTGGCACTGCGGTTTTCTTCCAGTAACGGGTTAGGCACCCCGTGAGGAAAATTGCCATCGGGGTTGTGGTGCACCTTGATCATCTCAAACGGCAAGTGCGACTCAATGGCATCCAGTGCCAGACCCGCACCGCCATTACCGGCATTAACCACAACCTTCAGAGGCTTGAGCAACGGCAAATCCACATAGCCCAAGAGATGCTGGACATAATCACCACGGGTATCCAAACGCGTCAGAGAGCCACGCTGCTCTGCCTTGGTAAACTGATTGACCTCCGCCATCGCCTTAATATCATTAAGACCGGTATCACCACTGATAGGACGCGAACCCTCGCGCACCAACTTCATCCCATTGTAATCCTTGGGATTGTGACTGGCGGTAACACAGATGCCACCATCCACTTGCAAGTGAAAGGTCGCAAAGTAGACCTCTTCGGTACCACAGGTACCGATGTGGGTCACATCGACGCCGCTATCGAGCAAGCCTTCCGCCAGAGCATCGGTCAACTCCGGGCTGGACAGACGAATATCATGCCCCACCACCACGGTCTCAGGCTTCAGGTACTGGGCATAGGCACAGCCAATACGATAGGCAATATCGGTATTCAACTCATCGGGCATGCGGCCACGAATGTCATAGGCTTTAAAGCAGGTTAACGCTTGAGTCATAACACCACCCTCAAGCGCTGTAGATGTTTTCATAGACGTAGTTGGTGGCCTCAACAAAGCCCTCAACACTGCCGCAGTCAAAGCGACGACCCTTGAACTTATAGGCCAGCACACACCCCTTGCGGGCTTGTGTCAGCAGGGCATCAGTCAATTGTACTTCGCCGTTTTTGCCCGGTGGCGTGTTTTTAATGATATCGAAAATATCCGGCGTCAAAATATAGCGCCCGATAATGGCCAGATTACTCGGCGCATCTTCCAGAGCCGGCTTCTCTACCATATCGGTAACCTGATACAGACCGTCTTTCATTTTCTCACCTTTGATCACACCGAACTTGTGGATCAGGTGATCCGGCACCTCTTGAATGGCGACAATACTGCAGCGAAATTGCTGGTAGAGATCGGCCATCTGCTTCATCACACCATCGGTGCCAGGCTCTGTCAGACACAAGTCATCGGACAACACCACACCAAAAGCCTCGTCGCCAATCAGACGCTCACCATTGAGAATCGCATCCCCCAAACCGCGCATTTCCACCTGACGCGTAAAAGAGAAAGAGGCCTTGCCCATCACATCCCGAATACTCTCCAGGTACTGCTCTTTTTCACTGCCGGCAATCTGGTGCTCCAGCTCGTAGCTGACATCAAAGTGATCGGCAATGGCCCGCTTACCACGGCCGGTCACCATACCAATATCCACCATACCGGCATCAATCGCCTCTTCCACCCCGTATTGCACCAGTGGCTTATTAACAATGGGCAGCATTTCTTTGGGCATGGATTTGGTGGCGGGCAAAAAACGGGTGCCATAACCGGCGACGGGGAAGAGGCATTTTTTCATGAAGACGATTCCTAAACGGTTTTTTATCTACGGCTTATTTAACTATTTCAGGGTTGCGCTGACATATGTTGTAAATCAAACACTGGGACGGCAGCCTACCCTAAAATCATGACAGTCTCTATCGCCTGCCGCGCCC
The DNA here is from genome assembly GCF_040362265.1 of Candidatus Pelagadaptatus aseana. Lineage (NCBI taxonomy): Bacteria > Pseudomonadati > Pseudomonadota > Gammaproteobacteria > Cellvibrionales > Cellvibrionaceae > Candidatus Pelagadaptatus > Candidatus Pelagadaptatus aseana. The sequence continues at coordinate 99,656 of NZ_BAABNJ010000008.1, forward strand.
ACAAACCGGAAGCCACAGAAGAGAAGACAAAAAATAATTTGCAAAAATCTGGCCAAGAGGCAATTTTGCCCTGAAAAGCGGCCAGATCACCTAACACATTAGTCGAACATTGACCAAGCACGACAGGCCCGAGGTAGACATGTAACCCGCACAAGGTAAAATAGCCAACTCTGCGACTGTCGGGTCATATTTTTCAGGCAGTCCGAATGGACAACCCCCATAAATTAGCTGAGCCCTGTTTCTATGAGCAAAATGGATATATCTAACCGCAAGAATTCCTACAACCGCGACGATCTGCTCGAGTGCGGCCACGGACGTATGTTTGGCGAGGGCAACGCACAACTACCCGTTCCCAATATGCTGATGCTCGACCGCATCATTGAAATCAACAGCGATGGCGGTGCCCATGGCAAAGGCGAAATCCGCGCCGAGCTGGATATCACTCCGGACCTGTGGTTCTTCGATTGCCACTTCCCCGGCGATCCGGTTATGCCTGGCTGCCTCGGTCTAGATGCCATGTGGCAACTGGTTGGCTTTTTCCTGGCATGGAAAGGCAACAAAGGCCGCGGCCGAGCTCTGGGTTCCGGTGAGGTTAAATTTACTGGCCAAATTCTGCCAACCGCAAAAAAAGTTACCTACCAAATCGACCTGAAGCGCGTTATCGAGCGCAAACTGGTCATGGGCATTGCCGATGGCTCCGTATCCGTGGATGGCCGTGAAATTTACACCGCCAAAGATCTGCGTGTCGGCCTGTTCCAGAATACCGACTCATTCTAATTTTTCGGAGCGGCTGCCAGGCAGCCTCTCCTCACCACTTTTGAGGTTAATCCTATGAAGCGTGTTGTAGTAACTGGCATGGGCATTGTGTCCTGCATTGGCAACGACAAAGAAGCCGTTCTGGAATCACTCAAGGAAGGCAAGTCCGGAATCAAAGTTCAGGAAGAATACAAAGAACGCAACTTCCGCAGCCATCTGGCCGGTAGCGTCGAGATCGACTTTAAAGAGCACATCGATCGCAAACAACTGCGCTTTATGGGCGATGCCGCAGCCTACTCCTACATTTCCATGCAGCAGGCCATTGCCGACAGCGGTCTGACCGAAGATCAGGTATCCAATGAACGTGCCGGCATCATCATGGGATCAGGTGGCGCCTCTTCAAAAAACCTGGTGGAGTCGGCAGACATCCTGCGCGAGAAGGGCATCAAGCGCGTTGGCCCCTACCGCGTCACCCAGACCATGAGCAGCACCACTTCCGCCTGTCTGGCCACCCCGTTTAAAATCAAGGGGGTCAACTACAGCATCTCCTCGGCCTGCGCCACCAGTGCTCACTGTGTCGGCAACGCCATGGAGCTGATTCAGCTGGGCAAACAGGATGTGGTTTTTGCCGGCGGCGGTGAAGAGCTGCACTGGACCATGACGGCCCTGTTTGATGCCATGGGCGCACTGTCCACCAAATACAATGAAACCCCGGAGCAGGCTTCCCGCGCTTACGACGCCGACCGCGACGGTTTTGTTATCGCCGGCGGCGGCGGCTGTCTGGTCATTGAAGAACTGGAGCACGCCAAGGCCCGCGGCGCCAAGATTTACGCCGAGCTGGTAGGCTATGGTGCCACTTCCGACGGCTACGACATGGTTGCCCCATCCGGCGAAGGCGCTGCCCGTTGCATGCGCCAGGCCATGGCCACCGTGGATGGGGACATCGACTACATCAACTCCCACGGCACCAGCACCCCGGTGGGTGATGTGGCTGAGCTGGGCGCTGTACGTGAAGTATTTGGCGACAAAACTCCGGCCATCAGCTCCACCAAATCTCTTACCGGTCACTCACTCGGTGCCACTGGTGTTCAGGAGGCCATCTACAGCCTGTTGATGATGGAAAATGACTTTATCTGTGCTTCGGCCAACGTCGAAAATCTGGATGAAAAAGCCGAGGGCATGAACATCGTAACCGAGCGCAAAGACAACGCCGGCCTCAAGCGTATGATGTCCAACAGCTTTGGCTTTGGTGGCACCAACGCCAGTCTGGTCTTCCAAAAATACGAAGGCTGATCCATCAGTCATTCAGAAAAAGCCGGCGATCAAGCCGGCTTTTTTGTGCCTGCTACAACACCCCCGAGACTCACCTGCTCAGCCAACTCATCCAGAGACACGGGTTTGGAATATAAATAGCCCTGTAAGGTATCAATATCCATTTGAAGTAACAGCGCCTCCTGCTCAGGGGTTTCGACCCCCTCTGCCGTCACCCTGTAACCCGTAGAGCTAAAGAAAGTTGCCATAGCCCTCAGCATCGCCAGCGTATTACCTGCAAGATTATCGATCATATATTTGTCTATTTTGATCTCATCAATGGGGTAATCCACCAACTGCACCATAGAAGAGTATCCGGTTCCAAAATCGTCCAGCGCCAGCTCAAAACCAGCCTGCTTCAATAGATTCAAATTGGACACCAGCACTTCCGATCTATGAGCCGCAAAGGTTTCGGTGATCTCCAGCACCAACCCCTTCGGTGATTCATTCATGGTTTGCATAATCAGCATCAAATCCAGAAAAAAACTGCCCGAATTAAGCTGAGCGGCGGAGATATTGATGGATACCCGAACTTCATCACCGGCAATCTCTCTGAGCCGCCTGCGGTCGCGCAGAACCCGTCGTATCACCCATAGATCAAGCTCTCTGAACATGCCCGAAGCTTCGGCAATGGGAATAAACTCAGCCGGAGAAACAAAACCGAGCGTTGGCGAGCGCCATCGAATCAAAGCCTCAACTCCCGACATGCGGCCGCTGACCGCTTCCACCTGAGGCATGTAGACCATGCTGAACTCGGAATAATCAACATTCTTTAAAGCAACTTCCAACTGCAGATAGCGCTGATTTTGTTCCGCCAATTCATGAGAGTAGAAAGCAAATTGATTCTTCCCGGCCTTCTTGGCCTGATACATTGAGGCATCAGCATTGGTCATCAACTCTTCAGCACTGCTGGCATCTCTGGGGTAGAGCGCAATACCGATACTGGCAGACACCGGAAACGTGCCATCCTGTGTGGTAAACCCATCATCGAAAAGCGCGATGATACGCTCAGCGGCCTTTTGCGCCACAGCATCCTGATCAAAATCGTAAAGCAAAACACAGAACTCATCGCCACCCAGTCTGGACAAGGTGTTCGACAACCCAACCACCATATCGGTAGGCCTGAACTGATTCTTCAAGCTCTCTGAAAATGCCACCAACAGGTGGTCACCAATATCGTGCCCATAATTGTCATTAACGTATTTGAAGTTATCGAGATCAATAAACAGCAGTGCAACTTTTTTATCACTATCAATTCGCTCCAACACATTAACCAGTGTCTTGTTGAACTGACGCCGATTTAACAGACGTGTCAAATGATCGGTCTCCGCCATCGTCTGAAAAACCTCTGATGCCGCCTTCTGCTGGGTATACAGACGGTGAAAAGAACGCTCAAGCGACGACACTTCATCTCTCGCCAGGCTGGGCTCAGGTAATTTTTCACCACGATCAGCAGCGAGCACATTTTTCTCAAGCTTTGATATGGGGTGGGTCACATACAGTTCAATCAACTTGATCAAAACATAGGCCACCACAACCACCGAGACCAATGCCAACACAACAATATTGACAAGAAGATCGTTCAGTTTTTGACTCACCATCTGCGGGTCATAATTCACGTGAAGCCAATAACCATCCATTAGATGCTGCTCATAATGAATGGCGCCTTCACGCTGGACGGCAGACTCAAGATGCTCGGATGGAATCAATTCAACCCGATAGCCATTAAGCTCCCCCTCCTCGATAATCTCATCCAGTGAACTCATGCCAAAATGCATGGCCACAGCCACACCATTGGACCACCGCTCTGCCACGGGAACACGCAAAGTCCTCGGATCCAGCACCTTGGTGTGAACCATGGTACTGACCAACTCTCCCATCACTATTTTCCGGCCCAGTGACTGGCGCCTTTCGAACATCTCAGCCACTTGCCTGGTCACGACCGCCGAAGGTTCAGAGAAAGGATCATTAGAATCCTCAAAGAAATACTTAACCGAGCCATCTGCGTTTAATAACACCAGAGAAAATTTATCCAACCGCAACTTACTGAGACCATGAAGCATCTGCGTCAGATTGTTTTCCATGGTGTAAGACATGATAAATTCATCTTTGGCAAGCAGCACGTCCTGAAGAGAAGAACTTCTTAACAGGGACTCCAAATAGGATTCCGACAGATTACTGTAGGCCGTAAAGGTGGCCACCAAATGATTTCCATACTGGTTCAGGTGTGCAGACTCTCCCTCAAGCAGCAGCCTCTTCTCCACCGTATACACAGCCAGAACCGCCAACAAGGTACCCACCACCAGTACTGGAAACACCAGCAACCAGAGACGCCGCGCCAACTTCATTATCTAGCGCTCCAGCGAATAGATGATGCGGTTTCTGATGGACATAGCCTGATTCGGGTGTCTCTGATAGAGCTCACTGCGCGCCATCACCTGGTCATTTGGAAAGACCAACGGATCTTCTTTGAGCTCGGCATCCAGTAATTCCAGCGCACCGGTATTTGGGGTCGCCAACCAGATTTCGCCGGCGTTTTCAGCGGCGATATCGGGACGGTTGATAAATTGGATAAACGCCTGAGCTTCGGACTGCAAAGCAGAACCCGTGGGAATGGCAATGCAATCCATCCAGATTCCGGTACCCTCAGACGGAATCACATATTCCCATTCGGCGCCTTCATACTCATCCATCAGAAGATACTGGTCACCGGAATAGCCCAAAGCCAACTGAATTGAATCTACCTCTTCGAGAGAAAGCACATATTCATAATTTTTTACGTATTGCTTCTGCGACTGAAGTAACTCGTGGGCAGCCTTTAAATTTTCCGTACTGCTGTCGTTCATGGATTGACCCAACAGCTTCAATGGCGGAATCAATGTATCTACTGCGTCGAGCAACACACTGATCTTGCCACGATTTTCTTCAGAGGGCCGCAACAGATCAGCCCAACTATCGGGAACCTCATTAACCAAATCCGCCCGATAAAGAATACCAACAGTCCCCCATAAGTAGGGAACGCCTGACTTGCCACAACTGTCACGCCAACGCTCTGCAACAGAATTCAAAAGAGTCGGAGCAACCGGAGAAAAATAACCATTATCCCCCATGATCTGATTGCTAACTGATTCGACCACGACCAGATCAAAGCCTTTGCCTTTGGTATTGACCATGACATCATCACGCTCAGTATCAGAACCATAGAAAACTTGCTTGATTGTGTGCCCGGTTTCCGTTTCGAATTGCTCAAGTACCGAATCGGCAATATAGCCTTCCCAGTTATAAAGAACCAATTCAGCGGTCAGTGCCGCACCAGAAAATAAGCAACAGATAATTCCACTTACCGCAGCAATATAAGCCCTCATTAACACCCCCAATCATTGTCACTTTATTCAACATTATACTTTTCAGTTTAGTAAAAATGCAGAATTCATGCCTCCACGAAGGCAAGACCCAGATCAAAGGAATAACGAAAAGAGCAGGAGATCAATCCCAGAAGAAGGCTATTTAATCAGCTGCGGGGACGGGGTAAGAGTTATGCAATTCCAGATACTGGGACACGGTATTACCCAACCCCTGACGCCAGCTTTTGTGCTGCACACCAAAATCATCGCGGCAGCGGCGCATGGTCAAGGCTGCACTGACCGGCTCCTTGGCCAACAGCGGGTGCTCCTCATCCTCGACTTCAACAAACCACAAGTCGCGACTCATATTGTGATCGTCGCGCAAATGATCCACCAGCGCCTCCGCCAACTCTTCAACAGAACAGGCATCGCCACAGGCATAGTGAACAACACCCCAGTTCTCAGCACCACAGAGAATCTGATTGGTGATCGACACCACCACTTTAACCAGCGGCTGCAAACCAATGGGCGTACCCATTCTCTGGTCGGTCACAGCACAAGGGGATTCGGCCAATAAACCACTCAGCAGGCGAGATAATAGCGTATCGGAATGGACATCCAGCAACCAGCCTACCCGTATGCACAAATAGCGCTGCAGATGCTGTTCAAAAATACGCTCGGCCTCCCAGTAGGAGCGGCCCGCAGGCCCCAATGGCGACGGCCTGTCTGCCTCATCGTAAGAGGATTTGTTTTCGCCACCGAAGACCCGGAAGCTGGAGAGGTGAATCACATCGCAGGCATAACGCCTGCCCATGCGGGCAATATTGCCCGCCGCCTGAACCAGCTGCTCGCGCTGGGATTCAGTGGGGTATTCCGACCAGCCCACGGTATTGATGATCAATTGCGGGGAATGGGCGTCCAGATATTCCTGTACCTGATGCTCATCGCACCAGTCGACCACATGGGACTTTGGAATCAGAATGGAAAACTGCGTGTGCTCAAAGCCTCTCAGAATGGCTTGCCCCAGACTGGAATAGGCATCGGTTATAACAATTCGAGTCGCCACAGCTAAATCTCGTCACCCCTGCTATCGAATATCGGATCAGAACGGAATATCGTCATCAAAGTTATCAAAACCCTGAGGCGGCTGAGGTGCCGGAGCAGCCTGAGGTGCAGGCGCCTGTCCCATTCGCTGCTGCGGTGGCATTTGCTGAGGCGCTGGCGCAGCCTGTGGTGGCGCCGCTTGAGCCGCCGGCTGCTGATAGGCCTGCTGTGGTTGTTGAGCCTGCTGAGGAGCCATACCCTGCGGCTGAGCATAGCCACCGCCCATGGCTGCACCGTCCTGACGGCTGTCGAGCATCTGCATCTCGCTGGCGACAATCTCGGTGGTGTAGCGGTCCTGACCGTCCTGCCCCTGCCATTTGCGGGTTCTCAGCGAGCCCTCCACATAAATTTTGGAGCCCTTGCGGATATACTCTCCGACAATCTCAGCCAGACGATTAAAGAACACCACGCGGTGCCACTCGGTACGCTCCTGCTGCTGCCCGGTCTGCTTGTCCTTCCAGGATTCAGAGGTCGCAACGCTGATATTGGTTACGGCACCACCGCTGGGCATATACTTCATTTCAGGGTCCTGCCCGACGTTACCCACCAGGATGACTTTGTTGATACCTCTGGCCATTTTTTTCTCCTACGAAACTTGCAACGGATGCCATCACCAAGTGGCATCTCTATTCATTATCAGTATTAAATTGGTATTCAGGCTTTGCCCAGCGAACGAAGTGCCAAAGGCAAAGAAAGACATTGAGCTTACACCAGCGGCCAAGCAACAGCCACCCTACGCAAGCACGATTTTCAGCTGCTCAAAGACGTCCGATCAAACACCTCGGGATCGACCTTCAGATACGCCACTTGCTCTTCTTCGATCAACAGCACTTCCACCACACCAGGCAAACCGGAAAAGCGTTCATCAGCCTGCTCGGCATTGAGATCACTCAGGGGCACCTGAATACTGGTCAGGTGCTTGGGATGCTTCATATTCTGCGCCACCAGCAGCCAAAGCAGCAGACAAATGGCCGCCCCCATAAAGACCGCCTCCAGCCCGAATTCCTGCAATAACCAGCCACCGCCAACACCCCCGGCAAAAGCGCCGAGGAACTGAAACGTCGAATACACCCCGGACGCCGTCCCCTTGGCTCCGGCCGGAGCAATCTTACTCATCAGCGAAGGCAGGGTTGCCTCCAGCAGGTTAAAAGCCACGAAGAAAAAAAACAGCGCCAACAGAAACGCCCAGCGACTGTCGAGCAACTGCGACAAAGCCAATTCTGAGACCGCCAGAACCGCGACAGCGCCCACGAAAACCGATTTCATCTTGCGGCGTTTCTCCGCCACGATAATAAACGGCACCATCACAGCAAAAGCCAGCAACAACAGCGGCAGATACACCATCCAGTGCTCGGAGCGATCCATTCCAAGGCTCTGTTCAAACACCAGCGGCATGGCGACAAAGCTGGCCATCAGGGCCCCGTGCAACACAAACACCCCCAGATTGAGACGTTGCAGCTCCCCGTAAGACATGACTTCGGATACCAACTCGGGTACCGGTGCCGTATCCCGATGGCGCTTGGCCGTCATTATCGGACTCGGCACAAATCGCCAGACAATCACAATACCCAGAATCGCCAGCCCGGCGGTTACGGCAAAAATTGCCTGCATTCCACCCAGTTGCGCCAGTGCAGGGCCCAGTACCAGCGCCACCGAAAAGGACACTCCGATGGAGGCCCCGATGGAGGCCATGGCCTTAGTGCGATTGTCGTCCTGAGTGAGATCCGCCACCAGCGCCATGATCGCCGCTGCAATAGCGCCAGCCCCCTGCAGAGAGCGACCCAGAATCAAGCCGTAGATATTGTCAGCCAGAGCAGCAACCACCGAGCCCAGCGCAAAGATCAACAATCCCATTACGATCACCGGCTTGCGACCGATGCGATCGGACAAGGTACCAAACGGGATTTGAAACAAGGCCTGAGTAAAGCCATAGGCGCCAAGTGCCAACCCCAATAGCAAGGGTGTACTGGCCTCATAGGCATCACCGTAGAGCACCAATACCGGCAGTACCATAAACAAACCCAGCATGCGAAACGCATACAGGCTTGCCAGAGATACAATCGCACGCCTTTCAATCGGGTTCATAGGGGTTGCCTGAGTTTGGATATCCACTTGATAAAAGAGGCGCGCATTCTACCTGAATGACCCGATGAAGCCAAAGCACGAGCCGCCACCCTAGCCCCATAACCACCTTCGAAAGTCGAATGTCAGAACCCGCAAATTTTGCTAACCTTTGCTCTAGCTCAAACGTTCGGCATCACCGGATGATCTACAATCAACAGATTCCGTATCAACATAATAGAAACAAAGATTCCAATAATTGGCTATCAGGAGTAATCCCATGAAACTAAGCAACCTTTTAATCGCTGCAGCCATCGCTGCTACCCCGATGCTGGCACAGGCTGGTGATGCTGCGGCAGGTAAAGCCAAGTCCGTGACTTGCACCGCCTGTCATGGTGCTAACGGCAAAGCCGCCATTCCGACTTACCCCAATCTGGCCGGCCAAAACGCCGCCTATCTGGAAATGGCCCTGAAAGACTACCGCGCCGGCAAACGCAACGGTGCTCAGTCAGCCATCATGACCGGTATGGCCAAGCCTCTGAGCGATGCCGACATCGCCAACCTGGCCGCCTACTACAGCAGCCTGTAAGCAATAAGCGTCAAGCAACATCAAAAAAGCCGACAACTCTGTCGGCTTTTTCGTTTACAGCTCTAGTGCCGGGGTAATTCCACCGTCACTTCCAACCCCTGCTTGCGGTTGGCCAACGTAATATCGCCACCAAAGCTACGAACGGTCTGCCGCGCAATGGCAAGCCCCAGACCAACCCCGCCGGTTTCCCGATTACGGGAATCCTCCAGCCTCACAAATGGCTCAAATACGGACGCCATATCCCCCTCGGGAATTCCCGGGCCGTGATCCTGAATCACAATGCGGATTCCACTAACCTCACTGAACAGAGCCACCTCGGCACAATCACCATAGCGAACCGCATTCTCCAGCAGGTTACGCAGGGCACGCTTCAGTGCCAGAGGTTTGGTTATCAAAATTTCCTGCTCAGACGGAGCAGAGAAACTGATGCATTCTCCCAATTCCTGCAAATCGTCACAGAGGCTACCAACCAACGCGCCAAGGTCTACCTGACAAGTCTCTTCGCCGTCACCGGACTGTCTGGCAAAAGCCAGCGCCGCTTCGGACATCTGCTGCATTTCATCGAGGCTTTCCAACAATTTATCGCGCTGCTCACCGGCAGCCATCATTTCCAGACGCAGCCGCATGGTGGTAATGGGCGTTCGCAGATCATGGGATAAAGCGGCCAGCATTTGAGTGCGATCCGCCACAAACCGCTGAATTCGACGATTCATCAAATTAAAGGCTTTGAGGGTTTGCTTAATATCTTCCGGCCCCTGCTCTGCCAGTGCCGGCACCGGTTGGCCGCGCCCCAAAGCCTCCGCTGCCTCGCCCAGCGACCTCAGTGGCCGGGTAATCTTTCGCAACTGCCAAAACACCACCAGCAGCACCAACACCACCGCCGAACCAATAAACACCAGTGTGGGGTAGGCAAACCGGGGGTGAATGACGGGCAAATGCAGTCTGGCTGAAAACCAGCGCCCGCTGTTCAGGCGTACGGCAACAGACAGTTCGCGGGCCGGCTTTTTCGAGCGACGATGATGATGGTATTCGGCATCGTCATCATCAAATTCATGCTCGTCATCGTCATCGTGACGGTATTTACCATCCGAACGCCGCGGCCCAAGCTGTTGCAACTGCAAGCACACTCTGCCGCTGTAGCCCTCGCCCAGACTGTCGACAACCAGTTGCTGCAGCGACAGAGCCGGGTAATTCTGCGCCGGCGCTACCGGTGATTCGTCGTAGAAACCGAGCTGCAATCCGGGACGGCGCCAGGCATCGGCAGCATCCCGATGCAACGATTCCGGGATTTCTTCGAGCAATTGCACCAGAGAAATAAATTGCCGCAGCTGGAAACGATTACCCTGATCACGCAATACATCGCGATGCGCACTGGACAGTACCCACAGGCTGATCCCCTGAGCCAACAGTAATGCCAGTACAATCAACAACAGCATTCGGGGAAACAGGGTCTTTGGCCACAGTGTCATTACAGATCCACCCTGGTGCTGCTGACGGTCGCCGTAAACAGATAGCCCCCACCCCAAACCGTCTTGATCAGATTGGGAAACTGAGGGTTTTGCTCTATTTTTTTACGCAAGCGGCTGACTTGATTATCAACACTGCGATCAAAGGGCTCGGCTTCGCGCCCCTTGGTCAAAGTCAATAATTGATCACGACTCATGACCTCCTGCGGGTGTTTCAGCAACACCTGCAACAGGGTAAATTCAGAATTACTCAACGCGACCACCAGACCGTCATCGCGCTCCAGCTGGCGCAAAGGTACGTTGAGACTCCAGTTGGCAAAACTCAGTCGATTGGGCTCAACCGCAACAGGCTCATGGGATCCCCCTCCGGCACTGCGACGCAATACCGCCTTGATCCTCGCCAGTAACACACGCGGCGTAAATGGCTTGGTGACATAGTCATCAGCCCCCATCTCCAGCCCCACCACAAGATCCGCATCCTCACTCATGGCGGTCAGCATAATGACCGGCGGCCCATCCATTTCCCGAACAAAGCGGCACAAACTCAGGCCATCCTCACCCGGCATCATCAGATCCAGCACCACCAGATCAAAGCTGGCTTCAGCCATCTTTGCCCGCATCTCGACACCGTCTTTGGCCAGACTCACCCGATAACCATGCTGTTGCAAATACTCTTTGAGCAGATCTCGAATGTCCTGATGGTCATCAACCACCAGCAGATGCTTCTGATTCATAAATAATGCCTTTGGGGTAACCCTTTCATTATACAAATTGCTGACCATACAACCTGTATCAAAGTGTAACTGCCGCCACTGCCAGAAATCCCACAGATACACTTTGATACACACTGTTATGGCACCGGTACATATTTTCAAAGGCCACGTGATTGAATAACCCCACTGACAACCCAAAAGGAAAACGCGATGAAAAAGCCTATGAAATACCTGTTAACCGCCACCCTGATCACGGCTTCGGCCACCACCGCACTGGCCAGCTCTTACGACGACAAAGACGAATACCGCGATTGTGATTCCCGCAAATACGGCAAGATGATGAAACATCACGGCGGCTTTATGGGCAATCCCCACAACCCCCGGGAAATGATGACACGGGAATTTAACGCCGAGGAAATCAATACCCTGATGCAGGCCAAACTGCTGATGAGAGGCAACGACAACCTCAAGGTCGGCAAGATCGAGCCCACCCCAAATGGTTACACCGTCGCCATAGTCACCCGGGACAACTCACTGGTGGAAGAACTGGAACTGGCACCCAATGGCATGCCACTGAAAAGGTTTGAGCACATCAAAGAGCGTATGGAAAAGCACAGCGAGCGTTAAACCACCCATCCCCCAAAACGCAAAAGGCCCGCCTAAGCGAGCCTTTTCAAATCGAAGCACCTATTGGTGCCTCAGAAGCGAGGATTTTTGCCCAAGACCAAGGCGGGCTAGAAACCCGGAGCGGAGCGTACTTTAAGTACGTGAGCACCGGAAGTTCTAGCCCAACGCCGGTATTGGGCTAAAAGACCGCTTATGGGGTGGCAATTACATCATGCCGGGCATGCCGCCCATACCACCCATACCACCCATATCAGGCATAGCCGGACCAGCTTCAGCCGGCTCATCAGCCACCATGGCCTCAGTGGTAATCATCAGACCAGCCACGGAACCAGCAGCCTGCAGCGCAGAGCGGGTTACTTTGGCTGGATCCAGAATACCCATGTCCAGCATATCGCCGTACTCACCGGTAGCGGCGTTGTAACCGAAGTTACCTTCGCCCTGCTTGACCTTGTCAGCCACTACAGAGGACTCGCCGCCAGCGTTGGAAACGATCTGGCGCAGAGGAGCTTCCATGGCGCGACGCGCCAGAGCGATACCAACATTCTGATCTTCGTTGTCACCTTCCAGCTCAGCGATAGAGGCAACAGCGCGCAGCAGAGCGGAACCACCACCGGCAACCACACCTTCTTCAACCGCCGCACGGGTCGCGTGCAGGGCGTCTTCAACACGGGCTTTCTTCTCTTTCATTTCCACTTCGGTAACCGCACCAACTTTGATTACCGCAACACCGCCAGCCAGCTTGGCTACGCGCTCTTGCAGTTTCTCTTTGTCGTAGTCGGAAGTGGACTCTTCGATTTGGGCACGAATCTGAGCAACACGGGCTTCGATGTCGGAAGCTTCGCCGGCACCGTCAACAATTACGGTGTTCTCTTTGCTCATGGTGATGCGCTTGGCAGTACCCAGGTGCTCCAGAGTTACGGCCTCCAGATCCAGACCCACTTCCTCGGAGATCACAGTGGCGCCAGTCAGGATAGCAATGTCCTGCAGCATGGCTTTGCGACGGTCACCGAAACCTGGGGCTTTACAAGCAGAAACCTTAACGATGCCGCGCATGTTGTTCACTACCAGAGTAGCCAGTGCTTCGCCTTCGATGTCTTCAGCGATGATAACCAGAGGCTTACCGGCCTTGGCTACGGCTTCCAGAGTTGGCAGCAGCTCGCGGATGTTGGAGATTTTTTTGTCAACCAACAGGATGAATGGCGCTTCTTGCTCAACGCTCATATTTTCCTGATTGGTAATGAAGTAAGGCGACAGGTAGCCACGATCGAACTGCATACCTTCAACCACGTCCAGCTCGTTATCCAGAGCGTTACCTTCTTCAACGGTGATAACGCCTTCTTTACCGACGCGCTCCATGGCTTCGGCAATGATCTGGCCTACGGAAGAGTCGGAGTTGGCGGAGATGGTGCCCACCTGTTCGATGGATTTGGTGTTTTCACACGGCTGAGCAATGGCCTGAATCTCAGTTACAGCTGCAGCAACGGCCTTGTCGATACCGCGCTTCAGGTCCATTGGGTTCATGCCCGCAGCAACAGACTTCAAACCTTCGTTAACGATGGCCTGAGCCAGAACGGTTGCGGTGGTGGTACCATCACCGGCGACGTCGTTGGCCTGGGAAGCGACTTCCTTAACCATTTGCGCGCCCATGTTTTCAAACTTGTCAGCCAGTTCGATTTCTTTGGCCACAGAAACACCGTCTTTGGTTACAGTCGGGGAACCGAAAGACTTGTCCAGAACCACGTTGCGGCCCTTGGGACCCAGAGTGGTTTTAACCGCGTCAGCCAGGATGTTTACACCGGCCAGCATGCCTTGGCGAGCTTCGTCGCCGAACTTAACTACTTTTGCCATGATCTTAATTTCCTCAGAATTCTTTCTTACTTGCAGTGGTTACAGAAAGGCGCTTAGCCTTCCAGTACACCGTAAATTTCGCTTTCGTTCAGGATCAGCAGCTCTTCGCCGTCAATCTCAACGGTGTTGCTGCCGGAGTACTTACCGAATACCACGGTATCGCCAACCTTGACGCCCAGAGGCAGAACTTCACCACTGTTCAGGATACGGCCCGGTCCAGCGGCAACCACTTCACCCTGGCTTGGCTTCTCTTGAGCAGAACCAGGCAGAACGATACCGCCAGCGGACTTGGTTTCTTCTTCTTTGCGGCGAACCACAATGCGATCGTGTAATGGACGAATGTTCATGTAGTTAGTCTCCAAACATGAATTTCAGGATCAATGTGCCGACTGAGCCGGCGCTCTGTATAAAAACCGAATGTAACTGGCGGCCACTGCAAACAAGTCTTCAGGCAGCCTCAAGCCCAGTTAATCCGGGGCTTGCCAAAGATTCAGACACAAGACCCGAACCTTTGACAGAAAACCAGTGACAAGAAAAATGGGGGTTGAAAAACGGATTTCAACGGCAGAGGACGAAAAAAATGCAAATTATTTCAAACAAAAAATGCAAATTATTTCAAACGGCGCTGATCGGGGTCCACATCGCGCTCAAATTCGCCTTCAATAACGGAATCATCGCTGGCGTCAGACTGAGGACCACGGCGTTGTTGGTAGGTATAGGTGTAGTAGCCACCCTGCTGGGTCACTACCATTTTCTTGAGCATGCGCCCCAGAACCACATTGCGCACTCCCGGTAACAGACAACAGAAACCAATGGCATCGGTGATAAACCCCGGAGTCAGCAGCAAAGCACCACCGACCGCCAGGAAAATACCCTCGATCATCTCCGGCAGAGGCATTTCACCGGTCTGCATTTTCTGGTTGGCACGGGTAATGGCCGAAAAACTCTGACGACGCAGCAGGGCCAGACCAATCATGGCAGTCAAAAGCACCAACCCGATGGTATAGGGTGCCCCGATTTTGGAACCCACCTCAATCAGGATCCACATTTCCAGAATGGGCATTAACACGAACAACAACAGCGGCATGGCTACAAACTCATCAGAAGGTATGCCACTGATATAAGGGCATTACCAACATTTTCAAGTCACCACTGGTAACCAATACCAATGGTCAGCTTCTTGTCTTCCTTGCGGTTATCACCGTTGGGCAGGTTGTCGTAGTCGTACTCAAACTTATACTCAGACACCAACCGGCCAACGATTGGCACATCAAAGCCAATCTCTGAATCCAGCACCCAGTCTTGGGAATTATCCGTGGAGTAGAGGAATTCGGCCTTACTGAACAACTGTATGGAGTATGGCAAGCGATAGCGGAAGTCGTAGGCCAGACTCCAGAAATTTTCAGTCTTGCTGTCTTGCCAATCGGGATCGGCCAGATTTTCAGCGGTTTCCTCGTACTGCTCTTCGGCGTACTCGATACCGGAAATAATCGCCAACGCCATATTATTGAAATCCCATACCTGGACACCCAGACCGGTACCCAGAGAATAGTGAAAATCGATGTCCTTGTTCTCATCCAGACCTATTTCGCCTTTGTTGTACCAGAACCAGCGCTCGGAGAAGAACCAGTCGAGCTGATAGGAAACCTTGTACATTTCAATCGACGGTTCGCTGTCGTTAGAGTCACTCTCGTAATCCAGCACCGTGATATGGCGCCAGTCACTCTGACGGAAATTGGCGGTGGCGTGAACATCAAACTCATCTTTGACTTCATTACCGCGACTGACATTGATCGCCACGGTACTCTTACCCGAATAGGTGTAGGCACCCGCCTGATGCTCAGCGAAGGGGATGATGCTATCGACCACTGCAAATTCGATGCGCTGCGGCGCCTGATCATCAGCGCACTGATAATTCATGAAGGGACCATCCAAACCACTCACTGTGCAGGGCTCACGGCGCCCCTCCATTTTCACTTTGGCGGACACCTCAATGTTCTTGACCTTCGATTTGTGTACGGTCAACTGACCAAAATTAAAGGAGTTCCAGACCACATTATCGCCCTCAACTTTGAGCAGCAGTCCCGAGACACGGTCCCCGTTATTCATCAACAGTTCATGGGAGTGGGCCAGGGGCAGAAACAGGGCCAGCAGAGCAAACACGGGCAGTTTGCGCCAGCAGGATTCGAGCAAAAACATAGCGATCTATACAGGTAGTGGCAAAATCCGCACATTCTAGCGGATCACGGCCGCTGGCGGTAATTCGAAACTGACTGACGGGTTTCAGAGGCCGCGCTGATTGCGCCGCAGCAGGATTGTCGCGAGCACAATCGCAGGAATACCCATCAGCGCAGCATAAATGAAGAATTGGTAATACCCCGAAGCATCCACGATCACCCCGGAAAAGCCGCTCATAAATTTACCCGGCAGGGTCATCAGCGAGCTGAACAAGGCGTACTGGGTAGCGGTATAGGCGCGATTGGTCAAACCGGATAGGTAGGCAATAAAGGCCGCATTGGACAAGCCCGCGCTAAGATTATCGGCGCTGATCACCAGAGCCAACCAACTGACGTCATTACCGATCAGGGCCAATTGGGCAAACAACAGATTGGTCCCGGCCACCATAATGGCGCCGGCAAGCAAAGGTCGATGGACCCCGTAGCGCACCACCAGCAGGCCACCCAAAAAGCTGCCTGCGATGGTCATAAAGAAGCCAAACACCTTGCCAATATCGGCAATCTCTTTTTTGCTGAAACCCAGATCGAGATAGAAGGGATTGGCCATAATGCCCATCACTATGTCACTGAGCCGGAACAGCGCAATAAACAGCAGAATCACTAAGGCAAAGCGGCCATTACGCTGAAAAAATTCCACAAATGGGCTGATAACCGCATCGACAAACCAAACGGCCAAACGGCGGCCACGACTGGGGTTCTGATCCAGATGCAGCTTGTGATGCAAGGTTTCTTCAACGGCCGCGGCATCACCACAATCTTCTCGTGGGGGCTCAGACACCAGCAACACCGTGATGATACCCACCCCCATCAATGCCGCCATACACCAGTAAGCCATCGGCCAGCTGTAAAACTCTGCGATATAGAGTGCTCCGGCACCGGCCAGCAACATCGCCAGACGATAACCAAAAATATAATTGGCCGACATGGCCCCCTGCAGTTCAACCTCTGCCGATTCGATTCGGAACGCATCGATGGCAATATCCTGAGTGGATGAGCTGAAGGCCACCAACACCGCAAACACCGCCACCCAATAGAGTTCTGCTCTGGGGTCGGTGAACGACATGGCCAACAGCCCGGCAATAATCCCCAGCTGCCCCAGCAGCATCCAGCTGCGCCGCTGCCCCAACCAGCGGGTCAAACCCGGCAGACGCAGCCGATCGACAACCGGTGCCCACAGCACCTTAATGGAATAGGTAACCCCCACCCAACCAAAGAAACCGATGGCGCTGCGACTGACCTCCATATCCCTGAGCCAGGCCGACAGCGTCGAAAACACCAGCAGCAGGGGCAAACCTGCGGCAACACCAAGAAAGAACATGGCGATAACACGGGGGTTGGTGTAGGCGCGAAAGGCTTCAGACCAGGAAGTCGTGGGAGTCATGGAGGGCAAATACAGTCAATCAAATTGTGTCAAAATTAAGACAGACATGGTCTGTAAAAGTCAGCCCCCACCCTAGCAGACTAGCTGACACAATCCTACAACCGCTGACACCGCTGTCGAAAAAAGCAGCCATTCATGTCACCGAAGATGGCCACATCGATCAAAAATTCCAAGTGATCTGCTTCGGCAAAAAGAGCCGTGCTTTATCATAAGCTTCGAGAATAAGCGCAAGTGGTGCCAAGCCAAGCGCAAACCGACGAATGGGTTTCACACCTTTAGACCATGGCATCGCAGTTACTGGTTGGGATAGAATCCCGCCTCAACATTGCACCCCCTATCCGTCATGGCCAACCCTCTTCACATTCTGCAGCACACCTTTGGTTACGACAGCTTTCGCGGTCAGCAACAGGCCATTATCGAGGCCGTTACTCAGGGACATGACGCTCTGGTACTGATGCCAACCGGCGCGGGCAAATCCCTGTGCTATCAAATTCCGGCACTGGCCAGAGCCGGCTGCGGCATCGTGGTATCCCCTCTGATTGCGTTAATGCAGGATCAGGTAGACGCCCTCCGGGAGCTCGGCATTCGCGCCGCCTACCTGAATTCGACATTGTCGTTGGAGCAAACCCGTAATATTGAAGCACAACTGCTCAACGGCGAGCTGGATTTTCTCTATATCGCGCCCGAGCGACTGATTCAGGAACGTTCACTGCAATTGCTGGCCCAGGCCCAACTGGCCCTGTTTGCCATTGACGAAGCCCACTGTGTTTCCCAATGGGGGCACGACTTTCGCGCCGATTATCTGCAGCTGCAACTGCTGCCCCAACGGTTTGCGCACATCCCGCGAATAGCCCTGACGGCCACCGCCGATCAACGCACCCGAGGGGAAATCGCCGAACGCCTGCAACTGCAGCAGGCCCGGCAGTTTGTCTCCGGGTTTGATCGCCCCAATATCCGCTACCGCATAGGCCTTAAGTACAATGCCCGGCAGCAGTTGCTGCGTTTTCTCAAAGATGAATACCCGGACGAAGCCGGTGTCATCTACTGCCTGTCGCGCAAAAAGGTGGAGGATACCGCTTACTGGCTGCAGGAACAGGGGTTTAACGCCCTGCCGTATCACGCGGGCCTGAGCAGTGAAGTGCGCGCCCGGCACCAGTCGCGCTTTTTACGCGAGGACGCCATTGTCATGGTCGCCACCATTGCTTTCGGTATGGGCATCGACAAACCGGATGTACGCTTTGTGGCGCACCTCGACATGCCCAAAAATGTCGAATCCTATTATCAGGAAACCGGTCGTGCCGGCCGCGATGGCGAACCGGCCGATGCCTGGATGATTTACGGTCTGCAAGACATCGTCAAACTCCGGCAAATGATGGAGAACTCCGAAGGCAGCCTGGAACACAAACTGGCCGAGCAGCACCGCCTCAATGCCATGCTGGGGCTGTGTGAAATCACCAGCTGTCGGCGTCAGGCGTTGCTGAACTACTTTGGCGACCAGCTGGAACAACCCTGCGGTAACTGCGACACCTGCCTTGAACCACCGCAAACCTGGGATGGCACAGAAGCGGCGCGCAAGGCGTTAAGTGCGGCCTATCGTACCGGTCAGCGCTTCGGGGTCAGTCATTTGATTGACGTACTGCGAGGCGTCTCGACCGACAAGGTAGAACAATGTCAGCACCAACGGCTGCCGACCTTCGGCGTCGGTAAAGAACTGGACACCAACCAATGGCGCTCAGTGTTCCGACAATTGGTCGCCAGGGGCTATTTGAGCGTCGACCTGCAGGGATATGGTGGTCTCAAACTGGAGCAATTATGCCGCCCATTATTGCGCGGAGAAGAAACCATTGACCTGCGCCTGGATCAGCGCAAACGCCCGGCCCGGCAAACCACCAAAACCGCGCTGCCCGCCGATCTCGACATCGCACTGTGGGAGGCTCTGCGCGAGTGCCGCCGAGAATTGGCCGATGCTCAGGATGTGCCACCCTATGTGGTATTCAGCAACGCCACGCTGCAGGAAATGTGTGTCCGGATGCCATCGGATATTGACCAGATGGCACTGATTAACGGCGTGGGGGAACGCAAACTCGACAAATACGGTTACAGTTTCCTCAAGGTGATACGGGATCATCAGGCCCGGACCTGACCCGTGGTACAACCGTTATTCCGTTTCATCCAGAATGCTGAAAGAAACAAAGGTCGCCAGAATCAACCCGGTCACTACCAGTGGTGGCGAGGGGAAGCCCAGCAACAAGAGCCCGGTAAACAACCAGACCCGCTCAACGATGACTCGGCGGCGGCGATAGTCCTCTGTAAAACGACGACGGTGGAAGTGCGCCTTATCCGGTTTCTGCGAATCCATCCAGACAGGACGCCAGGTCAACTGGAGTATTAATAAGCCGTAAAACGACAGCAGCGCTTTTAACATTTTGGACTCCTACCCAACATTGCACTCGAAGGCTTACTGTCAGTATAGGTACAGCTTCACTGGTCAGACCCTGATTTTATAAGGCCAAGTCTTTCTATAAAGACATGGGTTTTATTACCGCTGCAGACTTTCAGGCACAAAAAAGCGGGCAAATGCCCGCTTTTAAACATGGCCGAGACACCAACATAATCAGTTGTTCATATTCATCAGGGCATCTTTGGTTTCTTCCGCCTGCTGCATCAGGTCACTGCCCTGAGCTTCAGCCTCCGACTTCATTTCAGCTGCCTTGTCTTTGGCCTCTTCCACCATTTCTTCGGCGTCCTGCTTGATCTCAGTGGCTTTCTCCTGAGTCGCTACGACCACTTCATCGGCTTTTTGCTTGGCATCTGCCGCCATCTGCTTGGCAGCCTCCATATCCTTGGCAGCTTTGTCTGCCATGGCTTCCTTGGCCGGCACCGACTGTTCCAGCTCGGTATCTTCTCTCTTTTCCGCACACCCCAATGACAACAGTGTGGCCAGAGCCAGAGAGGGGATAAATGCATAATGTTTGATAAATGTCATAACTTATCTATTCCTGATTTTCGTCACTATGAGATAGAATTTTTGCCCTGATACGCGGTCATATTCCAGGTTGTCATGCCCGGGTAGCGATAACCTCAAGGCGCTACCATAATATAGGGCAAACCAAACATGGCAGACCAAGGCGAAAATGGCAAACTTTGTCCATATAGCCATCCCCCTGAAACAGTA
Organism: Candidatus Pelagadaptatus aseana; assembly: GCF_040362265.1. Classification (NCBI taxonomy): domain Bacteria; kingdom Pseudomonadati; phylum Pseudomonadota; class Gammaproteobacteria; order Cellvibrionales; family Cellvibrionaceae; genus Candidatus Pelagadaptatus; species Candidatus Pelagadaptatus aseana. The sequence goes on from NZ_BAABNJ010000008.1 coordinate 120,268, forward strand.
ATGCATTCGTGAGACCGGAGGCCTTGTGGACCCACTTACACGCCTGATGACTTTGGTGGAAGACCAAAATCTGAGTCAGCTTGAAATTATGAGAGAAGCTTGCCAGGCCATTAACCAGCTTATTCCCAAAGCCAACCGGGTCAGTCTGTGGGCGTTTGAAGACAACAACAGGCAAATTCGCAGCCTGGTGAATTTCGATGCGGCAAGCAACGAATTCAGTGAAGGTATTATTCTTAAGCAAGCCGATTACCCCCCCTATTTCAAAGCCATCATCGAAGAGGATCTGGTGGTAGCATCAGACGCCCGAAATCACTCAGTAACCAATTGCTTCAATCAAAGCTATTTTGAACCTCTGGGCATTTACTCTCTGCTGGACTTTATCCTCCATGAAAACTTTGTTGCCACCGGCGTGGTTTGCTGTGAAAGCGCTGGACAAAAAATCGAATGGAGCAAAGACGATATAGACAACGTCAGAATGGTCGCATCAGTAATTTCCTTCTGCTTCCACCTGGACAAGAATTGATTTTCTAGTCTTGCAACAGAGCCAACAGTGCTTCAACTTTTGGCGCAATCGCGGCGATATTGATCTGACCATCTCTGGGCACAAGCCCGGCCTCAATATCACGGCAGACATCACCAATCACCGGAAATTCGAATAACAGCGCAGCCCCCTTCAGCTGATGCACTTCGTGCTTCAGCAAACCCAGATTCATCTCTCGCCAGCTGCTCTCTATGCTCTGCAAATAATCGGGAAAGCGCTGTTTCAACATGGCCTTTAAATCAGTTTCAGCGGCGTTGTCCTGCAAGCTCTCCGGCGTCAGTGCCAGCGTCTGTTTATCTCCCAGACATCTGGCAACCGTATCAACAAACTGCTGTAACTCAAACGGCTTGCCGATGTAGTCATCAAACCCTGCCGCCTTATAGCGTTCAACATCGTCGCTCATAACATTGGCGGTCAACGCAATCACCGGGCTGGCACACTACATGGCGTGAATTTCCTGCAGCGCATCCAGACCACTCATAACCGGCATTTGGATATCCATCAAAATAAGATCAAACGGTACCGAACTGGAGACCAGATTGACCGCTTCACGACCATTGGCAACCGAGCTGACCTCCAACCCCATACGCTCGAGCAAACTGCAAAAAAGTCGATTATTCTCAGGCTGATCTTCGGCCACCAAAATGCGCCCTGATAACTGCGGCAGGGGCTGCACATCCGGAACTTCCGCAACACGAGCCTTAAGCGCGTTAAGATCGGCGCGGCCACTGGCTTGTTCAACCTGCACGATCACCCGAAACCGACTACCCCGCCCCAGCTGGCTCTGTACTTCAATATTGCCCCCCATCAGTCGCGCAAATTGCAGAGACAGGTTCAAGCCCAACCCGGTGCCGCCATAGCGTCGGGTAATGGAATTATCGGTCTGGGAAAAAGCGCTGAACAAGTCCTGCTGTTGTACTTCGCTAATGCCGATACCGGTATCTTCCACATCCACACTCAGAGTGTTTTCATCAAACGCCACCAATACCGACACCTTACCGACTTCGGTAAATTTCACGGCATTAGAAGTCAGGTTCAGCAAAATCTGCTTCAGGCGGGTGGCATCGGTATGCACCGTCTCTGGAATGGGTTCGCGATAACGGATCAGAAATTCCAACCCCTTGGCCTTCGCCTGAGAAGCCATAATGGCTTCAACATCGTAAAACAATACCAACAGATTGACCGGTCCCGTTTCCAGCTCCAGCTTACCGGCTTCGATCTTGGAGATATCCAGTACATCGTTCATCAGATCCAGCAGATGGCAACTATTGGAGTGAATATAACTGGCCGCCTCGCGAACCTCTTCGGCCGTGTAATCCCCCATCAACATACTCTCAGTATTGCCAATAATGGCTGTCAAAGGGGTGCGCAGTTCATGGCTGATATTGGCCAGAAAGCGCTGCTTGGCGGAATTGGCCCGGATCAATTCTTCGGTGCGTTCAAATACTTTGGCTTCCAGACTTTCATTGATACGTGACAGGGCTTTGTTATAGATTTCGGCCTGTTGACGCGCCATGGTAGACGTTCTTTCAGCGTCTTTCAGAGAAGTGATATTGCGAGCCACGCCGCAGATATACGCCGGCTTACTGCCCTTCTCAAACAACGGTACCAACAGGGTGTGCCAAACATCGGCCACCCCCTCACTCTGGGAAAACTCCTTTTCAACTACAATCGGTTGCTGAGCAATGAGTGCCTGCCGATAGGAATCATACAGCTGCTCAATAGTGTGACTGCCCCAGAGCTTGTTCAAATCAAGCTGTCGTAAGCGGGCATTGTCATCCAGCCCCATGACCCGTCTGGCCGCGGCATTGCAATGATAGAGCCGGAAACTGTTGTCAGGCTCCACCGAGACAATGAACATCACGTCATCGGTGTAAGCCCATAGCTGGTGAAAGCACTCCAGCACCAGCTCATCGCGACCATCGAGCTTCGACTGTGTCATGGCTCAAAGCCTGCGCCGGATGAAATCAGGAAAGTCCCAATTTGATGGCCGCATGAGTCGCCTCTACCCGGGAAGAGATATTGAGTTTCTGATAAATGGTTTTGGTGTATCCGGCAATGGTATGAGGTGACAAGGTCAACACCTGGGCAATTTCTGCACGGTTCAATCCCTTGGCCAACAGTGCCAACACCTCTTCTTCACGCTTGGTTAACACCGCCTGTTCCGGTGTTTCCATGGGCTTGTTGAAGAAATGCAGAATTTTGCGGGAGATGGAGGGCGACAGCGGCGGCACCCCATTCACAATCCCCTGTAGTTGACCCACGATGGTGTCAATGGGTTCGTTTTTAAGCAGGTAACCTGAAGCGCCCTGGCGTAGGCTTTGAAACACAAAGTCATCATCATCATGGGCTGTCAGAACAATGCAGCAAATATTGAAAGGGGGCGCCGTGTAAGTTGGCAGTAACGCCAGCCCCTTGCCATCGGGGAGATTAATATCGATCAGAGCCATATCAATGGCCTCTGCTTCAAGTACGGTTCTGGCCTGCTGCAAGCTGGTCGCCTTGTAGACCCGCTCCACACCAGCCAGTCCCTCCTTTACCTTGAGGGCAAGTAATTCCAGAACGGCGGGCTCATCCTCAACCACCAATATTTTTTTAATGTCGTCCATAAACCTAGTCCGTAGCAGCCTACAGGAGATCCGTTAGCAGAAAACCTATCCCTATTCTCTCGATACGCTCGTCATAGTCAATCATGCTCTCACCATAACCATTAAAATATTGCACATGACCACGGATACGCTGCCACAGAGGAAAGGTCCAATCGATTTGTACTGCGCCATAGTTATCCTGACGCAGGTTGTTGCGGAACATCAGGCTGATTTCCTGATTATTACGGCGGTAGACTGACGTAAATTCAAAGTGGCCCATATAGCGTTCGATATCGGGGTTATCGTCGCCACTGGTGTCGTCCGGTCCATTTTTGTCATCTTCAGGCAGGCGATACCAGGGTTTGAAACTGAAAGCCCAGCGCCCTTCCTCCCAGAGAAAATCCACATAGACTCTGTTCCAGCTGCGAGACAGAGGCAGGTTGCGACCGTTTGACTGATGCTCAAGACCAACACTCAGGTAACTGCCGTCATCCTCAAACGGATTCCAGTCCAGCGGCGCGACCCAGAAGAGCTCTGGCTGATAGTTGGTTTCGCGAAAGGGTGCTGAGATATCGCTGTTGTACACTTGCCAGAATGACTTAAGGGTAAAACCAAAAAACAGCGCATCATCGGCCAGAAATACATCCTCAATCAGTGGAATTTTCAGACTGAGCTGAAACTTGGCCTCTTCGTGATTAAGCGAGTCATCACCATCCACAAAACCACCGCTGCGATAGGGCTCTTCATTGGGCTCTTCCATATAGGTGTAGGGCAAAATGTAATTGCGCTTGTGCGGTGTGATCACATAGGGACTGGATGCTGTCGACAACTCTTGCTGGAAACGGTTTCGAATGGGGTTGGGCGCAGACGGCTGAGCCTCTGCCTCAATGGCGGACAACCCGGTTCCATCTTCGGCGGCCAGACACTGCTGCCGCAATTGGGCAATGGTCATCTCTTCTGGTGCCGACAACACCGCTTGCTGCAGGCATTGATCGACACCTGCAGCCACTGTCACAGGCATTAACGTCATACCCAGTATGGGAATCCAACGTACCATAGTATTATCTCTCTTTGAGTTTTTGAAAGCCTTCAAATATAACCACCAGCAGGGTACCCGCCACCAAGCCAACCAAACCATTGAGCAAGGTGGGTATCAGACTGGAAATGATATTCCCCAGTGCAGGACTTGCCGTAGCCACAGTAGCCGAATCGTGAATCAGATGATTGAGAGGCTCAATCCCGTGTACCAAAATACCGCCACCCACCAGAAACATGGCAGCCGTCCCCAGAAAGGAAAGTCCCTTCATCAGCTTGGGACAGAAATCCAGTAAGCGCTCGCCAAAAGCGCGCTTGAATCGGCCCCAGCCATTCTGCTCTGGGGCGGCCATCAACAGTAAGGCACCGTCATCAAGCTTAACAATGGCCGCTACCAGACTGTAGACCCCGACGGTCATGGCCGCGGCAATCAGACTGACGACGATTACCTGAGTGCTGAAGTCAGCCCCCTGAGCGGTTCCAAGTGCAATCACGATGATCTCAGCCGACAGGATAAAATCGGTACGGATGGCACCCTTAATTTTATCCGCCTCGAATTGGGCCATATCAAGGTCCGGGTCTGCCAGCACCTCAGCCAGCTCGTCGTCCTTGTTGTCACCGGGATGAAACAGCTTGTGGGTTAACTTCTCTGCCCCTTCAAAGCACAGAAAAGCCCCCCCAACATCAGCAGCGGCACAATCAGCCAGGGTGCCACAGCACTGATCAGCAGGGCGCCGGGCACCAGAATCAGTTTGTTTTTAAATGAGCCTTTGGCCACGGCCCAAACTACCGGGATTTCCCGCTCGGCCCTGACCCCGGTCACCTGCTGGGCATTGAGCGCCAAATCGTCCCCCAGCACCGCTGAAGTTTTCTTGGCCGCCACCTTGGTCATGACCGACACATCGTCCAGTACGGTAGCTATATCATCCAGTAACGCCAGCAGTCCCGCCGTAGCCATAATTTTTTACTCCCAGAGTATCAACTCCAGTGTAGCGCTTTATCCGCCAGCCATTGCCCCATTAATGCAGCCAGTGATTCAGGTTTCTCCATGGGGAAAAAGTGGCTCTGGTCTTTTAGTTGAATATCCGTTGCTCCCTTAATCTGTTCGTGGAGCTGAGCCCAGGTAGGGGAAGGGGAGAAATCGAAAAAATGATCTTCGGGTAAACGATCTCTGGCACGAATAATGTGTACCGGCGCCTGAATATCACCAAATTTGTCATAGACGCTACCCAAGCCAGAGCGCACGTAGATATCGGCCTCCACCAAAGGTGGGCATGCCAGCTCAAGCAAATCATCTTGCTCACTGGCAGCCAGTCCGTAACGACAATAGTCATCCAACACCTGCGGGTGCCAGTGCTTGTAGGGCTCTCTGGCAGCAAAGGCTTCAATCATCTCCTCCGGGGAGCCCCACTGGTTGCGTCGTCTGGCGACAGGATGATCCTCTTTGCTGCCGAGAGAGGCTTCGATCATTTGCAAATATTCAGGGCTCATAATGACCGGGTCGAGCAACATGACGCGCTTTATCTGTCCGGGCAGTGTCGCAGCCGCCATTGCCGCGGCATAGCCACCAAATGAATGACCCACAAGATTGATATCGGTCAGCTCCAGCTGTTGCAACAGGGCAATCAGATCTTCCGACATTTCATCCCAACAGATCCCCCCTTGCGGGTTATCACTCAGTCCATGCCCCAGAAATTCCAGTGCATAGACGTGGGTATCTTGCGGCAGATGACGAATCACCTGATCCCAACAACGGCCATGAAAACCGGTGGCGTGAAACAACACCAGAGGCTCTCCGCTACCGGACCACTCGTAAACATTCAGGTCTACACCACCAATGCGGTAATGGGTTTGTGTCGGTTGATCCTGTCTCATACTCTGCCCTTTGCTCTCCCAAAGTTTGAATTTATCAAGTTCGGTCCTGGAAGATTGGATCACCCAGCCCAACAAGGTGACATCATCGACCAAACCCCAGCCCAGCAGAATATCAGGTATCAAATCCGTCGGTATGATGAAATACACCAACGCCGTTACCATCAACAACAGCGTTTTGGCGGAAACATCCCGATAGTCTCCGGTGGCATATGCCCTGAGCAAACGAACCAGCGCCTGAATCGAATCCCACAGATTGCGCAATGGCCCGGAGCGATATTTTTCGGCTTTGGTCATCACCTGATCGGAAAAATCCCCCAGCGACTGCCGATCTTGCAGATAGCCCTTGGCTGCAGCCATGGCTCTGGCATAAGTACGACTGGAAAGCACCCGCTGAATCTTCATCGATACCCCTCCGCCCTATATAACTGAACCGTTAAATTCATGTCGCCGATTTTTGCAGCCGATCACGCCAGCGACCACTCTTCAAACGCAGAGAAAAAGCGCCGGCAATTGACAACAGTTGAACCACGAACACCATCCAGGAAACTTCGGGACCCAACTGCCAGATTTTGATCACCAGAACCTGTAGCACCAGCACCAGCCAGTGCAGCGAAGTGGAAACTTTCATCATCCAGAGCGTATCGCCAACCCCTCTGAGGCTGCCGCCCGCCACCTGAATAATGGCGTCGGCCATAACATAGGTGGATAACCCCAGCATCATAAACACCGACAACTGACGAATCGCTTCCGCCTCGGCCCCGTCACCATTAATAAACACATCAACCATGGGCGCACGAAACACCAGAAAGGTAACCGCCACAATGGAAGTGTAACCCAGCCCGAGTACAAAGCCGGCGCGCATGACCTGGCCAACCTGATCCGCATCACCGGACCCCACGTAACGGCCAACCAGACTCACCACGGCCGCATTCAGCCCCAGCATTGGGATAAATGTCAGCATATCCCAATTCAGCACAATGGCCGCCGAGGCTGCTTGCACTACGCCATAGGACTGAAACATCAACAGGAATAGATTAAAGGCAGCGACATTGAGAAACGATTCAAACCCGGCAGGGACTCCTAACCTCAAATAGCGGGTCAGAATTGTACGATCCAGCACAAATGAGCGGGCTACGGCGTAGAGCGCGCGATGCTGCGGCGCAAAGTAAAATGCCGCAAGCACCAACAGACTGACAAGATTGCCAATGATCGTACCAAGCGCAGCTCCCACAATACCGAGTTCCGGCAGGCCTACGGCGCCAAAAATCAGGGCATAGGTGAGCGGCACATTGATCACCACCCCCACAAGATCTCCAGTCATCACGACCTTGGTCTTGCCGGTACCGGCAAAAAAAGACGCGAACGCCATCTTGATCAACGCCAGAATGGCACCGGACAACATCACAGTCAGATAGCTAACCTCCAGCTCCACCTGTTCCGGGGCATGCCCCATCAGCGAAAACAGCCTGCTGACACCAAAACCGATCAACGCCAGAAAGGGCATAAACCCCAGACACAAGATAAGGCTCTGGGTCAGAACCCGGGCGCACTGCCGTCGCTCTCCGGCACCATAGTATTGCGCCACCAGCGCATTGGAGTAAGCCAGAATTCCCATAAACAATGAGATACAGAAAAAACTGGCAACACCACCACCCAGACCAGCGGCCATGTGCAGCGGACTGACCATTGATAAAAACAACCGATCGGTAAAAATCATCAGGGCAAAGGCTCCCTGAGAAATAACCATGGGCAACGCCAGCGACGTCAATTGTTTGAGAATCTCTCTCTCGGGAAACTTCACAGGGTTAACTCTTGGCAGGTTGAAAAGGCCGCTTACCGCGGCATTCCACAATTCATGATCCGGCATCCACCAGCAGGTAACTGGTGTTGCGTAAGCGAAGACTCACCGACTGGGTTATTAACCACAGCAGTTTAAAAGCCAGGGCCGGCTCCTTTTCTGACAGGCGGAATAACTGGCGGCGCGTAGTAACGACAAACCGCGTGGTTTCAAGCGCATGGGCTTTGGCAGAACGCGGGGAGGCATCGATCAAAGACTGCTCCCCAAAGGTTTGGGATGGTCCCAGAGTGATCAGCGATTTCAGCCGATCCTGTGAATCGCGCTTGCTGATGCGTATGCGCCCGGAAACAATCAGCCCCATATAGGCGGTTTGCTCGCCCTCTTCAAACAGAGTGTCTCCGGCCTGAGCTTCGTAGGCAGTAAAGTAGCCACCCAACTTTCGCACCTCCTGCCACTCAAATGCATTTGCCCATGTGGTGGTATCAATCATCTCGGCAATCGCTTTATCCGAGCAATTGGTGGGTTTTAATTTCAGGGCAGAACTCATACCAGATTATCCGGTGCTATCAATGCCGCCAGTTAAGCACTTGCATCCGTCACAGGCAAGCTCAGTAACCACCCGCTATCTGGTATTTTTCCGTGACTTTAAGCCATAATGAAGCATCGCCCACCCGGACCGTACAACCATCATGAAACCGGTAAAAACCAAACAGCAGCAGCGCGATGAGCTCAACCAGATGGTAGAACAATTTCTGTCTGACGGCGGAGACGTGACCCGGTGTGGTATGGGCGAAAGTGGGCGCGACGTCAATCAACCTCTGCCCAAACCGCCCTTCGTTGAGCGCAGTGACCAGAGCCGCACACTGGTTAATGAAGTGGTTCAGGCCATTGAAGAGAGAAAGCAGCGCCGTAAAACCAAACCCCGCAAAACCAATCAGCCCAAGGAACCCTCCAAAGAACTGCTGGTGGATGATTTTGGCGAACCGTTACGCTGGGTCTGGCAGGATCAAAACAAAAAACGGCAACCCTGAGCTGCAATCAGCAAAGACTGCGAATGTAATCCAGCACCCGCTCTAACTCAGATTTCAGGGCCAACTCCTGAGTGTTAATACCATGCCAATCGGCATTGGGGGCAGAATTTTCCAGAGCCTCACACAGATCTCCCAGAGCCTGAGCCCCTACCGTCCGCGATGAAGACTTTAATTTGTGGGCCAGAGACTTGACGCCTTCGGCAGATTTTCTGGCAATGGCAGCATCCAGCTCCGTCATATAGGGCGTGGCACTGTTGGCGAACTCCTCCAAAATGGCGTTTCTTAAATCGGCATCGTCTCCGAACATAGACTCCAGGACAGACAGGTCTAACGGCAAATCACCCAAAACATTCCCTCAATACTTCTCAGCGTATCCATTGCTGCCAATTACATGACGTGCGGATTGCACAAATTGCAATCTGCCCGAAAAATTTCCACAGAAAATTTAATGTAAATCAGCCTTTAAAGTTGCTAACAGGACTACAATAGACATAATAATAACAACTGTAAATTCTAACACGGCTCTCGAATGGAACACCTAGAAAACATCTCCTGCCTACTGGTCGATGACGACCCGTTCATGCTCAAGACCCTGAGCAAGATGTTGGAATCCATGGGTATCACAAGCATCATTCAAACCGATAGCGCCCAGGAAGCCCTCAGGTATATAGCCAATCGCAACAACCATATTGATGTGGTCATTACCGACCTGAACATGCCTGAAATGGATGGCATTCAATTATTGCGACATTTCGGCAGTCTGGGCATGAATTTCAGTGTCATTCTTGTGAGCGGTGAAGACCCAAGACTGCTGGAGTCTGTCCGCACTCTGGGAGTACAACAGCGCCTGGCCATTCTGGGAACACTCAACAAGCCGGTCCGCAAGATCGATCTTGAAAGCCTGCTGCGCACCCACAGCCCCGCCCAGCACGAAACACCGGACGGCCCCGGCGCCATGGTCTTTGCCGACGAACTGCAAAGCGCCATCTTGAATGACGACATCAGTGTCTATTTTCAACCTCAGGTTTCTGTCACCGATGGTCGCATCATCGGCGTCGAGGCACTGGCACGCTGGAAGCACCCGGAAAAGGGCTGGATTCCACCGAATGTCTTTATCGGTATCGCCGAGAAATACGACATGATTCAGGAAATCACTGACATCGTATTTCAAAAAAGTATCAATGAGGCCGCACATTTACGCAGCCTTGGGTTTGATATCACCGTGTCGATCAACTTTTCTGCTCAGGTACTAAGCTCACTGGAATTACCGGAAGTCCTGAGTGAAACCATTTCATCTTCAGGGCTGGAGCCCAATCACGTGGTGATTGAAGTGACCGAGAGTACTCTGGCAGAAGACATGAACGTCACTTTGGACATCCTCACCCGAATGCGCCTGAAAGGCTTTGGCTTATCCATTGATGACTTCGGCACCGGTTTCTCGTCCATGGAGCAACTGCGGCAAATCCCCTTTACCGAGCTGAAAATAGATCGCTCTTTTGTACATCAGTCCTCGGAAAATCAGGCCAGCCGAGCCATTCTGGAGTCGAGTATTTCACTGGCCAAGCGACTTAATATTTCTTCAGTTGCCGAGGGTGTGGAAACCGATGAGGACTGGAACCTGATTACCGAACTGGGCTGTGACAATGCCCAAGGCTACTACACAGCCAAACCGATGCCGGCCAATGAATTCATAGCCTGGAGCAAGGAATACGCCAATTCGCGCAAATCCTGAGAGCACTCAAATCACACCGTGGTTTAAGGCCAACCAGTAACTCGCTCCACTGAGTACACCCAACACCAGCCAGATCACCAACAGCAATCGCCAGGGACGAAAGGTACGTTCCTGCTGTCGAGACTCCGCACTGAGATACTTATCCACCCGGGCCTGATCTTCCCCGCCCAACTTTTGTTCTGACGCCATAGCCGTTGCTTACCTTTAAATAATCCGGGACAACTACTCACCGTACATCCTGTACATCGCCGCTCCTTCGCATCGACCGCCATGGACGGCGGAAATGCAGCTTATGCAGGAGCTATCAGCTGCCATGCGACCGCGGCATACGACCGCCATGGATAGCGGAAGTGCAGATATTGCAGGAGCAAATATCTGTCCGTACATCCTGTACATCGCCGCTCCTTCGCATCCATGCGACCGCGGCATACCGTACATCCTGTACATAAAAAAGCCCCGGCAGGTTAACCTGCCGGGGCTTTTATACTAGACAGAAAATTTGGCTTAGAACAGTTCTTCAGCCAGATCCATCAGAGTATCACCACCCGCTTTGATGTTGGCACTCAGAGACTGAGTAGCAGACAGTTGACGCTGATAGAAGAAGCGAGCCAGCTTCAGTTTAGTTGCATAGAACTCATCGCCACTGTCCAGCTTGGCCAGAGCCACCTTGGCCATCATGGCCCACATATAGGCCAGAGCCGTGAAGCCGAACAAGTGCAGGTAATCGTTGGCTGCCGCACCAATCGCATTAGGATTGGACTGCGCCTGCTCAATTACCTGAGCGGTAACGTCTTTCAGGTTGTTGATTTCTGCCTGCAACGGCCGAATAAACTCAGCCAGTGCAGCATCATCACTGTTGGCATCAATAAAGGCCTGAACTTCAGCAGTGAAGGTCTCCAGATCCTTACCACCATTGGCAACCACCTTGCGGCCCATCAGGTCCATGGCCTGAATGCCATTGGCACCTTCGTAGATTTGGGTAATGCGCACGTCACGAACCAACTGCTCCTGACCCCACTCACGAATAAAGCCGTGACCACCGAAGATTTGCTGACCGATAACGGTAGTTTCCAGCGCCTTGTCAGATACAAACGCTTTGGCAACAGGCGTCAACAGAGCAACCATGCCGGAAGCGGCCGCCTTATCTTCAGCATTATCACTGAACTTGGTGATATCCAGCCACTTGGCAACATAAGTAGAGAAGGCACGGGCACCTTCGGTTTGAGCTCGCATAGCCAACAGCATGCGACGCACGTCCGGGTGAACAATAATTGGATCAGCGGCTTTCTCAGGGTATTTCTTGCCTTCCGGGCTGCGGCTTTGCAGTCGATCACGGGCGTATTCGACAGCATTCTGATAAGACATATCAGCGGCACCCAGCGCCTGAATACCAACCACCAAACGCTCATAGTTCATCATAGTGAACATGCAGGCCAGACCTTGATTCACTTCACCTACCAGCCAGCCTTTGGCTTCATCGAAGTTCATGACACAGGTAGCAGAACCTTTAATACCCATCTTCTTCTCAATGGAACCGCAACCCATGCTGTTGCGTTCACCCAGAGAACCGTCATTATTAACCATGAACTTGGGCACCAGGAACAGAGAAATGCCTTTAGGGCCCGCCGGCGCGTCCGGCAGCTTGGCCAGCACCAGGTGGATAATATTTTCCGCCATGTCGTGCTCACCCCAGGTGATAAAGATTTTAGTACCGGTGATGTTATAGGAACCGTCACCGTTTTCAGTGGCTTTAGTACGGATAATACCCAGATCGGTACCAGCGTGCGGCTCGGTCAGATCCATCGCACCGGACCAAACACCGGAGTACATATTGGGCAGGTATTTTTCTTTCAGCTCATCGCTGCCGTGAGCATTGATGGACAAACAAGCACCGGCAGTCAGCATAGGTGCCAGACCAAAGGACATGCTACCGGCTTGCAGCATCTCTTCAACCTGACCAGTCAGGGTTTTCGGCATACCCATACCGCCGTATTCCGGGTTGCCACCCAGACCGTTCCAACCACCTTCACAGAACGCCTGATAGGCTTCTTTAAAGCCGTGAGGGGCGGTAACTTCACCATCATTCCACTGGGAACCCTGCTCATCGGACTCGCGGTTGAGAGGCGCAATTTCCTGCTCGATCAGCTTGGCCGCTTCTTCCAAAACAGCGTTTGCCGTTTCCGGATCAACCACGCCTTCCAGGCCGGGCAGGGACGCCCAGAAATTCTCAGCATCAAATACTTCGTTCAATACGAAGCTCATATCACGAAGGGGAGCCTTATACTCAGCCATGTGTCTACACCTCTAAAATGTAAAATAATCAGGTTACACAACACCGTTGTGGATGATGATATTTTAATCAAACAAACGTTTGAATGCCAGCAAAAATACACGCCTAGTTTACCTTAGCAGCAACCCGGCGAACGGACACAAAAAAGCCGCCATAAAAGGCGGCTTAACAATTAAGGAACCCGTGGAATCAGGTGCTATCAAATATTGCGGTCAATCAATGAACCCGCCTCAGGCGCCTGTTGATTAACACCGATGTCCAGCAAGCGCTGATTGATATCAAAGAAGCGTTCAGCCGATTCCGCCTGAGTCTCCTGAAGACGGTTATTGCGCTCCAGGCGCTCACGCTCTGCGAGGGCCCGCTCTTCCTCGCGATTACTGCTCTCACGCTCGGATTCTTCCTCCAGCCGCTGTTCACGCTCAAGTGCCACCTCTGCCTGTCGTTGAGCCTCCTCTTCCCGGGCAAGCGCTGCGATATCTTGCAACGCCTGTTGCTCCAGTTGCGCTGCCTGAGCGGCTACCTGCCGGTCTTGCACAGACGGCTCTGCGGGTGCCAGAGCAGCCCGCTGCACCCGGCGCGCCACATCCAGAGCCTGCTCCGGATCGCCGCTGTTAGTACTGAGCTTGATAGGCACTTCTCCAGCCACCGCGTAGCTGACACCATCCGGTCCACGTTCATATTGATAAGTGGCAGCGCCAGCCAAAGATCCTCCCGCGGATTTATGGGCCTGCTCATGGGCTCTGACTTCACGATCCCGGGCAGCCAATCGATCTATCTCGCGCTGATCGGCGCTCTCTTGCTGCTCCACAGCTCGATCTTGAGCCGCCTGCTGACGATCCCGGCCGCCGTTGCCTTCAGCGTCATCATTACGCTCCTGCACAGCTTGGCGCTGACGCTCGACATCGCCGCGCTCATCCGGATCCCTACGAGTCTGGATACGACCCGTTTCGGAAGATTCTTCGACAGGCTTGAAAGGGGTATTACGCGCATCGGGGCTTTCTTCACCCACAGGGCGTGAGCCCAAGCTGCTGAACGGTGATACAGCATTGGCAAAATTGGATGGGATGTTATTGCTATTGATCATCTCATCAACTCCGGCGCTACAATTCAGGCCTTGATGTCCAATAGGGAACCCAGGGTATCGGTACCCACCTGAACGACACGGGCAGACGCATCAAACACTTGCTGCTCACGCTTTAAATTGATCAGAGGCTCAACCAGGTCCTGAGTGGTAGAAGTCTCTTTCTGTGTGGTTCCAACACTGGCTATTTCCTGGGCAGATTGAGCCATCGACTGCTGACTGCGCTGCAGACCACTGGAGCCAATACTGATTACGGAACTGATTGTCATAAGTTCGAGACCTCGTAAAAACACCCACCATCAAACGGATTGACGGCTTATAACGATATTCTAGCTGAAAAGAGATCAAAAAACAGACAAATGCGGCAAGAAGTTGCCGCAAAGTAAGACATAAAGGCATTAAAAAGACACCTTAACCAAACCAAAGGTTGTTAAAGCGTTCTCATAATAGCTCATCAAGAGATAAAAACTGGCTCGCAGCTTCTGCTGTGACTTGTTCTAAAAAGGGAATTTCACCCAGCAAAGGGGCTTGTATCAGTGTTTTAAGGGTCATCACATTTTCCTCGTAACAACTCATATCCCCATCGATGCGGTTAGCCACCCAGCCCGCCAGAGTCAAGCCATCACGGGCAATAGCCTCAGCCGTCAACAAAGCATGATTGATGCAACCAAGCTTCATCCCGACCACCAGAATCACTGGCACATTCAACTCAATGGCCAGATCGGCCAGTGTTTCTCTCGGATTCAGGGGCACCTTCCAGCCGCCGGCCCCCTCAACCAAAACCATCTCCGCTGGCTGCATTAATATGCCGCGACAATAGCCCGCCAACCGCGATGCCTGAAGAGTCTGCCCTTCGTGCATCGCCGCTATGTGAGGAGCAATCGGCGGCTTGAATGCTATTGGGTTCACCTGTTCATAAGGCAAATCCAGAGTCATGGCCTGCTGCAACATCAGGGCATCGCTGTTGCGCAGCCCTTCAGGTGTCTCTTCGCAGCCCGCCGCCACCGGTTTCACAGCCGCCGTCCTCAAACCCTGCTGGCTCGCCTTGACCAACAACGCCGAAGCAACCAGAGTTTTTCCTGCATCAGTATCCGTGCCCGCTACAAAAAAGGTTTTCTTTGCCATGGAAATCAAGCCTCCAGTTCCATGTAATACACTTCGTAGGTAGCCGGTAGCTTTCCGTTCGCCATTCGGAAGGCCTCATAGGCGTCACGCAGCTGGCGTATTCTCGCCCGCCCAGTGAGACCATTCCCCTGCCCGGCATTAACATTGTGCGCACCCAGCGTCTTTAGCTCGTAGGTCAGATCCCGCAGGGCATCATACTGCAACACGATGTCCTGCTGCTGCCAATTCAGACATCGCAACCCTGCATTCTGCAAAGCCTGCTGCAGCTGATCGGCGCCAATAAAACGGTTGACGTGAACATAGCCATCCACCTGCTTCCAGGATTGCCTTAACTCACTCAGCGTTCGGGGCCCAAGGGTCGCCAGATAGAGTTTACCGCCCGGCTTAACAACTCGCTTTAACCCCCCGAACAGGGCCGATAAATCATGACACCACTGAATGGCCAGACTGGAGAAGATTGCATCCACGGAATGATTCGCAAGGGGTAAATGTTCCGCATCGGCACACAACCAGTGAGCCTGACGGGACGGTTGTTGCTGCCCTCGAGCAAATTCCAGCATGCCCTCGGCGAGATCCAGCCCCAACATCTGATAACCTCGCTCTTGCAGAGCCCCGATAAAATGCCCGGTGCCACAACCAAGATCCATGCACCATCGATCATGGCCACTGCAGTCAACAACCCGCTCCAGCAAACGATTGCCAATTTGTCTCTGCAGTCCCGCAACACTGTCATAGGAGGCTGCCGCCTTACCAAACGATGCTGCAACGCGCTTCTTGTCCAAGGCCGAATCATTGTCATCGTTTTGCTGAGCAACGGACTCCAGTGTGGAGAAGAACCGGATCAAGCGCTCCAGAACCGCTTCGGTTTGCGACCAGTGGGGCGCATGCCCGGCACCTTGCAGACACTCAACTTGCTGATTAGCTCCTGCCAGAGCCTGATAGGACGACAGAACCGTCGCGGGCACCAGTGCATCAGCCTGTCCAAAAAGATGCAGCCCCGGAACGGGCAATTGCTCAACTACAGTGCGATTATCGAGCTCGCCCAATAATTTAAGCCCCAAAGCCAGAGCAGGCTCACTGGCAGTAGCCAGCCCGGATTGAGACAAATTGCGCAAAGACTTCAGTAGCAGACGCTCATCACTGTCTCCTTTGGCCATCAACCCGGCAAAGCGCTTCAGGGTTTTATCCGGTGCCGAGCGAAAGGACTGCTGAAACTGCTGAAATACTTCCGGCGCCATGGCATCAGCCCACTGCTCATTGGCGACAAAACGTAAATTGGCCGCCAAGGTTGCAACACCAACTACCCGTTCAGGCGCCAGCGCAGCAACTCGCAACGCCAACATGCCTCCCAGAGACCACCCCAAAACAGAAAACTTTTCCGGCAATTGCTGCAGCAATTCAGCCAGAGACTGATCAACCGAGTCAGCGGCGGTAACCGCCTCCAGATAATCAATACAAACGACATCGGAGTGTTGCCGCAAGCCCTCAAGCAGAGGCTGCCAGCACTGGCTGTCACAGCCCCAGCCGTGCAAAAGCACAATGGGCACAGAGGCCGGCGCATCGGCTGTGGCGATGTATCTTGAAAACCCGAATTCGGGAAAACTGGCTTGGATAACTGGCTGCATCAGGCGCTCACCTCTCGGTATGGCCGGCAGGCTTCTGTCAGTGCTAACAACAAATCATCCACCTGCTGCTCACTGTGGGCCGCCGACAAGGTAATACGTAAACGCGCACTGCCCTGTGGCACGGTAGGTGGTCGAATGGCACCCACCAGAAAGCCCTTGCTTTCCAGTGCTGCAGCCACCTGCAAAGTCACTTGTGAATCACCGATAACCACCGGCTGAATCGCGGTTGAGGAATCCATCAAAGGCAATCCCGCGTCTTCGGCACCGCGACGAAAGCGCTCAACCAAGCTGACCAGGTGCTCTCGGCGCCAGGACTCCTCGGTGAGCAGCTGCAGACTTGCGAGGGTTGAAGCTGCCACAGCCGCCGGCATGGCAGTGGTATAAATGTAAGGTCGAGCTCTTTGAATCAGGGTTTCAATCAGCGCTTCACTGCCGGCAACAAAAGCTCCGAAGCAACCCATAGCCTTGCCCAGAGTTCCCATCATCACCGGCACATCTGTCTGGCTCAAACCAAAATGCTCTATGGTGCCTGCACCGTTAGCGCCAAGACAGCCAAAGCCGTGGGCATCGTCCACCATTAACCAGGCATCATGGGTTCTGGCCAAATCGGCCAACTCCGGCAGCGGAGCCAAATCCCCGTCCATACTGAAGACCCCATCAACCACCACCAGCTTGCGCCGAGCATCCGTTTTTTGCAGACGTCGAGCCAGATCATCCAGATCATTGTGCTGAAAACGCTGAAAGCGGGCGCCGGAGATCAAACCTCCATCCAGCAAAGACGCGTGATTGAGCCGATCTTCAAACACGGCATCACCCTTGCCTACCAGAGCCGCTATGGCGCCAAGATTGGCCATATAACCGGTGGAGAACAGCAATGCCCGATCACGGCCGGTAAAACGAGCCAGTACCAGCTCGAGTTGATGGTGTAACTCACTGTGGCCGTTAATTAAATGGGACGCGCCACTGCCCCAACCGAAGGTCGCCAGCGACTGCTCCACAGCTTCGGCCAAACGAGGATGATTGGCCAAACCCAGATAATCATTACTGGAAAAATTGATGCAATGCTGACCATCAACCCGGACTTCACTGCCCTGAGGTGACTGCAGAACCCGACGCTGCCGATACAGATGCTGCTCGCGCCGCTTTTGCAGCTCAGCCTCAAGCACCTGCTTCATGGAACTGGACATAAACCTGACTTCGGGAAGAGCTCACCCACCCCGAAAAACCCTAGCTGGCAGCGTTATAGAAAACGTGGTCGTGACGGGCCTCTTCCAGTGCATCCTGAACTTTCTGCTCCTGCTCAGCCTCGCTCTCTTCCACTTGATAACTCTCGGGGTTGATACCCAGACGCTTGAACAATTGCATATCCTTGTTGCTCTCAGGATTCGCCGTCGTCAACAATTTCTCACCGTAAAAAATGGAATTGGCACCAGCCAGAAATGCCATGGATTGCATTTGGTCGTTCATTTCCTCGCGCCCGGCAGACAAGCGGACATGGGACTTCGGCATAAGAATACGCGCAACGGCAATGGTGCGAATAAAATCGAAAGGATCGAGATCTTCCTGCTGATCGAGAGGGGTTCCCTCCACCCGAACCAACATATTCACAGGCACGGATTCCGGATGCACTTTCATATTGGCCAATTGCAACAACAGGCCGACCCGATCATTTTCCGTTTCGCCCATACCAACAATACCGCCACAGCAAACTTTCATACCGGCGCTGCGCACATTATCCAGAGTTTCCAAACGATCCTGATAGGTGCGAGTGGTAATGATATCGCCGTAATACTCAGGGGAGGTATCAAGATTGTGGTTGTAGTAATCCAGACCGGCATCGGCCAGTTGCTGAGCCTGATCGCCGCTGACCATACCCAGAGTCATGCAGGTTTCGAGACCGAGATCCTTCACACCTTTGACCATATCGGTGACATAGGGCATGTCTTTTTTCTTGGGTGAGCGCCAGGCGGCACCCATACAGAAACGGGTAGCACCGCTGGCTTTGGCGGCTTTGGCCTCTTCAATCACCTTTTCCACGCGCATTAATTTTTCACGCTCAAGACCGGTGTCATAGCGGGCACTCTGCGGGCAATATTTGCAATCTTCCGGACAGGCTCCGGTTTTAATGGAACAAAGAGTACTGACTTGAACTTCATTCGGGTTGAAATGCTGACGATGAATCGTTTGGGCCTGAAACATCAGATCACTGAAAGGCAATTCAAACAGGGCCGCGACTTCTGCGCGAGTCCAATCGTGACGGGTTTGTTGGGGATTGCTTGCAGTCATAACCTTTTGCCTTTCATCTGTTCAGAAAATCGGCCAGCCCGACTTCTGCGCGAAACTCTTTGTTAACCTAAAAACAAGCAAAAGGTTAACAGCGAAAAAGACACATGACAAGATCACTATTTAAACAACACCGCCGATTCAACCTGAGCCACTGGCTCAAGGGGCACTGTCTGGTGTGCCGCGGCACCTCGGATATTCGAGGACTATGCCAGGCCTGTAGACAAGACCTGCCTCATCTAGCCAGCCAATCAGCCTGCCCCCTGTGCGCATTACCACGACCGGGAGAATCCAACTCAGCCTGCCCGGAATGTCTCACCAAGCCACCGTCATTCGATTCAACCCATGCGGCATTTCTCTACCAAACACCTGTCGACCAGTGGATACATCAACTGAAATATCACGGTGACATTCGTCTGGGACGTCTGATGTTGCACCAGTCTCTGCCGACATTTGCCGGGGCTTCGCGTCCACAGTTGCTGATTCCCATACCCATGCCAACGTTCAGACAATGGCGCAGAGGCTTCAATCAGGCCGACTGGATTGCCCAGTGGCTGGGTAAACAGCTTCAGCTGCCCGTCGCCAGAGCGCTCACCTACCATCAGGATTCGCGCCTGCGGCAAGCCCAATCGAATCGAGCCACCCGATTACAGAATCGGCAACACAGTTTTGCCCTGCCAGAACGCAACCAAAAACTAGTTTCAGGTAAACACATTGCCCTGATCGATGACGTCATGACCACCGGCTCAACCCTGCGATCAGCCAGCAAAATACTGAAAGATTGTGGTGCTTGCCGTGTCGATTTGTGGATAATAGCCAGAACAGCCAAAAGCAACGGCATACAAGACAAAAACTGATCAACACAAAAGCAAAACAGGGGGCTCAACCCTGTATTGAGACTGGAGAGAATTCAATGAGCGCAGCCAATGTGGTAATTAGCGGCCTGGGCCTGTGGACCCCCGAGCACAGCATTTCCAACGAAGAACTGGTAGAGAGTTACAACGCCTACGCAGAAAAATACAACGCTGAAAATGCAACCTCCATCGAAGCCGGTGATCTGACTGCGAAACCCCTTTCGACCGCCGCGTTTATTGAAAAAGCATCCGGTATCAAATCCCGTTATGTTTACATCAAAGACGGAATCCTCGACCCCGATCGGATGATGCCCAATATCCCGCTGCGCGCCGAAGATGAGCTGTCGAATCAGGCAGAGATCGCCGTTATTGCGGCACGCAAGGCCATGGCCGCAGCGAAAAAAGAAGGCAAAGACATCGATGCCGTGATTGTTTCCTGCGCCTACACCCAACGCTATTACCCGGCGATTGCCATTGAGGTACAAAAAGAACTGGGCATCGAGGGCTTTGGCTTTGATATGTTAGTGGCCTGTTCGGCCGCTACTTTCGGTCTGCAACGTGCCTATGAGATGGTCACAGCGGGCACCGCCAAGTGCGTTCTGTGCATCAACCCGGAACTGACTTCCCCGGGGAATAATTTTCGCGATCGTGACAGTCACTTTATTTTTGGTGACGTTGCCACCGCCACCATTGTCGAAAGCGCGGAGACCTGCCAAGGCGAACACAGCTACGACATTCTGGGCACCAAGACAGTCACCACCTTCTCAAATAACATTCGTGCCAATATCGGTTATATGGTTAACGTCAATCAGGACAACCCCTACGCCGAACACAACTTTTTCCACCAGCAAGGACGCAAAGTATTCAAGGAAGTATGCCCGATGGCCGCCAAGCACATCAGCGATCATCTCGAAGAAACCGGTGTGGCCAATACCAATGTAAAACGCTGGTTCCTGCATCAGGCCAATATCAACATGAACGTGCTCATCGCCAAAAAGCTGCTGGGACGCGATCCCGAGCCCGGTGAAGCACCCATTGTTCTCGACACCTACGCCAATACCGCTTCGGCCGGATCATTGATCGCTCTCAACCTGCATCACGAAGATATGGTTGCCGGCGATCACAGCGTGGTTTGCTCTTTCGGCGCCGGCTATTCCATCGGCAGTCTGGTTCTGCGTAAACGCTAAGTGACTTTTCCAAGCGATGAACCGTTGAACAGCAGCCACCCCTTTGACGCACTGACACCGGATGCGGTTATTCAGGCCATAGAAGCCGAAGGTTTCTTTTGCGATGGCCGCATCTACCCGCTCAACAGTTATGAAAACCGTGTCTATCAGGTCGGCATTGAAGAAGCCGACCCGGTTATCGCCAAATTCTATCGCCCACAGCGCTGGAGCCGTGAGCAGATTCAGGAAGAGCACGACTTTTGCCTGGAGCTCGCCGACGCTGAGTTTCCGGTAGTCGCACCATTGCTGGATCATCAGGGCCATAGTCTGCGCCAGCAACAGGGCTTCTTTCTGGCCATCTATCCACGTCGTGGAGGGCAGGCCCCGGAGCTGGATTACGCCGACAATCTGGAAGTGATGGGGCGCAGCCTCGGCCAGCTTCACAACATCGGCTACAACCGGCTATTCGAACATCGACCAACCTTTGATATTGATTCCTTTGTCCGCCAGAGCAGTCAGTTTCTACTGGAAAACCAGTTTATTCCCGGTGAATTGCAGCCGGCTTATACCAGCCTAATCGAGAACATCCTGCCTCGCCTTGAAGAGGCATTTGCCAACACTCGCTTTGAAAGCCTGCGACTCCACGGGGACTGCCACCCGGGCAATATCCTGTGGCGCGATGACGCCCCTCATTACGTGGATTTTGATGATGCCCGCAATGGCCCGGCTGTACAGGATATCTGGATGCTGCTGTCCGGCGACAAGCCCCAACAGCAGCGACAACTGCAGCAGGTACTGACCGGCTATCGTCAGTTTTGCCCGTTTAATGCCGCCGAACTGACTCTGGTGGAACCTCTGCGAACCATGCGTCTGATCAACTACAGCGCCTGGCTTGCCCGACGCTGGGACGACCCCGCCTTCCCCCACAATTTCACCTGGTTTAATACCGTGCGCTACTGGTCCGATCACATACTGACCCTGCGGGAACAACAGGCGGCTCTGCAGGAACAACCCTTGAAACTGCCAGAATTCTTCTAGCCTCAACACAGGTGACAAACAGCGGCAATGCCGTTAATGTCAGCGTCTGACACCAACGGAAACACCTCATGCACTGCGCTCAAAAAACCTGGCAAGCCATTCGCAAAGAAACCTCGCAACAGGTTCAGGAAGAACCGATTCTGGCGAGCTTCCTGCACGCCACCATCCTCAATCACGACACCTTTGAGGACGCCCTGAGCTACCACCTGGCCAATAAACTGGACAGTCCGGCAGCGTCATCAATGCTGATCCGCGAAGTTATTCTGCAAGCGCTGAATTCTGACCCCGAAATCAGCTGTGCGGCGGTTGATGATATCAACGCCATCCTCGAAAGAGATTCCGCCTGCGACAGCCTGTCGACACCGTTCTTATTTTTTAAAGGCTTTCACGCACTGCAATCCCATCGGGTGGCTCACTGGCTGTGGAACAATCAGCGCCGAGAACTGGCCCTGTTTCTGCAAAACCGCAACTCCATGATGTTCGGCGTCGACATTCATCCCGCCGCCCGAATCGGTAAAGGCATCATGCTCGACCACGCCACCGGCATTGTCATCGGGGAAACCTGCGTGATCGGTGACAACGTTTCCATGATGCAATCGGTAACACTGGGCGGAACAGGTAAAGAGGCTGGCGATCGACATCCAAAAATTCACAAGGGCGTTATGATCGGGCCGGGCTCGAAAATTCTGGGCAACATTGACGTTGGGGAAGGAGCAAAAATCTGTGCCGGCAGCGTCGTACTGAAAGCCGTTGCGCCACACACCATGGTAGCCGGTGTTCCCGCCGAAGAAGTGGGACAGCCACAATCGGAACAACCGGCACTGGACATGAATCAGAGCATGTAAACAATTTGCTCAGTCAATACATTACTCTTCCATATTGAAATCGTAATTCATGTCCTCACTGGGCGCCTGCAGATAGTGCCCCTGAATATAGTGAACCCCGGTTTGCCAGAGTGTCGACAATACGCTGGCATTTTCCACAAAGGGCACCACCGTGACCTTGTCATGCTCCAGTAACTCTTTGATGAGATTGCTCAGCGCTTCCGGACCTTCCTGATTATTCTGGATATCCCGGGTAAACGATCCATGAACCTTGACGTAATCACTGTTGGCATGTGCCAGGGTATTAAACGGATTGAGCGAACAGCCAAAATTACTGATCGAAGAGAAGCAGCCCATCTCCCGCAACCCGTCAAAGAAATCGCGGGCAGCATTCAGATGATTGGTGACATCTTTTTCACCCACCTGGAACACAATCGCATCAGTCGGCAACTTGGCCGCCTTAAACGCAACGGCCAACCAGGGCAAAAGAGACTCATCAATCAAGGACTGACGGGAAACATTCACCAGCATACGAGTTTTGGAGCCACCACCGCGATGCTTGGACAACACTTTGATTGACTCAAGAATGACCCAGCGATCTATTTTTGTAGTCGCGCCAATTTCGTCAGCAATCTCGAGAAAATCAGAAGGTGAAATTTCTTCGCCCTCTTCATTTTTCATGCGCAACAGAACTTCGTAAAAGCCGTCTTCCGAACCACGTAAGCTGATTACCGGCTGATACAACAGATTAAAGCGACCATTATCCATAGCCGCCTGAACCATCTTGGCAATATCAGCCGATTTTTTCTCGTCCTCGGGGAGTTCCGGCTCAAACAGATTCACACTGTTGCTGCGACTATCTTCATCGGCACCCGACTCAGTCGCCCCCATCGCCTGATCGATGATGGTTTCAGCATCGCTGCTGGTTTCATTAATCAAGGAGATCCCGATGGATACCGTGGTTTGAGCGGTATGGCCATCGACGTCGATGATATGACCTTCAACATCCTGACGCAGTTTTTCGGACCAAGCCAGCGCCTGATCCGCGTTAGCGCCCTGAGCCAGAATCATAAACGCGTCGTCTGCAAAGCGTGCGGCTGTGTGACTATCCTCACAATGCTGTTTTACGTAACAGGCAAGATCGGCAACAATCGCATCGATGGCAGTCACCCCCATCTGCTCCTGCAAGCGCCCGTAGAGTTCATCTACCTCGACATAAATCAAGGCACTGGTGGATTCGGCATTGAGCGCCTGAGACAATTCCTGATCCAGCCGCTCGGTAAAATGTGCCCGATTCAGCAAGCCGGTGGTCTGGTCTTCCACCTTGAGCTTGTGCAACTCCGCTTCCAGCTCCTGATCATTGATCTGCTTGGCAGGGATCATAAACTGAATGCAATGCTCTTCTTCAAATAATGCATTGCCGACATTCACTTTCAGCGGTACGCCCGTGCCGTCCGACTGCAGGCCCTGAAACTCCAGCTCACAGGATTCTGCTTCATCACCTTTCAGCGCGTAGTTCTTGAGAAACTGTTTGACCTTGCCCTGATCGTCATCAACGACCATATCGATCACAGGCATGCACTCGATATCGTCTTTGTCTTCATAACCAAAGCGCTCGGCAAAAGACTGGTTGGCAAACAGGTACATACCATCCTGAACATAGGCGATGGCGTCACGTGAACTTTCCAGTAACTGCTGACTGCGACGCTCCGCTTCTTTGAACTGACGCTCGGCCTGACGCATCAAGCGCCGCTGCTGACGATTTTCCACCTCGCGGGAAATGACCAACAGCAAATGCTGATCTTCATCGAGCAGGATGGCGTCAGTCGCCCCCATCTTCAAAGCCTCGACTACCGGTTGGGCTCCCTCTTCATCGGTCAGACAAATGACTGGCACATCTTTCTTGAGCCGCTTGATCTGGCGAATGGCCGTCAGCGGCTCCACGGAAGTGGATTTATCGTGAACGATCAACAGATCCCAGATTTGCTCCTGCAGGAGCTTGACCAGCCCCTCTTCGTTTTCCACGTGCTGCGCCCGGGTACTCCGCCCGGCATTGTTCAGCATACTGATCAGACGCTCCGCCTCTGAGCGCGAATCGTTGATGATCAACAATCGAATTGTGTCGTTAACGGTCATGTCCTAAAAACCACATCCCTAATCTTGTCGTTGCCGCAACCTCGCAGGCCACGACATCAATATGTATTACCAGTCGTCGAGAATATCGCCAGACTGCTCGGGGTTTTCCTGTAACCCGGCATCCAGCACACGAAAACCAAACTGCTTCACGGAGCTGGTCGAAAATCGCTCTTTGGATAACTGCACCACAGAGCGCTGCCCCTTCTGGTTCAGATTGGTCTTATCTCCAACGCGAAATGGCAACACCGGAGTAATCAAACTGGCCGGCGTTTTACTGGCTTTGAACTCAGGCACCAGCAGCGCCCGCATAAAATCGGCATTCTCACCCGACTTTTGGATTTGCTGTGCCGCACAGGGTTTCACACTGGGCGACAACATCTGCACCCCCAGCTGGGATGCCCCTTTACTCTGTCTGACCCAGCGTACCACGCCAACAGCCCAGACACTGCGACCTGGCTCGCGAATTCCCAACAGCTCACCCACTTTGGCGTTGGCGGGAATTTTTTCACGCCAATCCAGACAGTAGCCATCAGCACTGGCATCGAGGGTCACGGTTTGGTAGACCGGATATTTCGCTGCCTCCTGTGCCTGCTCCTCGTCTTCCTCAGCCAGAACATTGGTGTAATTAAGACTGACTTCGCGATTGAAGCCACCCGAGGCATCTGGAGCATCATTCCAGGGGTCCAGTTCTTCCTCGGTTTTACCCACCTCAAAACGGGTTGTCAGCATAGACAGCGACGAGTCTGAGCCGCCAGCCAGAAATTCGTTAAAGTCCAGACCTTCACAGGCATGAAAATGGATCGCGCTGAGCCCCACCACCACATCCAGACGGGTGTGGCTGCTCAGGCGTTTCGAATGCCGGGATCGGGCGACGCCCCAGGACTCGCGAACATGGGTATAAATCAATGATGCCAGCGGGCCAACAATGGGGACAAAACCCTCTTCAACATGACCACTGTCGAGTTTTTCCAGGGCAAACAGTATGGGGCTAAAATCCAGATCGCGAACTCTGGCCCCGTAGCCCCCTTCATAGCGGGTTTTGTAAATGGGGCCGTGGTTGCTGTCGAGATCAACCACAAACAAATTGTTCTGGTTGCTGCCGGCTTCTTTCAAGTGCAGGCGCAGAGACCAGCTTTCCAGTGCATCGTAAAGTGCCAGTACATCGTTTTGCCGCATCTGATTGGGGCTGGCGCAGGCCAGCATCAAGGTGCGGATATAACTCTGTTCAATGGTATTGGCCGGCTGATGTTTGAGTAGCTGATCCGGATGGGACTGATGCAAAAGATCCAGCCGCTCCGCCATTACATAGAGCCCGTTCAGTTCTCGCCACAGCTGTGGCGGGGCCGGGGTATAGAGCTGCGCACTGCGCAAAAATTGCAACCCCAGACCGGTAATGGAGCGGTGCAATACCAACCCAAGCTCATGCTGCTCCTGACTACTGATCTTCTTGTCACTGCGCTTATGCAGCAGATCCTTGAGCACCACCAGATAGCCATTGGACATATGCTTTTGCAGCGCCTGAGCAATCACCGCAGTTTTCATCGCACCTTCGGGCAGAATCAACGGTTGATTGAGAAAATTCCTGGCCAGCCCCTGAATACAGCGCTGCACATAGGGACGCAGGCTTTCGAGCATCGCCAGACGGTTCGCGGGCGTCGTTTCAATACGGACAACTTCGGGCAGTGCCTTGTAGAGCAACACACTGGTATTACTGATACGGGTAGCCGGTAAAGCCTCAGCCCAAGCGGCCACGGCAGCGGGCCGATGATCCTGGCAGAAACCCAGTGTTCGGCGGTCCTGCGGAGGCAATTTGAAAATTTCAAGCAGCTGTTGCGTTTCAGTGTCCGGCATCATGGGGGGGCTGGTCGCTTATTCCTTTAATGACAGTATAGTGAATCCCTACCAAAATCCTGCGAGCGTACGTTATTAACAGGTGTTTTTTATTACGCCCTCAGACCATCACGTATTAAAAGGCTTTTAGCCCGGGGACTCAAGCATAGCGCCGAGTGTGGCGCAAAAAACCTGCCCAATCTCAATAAACAGGGGTTTTGGACGCTTTTCCCGGCACTTCGCGCACCAATTTGGGAACCAGAAAGCCCGGCAGAGAGGCCAGCAGCTCATTGTGCAACTCGACGGCTCTGGCATCGGAACAGTCAAAGTGAGCCGTGCCCGCCGTTTTATCCAGCACATGCAGGTAGTAAGGCAGGATACCGGCGGCAAACAATGCCTCTGACAGAGCACTCAAAGCAACCGCAGAATCGTTAACCCCCTTGAGCAATACAGATTGATTCAGGATTGTCGCGCCCACGGCCTTGAGCTCAGACACTTTCTTTACCAGCTGTTCATCGATTTCATTGGCGTGATTAATGTGCAACACCACAACGGCTTGCAACCGGGTCGCCTGCAACCACCCCAACAACGCCGCATCCACCCGCTGAGGAATCACCACCGGTAAGCGGGTGTGAATTCTGAGTCGCTTGAGATGCGCAATATCATTCAAAGCCGATACCAGCCACGACAGTTGCCGGTCCGGCGCCAGCAGCGGATCGCCACCACTGAGAATCACCTCGTTAACACTGGTATCCGCCTGAATATACTCAAGCACCTGCTGCCATTCGGCCCGCGCCGGACTGTTATCCTGATAGGGAAAGTGTCGACGAAAACAGTAACGGCAATTGACCGCACAGGCCGGCGCCACTGTTAACAGCACGCGACCACGATATTTGTGAATCAATCCCTTCAGAGGGTTGTTGTCCAGTTCCTCAAGCGGGTCGGTCACATAGCCAGATACCGGCAACTGCTCATCAGTCAGCGGCAGTACCTGACGCAACAAAGGGTCGTTTACATCACCACAGCGCATCTTTGCCACAAAACTTCTGGGAACCTTCAAGGCGAACTGTCGAGCGCCAGCCTCGGCGCCTGCCAACAGCGACTCGGGTAGATCCAGCATTCGCAATAACTCAGCCGGGGTTCGCACCGCTTGCTGCAATTGCTGCTGCCAATCGGCCGGATAAACATCAGCAGTTATCTCTGCAGTATTCAGTAATAGTGGATCGGCAGGCGTCATGGGTCGGGTATCGCAACAATCAATAGGCCGGCTATTTTACTGCGACCCCGGCGATGGCTTCAAACTGGGAGCCAAGTTATAATTCGCGGGTTTACCCCAAGGCACCTCATTAAATGGTCGTAATTTAGTGAATAGGGTGCCCGAATAAAATTTCCAAGCTGGAGGCTAGAACGCACATGGGAACCTTTTCCACCAACGAATTTCGCAGTGGCATGAAAGTCATGCTCGACGGTGAGCCCTGCGCCATCCTTGATAATGAATTTGTAAAGCCAGGCAAAGGTCAGGCTTTTAACCGCGTAAAATTGCGCAACCTCAACAGCGGTCGAGTCTGGGAGCGTACGTTCAAATCCGGTGAATCCCTGGAAGCCGCTGATGTGCGCGACACCGACATGGAATACCTCTATAACGATGGCGAGTTCTGGCACTTTATGGAACCCACCACCTTTGAGCAGCATCAGGCTGACGAAAAGGCCGTGGGCGAGTCCGCCAAATGGCTGAAAGAACAGGACACGGTTGTGGTTACTCTGTTCAATGGCGCACCGCTGGCGGTAACCCCGCCCAATCACGTTGAGCTGGAAATCACCCAGACTGACCCTGGCCTGAAGGGCGATACCGCTCAGGGCGGCACCAAACCGGCAACCCTGTCGACCGGCGCTGTGGTCAAGGTACCTCTGTTTTTGTCCGAAGGTGAAGTGATTCGCGTGGACACGCGCACCGGTGAATACCTGGGCCGCGCCAAGGATTAAAACACCGCGGCAAAGACTGATGCCCCGTCTCTGCCCGTCACATCGGCACCCATACCTCAACCGCCGATGTGACGTCCCTCCTCCCCTCATAGCAAAAATCGCCATGCCTGACTTACTCTGGAAACCAGGCGCCAGCCTGCAAACCCTGCAAGCCCGAGCCGAACTCTACCGGCAAATTCGTGACTATTTCCGCTCGCTGGATGTTCTGGAAGTGGATGTACCCGTTGTCGCCAATACCGCCGGCACCGACCCCCACATAGATCTGATACCAACCCAGACCTGCCAACAACAGAATTACCTGCAAAGCTCACCGGAATTCTTTATGAAACGTCTGCTGGCAGCCGGCAGCGGCGACATTTTCAGCCTGGGAAAAGCCTTTCGCAACGAGGAATATGGGCGCCGTCACAACCCGGAGTTCACCATGCTCGAATGGTACCGACTGGGGCTCGACGATCGCCAATTGGCCAGTGAAGTATGCGACCTGATAACAGCCACCACCGGCATTGAGAAGTGCCAACTGTTTAGCTACCGGGATTTGTTTGAGCAAAAATTTCAGATCAACCCCCATCAGACACAGCTGACCACTCTGAAGCATCTGGCCGGCGAGCACTGCAATATCCACTGGCAGGATGACAACCCGGATACCTGGCTCGACCTGTTGATGACCCATGTCATCGAGCCAACACTGCCTCAGGGTATCAGCGTCATTTTTGATTACCCCGCCAGTCAGGCCGCTCTGGCACGGACCGAAATCTCCGCACAAGGCGACCTGATCGCGCGACGCTTTGAAATCTATCTTAACGGCATGGAACTGGCCAACGGCTATTGGGAACTGACCGATGCCCAGGAACAGGCCGAACGCTTCGAACAGGACCTGAACCAGCGCCAAGCCATGAACAACCCTGCCATCCCCGTTGACCAGCATCTATTATCAGCCCTTAAATCTGGCCTGCCCGATTGCGCCGGAGTGGCCCTCGGTGTTGATCGACTTGTCATGGCAAAATGCAATCTGCAAGATATGGATCAAGCACAAAGCTTTTCCTTCAAGCGGATCTGATAACCGGATCTAAAAACACGACAGGAGTCCCCTATGAAAAACACCGCCACCGCATACGGCACTGTTTCCCGCTCTCTTCACTGGTTGATCGCCATCGCCATCATCGGCCTATTGGCGGTCGGTACCTATATGGAAGGACTGCCCGACGATGCGCCACAGCGTGGCATGCTCTATGGCCTGCATAAAGCCACTGGCGCACTGACCCTGTTGCTGGTGATTATACGAATCGGCTGGATCGCCTACAGCCCAGCGCCAGCGTTGCCCGAAGCCATTCCCGCCCGCGATAAAAAGCTGTCCAAAGCTGTCAAACACCTGATGTATTTACTGATGGTAGTGGCACCCCTGTCCGGCCTGCTGATGAGCCATTTCTTCGGCTACCCGGTGGACATGTACGGGCTTTTCAAATTGCCCCAGGTGGTTGAAACCAACAAGGAACTGGCGGGATTTTTCCACACGGTCCACGGCATCAGCACTCAGCTATTGGCTGTCTGCGTGATTCTGCACATTGCTGGCGTAATCAAACACCGTCGTAGCGGTAATCC
This sequence comes from Candidatus Pelagadaptatus aseana, assembly GCF_040362265.1. Lineage (NCBI taxonomy): Bacteria > Pseudomonadati > Pseudomonadota > Gammaproteobacteria > Cellvibrionales > Cellvibrionaceae > Candidatus Pelagadaptatus > Candidatus Pelagadaptatus aseana. Next base: position 150,702 of record NZ_BAABNJ010000008.1, read on the forward strand.
GGAAGAGGATGTTTTGCCGAGGATGCTGGGCAAATAAAAAGCCTTTGTCATTCCGAACAAAGTGAGGAATCTCTAACCCAAGAGATCCTTCACTTCGTTCAGGATGACAGGGAGCCGGTTATACCCCGTCGCGATCCCTGAAGCCAATCAAGTACAAAATCGCATCCAGGCCCAGCGTTGATATTGACTGCTTGGCCGATGCTTTCACCAGAGGCTTGGCGCGGAAAGCAATACCCAACCCGGCAATACTCAACATCGGCAGGTCATTGGCACCGTCTCCCACAGCAATAACCTGCTCCAGTGAAATATTTTCCCGCTCGGCCAGCTCACGCAGCAATTCGGCCTTGCGCTCACCGTTCACCACCGTGCCTTTAACCTCACCGGTAACCTTGCCATCAACCACATCCAGCTCATTGGCATAGACGTAATCGATACCAAGTTTACTCTGCAGGTAACGACCAAAATAATTAAAGCCACCGGATAAAATAGCCGTCTTGTAGCCCAGATCCTTCAGCGTACTGATCAAATGCTCAGCACCTTCGGTAATGGGCAACTGCTCAGCGATGGACTGCAACACACTTTCATCCAGCCCTTCCAGCAACGCCATGCGACGAGCAAAGCTCTCATTGAAATCCAGCTCACCGGCCATGGCCGCCTCGGTAATTTCCGCCACCTGATCACCAACGCCTGCGGCCTTGGCCAGCTCATCAATCACCTCGGCTTCGATCAGGGTCGAATCCATATCAAAACAAACCAAACGCCGGTTGCGCCGGAACAGGTTGTCTTCCTGGAAAGCAATATCCACATCCAGTTCGGCAGACAGCTCCATAAAATCGGAGCGCAACTGCCCAAGATCCTCAGGCGTACCTCGTGCAGAAAACTCCACACAGGCTTTGGTTTTCTCATTCTGATCATCCAGAGCCACACGACCAGACAAACGGGTAATGTTGTCAATATTCAGGTTGTGACGTGCGGCGATGGCGGTCACCCGGGAGATCTGCAGAGAAGTAATGCGGCGCGCCAACAAGGTTACGATATGACGCCCCTTGCCCTGCTGCGCTACCCAGCTGTCGTACTTGGCCTCTGCGATAGGCTCAAAGCGCACCTGCATTTCTAACTCGTGAGCCTTAAACAGTACATCCTTCAACACCGGGGACGACTCAAAAGCCTCGGGCACTTCAACCAGCAACCCCAAAGTCAAATTGTCGTGAATCACCGCTTGGCCAATATCCAGAACATTGGCTTCATACTGGGCGAGGATTGCAGTAATGGCGGAAGTGACACCCGGCTTATCTTCACCGGAGACATTAATCAAAACAATTTCTTTCACAGTCAAACTCTTACTTGAAGGCCACTGCTCGTATAGCCATGGCTGAGGTGACGTGATTATAGCTTTACTCACCGCCTAGACTGAAATACTCTTCGCGCATAATTAAAAATGACCTGAGACGACCGCCCCTTCATGGACCTTCAGCTAATTCTTGGCCGCCTGCGATCCCCCCTGTTTTTGATCGCCCTGACCGCAACCCTGGTCCTCAGTCTCAGCTATACCGTTTTCACCCAGCAGCAACAGCAACTGATCGATCAGCGCACCAGCCACTATGGTAATGCTCTGGCCAAACTGACAGCCAAACAAGCCGCCAACGCCACACTCAATAACGATCTGGTCAGCCTTCAGGTGAGCATGGAAAACATCGCGGATAACCCCGATGTGTTGAGTGCTACTATTTACGACGTTGAAAACCGTCTGCTGGTACAGGCCGGAGACTCACCCAAACTGGGTGGCTATTCCCGCCACAACAGCGCCACCTACACCGCCCCGATCACCCTGCACGACAGCATTGCCGGTTACGTCGCCATTACCATCGACACACAGAGCCTGTTGCAGCAACAGGAATCCGGCTGGCTGATTGGCTTTATTGCCGTCGCCCTGATGTTGATGGGCTTCAGTCTGATGGGAGGCAATCCACCTCAGACAACTGCCGCAACCAAGTCATCGGACAGTGACACCGGGGCAGATCCCACACCAGAAGCTGCCAGCCAGCCTCCAGTTAACGACGACACCAAGGTGACATTGTTACTGCACACCCTCAATCTCGACACCCTGCGCAAACAGATCAGCGGCTCGTTCCGCAGCAAACTGCTGTCTGATCTGGGCAAAAAAATTGAAGGCGTCAACACCCTCTACAGCGGCAAGCTGGAACATGCCAGTGAACACTGGCTAACCCTGAGCTACAGTGGCGACGATGTTGCCGACGCCTCGTTCCGCGCCACCTGCGCCAGCATGCTGCTGTTCGAACTGATCAATGGCAGCGACAAGCCGCTGCATCTGGAGGTCAGCGCCGCCATCTACCCGCACCATGACAAGCACCTGCTTAGCCAGTTTCTGGAAGACAGCAAACTGACCGGCAACTGCCAGAATCTACTGCAAACCACCCGGACAGGAGAGCTGTTCCTTCACAGCGACCAACTCAGCGACAGTCTGGAACAGCGCCTGAAAACCCAAGACCGGGATGAAGACTGGAAGCAGGTTACTGAACTGCAAGCGGCCTATCAGGATCTGCTAACCAAGCAGGCCAGACAACTCCAGCACATGCTGGATCATCTTTAAATCGAAAGCGGCCCCCTAGGGCTCAATCCCCTTCTATACTCAATAACCTGCCCAATTGATTAAAATTTCCGCAACCCGAATCTTTACGTTAACGTAAAGGTAAGCTATATTTTGCTCACCCTGATATGACAGGCACTCGACACAGGCGCAACCCCATGAGCAAAACCTACAGCATTTCGGAGCTGGCCAAAGAGTTTGATATCACCACCCGAACCATTCGTTTCTACGAAGACAAGGGCATGATCACTCCCCAGCGCAACGGTCAGACCCGCATATACAGCCCGGCAGATCGCACCAAACTAAAGCTGATTTTGCGCGGCAAGCGTCTGGGCTTCAGCCTCGATGAAAGCTTCGCCATCATCGATATGTACAACCCCAAGGGCAATAACGCCGGACAATTACACACCCTGATTGATGGCATTCGCGAACGCCGCTTGGCCCTGCAACGGCAAATGAAAGAACTGCAAGACATGCTGCAAGATCTGGACGACGCCGAACAGCGCTGCCGCGAGGCACTGCCGGACGCCGACACCGCTTCTTAATCACAGACCTATTTACAAGCACACAATCTGGAGAGACCGACCCATGAACGTTTCCTATCCAACTCTGAACTTCGACCTGGGCGAAGACATCGATATGCTGCGCGACAGCGTTTACAACTTCTGCCAGGCCGAGCTGGCTCCCCGCGCCGAGGAAATCGATCGCACCAATGAATTCCCCATGGATATGTGGCGCAAATTTGGTGACATGGGCCTGCTGGGCCTGACCGTCGAAGAAGAGTACGGTGGCACCAACATGGGTTATCTGGCCCACTGTGTGGCCATGGAAGAAATCTCCCGCGCCTCAGCCTCCGTGGGCCTGTCCTACGGCGCCCACTCCAACCTGTGCGTCAATCAGATTCGCAAGAACGGCACCCACGAACAGAAACTCAAATACCTGCCGAAACTCTGCTCCGGTGAGCACGTGGGCGCTCTGGCCATGTCCGAACCCAATGCCGGCAGTGACGTCGTCAGTATGAAACTGCGTGCCGACAAGCAGGGTGACAAGTACATCCTCAACGGCAACAAAATGTGGATCACCAATGGCCCCGACGCCAACACCTACGTCATCTACGCCAAAACCAATATAGAAAAAGGCGCCTGGGGTATGACCGCCTTTATTGTCGAGCGTGATTTCCCCGGTTTCTCTCGCCATCAGAAGCTGGACAAACTGGGCATGCGCGGTTCCAACACCTGCGAGCTGGTGCTCGAAGACTGTGAAGTGCCGGCGGAAAATATTCTCGGTGAAGAAGGCAAAGGCGTCGCCGTGCTGATGTCCGGCCTGGACTACGAGCGCACCGTTCTGTCCGGCGGCCCCATCGGCATTATGCAGGCCTGCATGGACATCGTGGTGCCCTATATCCACGACCGCAAACAGTTCGGCCAGTCCATCGGTGAATTCCAGCTGATGCAAGGTAAAGTCGCCGACATGTACACCGAGCTCAACGCCTCGCGCGCCTACCTGTACGCCGTAGCCAAAGCCTGTGACCGCGGCCAGGAAAGCCGTAAAGACGCCGCTGCGGTGATTCTCTACACCGCTGAAAGAGCCACACAAATGGCACTGCAAGCGATCCAGACACTGGGCGGTAACGGCTACATCAATGAATTCCCTACAGGCCGCTTACTGCGCGACGCCAAGCTCTATGAAATCGGTGCCGGCACCAGTGAAGTACGTCGCATGCTGATTGGTCGCGAGCTGTTTAACGAGACCAAGTAACGCCAACTCTTTTCTGTCTACTACCAGAATTTGGCAGAGGAGCTGACAGGTGGTTCGGGTAGTTTGTTGTCAGACCGTTTGCCGCATGGATGCGGCAACCGAGCTTACAAGGATGTATTCACAGCGTGTCTGAGAACAAGCTACCCGAATCGCCACGCACCGAAACTCCGTCCACAGCCCAACACCGGAGACACTAGATGGCCACCATCAAATCAAAAATTAATACCCGCGCCGCAGACTTTGCTGAAAACGCCGAGCATATGCAGGCTCAGGTTGATGACCTGAAAGACAAACTCGACGCCATCCGTAAAGGCGGTGGCGAAAAAGCCCGCGAGCGTCACACCAGCCGTGGCAAACTGCTGCCTCGTGATCGAGTGCACGCACTACTCGACGAAGGCTCTCCGTTTTTGGAGTTATCACAGCTGGCCGCTTTTGATGTTTACGGTGAAGACGTTCCCGCCGCCGGCATTATCACTGGCATCGGCCGCGTTAACGGTCAGGAGTGCATGATCGTTGCCAACGATGCCACCGTAAAAGGCGGTACCTACTACCCATTAACCGTCAAAAAACATTTACGCGCCCAGACCATTGCCGAAGAAAACAATCTGCCCTGCATTTATCTGGTGGATTCCGGCGGTGCCAACCTGCCGCGGCAGGAAGACGTGTTCCCCGACCGCGACCACTTCGGCCATATCTTTTTCAATCAGGCCAATATGTCTGCGAAAAACATTCCACAGATTGCGGTGGTCATGGGTTCCTGTACCGCAGGCGGCGCTTACGTACCGGCTATGGCAGATGAGTCCATCATTGTCAAAGAACAGGGCACCATTTTTCTCGGTGGTCCACCACTGGTAAAAGCCGCCACTGGCGAAGTAGTTACCGCCGAAGAACTGGGTGGCGCGGATGTTCATTGCCGCACCTCCGGTGTGGCCGATCATCTGGCTCAAAATGACCATCACGCCCTGGAGTTGGCGCGCACCGCTGTCAGTCGTCTAAACCGGGTAAAACCGGTGAACATGGACATTCAGCCCGCCGTCGAACCACTCTACGACACCCGCGAAATTTACGGTGTGGTGCCAAAAGATTCCCGCAAGCCCTACGACGTCCGCGAAATCATTGCGCGCATTGTCGACGGCTCCGAGTTCGATGAATTCAAAGCTCAATATGGCAACACACTGGTGTGTGGCTTTGCCCGCATCTTTGGCTACCCGGTGGGCATCGTTGCCAACAACGGCATTCTGTTTGGTGAATCCGCACAAAAGGGTGCGCACTTTGTCGAGCTGTGCGCGCAGCGCAAAATACCCCTGGTATTTTTACAAAACATCACCGGTTTTATGGTGGGCAAACAATACGAACACGACGGCATTGCCAAACACGGCGCTAAAATGGTGACCGCGGTCGCCACCGCCAAGGTACCTAAATTTACCGTTTTAATCGGCGGTTCTTTCGGTGCCGGCAACTACGGTATGTGTGGCCGCGCCTACGATCCTCGCTTTCTGTTTATGTGGCCCAATGCCCGCATCTCGGTGATGGGTGGCGAACAGGCCGCAGGCGTTCTGGCACAGGTGAAACGCGACCAGAAAACCAAAGCCGGTGAAGACTGGAGTGCCGAGGCCGAGACCGAATTCAAACAACCAATTATCGACACCTATGAAAAACAGGGTCACCCCTACTTTGCCTCCGCGAGACTGTGGGACGACGGCGTGATCGATCCGGCCGATACCCGGATGGTATTGGGGCTGTCTTTGTCAGCGTCCTTCAATCAAGAAATCGAAGACACCAAGTTCGGTGTCTTCCGGATGTGACGGAGCGTCGAACCATGACAGACACACAGACCAACAACGTATTAATTGAACTCGACGAACGCGGCGTGGCCACCGTCACCCTGAATCGTCCGGAAAAACACAACGCCTTTGATGACGCCATTATTGCTGAATTGACCGAGGCCTTTAACAGCGTCGATCGCAATCCCGATGCACGCATTATGGTACTGGCCTCCAACGGCAAAAACTTTTCTGCCGGCGGTGACCTTGGCTGGATGAAGCGCATGGCCAGTTACAGCTACGAGGAAAATCTGGCCGACGCCAACGCTTTGGCCACCATGCTGCACACCCTTAATTTTATGCGTAAACCTACCATTGCCCGGGTACAGGGCGCCGCCTTTGGTGGTGCCGTGGGCTTGGTGAGCTGCTGCGATATGGCTGTGGCCACCGAGCGCGCCAGCTTCTCTTTAAGCGAAGTGAAAATCGGATTGCTGCCGGCCACCATCAGTCCCTACGTAGTTGCAGCCATGGGTCAACGCGCCTCGCGCCGCTATTTTTTGACAGCCGAGCGCTTTAAATCTGACAAGGCGCTGGCACTGGGGCTGATCAGTGAAGTGGTTGCCGAGGAGCAACTGGATGACTGCATCAACGGTTTAATCGACAACTTACTGGGCAACAGCCCGGCCGCCATAGAGGCGTCCAAAAAATTGATCTTTGATGTCAGCGGCAAAGACATTAACGGCGAATTAATGAATCAAACCAGCGCGCGCATTGCCGCCATTCGTGTATCCGAAGAGGGCCAGGAAGGACTCACCGCTTTTCTGGAAAAACGCCAACCCCGCTGGATAAAAAATTAAAGGAGAGGCCATCATGTTCAATAAAATTTTGATCGCCAACCGTGGTGAAATTGCCTGCCGCGTTATTCGCACCGCCCGCAAAATGGGTATTCGCACGGTCGCCGTTTACAGTGACGCCGACAAAGATGCGCTGCACGTCAGCATGGCCGACGAAGCCGTGCATATCGGCGCCGCCCCATCCCGTGAATCCTATCTGCAGTTTGATCGCGTCATCGATGCCGCAAAAAAAACCGGCGCTCAGGCGATTCATCCCGGCTATGGCTTCCTGTCGGAAAACGCCGACTTCTGCAAAGCCTGTAAAGATAATGACATCGTTTTTATTGGCCCACCCATTGGCGCCATCGAAGCCATGGGTTCCAAGTCGGCCGCCAAGCAGATCATGGAGCAAGCCGGCGTGCCGCTGGTACCCGGTTACCACGGCGAAGATCAGAGTCGCGACATCATCAAGCAAAGCGCCGATGACATGGGGTACCCGGTACTCCTCAAAGCCGCCGCCGGTGGCGGTGGTAAAGGCATGCGTCAGGTCTGGAATGAATCGGAATTTGACGAGGCATTAGAAGCCGCGAAACGTGAATCCCTGAACGCCTTTGGCGATGACAAGATGCTGGTAGAAAAATATCTGACCCAGCCGCGCCACGTGGAAATTCAGGTGTTCTGTGACCAACAGGGCAACGCCGTCTATTTGTTTGAACGGGACTGCTCCGTACAACGCCGACACCAGAAGGTGATTGAGGAGGCGCCGGCACCGGGCATGGAACCGGAACTGCGTGAAGCCATGGGGCAGGCGGCGATTCAGGCCGCGCAGGCCATCGACTATCAAGGCGCTGGCACGGTTGAGTTTCTGCTCGACGTCGACGGCTCTTTCTATTTTATGGAAATGAACACCCGCCTGCAGGTGGAACATCCGGTTACCGAAATGATCACCGGGCAGGATCTGGTGGAGTGGCAACTGCGGGTCGCCGCCGGTGAGCCACTGCCACTGCAACAGCGTGATCTGCAAATCAAAGGTCACGCCTTTGAAGCGCGCATCTACGCCGAAGATCCGGAAAATGATTTTCTGCCGGTCACCGGGACCCTGTCGTTCCTGCAAACGCCGGACACCAATGATAATGTCCGGGTAGACACCGGCGTTCGTCAGGGCGACGACGTCAGCGTTTACTACGACCCGATGATTGCCAAGCTGATCGTCTGGGACGAAGACCGGGATAAAGCCCTGGCGCGCCTGACCAAAGCGCTCAGCGAATACCGCATCAGCGGCATGACCACCAACATTGATTTTCTCTACAATCTGGCCAGTTGCGCACCTTTCCGTCATGCGGATCTGGACACCGGTTTTATCGAGAAACATCACTCGGTGATTTTCCACGACGACCAATATGAAGTGGAAAAGGACTTGCCATTAGCCGCACTGTATCTGCTGTTGAAACAGGAGAATGAAGCCAAGCTGCAATCCCTGCTGTCCAAGGACCCAACCTCGCCATGGAATCAGACCAACGCCTGGCGCTCGGTGTTTGATGATGTGCATCGCCTCAATATCGTATTTCACGAGCAGGAATATCAGCTGAACGTTACCCAACAACAGGTGGGCAATGTGACCCGCTACAGCATCTGCCACCTTAACCAGCATGGCAGCAGCCAAACCATTACGGCTCAGGGAACGCTTGAAAACAATACCCTGCGTGCCAATCTGGACGGTTATCAATTTACCGCCACCGTCGCCGAGCATGACAACACCTTCAGCCTCTACACCCAATACAGCGCCCTGAGTTTCAGAAAAGCCGAGCCCGACATGGGTGATCAGGATGCCGATGCTGGTGCTGGTGGACTGAGCGCCCCCATGAACGGCACCATGGTAACCCTGCTGGTGGAAGCCGGCAGCGACGTCAAAAAAGACGATGCCCTGCTGGTGATGGAAGCCATGAAAATGGAGCACACCATTCGTGCGCCAGCCGATGGCACGGTGAAAGCGTTTTATTATCAACCGGGAGAACTGGTTGACGGCGGCGCCGAACTGGTGGACTTTGAAGCCAGCTGATATGGAGACCAAAATGACCTTACCCAAGCACGTTCGCATCGTCGAAGTCGGCCCCCGTGATGGTCTGCAAAATGAAAAGCAGCCCATCAGTGCCGAGACAAAAATCGAACTGATCGACAAGCTGGCCCGTGCCGGAATCAGCTATATCGAGGCCGGCAGTTTTGTGAACCCCAAATGGGTACCGCAAATGGCCGGCAGCGATGAAATTTTTGAACGCATGCCTCGGGGCGAAGGCGTTACCTATGCCGCCCTCACCCCCAATATCAAAGGCTATGACAGAGCCGTGGAGGTGGGCGCCACCGAAGTCGCCATTTTTGCTGCAGCCTCAGAGGCGTTCAGCCAGAAAAACATCAACTGCTCGGTGGCTGAAAGTATCGCGCGGTTTGAACCGATTATGGCGGCCGCCAAATCTGCGGGAGTCAAAGTCCGCGGTTATGTCTCCTGTGTGGTGGGCTGCCCCTACGAAGGCGATGTCGCACCGGAGAAAGTGGCTCAGGTTGCCCGCCAATTATTGGACATGGGCTGCTACGAAGTATCACTGGGCGACACCATTGGCGTCGGCACCCCGGCCAGTATTCAGGCCATGCTCAGGGAAGTACTAAACGTCGTGCCAGCGGAAAAACTGGCCGTGCACCTGCACGATACCTACGGTCAGGCTCTGGCCAATATTCTGGCATCACTGCAAATGGGCATCCGGGTAATCGACAGTTCCGTGGCAGGCCTCGGAGGATGTCCCTACGCCAAGGGAGCCTCTGGTAATGTCGCCACCGAAGATGTGGTCTATATGCTCAACGGTTTGGGGATTGAGCACGGTATTGACCTGCTAAAACTGATTGAAGCGGGAGACTATATTTGTCGGCAACTGGATCGCTGCAATGGCTCCAAGGTGGCGCTGGCGATGCTTGCCAAACAATAACCTCCCCAAAAAGACTGGAGGCTTTGTTTAGAGAGAGCCTCCTATCAAGATCTCACGGCCATGATGGGTCATCATGTAATCGCTATAACGCTGCTCGATTTCGGGGATCAGATGTCGGTAGCGCTTATGCACCACCATCATCACCGGCAACTGATAACCCGAGGCAAATGACGTAATCTGTACTTCCAGGCCCAATTCGTTGATGGCGTTCCTGCCAGGCCCGGCAAACTCAATTAAATAATCCACCCGTTTGGCGGCCACCATTTTCAGCCCCTGATAAATAGTGGTAATGGGCTCTGCGGTTAACTTTGCCTGATCCAGATAAGCCCGGACGCTGGAACTGCCACGAACATACAGCAGACGCACATCTGGCTCGGATAAGCCTTTGGAATCATCACGACCAAACAGCACCAGATGCCCCATGGAAACCGGCGGCGATAGGGGCAGTGCCACGTCTGAATTCTCAAAATAATGACGGGTTTTTCCACAAATACCGTCAAGGCGACCGCTTTCCAATTCCGCCTCCACCCGTATTCTGGGGAAATGGGTCATATGAAATTCATAGCCCATGGCGGTAAAAACCGCAGACAGGGCCTTATCAATTTCCTGAAAGACCCGATTACTGTCTTTCATGCCACAACCAAAATGGACAACTTTGGGATTGTCTTGGGCACCGGCAGCGGCACTCAAAAGCAATGCCAGAGCTACTGATAAAACGGCAGCGGATACCTTCATTCCCTTGTACGCCACACGGACTCCACTCTGAAACGACCCTAAAACAAACATCAGCTTAGCAGCTGCTCGCAACCCTGCTCGGCTCTTAACAATAATTAAACACCACTGAGAATTTCTGCTGTGACTTAATCAGAGGTTCTCTGAGAAAAGTAGTCGGACATCCAGTCATACAGCGTCTGTGCACTGACATCCTGCAGCTCAACCACTTCAAAATCACTGCCCGGATCTGAGGCTTTGTAAGAAAATTGGTAGCGCAGAATATCCGGCTGCTCATCATGCACAATGATAATGATGCGCTTACCGCTTTTGAGACAATCAATGGTCATGGCATCGGCGGGGATACCACTTTGGCGCATACTGCGACTGATACCCACCACCGGATCAATCGTGCTGAAATCCTGTTGAATTTTTGTATGGGCTTGCTGGGTCAGATCAGCCAACTTGAAAATGGGTTCGTCAGTCAATGGTCTTGCTCTGGTTGGGAAAAATCCAGAGCAAGACTAAACGTTTCAACCACAGGATTCCATTAAAACAGCGAAGCGTGCTGACCACCGTCAATAACAATATTCTGTCCCACAATAAACCGTGACAACGGACTGCACAGCATGGCCGCCATCGGTGCCAGATCATCGGCGTCGGCGATAAAGCCGGCAGGAATCCTGTTGTTATCCTGAAAGTGCTCCATCACCACTTCCTGCTTGTTTTCCAGCCCGAACGCATCGGCGTAGTAACCCATGGCCTCTTCAAATCCCTCGGTGCGAAACATGCCGGGCAAGAGATTATTGATGTTAACGCCATAACGGGCGATTTCTCTCGACACACTGGCGGTGTAATTGATTAACGCCGAACGGGCAGGCCCTGACATCAAACGCCAGATCATCGGATTCTTGGCCGAGAAGGTGGCAATGTTAACAATGCGCCCCCAACCCTTATCCTTCATAACCGGAATGTAATTGCGCATGATTTCAATGGGACCGATCAGCGCGGTCTCCACCGAATCTCGCCACATTTCAGGTGTCACCTTGAGAAAATCACCATTGGGATTGGGCGGCTTAATGGTAATGGTCAGAATATCGGGGTTGGGACAGGCTGCAAACAAGGCCTTGCGTCCCTCTTCGGTGGAGGAATCTGCCACCACCGGCGTTACCGGCACACCGTATTTTTCCGATATTTCCCGAGCCGCGTTGCGCAAGCGCTCTTCACGCCGGGCGCTGATATAAAGTTCGGCGCCGGCTTCAGCCAGACGTTCAGCGGTTGCCCGTCCCATACCGGCACTGCCACCGGCCAACAGTGCTGTTTTACCTTTGATTTGTAAATCCATGATGTTCTCCAGGCCTTTTTCAGGCAATAGGGTGCCGCTTACCGCCTCAGTCGGTAACGACAGTGATGAAACATTTGAAAATTATGGACTGAGAAACAGCCCTGATACTTACGCCGCCCTGATTAGTTGCGCAGCCCTAATTGATCGAGCCGCCAACGCAGGGTATCGATGCGGTCCTGGCCAAAGAACGGCTCACCGTTGACCACCATGGTGGGCACTCCCCAGTGACCGGAAGCCTCCAGTGCGGCCTGATTTTTGTCTACCTCAGCCAATGGGTCGTATTGCTGCAGTGAAGCCTCCATCTCGGCAAGATCCAGCCCCGCCGCAGCCACTGCATCCGCCAGACGCTGCCCCTGATCCCAACCGGGCTCGCCGCCCCAGACCAGATGCGACACTTGGTAGGCGAGATCAATGCCTTTGCCCTGGCGTTCAGCCTCCACCCCCAGAGATACCAAACGATAGATATAGGGCTGATCTTTAGCAACGGTGAATGTCTGCAGATCCTGCACCACCGGATCGGGGCTCGGGAACGCTATTGGCATCCCCAAAAATTCTGCCCTTCTGGCGGCATCCATCAGGATATAACCCACTTTCTTCTGCCCCTCGACATCGTCGAACAGGGTCTCTTTGGCGCGCACTGCGATCGGCAGTACCGGGCGCAGTTTGACTTCAACGTCATAATCCTCGCGCAGCCTCAACAGATCCGGTGTCACCAGATAGGAATAGGGGCTGCGAAACGACCAGTAGACATCGACAACGGTTTTTGGGGGATTCTGCGCCATGGGTGATAACCTCATTATTATTGATTTCAAATAGGGGTAAGGAACTCCAGATCAATAATAGAAGTCTTCCGTCCGATCCACCGCTCATTTGCGGCCAAACAGAGGTCAGTCCTGACCGGGTCTGGAATCAGAGCCATTCTGATCGCGATATTCATGGGGTGTCAGCCCCACCCAGCGTTTAAAACTGCGAGCAAAATTGGAGGGATCACTGAACCCCAGATCGTAGGCAATGGTCGTCACCGGCAGGCCATTGACCGCCAGTAACTCACGGGCCCGTGCCTCACGCACACCATCGACAATTTTCTTATAGCTGGTTGCCGAGTTACTCAACTGACGGCGCAAACTGCGCTCCGACAAACCCAGCGCTGCAGCGGCCGCATCGATCGCCAGAGGGTGATAGTGATTGCGAATAATCACCCCTCTTACCTGGGCCTCGATCCCCTGATCAAAAAACGACTCGGCCATTTGCTTCTCACACAAACGCACCATATTCTGATGCATCAGAGGGTCGGTACCGGGCAGAGGCTGCTGCAGAAACTGATCAGGAATAATCAGTTGATTGAACGGCGCGTCAAAACGAACAGCGAATCCCAGTAGACCTTCCAGAACCTCCGGATCAGGTGGCGGCGACAAGGCCATGTCTGCCCGCAACGGCAAATCTTCACGCTGCAAAACCAGCTTTAACAGATTTTCTCCGACGGTCAGGCAACTGCCGATCACGAAGTAGTCGATCTCCTTAACATCCAGTACCGGTTGCCAGCGCAGCAGAATATTGTCGCCATCGTGCAGATATTCGAGCGAGATAATGGAAAAGTTCAGCGACAGATATTGCTGCAAGACTTCCAGCGCAGTAGATAACACATCGCTGCTGATGGCTGCCGTAATCGGCAAACCGATGTGTATGGGGTTGTAGCGCGCCCCCATGCGCGGTCCGAGGTGCGGATCACCGGTCAGGGCCATGGCGTTGGCGGCAAAGGTTTTATGCTGCTCAAAGGTGCAGCGGAAATCCGGATTACTCAGGTCATCGTGGCCCAGGCCGGTATTTTTCAGCAAGGCATCCGCACAGTAGCCTTCCGCCACAAGCGTACGATAGATAAAGCCGATGTAGTTAATCGTCAGTGCCGCATCTTTTGCGGTAAAACCCCGGTGCGCCAAAGGTCAGCCCTTTATCGAGTTATCATTATTGGGATGGGCCAGCGGTATCGAAGCAGGCCTGCAACATGGCTTTTATTTTGGCTTCACCCAGCTCTTGCATCAACTGGATATTGCGGCTCGGAATATTATCCGGGTCGGGATAATTGGCGATAGCCCGCTCCAGACTGTCTTCGCGAATCAGATGCAGTAAGGGATAAGGAGTTCGGTTGGTGTAGTTCTCAACATCAGCCGCTGTGGTTCCGGCAAATTGATAATCCGGGTGAAAGCCCGCGATCTGATAAATGCCTTCCAATTGCAGCTGTTGCAGCAGCGTCTCGGCCGATTCCAGAAAGTCGTTGTAGTCAAAAAAATCCCGCAGCACCTGCGGATGAATCAGCAACGTGGTCTCTATCTCAGGGTGACTCTGCAACAATTCAAATTCCTGCCGCAGGACATCAAGCAGCAGCCCTTGTGAATCAACCTCGGTAACCGTGAAACGGATGCGCCCCTTGACCAATTCACGTTTGGCAAAGGGGCACAGATTCAGGTCCACCACCAGAGTTTCCACCCAGTGGCGTACGACGTCAGCAATGGCTTGTTGCTCGAGAGTATTTTGCTGGTTCAAGTCAGTCTCCGGTGACAAGCGCCACCGGAATCAACCTCTGACTGGAGAGATCAAACCGCCGGCACTTGCTGGGTAATGCAGTGAATATTACCACCGCCCAGCAGAATCTCCCGACTTTTTACGCCCACCACCTCGTGATCGGGAAAAATCCGCGCCAGTATGGCCAGCGCCTGCTCATCGTTGTCGGGATCCAACTGCGGACAAATAATGCGACCATTGGTAATCAGGAAGTTGGCATAGGAACCACCCAATCGCTCCCCGGCTTCGCGATCTTTGCTGTCACTGGGTTCGATACCCGCCGCCTCTTCTTCGGTCATATACAGAGGACCGGGTATGGGCAACTTGTGAACCTTGATGGCCCTCCCCCTGGCATCCGTTGTCGCTTCCAGCAGCGCCAGACCTTCGCGACAGATGTCGTACATCGGGTCAGCCTCGTCGTCACACCAACTCAGTATCACTTCACCCGGACGGGCAACGTGCAGAATATTATCGATATGACCATTGGTCTCATCGTGATAGAGGCCGCGCTTGAGCCAAACCACCTTGTCGACGTTGAGATAATCCTGCAACAGCGACTCAATCTCCTGCTTGGAAAGGTCGGGATTGCGGCTCGGGTGGAGCAGACATTCTTCGGTGGTGTAACAGGTGCCCTCACCATCGACGTGAATGGAACCCCCCTCAAGGATCAGAGGCGCTCGATAGCGATTTTCACCGCGCATTTCCAACACCTTGCAGGCTACCTGATCATCGAGATCCCAGGGAAAGAAAAGACCATCCACCAGTCCTCCCCAGGCATTAAACTCCCAATCCACACCGCGCAGATCGCCTTTACCATTGACCACATAGGAAGGCCCGGTATCACGCATCCAGCTGTCGTTATTACTCATTTCCACCACCTGAATATGTTCAGGTAATTGCCGCCGGGCTACAGAATATTGCTCGGCCGATACGCACATGGTGACCGGTGTCACCTCGGCAATGGCTTTTGCCACTTCAACGTATTCGGTCTGAGCGGGCTTGGCCCCCAAACGCCAACTGTCCGGCCGCTGCGGCCAGACCATCAAGACAGTCTGCTGAGGCTCGTGCTCTCCCGGCATATAAAAACCATCTGTACGGGGTCTGCTGTGATAGGTTTCACTCATAAGGAGTCCTCCGGGCGAACTCAAAAGGGTGAATTTTCAGCACAGGCCATGGTACCTATGGGGCCGTATAACTCGGGACGACGATCGCGAAACAGCCCCCAGCTGCGGCGGTATTTGGCGCAGGCATCCAGATCAATCTCAGCATAGAGAATGGTTTCATCGGTGCGATTGGCTTCGGCAATCTTGTCACCGGTGTGATCGGTGATAAATGAGGAACCATAGAAGGTGGTAGTAATACCGTCATCCTGTTCCACCCCTGTGCGGTTGGAGGCAATCACCGGCATGACATTGGCGGCAGAATGGCCTTGCATCACGCGCTGCCAGTGGCCACTGGAATCCAACGTCGGATCCTGAGGCTCAGAGCCAATGGCGGTAGGATAAAACATCACTTCGGCACCCATCAGTGCACAACTGCGCGCCGTTTCCGGGAACCATTGATCCCAGCAAATACCCGCACCAAAGGTGCCATAGCGGGTATTCCACACCATAAAGCCGGTATCCCCGGGTGAGAAATAAAACTTTTCACAATAACCCGGGCCATCGGGAATATGGGTTTTACGGTAGTTATCCAGCACCGTACCGTCGGCATCGATCATCACCAGCGAGTTAAAGAACGTGTTGTTGTCGCGCTCGTAATAACTGATCGGCAACACCACGGCCAACTCTGCAGCCAGTTTCGCAAAACGCTCGATCAGCGGATTACCTTCCAGAGGCTTGGCCAGATCCAGATAATCGTAATTCTGAACCTTGCAGAAGTAAGGCGCCTCAAACAGTTCCTGCAGCAGTATAACCTGTGCACCATTGGCCGCCGCCTCTCTGACCGTGGCCTCACACTTCGCCATATTGGCTTCAATATCCCAGCTAATGGCCAACTGGGTGGCAGCAAATTTCACAACGCGACTCATGGTAGTTCCCTCTCATAAGACAAGTAAGTTATTGGTATAGCTGACGCTCTGCCAGTGGCAAAGAATACAACCAATTTATCAGTTTTCCCGAGTGTAGGGTTAAGCCCGAACCCTGAGATATACCACCCAGGGGGTAAATATTTCGGTATGATCCATTCAGACCTTATCGCGCAACACCGGAACAACACCATGGATTCAGCCCCAAAAACTACCCAGAACGACATTCGCCAGCAGGAAAAACTGCACGCTCTGACCGGGCGATTGGACAACTACGCCAGCCTGCTGGACAACAAGTTCCGCATTCCCGGCACCAACATTCGTTTTGGCTGGGACGCTCTGCTGGGACTGATTCCCGGGATTGGCGACACCATGACTTTGCTGTTCTCCGCCGTCATTCTGATTGAGGCCAAACGCATCGGAGCGCCCAGAGCCCTGTTGGCAAAAATGGCGGCCAATATGGGCATTGAATGGCTGGTGGGCATGATCCCCGTGCTCGGCGATGCCTTTGACGTTTACTGGAAGGCCAATATCCGCAATATGGATCTGCTGAAAGATCATCTGGCAGCACAAAATCCCGACCTGATCCTGCCGGAGGCTCCGGCTCCGGGCAAAGGCTGGTACTGGAGCCTGATTTTGATTGGCGGACTCTTCCTCTATCTGGTGTTCCTGTCACTGCAACAGCTGCCGATCTGACCCACCCAATAAAAAGCCCGAAAAAGATAAGGGAATGTCACCTCGCGTGACCCCATTGGTATATTCCAAGCCAACGTCTTGACACTATAATCAAAACAACAACGAGATCGTAAACGAGGATTGCACGATGTTTTCCGCTGTAAAGAAGTATGAAAAGGCCATGGCCAACGCCCAGAATTACAAGGAATGGGCGGAGGCTGCCCGCAAGCATGACATCAGTTCCGGCAACAACCGCTGGAAAATCATGGATCAGTCCCGCCGATTCGACTACGTTTCGATCCGCATCCGCCTCGATCGCCTGCGCGCCCTGCGAGCACGCCACGACGACCACGGTCTGTTGATAGCCCTCAATGAAGGCATTCACGGCAATATGGGCGGCATGGGCAAAGCCGAACTCTACACCCGCGCCAAACTTGGCACCAAGCAACTGGTCATTGATTATGTCGATGAAATTGTTGACGCTCTGGAACGCATCGCCGACCCGGACACCACAGACATCAGCTTTGAAGACAAGCTCGACTTCTTCCGTCGCGCCCACCATTGTTTTGGCACCACCGCGCTGATGATGAGTGGCTCAGGCTCTCTGTTGTATTTTCATGTGGGCGTAATCAAAGCATTAACCGAAGAGAAGCTGCTGCCCAATATTTTCTCCGGGTCCAGTGGCGGCTCCTTTGTTGGCAGTGCCGTGTGCACCAAAACCGACGATGAACTGATGAAACTGTTCGACTCGGACACCATCGCATTTCAACGTGACCGCAAAGAAGGCTTGCACGGCCTGATCGACGACTTTCTGGTGCGCCACATGGAAGTGGATGAAATCAGAAGCAAGATCGATGAAATCATCCCCGATATGACATTCCAGGAAGCCTACGAAAAAACCGGGCGTCATATGAATGTCTCGATCGCACCGGCTGAACACCACCAAACCTCGCGCTTGCTCAACGCCTTTACTTCACCCAACGTCTTTATCCGTGACTCGATTATGGCTTCTGCCGCAGTTCCCGGTGTCTACCCTCCGGTCACCCTGATGGCCAAGGGTCCCCGAGGTGAGCGTCAGGCTTACCTGCCCAGCCGCAAGTGGGTGGATGGTTCCGTAAGCGATGATCTGCCGGCCAAACGACTGGCCAGACTCTATGGCGTCAATCACTACATCGTCAGTCAAACCAATCCGCACGTGGTGCCATTTGTAAACGACGCCAAGCGGGATTCGGATATCAGCACCATTCTCAAGAACGCCTCCATGCGCACCATCCGCGAATGGTTTAATGCCGGAGCCGAAATCATGCGCCGACCGCTGGGTCGCTACCCGACCATCAATCGCATGATCAATATTTCCACTTCTGTGATCAATCAGGATTACGTGGGTGACATCAACATCCTGCCACCTACCACCATGGTCAATCCATTCAAGATTCTGTCACACCGCAGCCTGGAAGAGATTGAGAAAATGGTCCGCATCGGCGAACAGTCGACCTGGCCCAAGATCGAGATGATCCGCATCCAGACCAAAATCGGTAAAACTCTGGACCGTATCCTTCACGATTATGAAGAGCGATATGTAGCGCAGGCCTGCGAAGCACCAGCGAAATCGACCAAGCCTGCCAAAGCCAAGAAAAAGAACAACGGGCTCAAAGCCATCTGAGCCGTTTGTGCCCATCCCCTGTCAATCAGGATGGGGGATGCGCAAAATTCTATCGCCCAGAAACGACCCGACAAACAACTGATCATCCACCTGCTGTACGACGGTACCGGCTCCCATGGGAGCTCCAGACTGGGACAACAACTGCCGGGTCTGCATGGTTTCCGGATCCAGTTCAATCACCCGAAACAGTCCCGGGCAAGCCTTGCGACCATCGGACAGGCATAATCGGATATCCCCCAAAGTAAAATCGTGAGAGGCCACCAACAGCTTGCCATCGGCAGACCATTGGGTGTTGTCCGGATGCAGGATATCGGCTTCAGCAATCACACGAGCCTCGTGGCGATCGAATTTGATCACTTTGGAATTCAACCAGAGATTGATAAACAGAGTATCTCCATCGGGGCTGATTTGCAGGCCATTGGGGTAGTCTCCGGAAAAATCCCCCACCCGCTTAAAAACCTCGCCATCCCAGTGCAACAGGTGCCCGGGATTAAACCCCAGCAAAGCTCTGGCTTCAGCCCAGCTCAGGGTTCCTACTTTGCCTTCGGGCTTGGGAAACATATGGGTTGCCATCAGCCCGCCTTCCGGCAGCGCCACCACATCGTTAAAGAAGGTTTGTGCCGGTGGTTCAGCACAACCACGCCAGAGGATATCGAACATGCCATCCTGCTGTGTCACCTCATAAAACTCGATGGCTTCGCGGGTACCGTGATTGACCACCAGCAGCTGCCAACGATCGTCAGCACGCTTCGAAAGATGAATACCATGGGGAGCCAGATAATCCGTGGGCGGCACCTTACAATCGGCACTGCCCCAGCGCTCATCACCTTGTACCCGCTGATGATTTAAAACCACTTTGCTGCTATCGACACTATCCAGCAGTGACAGGCGCCCGTAAATGGCGCCATGTTGCTGCTCCATTTCACTGACAATCAGGGTTCGGCCATCCGGCAGCAGCTCCATATCTTCAGGACTTTGCCAGCCACAAAGGGGCACGCGATCACCCACCGGGGCACAATCGGTGATCTTTGCCGAGTCATCGATACACCCTGTCAGCAACAGAGCCAGAACTGAAACACCTAAAATTTGCCGAATATTGAAAGACATCATGTCATTAAAGACCTTGTTTATTATGGTTAATTGGCTGTTTACGCATTAAATACCCATAGGATCACCGGTTTCCATGCGATCTTCACTCAGTTTTATAGACATTAAAAGCAGGGTTCTATAAAGTTGCTATCAGCTAGAAAGAAGTCTTTTATTTACATCCTAAGTACCGCAGTTTTGACAGTAGTATCTCGACCTGCAGTTGCTAAGTTCCAGTCTGTATTTCCAAGCGACAACGGCCTCTTTGAGGCATTTATTTACAATTTAACTCAGGTGATTACCATGTCTAACACTGTTACCGGTACCGTAAAATGGTTTAACGAAACCAAAGGTTTTGGCTTTATTGAGCAAGAGTCTGGCCCAGACGTTTTTGCACACTTCAGCGCCATCACTGGCTCTGGCTTTAAAACTCTGGCCGAAGGCCAAAAAGTTGAGTTCACTGTAACTCAAGGCCAGAAAGGCCCTCAGGCTGAGAACATTACCCCTCTGTAACATTGTTCCTCTGTAAGTCTGTTGCCGAACCGATAGGCGCGCTGTAATTACGCAGCCGCTGCCTTCAAAAAAGGGCGAGCCTTATCATATGGCTCGCCCTTTTTTATTGCCTTCAGGCTTTGCTAGAGTTGAGCACACATCAATCAAACCAAACCCAGCATCATGAACATTGAGTTTCGCCCAGCCCACCCGGGCGATTGCGATCAGGTCGTACCGCTGATTCACAGCTCCGGACCCAAAACCTTCCGCTATGTTTTCTCCGTCGATTACAGCGATCAGTCACTGGACTTCCTGCGGCAGGCTTTTATTGTTGGCGAAGGTCAATTCAGTTATTCCGAGCACTGGGTCATTGTGGCCGACGGCACCATAGTGGGCTGCGGCTCACTGGCGAATCCCGATAATAACCTGTCGCATATGCTGCAAGCCGTGAAACAGATCTTCGGATTTTACGGCCTGCTTAAAGGTATCGGCGTGTTGCTGCGCGGACTCAAGGTTGAGCAGGTTATTCCCCCAGCCAAATCCGGAGAAGCCTATATATGCAATCTGGCAGCTAAACCCCAGGGCAGGGGCTACGGCTCACGAATGATTGACCACCTGATCGGCATTGGCCAAAGCAATAACCTGACGACTGCCTCTCTGGATGTGGCCGACTCCAACACGAACGCCAAAGCTCTCTATGCGCGCATGGGATTTCGCGAGATAGTGCATCGCTCTGCACAACGCCACTACAAATGGGGGCAACTCGAAGGTCATACCTATATGACGAAAGATATCTGAGGCGACACTCTACGCCATAGTTGAGAACTGCTGACGATAAACTGAAGGCGGCAAACCGACTCGCTGTCGGAACAGACGATTAAATGCACTGACATCGGTGTAGCCCACTTCAAGAACGATATCCCCCACCGTCAGCGGGCTGTTTTCCAGTAAATTCTTGGCGTGCTCTATGCGCAGATTTTGCAGGTAGCTCAATGGCGTATCACCCACTACCTGCTTGAACCGACGAATCAGAGTGCGCTGACTAACCCCCAATTCGCGGGCCAGCAGAGTAAAATCCACCTCTTTTTGCAGATGATTTTTCAGCTTGTACTGTGCTTTCTCAATCAATGGATCATCAGTGGCAATGGCCACATTGAGCTCCTGAAACGGTGACTGATTGATTTGACGCTGATTGATCAACAGCGTCTTGGCGCTGAGATTTGCCACTTCCGGCGACACCTGTGTCTCAATCAGCCCCAGAGCAAATTGATGACAGGCCGTCATAGCGCCTGAGCAGTAAATATTACGGTCAAAGGTAACGGCTCGGGCACCATCACCGGTCTGACCCAGCGCAGCGCAGCCGATCTGGCCAACGAAATCGCCAAATGCCGCGACCTGACCGACAAACCTTTCGCGGTAAACCTGACGTTTCTGCCCACCGTCAGCAGCCCCGACTACCCGGGTTATATCGATGCGATCATCAAAGGCGGTGTAAAGGTTGTCGAGACGGCCGGTCGCAGCCCTCAACAATACATGCCGCAATTGAAAGATGCCGGCATCAAGGTAATTCACAAGTGCACGTCAGTGCGCCACGCATTGAAAGCCCAATCAATTGGCTGTGATGCGGTGTCTGTCGACGGCTTTGAATGTGG
This sequence comes from Candidatus Pelagadaptatus aseana, assembly GCF_040362265.1. Classification (NCBI taxonomy): domain Bacteria; kingdom Pseudomonadati; phylum Pseudomonadota; class Gammaproteobacteria; order Cellvibrionales; family Cellvibrionaceae; genus Candidatus Pelagadaptatus; species Candidatus Pelagadaptatus aseana. Next base: position 172,848 of record NZ_BAABNJ010000008.1, read on the forward strand.
TGGCCACCCCGGTGAAGACGACATTCCGAATATGATTCTGCTACCCCGCGCGGCGGACGAACTTGATATCCCTTTCCTGGCCTCCGGCGGTATGGCCGACGCCCGCTCACTGGTGGCCGCCATGGCCATGGGAGCAGAAGGTATGAACATGGGTACCCGCTTTATCGCCACTCAGGAAGCCCCCGTGCACGACAACGTCAAGCAGGCGATCCTGCAGGCCAGCGAACTGGACACCCGCCTGGTGATGCGGCCATTGCGCAATACCGAGCGCGTCCTGACCAACGCTGCGGTAGAGAGGATCCTTGAGAAAGAACGCGAACTGGGCGACAAAATCAGCTTCGACGATATTGTCGATGAAGTGGCCGGTGTCTACCCGCGCATCATGAAAGAAGGCGACATGGATCTGGGCGCCTGGTCCTGTGGCATGGTGGCCGGCCTGATCAATGACATTCCAACCTGCAAAGAATTGATCGACCGAATCATGAGTGATGCCGAAGACATTATTCGCAATCGCCTGACTGGCACCCTCTAAAACCAAATAGCCAGACACGCATCCCGCAAATAAAAAAGCCCCGGCATTGCTGTCGGGGCTTTTTTGGACTCAAGAATCTGAGTTACGCGTCTTTCAACGCAGCTACCAGATCCAGAATCGCGCCTTTACCGTCACCGAACAGCATCAGAGTGTTGTCTTTGGCAAACAGTGGGTTAGGCAGGCCGGCAAAACCGGCAGACAGAGAACGCTTAACCACAACCACGGTCTTGGCTTTATCCACGTTCAGAATCGGCATGCCGTAAATCGGGCTGCCTTTGTCTTCACGCGCCAGCGGGTTGGTTACGTCGTTTGCACCAATCACGATAGCAACATCGGTCTGATCAAAGGTCGGGTTGATCACGTCCATTTCCTTGAGCTTGTCGTAGGAAACTTCAGCTTCAGCCATCAGTACGTTCATGTGTCCAGGCATACGACCGGCAACCGGGTGAATCGCGTATTCAACTTCAATACCCATTTCTTCCAGAGTGTCAGACAGATCGCGAACAGCGTGCTGAGCCTGAGCCATAGCCAGACCAAAGCCAGGTACGATCACAACGCGGCGAGCGGTTTCCAGCAACATACCCACTTCATCAGGGGAGCTGGATTTAACCTTGCCGGCATAAACTTCGTCAGCGTCCATGGCTTCGCCCGCTTCTGCCATTACACCGAACAGAACGTTGGTCAGAGAACGGTTCATGGCGACACACATGATCTGGGTCAGGATGATACCGGAGGCACCAACCAGAGAACCGGTGATGATCAGTGCGCTGTTGCCCATAACAAAACCGGCAGCCGCAGCAGCGATACCGGAGTAGGAGTTCAACAGGGCAATAACCACCGGCATATCAGCACCACCGATTGGCATAACCAGCAGAATACCCATCACACAGGCCGCGGCCACAATACCCCAGAACAACGTGGTATTGGTTGGGTCAACGGTCAGGTAACCGATACCAATAATGGAGGCGATCAACAGCAGTGCGTTAACCACTTTCATGCCCGGGAAGCCTTTAGGCTGACCATCGATCAGCTCTTGCAACTTGGCAAAGGCAACAAAAGAACCGGTCAGGGTAACCGCACCAATGAATACTGCAGCACCCGTAGCAATCATGGCAACCGTGCCCATGCCAGAAGATACGCCGGCCGCTTCAGCCACCTTGGCCACCAACTCACCGTTGTCACCAGGCAGAGCCTTGAAGAACTCGGCAGCAGCAATGGCCAGAGAAGCACCACCACCAAAGCCATTCAGCAGAGCAATCAGCTGAGGCATGGCAGTCATCTGGATTTTGATAGCCAGAGTTGCGCCAACAAGGGTACCGACAACTGCACCGGCAATGATCCACTCGTAACTGACGACTTCGTTGTTCAGCAGAGTAACAACAATAGCCACCAGCATACCGGTAGCAGCCAGCTGGTTGCCACGAACTGCAGTTTTAGGCTTGGACAAGCCCTTGATACCCAGAATAAACAGGGACGCCGCAACGATGTAGGCGATTTCGATCAAGTTTGCATTCATGACTTACTTCCTCTTGAACATCGCCAGCATGCGGTTGGTCACCATAAAGCCACCCACTACATTGATGGTTGCCAGAGTAACCGCGATAAAGCCCAGCACGTTAACCATGGTTTGGCTACCGCCGTGACCGGCTGCCAGAATTGCACCCACGATAGTAATACCGGAAATGGCGTTGGTACCGGACATCAGCGGAGTGTGCAGAGTCGGTGGTACCTTGGTAATCAGTTCAAAGCCCAGGAAGACAGCCAGAACAAACAGAGTCAGCTGAAGAACAGTAATATCCATCTCAAATCTCCTTATGCATCTGCCGCTTCAGCGGTCTCAGAGGGAAGTTCAGGCATACCCAGCAGATCACGCATGCGTGGCTGTGGTACATCGCCATTGAGAGAAACTACGGTTTCACGAATAATTTCGTCTTCGTAGTCCAGGTTCAGATTGCCTTCTTCATCAATCAGGTGAGCCAGCAAGTTCTCAATGTTCTTGCCGTACATCTGACTGGCGTGAGAAGCCACAGTCGATGGAACATTTTTCGGGCCAACGATTTTGACGCCGTTAACCACAACAATTTCACCCAGCTTGGTCAATTCGCAGTTACCGCCTTTCTCAGCGGCAAGATCCACGATCACAGAGCCAGGCTTCATCTTATTAACCATCTCGGCAGTCACCAGAATTGGAGACTTCTTACCGGGAACCGCAGCCGTGGTAATCACCACATCCTGCTGAGACAGTACGTCAGCCATAGCAGCCTGCTGCTTGGCGATAAAGTCAGCGGATGCTTCTTTGGCGTAACCACCGGACGTTTCGGTGTCCTCAGCTTCAATGTTCAACTCAACCGGCTTGGCACCAACAGACAGGATCTGCTCGCGAGCCGCAGGGCGCACATCGTAAGCCTCAACCACTGCACCCAGACGCTTGGCGGTCGCACAGGCCTGCAGGCCGGCAACACCAGCACCCATAATAAAGGCGCGAGCAGGACTCAGAGTACCAGCAGCAGTCATGTTCATCGGGAACATGGAAGGCAACTCGCTGGCAGCGATCAGCACAGCTTTGTAGCCGGCGATCATGGCATTGGATGACAGCACGTCCATGGACTGGGCGCGGGTAATACGAGGAATCAGTTCCATCGCAACACCAGTCACCTGCTTGTCAGCCAAGGTCTTGGCAAATTCGGGATTGGCCAGCGGGTCCATCATACCCACCAGAACCTGACCGCTCTTGATGCTGTTGAGATCTTCAGCACCTGTGTCCTCGTTCAAACCCGGGGTTTGTACCTGAACAACAATTTCGGCCTTTTCAAATACTTCGGCACGAGACACTACGCTAGCGCCCGCTTCAGTGTAGGCAGCATCCGCGTGTCCTGCGGCGTCACCAGCACCAGTTTCAATAATTACGTCGCGGCCCAATTTGACCAGCGCTGCAACATTTTGAGGAATCAAGCCAACGCGGTTCTCGCCCGGGCAAGTTTCCTTAGGGATTCCAATGATCACGTCATTCCCTCCTCTTTGGATAAAAGACCCCTTGATCGCTCTTGAATGGCTATCTTTGGGGGGAGTTATGGCAGACAGCGGCGTCTTTTGAACGCCACGTTTAGCTGTCCGTTACCACGACTTTTGCCTTTTAAACCAACAGCTGAAGGTTAAAAGGACGACCCGGCAAGGTTCTCCAAAAATCGCGAGGGTGCAACTGTATAGGAAATGAACATAAAAAATTAATAGTTAAAACTTATACTTTTAATAAATGAAAGTTATGTCTAAAGCCCGTCAAGACATAAAAAATCACGCCAACGGGCAAAAAACGACAACCTTCAGTTCAAACCGGCTTTTCAGGCCATTCGGGCTATTTGAGCATTGACTTAAGGAAGCGCCCCGTGTGCGACTGCGGCAGCTTTGCCACCGTCTCGGGGGTTCCGGAGGCAATGATCTGACCACCACCACTGCCCCCTTCGGGCCCCAGATCCACCAACCAGTCGGCGGTTTTAATAACATCCAGATTGTGCTCAATCACCACCACGGTATTGCCGTGATCACGCAATCGATGCAGTACCTGCAACAGCTGCTTGATATCATGGAAGTGCAATCCCGTGGTTGGCTCATCGAGTATGTACAGGGTTTTACCGGTATCGCGCTTGGACAACTCTTTGGCCAGCTTCACTCGCTGGGCTTCACCGCCCGACAGGGTCGTCGCGGCCTGCCCCAGACGTATATAAGAAAGACCAACATCCATCAGAGTTTGCAATTTTTTGGCAATGGACGGAATGGCATCAAAGAACTCACGGGCATCTTCAACCGTCATATCCAGCGCTTCGTGAATATTTTTGCCCTTGTATTTGATCTCCAGCGTTTCGCGGTTATAGCGCTTGCCCTTACAGACATCGCAAGGCACATAGACGTCGGGCAGAAAATGCATCTCTACTTTGACCACACCATCGCCCTGACAGGCCTCACAGCGCCCGCCTTTGACGTTGAAACTGAAACGTCCGGGTTTATAGCCCCGCGAGCGGGACTCCTGGGTGCCTGCAAACAACTCACGAATCGGAGTAAAAATGCCGGTGTAGGTGGCTGGATTAGAGCGAGGAGTGCGACCAATGGGGCTCTGATCAATATCGACACACTTATCAAAATGATCCATACCCTCCACCGCTTTATGAGGGGCCGCCTTTAACGTGGTGGCACCATTCAGCGCCGTCGCCGCCAGAGGATAAAGCGTGGCATTGATCAGGGTAGATTTACCGGAACCCGAAACACCTGTGACACAGGTCATCAAACCTACCGGAATCTCCAGAGTGACATCCTGCAGATTGTTTCCCGATGCCCCCTTTAACACCAATTGCTTGTCCGGGTATGGCGTCCGCGCCGAGGGGATTTCGATCGCCTCGACACCGGACAGGTATTTACCGGTGAGAGAATTCTGATTGCCCATAATGGCTTTAACGTCACCCTGAGCGACGACTTCACCTCCGTGGACACCCGCCCCAGGGCCAATATCCACCACGTGATCGGCCAGACGAATGGCATCCTCATCGTGCTCTACGACAATCACGGTATTACCCAGATCGCGCAAATGGGTCAGGGTCTTGAGTAGGCGATCATTGTCTCGCTGGTGCAATCCGATGGAAGGCTCATCGAGAATGTACATAACCCCCACCAGACCTGCACCAATCTGGCTGGCCAGTCGAATGCGTTGCGCCTCACCACCCGACAGGGTTTCCGCACTGCGATCAAGGGTCAGATAATTCAGCCCCACATCCACCAGAAATTTAAAACGGTCACGCAGCTCTTTCAGGATCTTTTCGGCAATCTCAGCGCGCCCGCCTTCAAACGCCAGCGCCGTGAAGTAATCAAAGGCCTCTCCTACTGGCAAGGCCGTCAACTCGGGCAGAGTTCGATCATCCACAAAGACGTTGCGGGCATCACGGCGCAAACGCGAGCCGTCACATTCCGGGCAATTCTGGCTCGATACATATTTCGCCAACTCCTCCCTCACACTCTGGGATTCAGTCTCCTTGTAGCGGCGATTCATATTGGGAATCACCCCCTCAAAGGTGTGATTGCGCTGGTGCACATCACCGCGATCGTTGGTGTAACTGAAATTAATCACTTCGTTGCCGGAGCCATAGAGAATGGCTTTGCGGTGCTTGGCCGCCAACTCCTGCCAGGGTGTATCGATGGAAAAACCGTAGTGCTCCGCCAGAGACGTCAATAAATGAAAGTAGTAAAAATTGCGTCTATCCCATCCCCTGATGGCCCCCTCTGCCAGTGAGGCCTCAGCAAATTGCACCACCTTGTCTTCATCAAAAAACTGGCTGACACCCAAACCGTCACAACTGGGACAGGCACCGGCAGGATTGTTAAAAGAGAACAAGCGCGGCTCAAGCTCGGACAGTGAATAATCACATACCGGGCATGCGTGTTTGGCAGAGAACAGCCTGTCTTCACCCGCGCCTTCCTCCATATAACTAATGGAAGCCAGCCCGCCACTTAATTCAATTGCCGTTTCAAACGACTCAGCCAGACGTATCTGCAGATCATCACGCACTTTAAAGCGGTCAACGACCACTTCGATGGTGTGCTTCTTCTTTTTATCCAGCTCGGGCACATCGTCCAGATCCACCACCAGACCATCAATACGGGCCCGAACAAAACCATCGCGGCGCAGCTGCTCAAAAGTGTGTAAGTGCTCGCCTTTACGATCCCGCACAATCGGTGACAACAACATGATTTTACTGCCCTCGGGCAGGGCCAGTACCTGATCCACCATTTCACTCACGGTTTGTGCCGCCAGCGGCTCACCGTGAATCGGACAACGAGGCTCCCCTACCCGGGCAAACAACAAACGCAGGTAATCGTAAATTTCAGTAATAGTGCCCACTGTGGAGCGAGGATTGTGGGATGTGGACTTCTGTTCAATGGAGATGGCGGGACTCAAGCCCTCCACATGATCCACATCCGGCTTTTCCATCATCGACAGAAACTGGCGAGCATAGGTAGAAAGTGACTCTACATAGCGACGCTGACCCTCGGCATACAAGGTATCAAAAGCCAGTGAGGACTTACCGGACCCGGACAAACCGGTAATCACAATCAGCTTGTCGCGAGGAAGATCGATATCAATGTTCTTCAGGTTATGAGTGCGTGCGCCACGCACATAGATGGTATCCACAGTCCAGTTCCACTTATCAGGGCAAACGGCAAATTATAAAGCTTTTTGGCTATCACACTCCAGGTCTTGAACCCAAACCGGCTTGCAGTGTAGTGTCGCTGCTTTACAGACTGATAAAGACCCGAAATATGTTGCCCGTTATTATGGCCGGGGGCAGCGGCTCGCGACTCTGGCCCCTGTCCCGCTCCCACTATCCAAAACAGTTTTTACCCCTGATCAGCGAGCAGACCATGCTGCAGGAAACCGCCAGCCGTTTGCTAGACTCGGAATTTCAACCACCACTGATTATCTGTGGCGAAGAACACCGGTTTACCGTAGCCGAGCAAATGCGCGCGTCAGCACTGGATCACTCGGGCATTATTCTGGAGCCGGCTGGCCGCAACACCGCCCCGGCCATTGCTTTGGCGGCCTTACAGGCGAGCCAGAATGATCCCGATGCACTGCTTCTGGTATTGGCGGCGGATCATGCCATTCAAAACACCGACGCATTTATTGCCGCCGTTCACCAGGCCACACCTTTGGCACAACAGGGCAAACTGGTCACCTTCGGCATCATTCCCGATCACGCCAACACTGGCTATGGCTATATACGCTCAGGCGCTGTTATCGGTGACGGCTTTGCTGTCGCCGAGTTTGTGGAGAAACCGGATCAAGAAACGGCCCAGAGCTATCTCGACAGCGGTGACTATTCATGGAACAGCGGTATTTTTCTGTTACCGGCAAAACGCTATCTCGAGGAACTGCAGCAACACGCCCCTAAGATACTCAAGCACTGCCAGATGGCCATGAATCAAAGTCAGGTTGACAGCGACTTTATTCGACCCGATAGCAATGCCTTTTTACTGTGCCCGGAAGATTCGATTGATTATGCCGTTATGGAAAAAACCCAGGACGCGGCGGTTATCCCCATGGATTGTGGCTGGAGCGATGTCGGCTCCTGGACGGCACTTTGGGACATCTCCCCCAAAGATGATCAGGGCAATATTTTAAAAGGCGACACCATCGCCATTGATACGCACAACTGCTTTGTCCAGTCCGATTCCAAATTGGTGACCAGTATCGGTGTGGAAAACCTAATTATTGTCGAGAGCGACGACGCCATTATGGTCGCGCATCAAAATCAGGTGCAAAAAGTCAAAGAAGTGGTCGCGAAACTGAAACACGCCAAACGCAACGAGGCCCACTTTCATCGCAAGGTGTATCGTCCGTGGGGCTATTACGACTCCATCGATCAAGGCCACCGATTTCAGGTAAAGCGAATCGTAGTCAAACCGGGTGCACAACTGAGCCTGCAAATGCATCATCATCGCGCGGAACACTGGATTGTGGTGAAGGGTACAGCAGAAGTGACCAAAGGCGACCAGACCTTTTTGGTGACTGAGAACGAATCGACCTATATCCCCCTGGGCATCAAACATCGACTGAAGAACCCCGGCTCCATTCCTCTGGAAATTGTCGAGGTCCAATCGGGCAGCTACCTTGGCGAAGACGACATTCAGCGCTTTGATGATCACTATGGCCGGGATTAATCTGGCCGTGAAGAGCGGCCAAATAACTTCTACACTTCTGCTATAGCCCAACACAGTAGAAACTGGCATTCAGCCAAATCACAGGACTTTTGCTTTGAGCCCCACAGATAGTAGCTCCCTGACTAACGAGACCCTGCGCTTTATTCTCGCCACCGCACAGGATATTGCTCATGAACACGACGTTGAGGGTTTATGTAAAGTCCTGCTTGACGCAGCACTTGAGCTGACCAACGCAGAAGGCGGCACCCTTTATCTGTCACAGACGAACGGTTCGCAACAACACCTGAAACACTCACTGTTCATCAACCACAAACTCAACATCAGCACCAACGCCTTTGCCAGTGAAAGCGATATTCCACATATCCCGCTTTATGACAACGGCATCCCAGATTCAACCAACGCCTCCAGCTACAGTTATCACAACAATTGCACAGTCAACATTCCAGATATTTATCGCTATTCCGAACAGGATTTTACTGGCACCTATTTATTCGACCGTGACCATAACTACACCACCGAATCTATCCTCTGTATCCCGATTAGCCACCACAAGCACGATGGTGTATTGGGTGTTTTTCAGCTTATCAATGCCCGTGATGAACAGAATCAACTGACGAGCTTTTCATCTACAGATGAAATCGCCATGAGTATATTTGCCGACTTTGCCGCCTCGGCACTGGACCGGCAAATTCTTATCGACCAACAGAGGAATCTTTTAGTCGAGCTTTCTGCTGAGCCCAACACTCAGGCGTTAATCGAGCGAATTTTGCGTGAAGCCAAACATTTCGCCAACGCCGACGCAGGAACCTTGTATCTGGTTAAAGGCCAAGACCAAAGTAAAACCCTGAGCTTCGAATTTCTAATCAATGACAGCTTAAATCTGGATTCCAGCAAGCGACCTGAAATTCTGCCGGACAATCAGGTTTCATTGTTTACCCGCGATGGCGAGCCAAATCTCAATAACGTCGCCAGCGCCAGCGTTCATTTAAAGCAGACCATTGTCATAGAAGACGCATACCGAGATAAAAACTACGATTTCAGCGGCACCAAAAGTTTCGATCAACAGTTTGATTATCGCTCTCAGTCTTTTCTGGTAGAACCATTACTCAATCACGACGGCGATGTTATTGGCGTTCTACAGCTGATTAACGCCAAAACGACTCAAGACGGAATAACGACGGGCTTTTCAGACAGATCCATTCAATTGATTACAGCTCTGGCCAATTATGCAGCCATAGGCCTCAATAATCAGTTGCTGGTAAAAGACCTGAAAGAGTTACTGGATGCCTTTATCAGATGCATCGCCAAAGCAATCGACGCCAAATCACCACATACATCCGCCCACTGTCAGCGCATTCCGCTGCTGACGGAAATGATCGCTCAAGCCGCCTGTGAGGATACTGGCACCTTCCGGGACTTTCATCTCAATGAAGATGACTGGTACGAACTCAGCGTGGCGTCCTGGCTACACGACTGCGGCAAACTCGCCACACCTGACAGCGTATTGGACAAATCCACCAAGCTTCACCTAATGAGTGATCGCATTGAACTTATTAAAGCCAGGTTTTCCAGCAAAAGAGCGCAACTCGAAAGAGATCACTACAAGCAGCTACTTAACAACCCGGAATTTACAGATGACCTCAAGATCAAGCTCGATAATTCCTTGAGTCAACTGGATGAAGACCTGGCTTTTTTAGTGACTTGCAACAAGGGCGGCGAGTACATGGCCCCTGAAAAGCAAGACCGCATCAAGCAGTTGGCAACCCAGAGCTGGATCGATGCGAATGGCAATCCACAGCCGCTACTGGATGATGATGAAGTGTACAACCTATGCATTGCCAAGGGCACGCTGACAAACGAAGAGCGACAGATCATCAATGATCATATGGTGGTCACGGTAGACATGCTGGAATCACTGCCTTTTCCCGAAAAGTTAAAGCGTGTACCTGAGTATGCCTGCGGTCATCATGAACGCATGGATGGCACAGGCTTTCCTAAAGGCCTCACACGGGAACAGTTATCCATACCTGCGCGAATGATGGCCATTGCCGATGTATTTGAAGCTTTAACGGCAAGTGAGCGGCCTTACAAAGACCCTATGAAAATCGGAACCGCTCTCAAAATTATGAATAATATGGTGGCCGATCAGCATCTCGACCCTGACATATTTAAATTATTTGTCGAAAAAGAAGTCTGGAAACGCTATGCCATTCTCGAGCTAAAACCAGAACAAATGGACATCAACCAACCCCCTGAGTTTTCACACTAAGACGCAAAATTTCAGGCATAAAAAAACCGGCTAATAGCCGGTTTTTTTATGCCTGAGTGAAAAAGATATCAATCTTCTTCAACTGCCTCAGCCGCAACTGGACGATCAACCAGTTCAACATAAGCCATTGGCGCTTTGTCACCTGCGCGGTAACCACATTTCAGAATGCGGATATAACCACCAGGACGAGCTTGGTAACGAGGACCCAACTCTTGGAACAATTTGCCTACAGCAGCTTTGTTGCCCAAACGACTGAAAGCCAGACGACGGTTAGCAACACTGTCGTTTTTGGACAGGGTAATCAAAGGTTCTGCAACGGTGCGCAGTTCTTTGGCTTTGGCCAGTGTAGTTTTGATCAACTCGTGCTCAACCAGAGAGATAGTCATGTTCTTAAACATGGCTTTACGGTGAGAACTGTTGCGATTCAGCTGACGGCCACTATGACGATGACGCATAACTCTAAATCCTTTCTTTTCGATTGCTGAAGATAAGCTTCAGTAATCTTTAAAATACCAGCCGCGCTAAACGTGCCAACGCGGCCATCTCAATCAATTAATCGTCGCTTTTCAGACTGGCTGGAGGCCAGTTTTCCAAGCGCATACCAAGTGACAAACCGCGAGAAGCCAGAATGTCTTTAATCTCGGTAAGAGACTTTTTACCCAGGTTCGGAGTCTTGAGAAGCTCGACTTCGGTACGCTGAATAAGGTCACCAATGTAGTAGATGTTTTCTGCTTTCAGACAGTTAGCGGAACGTACAGTCAGCTCCAGATCATCGACCGGACGCAGCAGAACAGGATCAACCTCTTCTTCTTTCTGCTCAGGCTCAGCCTGGCTTTCGCTTTCCAGATCAACAAACACTGCCAGTTGCTGCTGCAGGATGGTAGCCGCACGACGGATAGCTTCTTCTGGATCGATGGTACCGTTGGTTTCCAGATCCAAAACCAGCTTGTCCAAGTCAGTGCGCTGCTCCACACGAGCACTTTCAACACTGTAAGCCAGACGCTGTACAGGGCTGTAAGTGGCGTCCAGCTGCAGACGGCCAATTGCACGAGTTTCATCATCGTCGCTACGACGGGCATCAGCTGGCTGATAACCGCGACCGCGAGCAACGGTCAACTTCATGTTCAGATCAATATCACCGGTTACATTGGCAATAACATGCTCAGGGTTCATGATCTCAACTTCGTGATCTACCTGAATATCACCAGCGGTAACAACACCGGGGCCTTTCTTGCTGACGGACAGAACAGCGCTGTCTTTGCCATGCATGACGATAGCAACACCCTTCAGGTTCAGCAGGATCTCGATAACATCTTCCTGCACACCTTCAATGGCACTGTACTCATGCAGTACACCATCAATCTCAACTTCTGTAATCGCGCAACCAGGCATAGAAGACAGAAGGATGCGACGCAGCGCGTTACCCAGAGTATGACCAAAGCCACGCTCGAGCGGCTCTAAAACCACTTTTGCACGGGTAGAATCAATCTCGGTAACGTCGATATGACGCGGGGTCAAAAACTCGTTTACAGCACTCTGCATACTCACACCTTTAGTGATTTACCTTACTTAGAGTAAAGTTCTACGATGAGGTTTTCGTTAATTTCTGCTGGCAGATCCGCACGATCAGGAACACGCTTAAAGGTGCCCTCTTTCTTATCGGCGTTTACATCTACCCACTCAACTTCAGCGCGATTACCGGCCAGAGTCAGAGCTTGCTGAATGCGCAGCTGATTTTTAGACTTCTCACGAACAGCGACAACATCACCTACTTTCACCTGGAAAGAAGGAATGTTAACTACCTGACCATTAACAGTAATGGATTTGTGAGAAACCAGCTGACGACTTTCCGCGCGAGTAGAGCCAAAGCCCATGCGATATACTACGTTATCCAAACGACGCTCCAGCAGTTGCAGCAGGTTTTCACCGGTTGCACCTTTCAGACGAGCCGCTTCTTTGTAGTAGCTGCGGAATTGCTTTTCCAGTACGCCGTAGGTACGACGAACTTTTTGTTTTTCACGAAGCTGAACACCGTAGTCAGACAGACGACCTCGACGGACACCGTGCTGACCAGGAGCGTTTTCAGCTTTACATTTTGAGTCCAGAGGACGTACACCGCTCTTCAGGAACAGGTCAGTTCCTTCACGACGAGACAGCTTACAAGTTGGTCCAATATAACGTGCCATTTTCTAAGCCCCCTTATACACGACGTTTCTTCGGCGGACGACAGCCGTTATGAGGAATCGGCGTGACGTCAGTGATGTTGGTAATCTTATAACCAACATTGTTCAGAGCGCGAACAGCAGACTCACGACCTGGGCCAGGACCTTTAACTTCAACGTCCAGGTTCTTCAGACCATATTCTTTAGCTGCTTCACCAGCGCGCTCAGCTGCAACCTGCGCCGCGAACGGGGTGCTTTTACGGGAACCACGGAAGCCGGAGCCACCTGCAGTTGCCCAGCTCAGGGTGTTACCCTGACGATCAGTGATCGTTACGATCGTATTATTGAAAGAAGCGTGGATGTGGGCAACGCCATCTACCACAGTCTTTTTAACTTTCTTACGACCAGTTGATTTATTACCTGGCTTGGCCATAGCAATTCTTCCTAACTTATATCGTTACAAAGTAATAAGAAATAAATTCTTACTTCTTAATTGGTTTACGAGGTCCCTTGCGGGTACGAGCATTGGTCTTGCTGCGCTGACCGCGAACGGGCAGACTGCGGCGGTGACGCAAACCACGGTAGCAACCGAGATCCATCAGACGCTTAATACTCATTGACACTTCACGACGAAGATCACCTTCAACGGTGAATTTCGCCACTTCGCCACGAAGTGCATCAATCTGCTCCTCGCTCAGATCACCAATTTTGGCATTCTCAGCGACATTTGTAGCAGCACAGATTTGCTTCGCACTGGTTGGACCGATTCCGTAAACATAAGTCAGGGAAATAACGGCGTGTTTGTTATCTGGTATGTTGACACCAGCAATACGGGCCATCTACTTTACTCCACGTATATCTATATATTGCAGCGTTGACAGCACCTGCAGCCACCCTCGCCAAATTAAGGCGCGAAAGGATAGCTACAAAGGCACTAAATAGCAATAGCGCGGCGATTTCTCACCGCGCGACAGTCAACGCCCCCATGCAACAGTGTGACCTGTTGCTTAGCCTTGACGCTGCTTGTGACGAGGCTCGGCGCTGCAGATTACTCGCAGAACACCTTTACGACGTACAACTTTGCAGTTTCGGCAAATCTTCTTAACTGAAGCACGAACTTTCATGTTTCAAATCACCTACTAAATCAGCGGCCGCAAATCATACAGGAAATTACCTGCTAGATCCATAGCCTTTGAGGTTTGCTTTCTTCATTAGTGAATCATACTGATGAGACATCAGATGTGACTGCACTTGGGACATAAAGTCCATTACCACTACCACAACAATCAGTAGTGAGGTGCCACCCAGATAGAAAGGTACGTTAGTAGCTACTACCAGGAACTGTGGCAACAAACAGACCGCCGCGATATAGATAGCGCCAACCACAGTCAAACGGGTCAAAACATTATCGATATATTTAGCAGTCTGCTCACCGGGGCGAATACCAGGGATATACGCACCGGATTTTTTCAGATTGTCAGCAACTTCTTTCGGATTGAACATCAACGCTGTATAGAAGAAACAGAAGAAGATGATCAGAGCTGCAAACAAAATAAAGTTCAGAGGCTGACCCGGGCCGATCGCCAGTGCCAACTCCTGCAAAAACTCACTGCCGGCACCTTCGCCACCCTGGCCGAACCACTGTGCGATCGACGCTGGGAACAACAGGATACTTGAAGCAAAAATTGCCGGGATAACACCTGCCATATTAACCTTCAATGGCAAGTGACTGCTCTGCGCGGCAAACACCTTACGGCCTTGCTGACGTTTCGCATAATTAACGGTAATCCGGCGCTGACCACGTTCCATGCGCACCACAAACCAAATAATGGCAACGGCCAGAATAGTCACACCCAGTAATACCAAGATGTGCAAATCACCTTGTCGAGCACTTTCAAACGCTTGACCAACAGCACTAGGCAAGCCCGCGACAATACCCGCAAAGATCAGCATTGAAATACCGTTGCCGATACCACGCTCGGTAATTTGCTCGCCCAACCACATCATAAATACAGCGCCGGCAACCAGCGAGGTAACCGCAATGAAGTAGAAGCTAAAGCCGGTCATGTAAGCCTGGCCAGAAAAACCAACCGACATACCAATGCCCTGAACCAAAGCCAGAACCACCGTTAAATAACGGGTATATTGGTTAATCTTCCGTCGACCAGCGTCACCTTCTTTCTTCAGCTGCTCAAGGCTTGGCGTCACAGCAGACATCAACTGCATGATAATCGAGGCAGAAATATAGGGCATAATACCCAACGCCAGAATACTCATGCGTTCCAAAGCGCCACCTGAAAACATATTAAACAAACCAAGGATGGTTCCCTGATTTGCATTAAACAGGTTTGCGATCTGATCAGGATCTATACCAGGTACTGGAATATGGGTACCAACACGATAGACAATAATGGCCAGAAAAAGAAAACGAAGGCGAGCCCAAAGCTCGCCTAATCCTTTCTGGTTTGCTAATGGCATATTAGTTGCCATTGCCACCTCACCTTTTTTAACTAATGAATTAGTCTTCTACTTTACCGCCAGCAGCTTCGATGGCTGCTTTAGCGCCCTTGGTTACAGCCAAACCTTTAACAGTAACAGCCTTCTTCACTTCACCAGACAAGAAGATCTTGGCTCGCTTCATGTTGTTGCTGATTACATCGGCTTGCTTCAAGGTTTCCAGATCTACAACTTCACCTTCAATCAGGTTCAGCTCGGAAGTACGTACTTCAGCAGTTACACGACCAATACGGGAAGTGAAACCAAACTTCGGCAAGCGCTTCTGCAAAGGCATTTGACCGCCTTCAAAACCCGGCTTAACAGAACCGCCTGAACGGGACTTCAAACCTTTGTGACCACGACCAGCAGTTTTACCAACACCACTACCGATACCGCGACCAACGCGCTTTTTGCTGTGAGTACGGCCCGGAGCGGGACTCAGCGTATTCAGACGCATCTTATTCACCCTCTACCTTAACCAGATAATTAACTTTGTTGATCATGCCGCGAACAGAAGGAGTATCTTCAACTTCAACGGTGTGACCAATGCGACGCAGGCCCAGGCCGGCAACGCAGGCTTTGTGATTCTTCAGGCGGCCAGCAACGCTTTTCACCTGAGTCACTTTAATCATTTTCTTAGCCATGGTTCTATTCCAACTATGGTTCTAATTAAACTAACCAGCCGAAGCTGATTAGTTTGTGATTTCTTCTACGCTCTTACCGCGACGCGCTGCTACAGACTCTGGAGAAGCCATTTCTTTCAGAGCTTGGAAGGTAGCACGTACGATGTTCACAGGGGTAGTAGAACCGTAACACTTAGCCAGTACGTTCTGTACACCAGCCAGTTCCAGTACGGAGCGCATGGCACCGCCGGCAATTACACCAGTACCCTGAGATGCAGGCTGCATGTAAACCTTGGAACCACCGTGACGACCCTTGGTTGGGTACTGAATGGTATCACCGTTCAACTCAACCTGGATCATGT